>CANOVB010000001.1 GCA_947570695.1 uncultured Clostridium sp.
GTGAAGAAAGACCAGAAGGAGAAGAACCAGCAGGTGAAGAAAGACCAGAAGGAGAAGAACCAGCAGGTGAAGAAAGACCAGAAGGAGAGGAACCAGCAGGCGAAGCAAGACCAGAAGGAGAAAAACCAGCAGATGAAGAAAGACCAGAAGGAGAAGAACCAGCAGGCGAAGAAAAAACAATTTTAGAACAAGTTCAAGAACAAATTAAAGCTTTTGAAGTTGAACAAAATGGAATTTTAAACTCAGAAGCTTTAAAAACAATTAATGATGAAATTAGAAGAGCAAAGTATCAAATTGAAAAATATGAAGATGAACTAGCTTCCTTAGATACAAGATATATGGATTATGTAGAAGCAATTAGAGCAAAACGTGAATTAGAAGATACAGTTGAAGAAGCAAAGAAAAGATTAGAAGAATTGGAAAATAAGAAGACAGAAGAAGAAAATTCTTTAGATCAAGATGAAAAAGATAAAAAAATTAGTGAATTAAGAAATAAAAGATCAGCATATTATACTCAAACTTCAATGAAACTTCAAAAAGAGGTAAATAAAATAGATCATGAAATGAGAGGCATATTAATTCAATTAGATGAATTTAAATTTGAGTATGAGCCAGGAAGCAGGACAGCAACAAGTAGAGGAATAGTAACTAATGGAGCAGAATTAAGAGCATTAAATGAAAGATATGAAGAACTAAAATCACAATTAGATATAGTAAATTCTGCAATCAAATTATGTGATGAACAAAAAGCAGCTGTAGCACAAGAATTTGAAAAATCAGCAGAAGAAATAAATAAATTATTAAAAAGAGAAGATAGAAAGCCAGCAGCGCCAACACCAGGACCAACACCAGCTCCAGCTCCAACACCAGGACCAACACCAACACCAGCTCCAACACCAGGACCAACACCAGCTCCAGCTCCAACACCAGGACCAACACCGACTCCAGCTCCAACACCAGGACCAACACCAGCTCCAGCTCCAACACCAGGACCAACACCGACTCCAGCTCCAACACCAGGACCAACACCAACACCAGCTCCATCAGATGAATTAACTGGAGAAGAAACATATAGTATGTTAAATCCATGGGAGAAATATAAATTAAAGAAAGAAGCTTTTGCTATAACAGAAGGATTAGAAGCTGAAGAAGAACCAGGATTATTTAGTAAATTAAGATTATTATTTCCTTCAAAAAAATATAGTGGTATAGCTCAAGACTATATAGATAGTAAAGAAATTGATGCAGAAGATGTTCTTGGATATGAAATAGAAGCTGAAGATGAAGACGAAGAATATGAACCAGATGAAAAGAAACCAGGATTTTTAAGAAGATTGTTCAGTAGAAAAGATAGAGATGACGAAGATTTATTAGGTGATGATGAATCACATGAACATGGTGGACCAGAAAGCGATCCTTTCCACACACAATCTGATACACCAGTACCAACACAATCAGGCGGTAGTGCAGGAAGAGATAAAGAAAATGAAGGTGAAGAAAGAGAATAGAAATTAGAATATAGAACAAAAGTGGACATTATGAAAAATACTATTAATCATAAATGTCCACATTTTGTTTGCTAGAATGTAAATCTTAAAACTATTTAGGAGGTAATATATGGCAGAAAACGAAGAATTTAAATATGGCGTGAAAAAAGAAATAATTGAAAAGAAGATTGAAGACTATTCTAAAATATTAGAACGAGAGTTTTCTGATGATCAAAATCCAATAGTTGTACTAAAAAGATTAGAAACTGAATTAGAGTCAATATTAAAAGAAGAAAATGGTGCTACTTCCAGCCCAGAAATGCAACATTTAATTCAAGATATAAAAAGTAGAAGAGCTGAAAAGGAAGAAGAAATAAGAGAACTGCTTGAAAAAGAAAAAGACTATATAAAAGCAAGTTATGTAATTGATGAATTAAAAAAACTTTTAACTGATTCTAAAGAAGAATATAGTTTTGTTGAAATTGAGCAAATTGAGAAAAGACTTGATTTATATAAAGGAATTCTAAAAAATCTAGATTTAGAAGGTTTTCAAAAAAAGAAAGCTGAATTACAAAAAGAACTAGAAGATGCAAGAGAAGAACTAGAATCTTTAAGAAGTAAAGCATCACAGCCAAAACAAAGTGAACCAGTAGATATTTCTGATGAGATTGCTGAAAAAGTAAGAGAAGAAAAAATAAAAGAATTAAAAAGCAAAATAGCTAATAGAAGGGCAATGATTGTTGCTCGTGGTAATCAGTTACACAAAAATAGATATGAAGAATTATATCAATGGGAAGAACAATTAGAATTATTAACAAATCCAGAAAAAAGAGATAGAGAGAGTAAAGAAACACAAGCAAGAATAAGTGAACTTGAAAAAATAATTGCGGGAAAAGAAAATCAATTATCAGAAGTAGAAAAACAAATATCAGATTTAGATGGAAGAAGCTTTGGTGATATAAATTCACAAAAAAGATATGTTGAAAGTAATATTGAAGAGCTTGAATCATTAGCAAAAGCAAAAGAATTATTTAAAATAAATGAAAAAGGGCAAGTAGAAGTAAAATATCCTGCAATAACACCTGAAATAGATGTAGAAGCTATAAAGACTGAATATGAGATGAGAAGAAGAGACATGCTTGATAAATTCTATGGAAATAGAAAAAAAGGAGCAGAATATAAAGATAGATTATATAGATTAGAAGATCATATTATAGATAAGGATTTTGAATTTACTGATAAAGATGGAGCTAGAAAAGTTGGTGTATATCAAACTGTTGAAGATTATCCAGAAATGCAAGAAGATTTAACATTTTTACAATTAGAAGAAATTGTTGAAAGAATTGAAAGAAGAAGTAAAAAGCAAGCAGGAGATTTAAGTGTTTATTCAAAATTTGATGATCCAGAAAAAGCTTTTAAAGAAGATGATGATTATGTAGCAACAGATAACCATGCATATAATGGACTTTTGGCTACGAGTACTAATTTAATGACTTTAGGGAAATATGGCGAAAAGGTTCCATATAGCAAAATGCAGGAAGGTCAAATAGTAAGAAATATTTTTAGAGGAATAGGAAATGCAGCAAAATTTTTTAGAAATCATGTTACTGCTCCAATTAACAAATTTATAGGTTCAAAAATTGTTGCACCAATATATGATAGAATAACTGGAGTTGAAACAGGTACAACAGCAGGAGTGTATTCAAATAAGAGAACACACAGATATGTTGCAAGAAGAGATTATTTTCAATCACAAGGACAAGGATATTTTAAAAGCAGATGGAATAGTATATTCAAAGCAAAAGAAGGAAATGCAGCAATATTATCAGCGGGTGCACATGATATAAAACAGTCAATAGTTAAAAAATATACAGAGATGGCACAAAGAGAAGCTGTAAGAAAACAAACAGAATTTATGGATAAGAGCTTAGATGAACAAATAGAAATGATAAAAAAGGATTTGGAAGCAGCAAGTCCAGAAAATAGAAAAAAATTAGAATTAACTTTAGAAGATTTAAATGCAGCAAAAGCACAAGTAGCAGGAGATAGAACATCAAATGAAGAAAAGAAAATTTCACAAACAGTACAAACTGACGCAATAGGATTAGACCAACACTATGTTGCAAATAAAGAAAATGTTACTAGAACGATAACTGGAGTGAAAATGCTTACTCGTTTGGGAATTAGAAAATTTGTAGGACCAAAAATAAAAGAATGGCTATTAAAGCATACAACAAAAGAAGTACCAATAGAACAACCAACAGATGTAAAAGTACCAAATAAAACTAATCCTAAACCAAATTTAGGTACTACTGAACCTACGCCAGGAGTTACAACTCCAGGAACTTTAACACCAGAGCCTTTAACACCAGATTCTATAGATACAAGCGGAATTAGTAGTGATATTAGTATGAGAGATTTAATGTCATCAAATGCTGGTAAACAAATTGAAGGATATTACTCAGTATATGGCGGAGAAGCAAGACCTGCTATGTATAGTTTGACAGGAAATGAGAAAGTTACAGCAATTTTTAAAAGTGTAGGAAATGGAGGAACTGGACTTTCTGATGTATCAGGATTACAAGCTCCAGTATTAACAGATGGAACTTTCGCTTCCAATTTATTAGATGCAAATGGAGTATTAAGCCAAGATGTTTCTTTAGACACACTTATGGACGCAATAGGGAATGTTGATGCTGAAAGTCTTTCAGGTTTATATGTATCTGTAGGAGATAGATATTGGGTAAAATTATCAGATTTGTGCAAAGATTTAGATTTAACTCCAGTAAAAAGTGCTGTAGCAGAAACTGCTAAAAAGGCAGCAGAAACTGTAGAAAATTTAACAACTTCTGTTACTGATTTACCTGTTACAGATATAGATGCAGCAGAAATAGCATCTAAAGTAACTAAAAGTGTAACAGAAGGAGTAAAAGTAGCAACAAGGACAGTTGAAAACACAAGAGTTACTAATGTTTTAAAGGCTTTAGGAATAGCTTATAATATTGGAGACGCAGGTCTAACAGCGGAAGATATATATGAAAATGCTAGAAGAACTGAAACAGAAGAGCCAAAAGTAAAACAAGAGCCAAGAGAATATGAATCAGAAGAGAAATTTACAGGATCCAGAGAAGAAGATTATAGAGCAATAAGAAAAAAGAAACCATCAAAAACTAAAGAAGATGATGGAGAAGAAAGATAATACATATTAATTAAAAATAACTATACAAATTTATGTATAGTTATTTTTAGAAAGAGGAAGATATGGGATTAATAAGTTTTATTATGGATTTATATGAAAATACAAGGAAAACAACTACAGAAGTGAAAAAAACAAAGCCACAAGAAAGAAAATATGATTTTGATGCAGGATTTACAGGAAGCAAAAAAATAGATTGCATGACAAAACCAGTAGATAAGAAGAAAGCACATAAAAAAAGTGAAAGAAATGATGAAGGAAGATAATTGCTACGCATATATGGATTTAAGAAATAATATAGGTTAAAACATATAATATTATAATATCTATAAAAGCCTACGGAAACAATAAAAATAAACACAAAACTATTGACAATATATGTTAAAAATGGTAAAATTAATACGCTATTGTATAGGGAAACCTATATTATAGCGTATTATTATTTATATAAGAAATGAGGTGAAAAAGAAGAATGCCAACAATTAATCAATTAGTAAGAAAAGGAAGACAAACATCAGAAACAAAATCAACAGCTCCTGCATTACAAAAAGGTTATAACTCTAGAAAAAAAGTTCAAACTGATCATAGAGCACCACAAAAAAGAGGTGTGTGTACAGTTGTTAAAACAGTTACACCAAAAAAGCCTAACTCAGCTTTAAGAAAAGTTGCCAGAGTTAAACTTTCAAATGGATATGAAGTTACATCTTATATACCAGGTGTAGGACATAATTTACAAGAGCACAGTGTTGTACTTATAAGAGGTGGAAGGGTAAAAGATTTACCAGGTGTTAGATACCATATTATTAGAGGTACATTAGATACAGCAGGTGTTAAAGATAGAATGCAAGCTAGATCTAAATACGGAGCTAAAAAACCTAAAAAATAAAATTATTGATTGATAATAGTGCATTATTCTTTATAAGAATATATAAGAAATCTTGCACTATTACGGGAAAGTGAAATAATCTTTTCAGAGTACCTTTCTGTACGATGTACAGAATATAAAATATTAAAATGGGAGGGAAGAATAGTGCCAAGAAAAGGATATATAGCAAAAAGAGATGTATTACCAGATCCATTATATAATAGTAAAGTTGTTACAAAATTAATCAACAATATAATGCTAGATGGTAAAAAATCAGTTGCTCAAGGAATAGTTTATGGTGCTTTTGATATAATCAAAGAAAAAGAACAAAAAGATCCATTAGAAGTATTTGAAGCAGCCTTAGAAAACATAATGCCAGTTCTTGAAGTAAAAGCAAGAAGAGTTGGTGGAGCAACATATCAAGTACCATTAGAAATTAGACCAGAAAGAAGACAAACTTTAGGTTTAAGATGGTTAGTAACTTATGCTAGAAAAAGACATGAAAAAACAATGTCTGAAAAATTAGCAGGAGAAATTATAGATGCTATCAACGGAAATGGTGGAGCATTTAAGAAAAAAGAAGATACACATAAAATGGCTGAAGCTAACAAGGCTTTTGCACATTACAAATGGTAAAATAGTAAGTCTGATTAAGACATCCATATTTACTAACTGTAGCTCATAAATTCGCACAGTTAGTAAAATTACAAATGGTAAAATTAAGATAGCTGTACGAGCGTAGCGAGTTACAGATATCTTAAGCAATCATTAGATTGCTTACATTATTATAAGGAGGATAAAAAAGTGGCAGAAAGAGCATATCCATTAGAAAGAACAAGAAATATAGGAATAATGGCTCACATTGATGCAGGAAAAACTACTACTACAGAGAGAATTCTTTTCTATACAGGAAAGACTCACAAAATAGGAGAAGTTCACGAAGGTGCTGCAACAATGGACTGGATGGCACAAGAACAAGAAAGAGGTATAACAATTACTTCTGCTTGTACAACATGTTTTTGGAATGATAATAGAATAAATATTATAGATACTCCAGGACACGTTGACTTTACTGTTGAAGTTCAAAGATCTTTAAAAGTATTAGATGGTGCTGTAACAGTATTAGCAGCTAAAGGTGGTGTTCAACCACAAACAGAAACAGTTTGGAGACAAGCAGATAAATATAATGTACCAAGAATGGTTTATGTAAATAAAATGGACATTACTGGTGCAAACTTCATGCTTTGTGTAGATCAATTAAAAAATAGATTAAAAGCAAATGCAGTTCCAATCCAATTACCAATAGGAGCAGAGGATAATTTCCAAGGAATTGTTGACTTAATAAAAATGAGAGCTTTTATTCATAAAGATGATTTAGGAAAAGATGTTGAAGAAACAGATATACCAGCAGATTTAGCAGATTTAGCAAAAGAATATCGTGAAAAAATGATAGAATCAGTTGCTGAACAAGACGAAGAATTAATGATGAAATATTTAGAAGGTGAAGAACTTTCTGAAGAAGAAATCAAAAGAGGATTAAGAACTGGAACAATAGCTAATAAAATAGTACCAGTTGTATGTGGATCTTCATATAAAAACAAAGGTGTACAAGAATTACTTGATGCGGTTGTTGCTTATATGCCATCACCTCTTGATATACCACACATTAAAGGTGAAACATTAGATGGAGAAGAAACAGAAGCTAAAACTTCAGATGCAGAACCATTTGCTGCATTAGCATTTAAAATTGCTACAGATCCATTCGTAGGAAAATTATGTTTCTTTAGAGTTTACTCAGGAACATTAGAGTCTGGATCAACAGTTTTAAATTCAAGCAAAGATAAAAAAGAAAGAATTGGTAGAATTTTACAAATGCATTCAAATCACAGAGAAGATATTGATAAAGTATATTCTGGTGATATTGCAGCTGCAGTAGGATTAAAAGAAGTTACAACAGGAAATACATTATGTGATCCTGATCATCCAATAATTTTAGAGTCAATGGAATTCCCAGAACCAGTTATTGATATAGCTATCGAACCAAAAGATAAAGCTAACCAAGAAAAAATGGGAATTGCACTTGCAAAATTAGCTGAAGAAGATCCTACATTTAAAACATATACAAACCATGAAACAGGTCAAACTATTATTGCCGGTATGGGTGAGCTTCACTTAGATATCATTGTTGATAGATTAAAAAGAGAATTTAAAGTTGAATGTAGTGTTGGTAAGCCATCTGTTGCTTACAAAGAAACTATAAGAAACAAAGTTAGAGTTGAAGGTAAATTTATTCGTCAATCTGGTGGTAGAGGACAATATGGTCATGTATGGTTAGAAATGGAACCATTAGAACCAGGAACAGGTATTCAATTTGAGAGCAAAATCGTTGGTGGTGTTGTTCCAAAAGAATATATTAAACCAGTTGAAGAAGGAATTAGAGAAGCAGCAGATAGTGGTACTCTTGCTGGATATCCAGTTATAGACTTTAAAGCTACTTTAGTAGATGGATCTTACCATGATGTTGACTCTTCAGAAATGGCATTCAAGATTGCAGGATCTATGGCATTTAAAGAAGGATGTAAGCAAGCTAAATCAGTTATACTAGAGCCTATAATGAAAGTTGAAATAACAGTTCCAGAAGAATATATGGGAGATGTTATAGGAGATGTAAACTCTAGACGTGGAAGAATGGAAGGTATGGATGGAAATGATGGAATGCAAGAAATTCACGCATTTATTCCATTATCTGAAATGTTTGGATATGCAACAGACTTACGTTCTAAAACACAAGGTAGAGGAACATATTCTATGGAACCATCTCATTATGAGGAAGTTCCAAAATCAGTTCTTGAAACAATCGTTGCTTCTAGAGCTAAAAAAGAAGATTAATATTAAATATAGTTATAAGTAGGCTTTTTATAAATAGTATTAAATTAGCCTACGGAATTAAATGTAAAAAAGCTTGCAATTTTATTCTTTATAGTGTAAAATGCAAGTGATTAACAAGTCATTAAATTTTTAAAATAAAATAAGGAAGAGAGCAAATCTCTGAAGAAATTAAAGGAGGAATTTAAAAATGGCTAAAGCTAAATTCGAAAGAACAAAACCACACGTTAACATTGGTACAATCGGACACGTTGACCATGGAAAAACAACAACAACTGCAGCTATTACAAAATATTTAGGATTATTAGGAAAAGCTCAATATGCAGCTTATGATCAAATTGATGGAGCTCCAGAAGAAAAAGCAAGAGGTATAACAATTAACACAGCTCACGTTGAATATGAAACAGATAACAGACACTATGCACACGTTGACTGCCCAGGACACGCTGACTACGTTAAAAATATGATTACAGGTGCTGCTCAAATGGATGGTGCTATATTAGTTGTTTCAGCGGCTGATGGACCAATGCCTCAAACAAGAGAGCATATATTACTTGCAAGACAAGTTGGAGTTAAATATATCGTTGTTTATTTAAATAAATGCGATATGGTTGATGATCCAGAATTATTAGAATTAGTTGAAATGGAAGTTAGAGATTTATTATCTAAATATGAATTCCCTGGAGACGAAATTCCAATTATAAAAGGATCTTCATTAAAAGTATTAGAATCAACATCTACAGATCCTAATGATGCTGTATATGCTCCAATGAAAGAATTAATGGAAGCAGTAGATTCATATATACCAACTCCAGAAAGACCAACAGATCAAACATTCTTAATGCCAGTTGAAGACGTATTTACAATTACAGGACGTGGAACAGTTGCAACAGGTAGAGTAGAAAGAGGAATTGTTAAAGTTCAAGATGAAGTTGAAATCGTAGGATTATCAGCAGAAAGAAGAAAAACAGTTGTTACTGGTGTTGAAATGTTCAGAAAATTATTAGATCAAGCAGAAGCTGGAGATAATATAGGAGTTCTTTTAAGAGGAATCGATAGAAAAGACATTGAAAGAGGTCAAGTTATTGCTAAACCAGGAACAATTAACCCACATACAAAATTTAAATCAGAAGTTTATGTTCTAACAAAAGAAGAAGGTGGAAGACATACACCATTCTTTAATGGATATAGACCACAATTCTATTTCAGAACAACAGACGTTACAGGTGTTATTGATTTACCAGCTGGAGTTGAAATGGTTATGCCAGGTGATAACGTAGCTATGACAATAGAATTAATCACACCAATCGCTATAGAAAAAGGATTAAGATTTGCTATCCGTGAAGGTGGTAGAACAGTAGGTTCTGGTGTAGTATCAGAGATTATACAATAAGAAATATAGTAATAGCAAGGGTTACAAAGATTTGTAGCACCTTGCTATTTTTATGTTTTCCCACTTATTTCCCACTTTAGTTTTGGAATAAATAATTTAATTTATTAACTGAAGTATCTTTTGATTCAGGTAAAACTGCAAGATATATTTCAGTAGATGATATTTTCTTATGTCTTAATAATTTCATAATAGTGTATATATCTGTTCCTTTTAGAAGTAATAATACTGCAAATGTATGTCTTAAATCGTGGAACTTTCTATATTCAAATTTTATATTCTTTTCTTCTAATTTCTTTGATAGTGCTAATAAAGTTTTTCTCCACACTTTTTCAAGATCCTTTTTATCTATTTGATGGCCATTAGCAGTAAATACATATTCAGAGTCACGAGGTAGGCTCATTAATAGATCATAAATAGAGTCTGACATTGGTATAATATCAATACTGCTTTCTGTTTTTGGTGTTCCATCTTTAGTTTCATATCCTGTTTTTTCTCCTTCATCATTAAAGGTAGCTGCACGAGTAGTATTGTTCTTTACATAGATTTCTTTCTTTTCAAAATTCAAATGTATCCATTTCAGGCCAACAATTTCTCCTTCACGCATTCCTGTACCAAGTGCAAAATCAACAACTTTTTCATATTTATTATCCTTAAATGCTTCTCTTAATATAGGAACTTCATCATCCCTAAAATAGTTAAATGGAAGCTTTTGTTTTTCAATAATTTCATCTACATCTACATTTTTATCTTTAGGGATTTTAACTAATCCTTTTCCACAAGGATTCTTACCAATATGGCCATCCTTTTCACAATATATAAAAAATTGATGTAGTAATTTATGAACATCCTCAATTATATCTGAAGAACGCCCTTTTTTGAAAAGCATATTATAAAAATCTTGCACAACAATACTTGAAATCTTTTTAATAGGAATATCAGCAAATGCAAATGGCTTTATATGATTTCTAAATGTACACTCATATGATTCTAATGTTGTGTCCTTTATTTCGTGTATTTTAATAGAAAAAAGCCACTTATGGAGTAGTATTTTTGTAGTAATATCTTTTGTTTGTATTACACCAATTTCGGCTTCTTTTTTTCTTTCGTAATATTGATCTTCTGCATCTGACTTGTTTTTTCCATAAAAATCTTCATACTTACCATTAATCTTTCGGTGGATTCTATAATATGGAACACCATTTTTGACGCAGTTAGTTTTTACGGCCATAAAAATTCCTCCATTTTTCAAATATTTTCTTTCAAAACACTTGAAAATGAAGGCTCATTTTTATATAATAAATGAGTAATCACTTTCGAGTGTTTACGCCCTGGATAATGTGTGTCGTCTCGCAAAGTTGAAACACATTATCCTTTTTTTATGTTTTTGTAATCTTACCACAATTTTGACAAACTATAACTGATTTTGTTTTGCTACCTTTTTTAGTAAGCAATGGAATTAATAAAATAAGTCCACAAGTACAGACAGCAAGTATAATCCAAATTAAGGACATTATAATTCCTCTTTTCTTTTGCTTTTCTACTGCTTGGGCTACTACATTTGTGCTACCACAGTGTTTACATTGTAACATATTATAACATCTCCCTTCTTCTATTTAAAAGCACTTTTATTTTCAGATTTCACTACTTTTCCCATTATTTGAATTTTAGAATATAATTCATCTTTTGATATGCCTATAATCTTATGGTAAGGGTTCATTGCAATTAAAGAATAACCATTTTTATCTTCATTTAAAACAATTTTTCTAATTGTATTTTTATTTCCTAATTTTATTAAATATGTTCCTTTATTTGGTGCTGAAATATTATCAATTTCAGTTTGTTTATATACAAGAGCAACATCTCCAACATCAAGAATTGGAAACATAGCATCATCTTCTGCTATAAATTCAAAATAATTATTATCAGTTCTTTCCTCAATTAACTTTGAAAAGTGTATTCCAAAATAATTAGATAAAAGTACAATTTTATCCATACGAGGTAATTTTTGACCATTACACCAACTAGAGATAGTAGAACTCTTTAATCCTAAATCTCTTACTAGATCATCTTGGATCTTGCTATTTATTTGCATATAGTAATTAAGATTGTTTGAAAATATTTTTCTATAAGTGTCATCTTTGGATAGCATTTTTAAACCCTCCTTTTTATGATATGCCTACATTATAACACCGAAAGTAAAAAAAAACAATAAAAAAGCGAAAAATTTTTTACTAAAAGTATTGACATTCCACCCAAAGTGTAATAGAATGACTTTAAAATTAAGGAAGGAAGTGAAGATTAGATGGAAAAGAAATTACAGATAACATTAACTGCAGCAAGAGTAAACGCAGGGCTTACACTAGATGAAGTGGCCAAAAAGATACATAAAAGTAAAAATACTATTATTGCCTGGGAAAAGGGAAAAACAGCGATAGATGTATATAATTTCAATGAACTTTGTATTCTTTATAAAGTACCTAAAGAGTGTATTATTTTGCCTTGTTATTCCACCCAAAGTGGAGAAAAGGAGGGCAAAAATGAAGAAAAATAAAAATGCGAGACGACACACTATTATAAGGGGGAAATCAAAATGGAAGAGTGGATCAGCTTAAACGAATATATGACAAGATTTCATATTGGCCATAAAGAAGTTAAGCGAATGATTGACAACAACGAATTAGAATATAAACAAACTGAAGGTGGACATTACAAAATAAAAGTTGGAGGAAATTCTGTAAGCCGTGAAATATATGAAAAGGAAAAAGAAAAAAGAATCCAAGCAGAAACAAAACTTGAATTACTAAAGAAAATTTTAGGAGAAGAGGTGATTACAAATGAAAATTAACAAGAAAAAGTTTATTGTAAGAATTTTAGAATTATTAGTTATTATAGCAACAATTATATTAACACCAATTGTAATAAAATATGCAACTGCAGCAAGAGGATATGAAGCAATAGGAGGAGAATATTTTATTCCATTATTAGGTTTAGTAATCATAATGATCATAGAAACAATTTACGAAGAAAGCAAAACTAAAAAGAAAGGAAACAACAGAAATGAATATTAGAGTTTATGTGAAAAGTTTATTTATCATATATAGATACAACAATATGCTAACTACATTAAGACATATGAAAAATAATTTGAAACTTTTGAAAGGAGGGAATTAATATGGGATATCAAAAAATTAAAGATCTTATTTCAGATATAGACGAATTTCATAATGAAGCTGAATTAAGAGAAATTTTACAACAAATTTTATTCATCTGTGAAGATAACTTAAAAAAAGAACCATCTACCAGCAACCAAACTGAAAAATAGATGATTCGTAAAAATATTTATATAAATACTTTCTATTTATATTTTAACATAGAAAGTTAGAAAGGACAAGAAAAAATGGAAAATTTAAAAATTAGAAAAGGAAAGACATATACATATGAAGAATTAAAAGAAATTTACAACAATGCAATGATGAAAACTATAGATAAACCAGCAGGAGATAATCATAAAGATGATGCAAAATTCCAACTTACAATGATGCTAAGTGGAATGGTTATTTTACATACAATGGAAGGTAATATGTTTGAAAAGGAGGAACAAGAAGATGAGTAATTTATACCAATTAACAAACAACTATGAAACTGTACTTAATATGTTATATGACGAAGAAGTAGATGAACAAATGATATTAGATACATTAGAAGGCATAGAAGGAGAAATTGAAGATAAGGCAGATGGATATGCAAAAATTATAAAGGAACTTGAAGCAAAACAAAATGCTAGAAAAGAAGAAGCAAAAAGACTAACAGAAAGTGCAAAAGTATTTGAAAATAGAGTAAAAGCATTAAAACAAAACCTATTTAACACAATGAAATCTACAGGAAAAACTAAATTTGCAACAGATTTATTCAGTTTTAATATAGCAAAAAATGGTGGAAAGCAATCACTTACTATTGATGGAGATGTACCTGAAGAATACACAAAAACAGTTATTGAAAATGATATGGATAAAATAAGAGCCGATTTAGAGGCAGGAAAAGAATTACCTTTTGCTCATTTAGAACCAAGAGGGGAAAGTTTGAGGATAAAATAATGGAAGATGATATTTATGTGAAATTTCTATTCGATTATGATCACGAACTAGGTTATACAGAAAATGTAGAACATATATCAAAAGACCAAATTCAAAAAGTAAATGGAAAAACGGTTATTACTTTATATGGTCAATTTAAGAAAGGAGAATAAATATGGGAATACCAGTATTAATTTTAGGCGAATCAGGTTCAGGAAAAAGCTGCAGCTTAAGAAATTTTGAAAAAGAAGATGTTGCAATTTACAATGTAGCAGGTAAGCCACTACCTTTTAAAAAGCAACTAAATAAAGCAGACAATGTTACATATGCACAGATAAAATCAAATATACAAAAAGGGAATTTTAAAACTTATGTAATAGACGATTCACAATACTTAATGGCCTTTGAAAGTTTTGAACACGCAAAAGAAGTAGGTTATGGCAAATTTACTAATATGGCTTTAAATTTTAAAGATTTAATTGATTTCATTATTAAAAGAACACCTAATGATTGTATTGTATATATGTTACATCACACAGAGTTAGCAGATAACGGAAAACTAAAAGCAAAAACTTTAGGAAAAATGCTTGATAATCAACTTACTGTAGAAGGATTATTTTCAATAGTTCTACTTTGTCAAGTAGAAGGAAGTGAGCATTTCTTTATTACAAATTCTGATGGAACTAACCCAGCAAAAAGCCCTATGGATATGTTTGAACTTAAAATAGATAATGATTTAAAAATGGTAGATCAAACAATTAGAGAGTATTACGAATTAAGTAAAAAGGAGGAAAACAAAAATGAGCCTTCAAAGAAAAATTGAAAGAAATCAATTAAAAAAACAATGGAAAGACCATAACAAAGGTGTGGCCAAAAGATATAGATCAGACTTTAGAGGATTTTGGAAATGGTTTCAAAAAAAGAAAAGAGGTGAGAAATAATGGTAGTAATGATAACTAGTGAAGAATACAAAGAATTAGTAATTAAGGCTAATAAATATGATGAATTGCAAAAACCAAAAATGTGTGCAGCAGAGAACAAAGCTGAAGATAAAATTGAAAAGATAGAAATACATAAAGTTACATCAAACGAAATGGAAAAAATTATTGATGATTTAAAAAATAAAATTATTGGAGGTAAATAATTATGGAAAAGCCAGCAGGATATGATGAAGCACAAAGCTTCGGAGAATTTGAAACATTACCAGCAGGAGGATATAAATGCTTAATTAAAAAAGTAGTTTGTGAAAAAACACAAGCAGGGAAAGAATTTCTAAAAATAGGATTTGACATTGCAGAAGGAGAATACAAAGATTTTTATCAAAAGAAATTTGATAATGATACTAGATCTCCTGAAGAAAGAAAGTGGAGTGGTATTTGGACAGTATTTACTGAAGGATATAATCCAGGAACAACAAATCCAAAATTTAAAGGTCTTATAACTTCAGTAGAAGCATCAAATACAAATTTCAAGTTTGATTTTGATGAACAAAAATTAGTCAATAAAAAAATAGGATTAGTATTTAGAGAAGAAGATTTTGAAGGACAAGATGGTCAAATACATACAAGTGTAAGACCATTTTTTGCAGTATCTTATGATAAAGCAGAAGAAGCAAAGATACCTAATCCAAAGAAAATAGCAGATAAAGGTGAGGCATACGAATTTGAAACAACAGCGTCAAATAATGACGACCTTCCTTTTTAGGAGGTAAACTATGAGTTTGATCAGAGAAGTTAAAGAAAGAGCAAATATAGTAAAAGTAGCAGAACTTTATGGATTGAAACTGAATAGGGCATATAAATGTGTATGCCCATTCCATAAAGAAAAAACAGCAAGTCTTTCAATATCACCACAAAAACAAATATGGAAATGCTTTGGATGTGGAAAAGGTGGCGACTCAATTTCTCTTGTATCAGAATTGTTAAATATAAATGCTTTAGAAGCAGCAAAAAGTATAAACTACACTTTAGGATTAGGATTAGATCCAAATCAAAAAAGTAATTATTTTGAAATTAATAAATATAAAAATAAGCAAAAAACAGAAGAAATATTTAAGCAATGGGAGAATAAAACATTTCAATTATTGTGTGATTATCTACATTTACTTTGGAGATGGGAAGAAGAATATGCACCTAAAAATATGGAAGAAGATCCAAATGAATTGTTTGTAGAAGCAATGCACAATAAAGATTATATTGATTATTTAATAGAAAATATTTTTATAAACGGAACAAACGAAGATAAAATATGGTTTTGGAAAAACGAAAAAAAGGTGGTGAGAAGAATTGAATCAAGAGTTAGAACTTTCAGAGCAATTAATTGATGAGGGGTTTACACCTTTTGGGGAGATTAGTGAATTAACAAAAGAACAAATTTTAGATAAAGAAGTATTTGAACATATTTTTTCAATAGATAACCAAATAGCAAGGACAACACTAATTATACGATTACAAGATAAGGCCAGGGAACTTGGAAATATAAGGAGTTTTGACAAACTTTTAAAAGCATACCAAACAGAATTTGCACAACGATTTAAACAAAGAGGTAGCAATACAATTCAATTCACACAACCACCAATTGAGAAACTAAAGTGTGGAAAGTGGGAATGTGAAGATACAGGAGTCACTAAAAGTATTATGGGTGCAGGTATGATACCACAGACAATAGTAGCTTGTTCACATCCTATATTACCAGTAGAAAGATTAATTAATGTTGACTCTGAAACTGAAAAAATAAAACTAGCATTTTTCAAAGATAATAAATGGCAGTACATAACAATTGAAAGAAGTATGGTAGCAAATAAATCTAATATTATCCAATTATCAGATAGGGGAATAGAAGTAAATTCAGAGAATGCAAAGGATCTAGTTTCATATATTGCAGATGTAGTTTCCTTAAATGCAAAAGAAATTCCAGTAAATCGTAGCACGGACAGGTTAGGATGGATAGAAAATGAATTTGCACCTTATGTAGGCGACTTAAAGTATGATGGCGACATAGCATTTAAAGATGTATATGCAAGCATACGAGAAGTTGGAGAATATGAAGAATGGAAAGAAGTATGTAGAAAAGTAAGAAAAGAAAGCAAAATTGCACATTTACTTTTAGCATCTTCATTTGCTAGTACATTAAATCAAATGTTAGGGGTACTGCCATTCGTAGTACATATATGGGGTGGAACAGGAACAGGTAAAACAGTAGGCTTAATGCTTGCAATGAGTGTTTGGGGTAATCCTGAAGTAGGAAAATTAGTAAGAACATTAAATGCAACACAAGTAGCACTAGCAAGATATGCAGCATTCGTACACGATATTCCATTTGCAGGAGATGAATTACAAACAATTAAAAGTAGATGGGACAGTTTTGATAACCTGGTAATGTATTTAACAGAAGGTGTTGATAGAGGTAGAGGTAAGGCCTATGGTGGAATAGAACTTCTAAAAGAATGGAATTGCTGTTTCCTATTTACAGGAGAAGAACCAATAACAAAAGCAACTTCAGGTGGAGGAGTAAAAAACAGAGTAATTGAAGTAGAAGCAACAGAAAAAGTAATTGCAGATGGTAATTTTGTAAGTAACTTTGTTAGAAAAAATTACGGATTTGCTGGTAAAGAATTTATAAATAATATTCCTAAACAAGAAGAATTACAACAAAGGTATAGAGAGATATTTCAAAATATACTACAAAAAACAGATACTACAGATAAGCAAGCAATGGCTATGGCCACAGTTTTACTTGCTGATGAAATATCTACAGACTTAATTTTTAAAGATGGAAAATTAACAATAGAAGATGTAAGTGGATGGCTTACAAGTGCAAAAGAAGTTGATGTTTCCACAAGAGCATATGAATGGACAATGAACTGGATTTCACAAAATATAAATAGATTTAGAGAAAATGAAAACGGAGAAATTTGGGGTAAATATGTCGAAGCTGAAGATATTTGTTTAGTAAATAAAAGTTTATATGCTGAAGCATTAAACAAAGCAGGTTTTGATTTTTCAGCAGTAATAAGAAACTTTGCAGATAGAAATCAAATAGAACGCAATTCACAAGGGAAATTCACACATCAAACAAAGGCTTTTGGAGTAAAAGCAAACTATATAAAATTTAGATTAGAACCAGAGAAATCAGATCTTGCTTATGAGGAAAAATATCAACAACAAAATATGGAAGATCTACCATTTTAGGCTTACCTAAAATGACCAAGGTAAGCCTAAGGTAAGACTATAAAAAAATATAGAGCCAAGCCGATTACATAAAATAAAAATATAAAAGTCTTACCTCTTACAAAATAATAATATACATATGGGAATTTTTATTTAAAACCTAAAAATAAAAACTTTCATAAAAAATATAAATATATTCACGGAAAAAGGTAAGACAGGTAAGACCTATATATAAATTGCATATTTGAGGTATGCAAAAAAAATAAATTGGAGGTAAGACCATAATGAAAAGTAAAGAAGAAATCATAAACGATTCTATAAAACTTGAAACACCTCCTGGAGATTATAACTTATTAGAAATACAATGTTTTCTAGCATTAAAGCAGTTATTAGTAATGTTTCATAATAAGCAGATAACTACTGAAAATGCTAGCAAAACAAAACAACTAATATTAGCAGACTATGAAAAGAGATGTAAGGAATATGAATTTCAAACATCAATGTTTCAAGAACATATAGAACATTTAAAAAATACTGAAATGCAAAGAACAAAATTAAGAAAAATACTAAATGGAGAAGCAGAAGAAGCAAAATCAATTACCGAAGAAAGATTATGCGAAACATTAAATCTTGCAGTAGAGATACTTGCTACTGTATTTAAGGGGGAATTTGTATGATTATAGTTAGTCAAGATAAAAAAGGAATTATAAATTTTAACAATATAATGAGCATAGACATTATAGATGCTGAAAAAGATGGATGGTTAATATCTGCAGCTTTTTTAATAGGAATAGATGATATTTACAGAGAGTTAGGATATTACAAAACAGAAAAAAGAGCACAGGAAGTATTACAAGAAATAGTAAGCAAATATAGACAATACAATTTAGACAACAACAAAGCAATAACAATACTTCCAAAAGTGTATGAAATGCCAAAGGAGTAGGACTATGGAACAATGGTTAAGAGATGCATTAGCAGAAGAACAAGGATATATAATTTGTCCATTAGCTTTAGAAACATATACACATTGTGACGAAAATTGCGAAAAATGTGAACATTATATTGATTTTAAAGAAAGTTTAGAAAAAAACAATAAGGAGTAATAAAAAATGGAAAAACCAACAATATGTAGATATTGTGGAAGCCCAGTTGTTTATACATCAAATGCAGAAATATATGGCCGAGAATATGGCGAAGGAAAGTGTTATTTATGCAGAAATTGTAGAGCATTTGTTGGAGTGCATCCAGGAACAGACACACCACTTGGAACTTTGGCCAATGAAGAATTAAGAAGATACAGGAAAGCAGCACATTACTGGTTTGATCAGATATGGAAAAAACCATTACGAATTACAACAAGATATAAGGCATATGGATGGTTAGCTGAACAATTAGGAATATCAAGAGAATATACACATATTGGTATGTTTGAAAAAAAAGAATGTGAGGAAACAATTAGACTTTCACAAGAAAGAATAGAAAAATATAAAAAGCAAAGGAGTGAGATATTTGAAGGACTTTAAAGTTGGAGAATTAGTAGTTTTTATAGGGAAAAGTTATACTGGTGAAATTTATACTGTAGAAATAGGCAAAATAAAAAGGCTTTGTAAAGATGGTGCATTTGTAAATTATCATACAGGAGAAACTGCTGCAAAAACTAATTATTCAGATTTGTATAAGATAAAAAATTCTTATGTTATAGAAAAAGAGAATTTAGGTGGTGGTCTTGATTGAATTTAGTATTAAGAGATTACCAAGAAGAATGTAACAAGTTAATCGATAATCTTGATCCAGGAGCATATTTAATTCAAATGGCTACAGGATTAGGAAAAACAGCAACTTTTACAAGCATAAAAAGAAAAGGTCGTGTACTAGTTTTAGCACATAGAGAAGAACTAGTAACACAACCAATTAAATACTATGACTGTCCAGTTGGAATTGAAATGGCGAATCACAAATCCAACGGAGAACCAGTCGTAATAGCATCCGTACAAAGTATAATACATAGATTAGAAAAATTCAAGCCTAACGATTTTGACTTGATAATAACAGACGAAGCACATCACGCTGCAGCAACATCTTATAGAAAAATATATGATTACTTCAAACCTAGACTACATTTAGGATTTACAGCAACACCCAATAGGGGTGATAATGTAAGACTTGATGATATATACCAAGACATTATATTTGAAAGAGATATAAAATGGGCAATTCAAAACAAATACTTAACTGATATCTACTGTTTAAGAGTAAATATAGGTTATGACATTTCAAAAGTAGCAAGAAGAATGGGAGATTTTGCACCAGGAGAATTAGAAGAAGTAATGAATCAAGAAGTATTAAATAATGCAATAGCTGAAGCATATAAAAAATATGCAAAAGGACAAACTTTAATATTTGCTTGTAGTGTAGAACACGCAGAAGCAATTGCAGAAAAAATACCAGGTGCAGTAGCAGTAACAGCAAAAACAAAAAATAGAGATGAATTAATTAAAAAGTTTACAAATAGAGAAATACCTGTACTTGTAAATTGTATGATTTTCACAGAAGGAACAGATATGCCACTTGTTGAAACTGTAATGATAGCAAGACCAACAAGTAATAGTTCTTTATATACACAGATGGTAGGTAGAGGATTAAGACTTTATCCAGGAAAAGAAAAACTTACATTGATAGATTTAGTTGGAACAACAGGCAGAGCAAATTTATGTACAGCACCATCATTACTTGGAATAGATTTAAATACTGTACCAACAAACAAGCAAGACGAGATACAAGGTGATTTATTTGAACTTCCTGACTTAATAGTAAAAAAATCAGACTGCCCTGCTAGTTGGATCAGAAATATAGAAATAGTTAATTTATGGGCAAAAGAACAGAAATACAATACACACGGAGTTAATTATTTCAAGATGCCAAATGGTGATATGGTAGTTAGCATTCCAAAGAAAAGAATAAGAATACCAGCACAAGATGAATTAGGAAAAACAACGATAGGTGGACAAAAAATGAATATGCAACGAGCACTTGATAAAGTATTTAAATATTTACAAGAAGAATATCCACAATATGAATATATTTGGAATGTTGACCAAATGAGAAAGTGGGGAAAAGTACCAGCAAGTGAAAAGCAAGTTAGTATGATCAAAAGATTTATGAAAGACTTTGACACAGAAAACTTAAATAAAATGCAAGCAACACAAATATTAAATAGATTATTTTATAAGTAGGTGATTAAATGCCAAGAAGAGGATATCAATTTGAAAATCAAATTCAAAAAGTATGTGATTATGTAGAAGCAATAGGTGGACACGCCCATAAAAATTATGCAGAAAGATTACAAGATGGAACATACATAAAAGGAGAGCCTTTTGATTATGAGATATTTCTTCCAAACTATAAAGCAGTATTTGACGCAAAAGAATGCAAGACAAGAAAATGGCATATGGTCGATAAAGATATTAAACAATGTGATGAAATGAAGAAATGTAAAAATGCAGGTTTTAAAGCATATTTCCTTATATGTTTTGAAGGAAACGATGTAAGAATGATAGATGTAGATACAGTAATAACAACATTAAAACACGGAAGTAAAACAATATCTGCTGAAGGTAATCCAAGTTGGGATTTAATAAAAATATTAGGAGGTACACAAAAGTGAAATGTGGTGATAAAGAATGGAAACATTGCAGAGTAGAAAAAATGGGCTGCACAGGATGTTATTATGATGAAAAAGGAGAAAAAAAGAAAATGAAAGAAATGATTTATTCAACCGAGAGAAAAATAGAAGTATTAGATACAGGTTATTGTTTGGGATTATTATATTATATTTTAAATTTAGGAACACATCCTGTAGCTTATATAAAGATACCAAGAGGACATAAACTGTACAATAAAGACTATGATGATATTTATAAAGAAATAGATCTTGATGTACACGGAGGACTTACATATTCAAATAATTATTTATGCATAAGTGAAAAACAAAAAGTAGAAGGATGGTTTATAGGATGGGACTATGCTCATTATGGAGATTATGCTGGATATGAAGAAATGATGCCAAAACAATTTAGGACTAATGGTAAGAAATGGACAACTAAAGAAATTTTTGCAGAAGTAAAAGAGGCTTGCTATCAAATTCAAAAGATGCAAGATAAATAAATTAAAAATAAAGGAGAAAAAAGAAAATGAAAAAGGATATTGTAGAAGATACATTAACAAAACAAATTATAGATAGGATTTATCCTGAAATAAAGGAAAATGCATTAAAGGAGTGTTCTGTAATAGTAAAGGACTTAACAAAGAATATTACACAAGTAGTTATAGAACAAGACAAAAAGATAATAAAAACAACAACTCAAGTTACACATAATAAATTTAAGGATCTACTATTATTAATAAATAATAATATACCAGCAATGTTAACAGGAGGTGCAGGTAGTGGAAAATCGAGCACTTGTGAAAAAGTTGCAGAAGCATTAGGTTTAGATTTCTATTTTAGTAATGCAATAACACAAGAATATAAATTAACAGGATTTATAGATGCGAATGGAGTATATCAAGAAACACAATTTTATAAAGCTTTCAAAGATGGTGGATTATTTGTATTAGATGAAATTGATGCAAGTGTTCCTGAAGCTTTAGTAATACTTAATACTGCTATTGCAAATGGTTACTTTGACTTTCCTAATGGAAAAGTACAAGCTAATGAAAACTTTAGAATTGTAGCTTGTGCAAATACTTATGGATTGGGTGGCGATGATATTTATGTAGGAAGGAATCAATTAGATGCAGCATCATTAGATAGATTTGCAATTTTAAAATTTGATTATGATCCTGAACTTGAAAAAAGTCTTGCAAGTGATAAAGAATGGGTTAAATTTATACAAGCATTTAGAAATCAAATTATAAAGAGAAAAATGAAACACATTGTTTCAATGAGAGCAATAATTTATGGAGACAAGTTATTAAAATTTGAAAATAATATTGAAAAAATATTGAATGAAATTGTATTTAAGAATTTAGAAATAGAAGATATAAAATCTATTGGAAAAATAAAAGAAGATACAGAAAATAAATTCATAAAAGTTTATAACCAAATAGTTGAAAGATAGGTGATGAAAATTGTTAGATGAAGATTTATTAAAAAGAATGTTAAGAGATAATCCTTTCTTTATGAATGAAACAGAAAACGATTCTTCAGATACCAAAAAATATGTAAATATTTTTGAAAATATGAAAGAAGTTGCTGATTATATAAGACAAACAAGAATTAATAAAAATATATTTAGAGAAGATGATCTTAGTAGTGAGAACACAGGAACAGGAAGTTTCCACGATTTTTATGATTTTAAAAGTGCCTTTGATGCTTTTGAATATGGAACAGACCAGTATTTTGATTCATTTAATGATGAATTGAAAAAGGTTGATGATTATATTAAAAAATATTCTATTTTAGACAAAGTAAGTTATAAAAACGATATTATAGGATTTACTCCAATAGTTCCTAATTGCATAATAGGAAATCCAATCAATATGGTAAATCAAATAAAAAAAGAAAGGCATCTTCCTTCAGCTACAATTGTTTTTGAAAAAGCAGTTACTTTTGGTTATAATTCGCACGAAATGGTAAGTTTTGCGTCAATAATATTTAGTTTGATCCAGGTATTAGAGAAAAAAGGAATTAGATGTGAAGTATATATTAGCTCTACTTTCAAAGAAGAAAATGAAATATATTCTTACAAAATAAAAATTAAAAATTTTATGCAGCCATTGAATTTATATAAAATGCAATTTCCTGTTATAGCTTCAGATATGTTTAGAAGAATTGGATTTAGATTATTAGAAACTTGTCCATATTTAAAAAATTCATATTGGAGGAGTAGTTATGGAAGTACATTAATAGGAAAAACAAAAGAATATGATTTAACAAAAAATGGAGAGCCAACTCCAAAATTACAAGAGTTATTAGGAATGAAACAAGATGACATTTTTATACCAAGTTCTGCTTATTTCAATTATGATTCAGATGATGATATTGAAGATACAATAGAAAAAATTATAAAAAGAACAAATTTTAAAAAATATATTAAGTTAGGAGGGGAGTAAAGTGTTTGAATTAAATGACATAGTATGCTTTAGAGAAAATCATAAATGGGTTGGATGTATAGGATTTGTGAATGAAATCAAAAAAGTAAAAGATAAAAATGGAAATGATACTTTAAGATTAATGATAGGTGTTCCAGTTCCACAACAAGGAACAGCATACATATTTGCAATGAGAGATGAAGTAGAAAATTTGCAATGTGCTACGAAATATCCATATGAAATAAAAGTAAAGGAGGAAGAATAAAATGAAAACTTGGGAAGAAATGACAAAGTTAGAAACTAAAACAAAAGTAATGATAATATTTCATATTATTATGGCCATATTTAGCATAATTGTAGCAATTATAAATAAAGAGTCTACTTGGATATTAGTTGCTTTATTATGGGTAAATGTTGCAATAATGGAATATTGCGACAATAAATTATTGAAAAGTAGTGATGCACTAATAGCATTACACGAAGAACACGACAAAATACAAACTGAACTAATAATGAATTTGCTTAAAGATTTATCAATGCCAAATATTGTAATAGAAACAGACTTAATAAAAATACCTAAACACTTTACAAAACCAAGAAAGAGTAAATTAAATAAAAGAATAGAATTTTATAATAAAAATAAATATTTTGCAGCACCAATTATAATTGATCCAAGCAATACTTTAGTTGATGGATATACTTCATATTTGATTGCTAAAAAATATAATTTAAAAACAGTACAAGCAAAAGTAAAGATAGGAGGAAAATAAAAATGATAGAAAAAGTTAATCCAAAACATCCTGATAAAGTAGCAGATAGAATTGCAGGAGCAATAGTAGATTTAGCATATACAAAAGAAGAAAATCCTAAAATTGCAGTAGAAGTCTTAATAGGACACGGACATTGTATGATTGTAACAGAAACAAATGTAAAAGTATCTTTTGAAGAGGTTGAAAATGCTGTACACAGAATAGCAGGTAAAAATATAGATGTTCATATACTACCAAACAAACAAGATGAGTATTTAGCAAATAACCAAAATGAAAAAATAAGGTGTGGAGATAATGGAATATTTAAAGGTGTACCATTGACTGAAGAAGATAGACAAATAAGTTATTTAGCACATCAAATATATGATAAATACAATAGTGATGGTAAATATATATTAGACCAAAAAACAAATAAATGTATAATTTGTCAAAGTAATGCAAAAACTGAAGAACTAAAAGAATTATATCCAACAGCAACAATAAATCCATTAGGAGAATGGACTGGTGGGATAAATGTAGATACAGGAGCAACTAATAGAAAATTAGGATCTGATATGGGAAATGCAGTAACAGGTGGAGGATTACACGGAAAAGACTTATCAAAAGCAGATGTATCAGTAAATATATATGCACATATAAAAGCACAAGAATTACAAAAGCCAATAGAATTATTTTGTGCAATAGGTGATGAAGAAATAGATGGAAAGCCTTATGAAGAAATAGTAAAAATAGCAAAAGATTATATAAATAATTTAGGTGGATTTGAAAAATTAGCAGAATGGGGCTTATTTTAAAAAATAAAAAAACAAACTCAATAACCAGGAATAGGAGGTGTAATAAAAAATGGCTATAATTAAAGCAATATTTATGTTTTTTACAGGACTTTATGCTTTGGCCAAAATGGTGGATGGAATGAATAACAAATATATAAATGCTAAAGATAAAGTTATAAATTTAATAGAAATAGTTGTTAGTATAATATTAACATTTATTATATTTAAAATTTAGGAGGTGCAAAGGATGAGAGTTCAAGAGGTACTTGAAAATTATAATTCACTTAAAGCAAGCATTACAATAACTGAAGGAGAAATACAGGAATTAGAAAACGAAATATTAGATTGTAAAAGTTCAAATTTAGATGGTATGCCAAAGCCAAAAGGATTTGTAACTTCTAATATAGAAGCCTTTGTTGCAGAGAAACAAGAGAAAATAGAGCAAAAGCGAAGATACATAGACAGAACAAAAACAAAAATAAAAATAGTTGAAGATTTAGTGAAAACATTAAAAAAGTATAACCAGGACATAATCGATATGAGATATTATCAGATGTTAAGCATAGAGGAAATAGCAGTAAAAAAAGATAGAGGGTATGGAGCAATACAAAAAACAATTGATAGATCCATAGGAATAATGCAAAAAGAGTATAATAAAAACAAAATGTCTTAATTTTGTATATAAAATTTATATATTTTGTCTATATTTTTTCAAAATATACTATGTTATAATTATAATCGAGAAAATTGTAAATACCTTTTTGTTTCTCCTTTGTAAAATAGATTGAAGGTCACCGATAGAAATGTCGGCGACCTTTTTATATTGCAGAATAGCTTAATTGGTAAAGCAGCCAACGCACAAGAGTTGTAATATGTAGGTTCAAGTCCTGCTTCTGCAACCAAATGATAAAGGAATATGCCTATGAATTTAAGTAGATGTATGTTAAGAGAATGTAAAAATTGTAGATATGAAATGAGTTGTTTTAAGGAGTATAGAAATGAATATTCAAAAAATAAGCATAGAAAAACTAAAACCAGCAGAGTACAATCCAAGAAAAGACCTAAAACCAGAGGACGAGGAATATCAAAAAATAAAAAAGAGTCTAGTTGAATTTGGATATGTAGCACCTGTTATAGTTAATGCAGATATGACTGTTATAGGTGGGCATCAAAGACTAAAAGTATTAAAAGAATTAGGTTATACAGAAATAGAATGCAATATTGTTGACCTGGATAAAGATAAAGAAAAAGCATTAAATATAGCATTAAATAAAATAACAGGCGAGTGGGATAATACCAAATTAGAAGAACTACTTGCAGAATTAAAAGAAGCAGATGTTGATATGGATATGACAGGCTTTAGTTTTGATGAAGTAGATAATATGCTGAAGGACATAACAGGTTCAAAGGAAGATGACTTTGATGTAGACCAAGCATTAGATGAAATAGAAGAACCAACAAGCAAACCAGGAGATATTTGGATATTAGGTCGACATAGACTAATGTGTGGAAATAGTACGCAAAAAGAAGATGTTATGCATCTTATGAATAATCAAGAAGCGGATAT
The DNA here is from genome assembly GCA_947570695.1 of uncultured Clostridium sp. Taxonomy (GTDB): domain Bacteria; phylum Bacillota; class Clostridia; order TANB77; family CAG-508; genus Scatovivens. Next base: position 27,273 of record CANOVB010000001.1, read on the forward strand.
GCTTCTTACAGATCCACCATACAATGTTGATTATGAAGGAAAGACATCTGCAGCACTAAAAATTGAGAATGATAATATGAGTGAAACTGAATTTTATAACTTTTTGATTGATGCCTTTAGAAATATGTTTGAAAGTGTAAAATATGGTGGCTCTATATATGTATTTCACGCAGATACAGAAGGACTAAACTTTAGAAATGCTTTTAAAGCAGTAGGCTTTAAATTAGCACAATGTCTAGTATGGGTTAAGAATACTTTTGTAATGGGTAGACAAGATTATCAATGGAGACACGAACCAATTTTATATGGATGGAAGGAAGGTGCAGGACATTACTTTGTAGATAATAGAAAACAGAGTACAGTATTAGAATTTGACAAACCAAGCAGAAATGCAGAGCATCCAACAATGAAACCAATAGATTTATTAGTATATTTAATTAAAAATTCTAGTAAGGAAAATGACATAATATTAGATTTATTTGGTGGAAGTGGATCAACTTTAATCGCTGCAGAGCAAATACAAAGAACCTGCTATGTAATGGAATTAGATCCTAAATATTGCGATGTAATAATTAAACGATGGGAAAACTTAACAGGACAAAAAGCAATATTAGAGAAATAACGGAGGTGGGTGATATGTATTGAATGAGGCCAATATAGAAAATATAAAAAACGATTATTTACAAGGAATGAAATACAACGATATTATAAATAAATATAATATCACTCTACCTGAATTAAGAAGTATTATTCGTAAGAATAAATTAACTAGAAATAGAAGTGAAATACAAAAAGGAAATACAAATTCGATAGGCAATAAAGGTGGCCACGCACCTGAAGGAAATGCAAATGCAGTAACAACAGGAGAATATGAAAACATATACAAAGATGTATTAGATTCTGATGAATTAGAATTATACAATAATATAAAAACTGATAATAGAGAACAATTACTAATAGAAGAATATAAAATATTAACCATTAGAGAAAAAAGGATGCTAAAAAGAATTAGTGAATTGAAGCAACGAGGCAAGGATATGACAATAAACTTCATTAGAAATAAAAAAAGCAAATCTGAAACAGAAACAGTAACGGATGCAGAGCCAACTTTGAATATGATCCAAAGAATAGAAGATGGACTTACGAGAGTTCAAGAAGCAAAAAGGAAAGTATTAGAAAGCCTGGCCAAACTTAATATTAGTGAAGATGATAGAACATTAAATGTAAATCTATTAGGAACTAATCCTTTATTAGAAAGTATAAATAGGCAATTGGGTGGTGGTAACAATGGAACAGAATGAGGAATTTCCACTATCTGAAAAATATATTGATTTCATAAAACACGAAGCTAGTACAGAATTTTTGGAAGGAACAACATTTGCTGGTAAAACAACAGTTGCTGTTCCAAAATTTATGTTTAAAGTTGCTCAAAGCCCTAAAAAATTACATATAATTGCAGGATTAGATCTTGGAACAATTGAAAAAAATATAATAAATAAAGATAAAGGCTTAATTGAAATATTTGGAGAGTATAGTCAAGGTGGATGTATAGAATATAATGCAAATGGTAAAGGTGTGCATTCATTACCACACATTTTATATCATACTCCAAATGGTGTAAAAGTAATATACATTGTTGGATATGATAATAAAACAAGATGGAAAAAGGTACTAGGTGGACAATATGGATGTATTCTTATAGATGAATTCAATATTGCAGATATGGACTTTGTAAGAGAAATCTTTATGCGTTGTGATTATAGAGTATGTACAATGAACCCTGACGATCCAAATAAAGAATGCTATAAACAATATGTTAATAAATCAAGGCCAATAGATAAATATAAAAATGATGCTCCATTAGAATTACTAAATATGCTAAATGAAGAACAAATGGATGATTGGACTTGGTGGTATTTTTCTTTTGATCATAACAAAAGTTTAACACCTGAAAAAAAACAAAACATTATAAATTCTGTGCCAGTAGGTACAAAGTTATGGAAAAACAAAATAAAAGGTTTACGAGGCAAGTCAACAGGACTTGTTTTTCTTAATTTTGATAGAAGAAAACATTGTATTAGTAAAGAAGAGGCAAAACAATATTTAAAAACAAATGAAAGTGAAAAAATACAATTAACAACAAAGCCAATAACATCAAGGCAAACAGATGAACATTTTATAATATTTACTGCTGCATTAGATACAGCATATAGTTCATTAAGCCCTGACACAATAGCGATGTCATTTGCAGGAATAACTAATAAAGGCAAATACATCCTATTAGATGAAAAAGTTTATAACAATGCTAATCTAGATCAACCACTAGCACCAAGCGATACAGTAAAGAACTTTGTCGACTTCCTGGAGAGAAACAGAAAAGAGTGGGGACTAGCAAAAAATGTGTTTATAGATTCAGCAGATCAAGCAACAATTAAAGAATTTGCAAAATATAAAAGAAATCATCCTTGTATCTATATCTTTAATGATGCTTGGAAAGCTAAAATGTTAATAATAGATAGAATAAATACACAATTAGGATGGTTCAAAGATAATTGTTACTTTATAGTCGATACTTGCACAAATTATTGTGATGAACTAGATGTGTATAGTTGGAAAGAGGACAAAGACAATGAACCTGAAGATGGAAACGATCATATGGTTAATAGTTGTCAGTATAGTTGGATTCCATATGTAAGTAAAATAGGAGTGAAAAAATAATGAAATTTGGAGAAAGAGTGAAGAATATGATTAAATCGTGGTTAGATATAAGGCCAGCACAAGGTCAAACATTTATAATTAATGAAAATATGGACTTTCAAGCAAATTGCATAAAAAATAAAATATGGTATAGAGGCGATAGCAGAGAATTATCTGAGTTTTATAGCCAATTGATGTTTGCTGAAGATACCTTTTGGGGTGCAGCACAAACTGCAGATATAAGAATGAAAAAATCACATTCAGGCTTACCAAAGTTAATAATAAAAACTATTATCAATACAGTTATGACGGATTATGCAGGCGATGATGTAGAAGATGAATATTGGAAAGAAGTTAACAAAGAAAATGAGTTTGACAGTAAGATGTTAAAGAGTTTATTGGCAGATTTATTACATATAGGTGATGGTGCAATAAAAATAAATTATGATTCTGATATATCCGACAAAGCTATTCTTGAATGGGTAGATGGTTCAAAAATAGATTTTATTTACAAAAGAGGTAGACTAGTAGAGTTGGTATTTAAATCTTTTCACGAAGAAGGCAATACAACATATTTATTAGAAGAGCATTATGGATTTGGATATATAACTTATAAGTTATTAAAAGATGGCCAAGAAGTAAGTTTAAATAAAGTACCTACATTATCAAAACTTAAAAATATTACTTTTGATAAATCAATAATGTGGGCTGTACCAGTAATGTTAAGTGAATCAGTAAAGTATAAAGGAAGAGGAGAGTCTATTTTCGAAGGAAAATATGACTCTTTTGATAGTTTAGATGAAATTATATCTCAATGGCTAGAAGCAGTTAGAGCAGGAAGAGCAATAAAATACATTCCTGAAAGTATGATTCCAAGAGATCCTAAAACAGGAGAATTTTTATTAAATAGTAATCCATTTGATAATAAATATATTTCTCCTGAAGGAGGTATGTCAGAGAACGGACAAGATACCATTGAAATAAAACAAGCAGAAATACCAACAGAAAACTACTTACAATCATATATAACATTTTTAGATTTGTGTTTACAAGGAATTGTAAGTCCATCAACACTTGGAATTGATACAAAAAAATTAGATAATGCTGAAGCACAAAGAGAAAAAGAAAAAACTACTTTATATACTAGAGGTTTAATAATTGATACATTATCAGAGTTTATTCCAAAAGTTATTAATACAGTTTTAAAATCAAGAAATCAAATGGAAAATAAAGGTTTATCTGAAGATATAGAAATTAGTTTAAAATTTGGAGAATATAGTAATCCTTCTTTTGAAGCACAAGTTGAAACAGTAGGAAAAGGAAAACAACAGGGAATAATGAGTATAGAGGCTTGTGTAGAAGAATTATATGGAGACTCTAAAGATGAAGATTGGAAATTAGAAGAAATTGCAAGATTAAAAGCAGAACAAGGAATTGTTGATATAGAAGAACCAGCAGTAAACTTTGATTTAGAAATGGGCGAAGAAGGAGAGGCAACAGATACACAAAAAACTGAAGAAATAGAATCTACAGAGCCAAAAGTAGATGGTCAAAAAGAAGATAAAAAAGACCAGGAGAAAGTAAATGAATAATGAGTATGATATTACAAAAGCATTTCAAAGAATAGAAGAAACTCTTATAAAATCAATGAAAAGAAATCTTACAAGGCACTTAAATGAAGAAAGAGATCTTGATATGAATTGGAGTGCTTGGCAAACAGAACAATTAAAATCATTAGAACATTTTAAAAGGAATAATAAAAAACTATTCAAAAATGACTTTTCTACTATAAACAATGATGTAGAAGCTTTAATAAAACAAAGTTTTGAAAATGGAAAACTAGATCAAGAAAGAGTAATATTAGAAGCTATAAAAGAAGGTAATTTTAATAGTAATGACAAACAAATAAATAAACTATGGCATATTTATAAAAATACTAAAAATAAAAGAATAAAGAAAAAACAGCTTACTAGAATATATCAAAAAACAGAACAAGCAGAATCAAACTTTTTCAAAATAAATGATAGAAAACTTAATGCACTAATAAACGAAACAACAGAGAACTTTCAAAAAGCAGAACTTTCAATATTAAGATACACTAATGATCAATATAGGAAAATAATATATGATGCTCAAGTATATGCAAATACAGGTTCAGGAACAGTACAACAAGCAGTTGATATGGCCACAAAAGACTTTCTTTCAAAAGGTATAAATAGTATAGAATATTCAAATGGTGCAATGGTAAATATAGCATCATATGTAGAAATGGCCATTAGAACAGCAAATAAAAGAGCATACTTACAAGGCGAAGGAACAAAAAGAGCAGAATGGGGAGTACATACAGTTTTAGTTCCAAATCGTGGTGGAGGATGTCCTTATTGTATAAAGTTCCAAGGTAAAATATTTATTGATGATGTATGGAGTGGTGGAACTGCAGCAGAAAGTAATGAGACAGGTTATTCGCTTCTTAGTACAGCGATAAAAGCAAAACTGTTCCATCCAAATTGTAAAGATACAGCAGTTACATATTTTCCTGGTATAAATTCAAAGGTAACACCACCTACTAGAGAGCAATTAAAACAAAAAGAAGAAAATTACAAAAATGAACAAAAATTGAATTACATAAATAGAAATATACAGAAATATAGTAGGTTAGAATTAGGAAGTACAGATAATGAAAATATAGAAAAATATCACAATAAAAGGTTACAATGGCAAAAATACAAAGAAAGATTTAAAATGAATCATCAAACAACATTTAGTGATATTAAATAGTTATTATTTAAAGAGCCGTAAGGCTCTTTTTTAATATAAAAAATAAAGAAGGAGGTAATCAAGATGGCAAAAAAGAAAGCAGAAGAAGTAAAAGAAAATGTTGTTGAAGAAGTAAAAGAAACAACAGAAAAAGTAGAGGAAGTAAAAAAAGAAAACAAAAAACCATTAGTTGCTAATACTTCTTTCAATGATAAATACACAGGAGAAAAATATGCAGAAAAAACAGAATTTATTGTTGTGAATGAAGATATTAAAACAACAAAAGTAAAAGATAATCAATATAAAATATCAGCAAAAAGAGCTGAAGAAATAAAAGCCAAAGGATATATTGATTAAATTTAATTATTAAGAGCCGTAAGGCTCTTTTTTAATGCGACCAAACACTGATGTCCTTAAAAGCTTGTGTAAATATAGTCATTTCAAGACTTAAAAAAGTAGGAGGTAGTGAAAATGGATGGAGATAACAACGCAAATAACAATGTGAATAATAATTCAAATCCAAATGCCCAAAGCACTACAGGGCAACAAAATAATAATGCAAATCAACCAAATAACGCTTCTAATGGAATTGATTACAACAAGATCCAAGAAATGATAGATGGTAGAAATGCAAAAACAGAAGATAGTGTACTTAAAAGCTATTTTCAAAAGCAAGGCTTAAGTGCTGAAGAGATGGAAAGTGCAATAAATGCTTTTAAAACTCAAAAGGCGAACCAAGCCAATGCACAAAATAAAGAACTTACTGATGCACAAGCATCTTTACAAAAAACACAATTAGAAAATCAAAGATTAAAGGTAGAAAAGAAAGCGTACGATTTCGTTGATGACCTTAATGTTGATAATAAAACTATGCCATATTTATTGAAAATGGCTGATTTAAGTAAATGTACTGATAAAGATGGGAATGTATTAGAAGATACTTTAAAAGCTGCACTACAAAAAGTTATTGATGATGTTCCTGGACTAAAAAAACAAGTACAAGGAACTGTTGGAATAACAGTTGGTGCAGACACAAATAACGGAACAAACTCTAATAATGGAGTATTTGATTTCGGATTTACAGGTGTAAGACCTAAAAAACAAAATTAAAAAAATAAAAATGTAAAAAAAAAAGAAAGGAAGGCGATTTATTATGCCATTTGAAAAAACAGGATTAAATTACGCTAAAGAATATTCACAAGCTTTAGCACAAGCATATCCATATACATTATTCTTTGGTGCTTTATGGAATGCAACAAAACCAGATGTTAAATTCTTAAGAAATGATACAGTAATTCTACCAAGTTTATCAGTTAAAGGTAGAAAAAACGGAGATAGAGACTCAATAGGAAGCTTTGGAAGAAACTTCAATAATGATGAAGAACCAAAGAAATTAAAAACACACAGAACTTGGGACACACTTATTCATCCAAGAGATATTGATGAAACAAATCACGTTGCTACTATTCAAAACATTACAAAAGTAATGAATGAGGAGCAAAAATTCCCTGAAATGGATGCTGAAATGATAACAGCATTATATGCTTTAAAAAATGAAATTGAAAATATTACAGAAGATGATGTTCTTACATTAGCAAATGTATTAACAAAATTTGATGCAATGATGGACAAAATGGATGAAGCAAGAGTTCCTGCTGCAGGAAGATTGTTATATGCTGATACTCCAACAAAAACTTTAATTGATACAGCAAAAGAAGCTGCTAGAAACTTGTCAGCACAAGATACAGCAGTTGCTAGATCATTAGACAGAATTGGAGAAGTTGAAATAATTGGTGTACCAAAATCTGCAATGAAATCTGCTTATAAATTTACTGATGATGGATTTGAAGTTGCTGAAGGTGCAAAAGATGTAAAAATGTTGTTAGTACATACATCTGCTGTTATTCCAGTAATAGCATATGACTTTGCTCAATTAGGTGCTCCAAGTTCTTTATCACAAGGAAAATGGACTTACTTTGAAGAGTCTTTTGAAGATGTATTTATCTACAATAAGAAACATAATGCTATTCAATTCTATATTGAAAAAACTGCCTAAACTGGAGGTAAGATATGAGTAATTATGTAGATATTACTTATTATCAAAATACCTATAAAGGAACAACAATTCCTAAAGATAAAATTGAAGAAAAACTAAAAGAAGCAAGTATGCATATTGATACTTTAACTTATAATCGCATTGTTGGGAGAGGTTTTAAAAATTTAACTAAATTTCAACAAGACATTATACAGGAAGTTGTATGCAAACTTGCTGATTTTGAATATGAAAATGAGGACTTGATAAAGTCTGTATTGTCCAGTTATGCAATAAATGGTGTATCAATGAACTTTGGAACAAGTTGGAATATTCAAGTTCAAAATGGTGTTGCAATACCTAAAGATTACTATTGTTTATTAAGTCAAACAGGATTAACTTGTAGGAATATGAGGTGTTGATATGAAGTATCCAAAATTAGTAAGAAAAGAAAATTGTAAAACAGATATTCATATTGTTTTATATGGCGAAGGAACAACAGAAGATGGCGAACCAATAATTGCACTAGATGCTAATTTAAAGTGTAATTATCAGGACAAAGCCAAGAGAGTATTAACTGCAGAAAAAGTTATAATTCAATTAACTGCAAAAGCATACTTTGTTGGAGACATTGCTCCTGATTTGGCAGTTATTTCTGGTGGCCAAGTTACTGTATTTGGAGAAACAAGATCAATATATCAAGGAACAAAAGCAAGGAATCCTGATGGAACTGTTAACTTTACTGAATTGGAGATAATGTAATGAAAACTGTAACTTCAAAAATAAAGTTAAATGCTCCTAAAATAAAACAATTGGATCGTGCATCTATAACTTCACTTGAAAAGACAGTTAGTGCTTTACATACTGAAGTAGTAAATGCTCAAGTAATGCCGTTTAGAACTGGAAATATGCAGAATGATAATACATATGAAGATTATTCAAACAGTAAGAAAGGAAAAGTAAGTTTGATTACTTCTACACCATACTCCAGGAGGATGTATTTTCATCCTAAATATAATTTCTCGAAAGAGGAAAATCCAAATGCTAGAGGAAATTGGTATGAGCCCTGGACAACTGGAAAAGAAAAAGACTTTTGTAAAAAAGCATTTGCACAATTTTATAAAAAGGAGGCAGGTTTATAATGAACAAACTGTTAGGATTAGCAGATATAAGGGATTGGATTAAATCTTTAAATTATACTGCTTCAGAGAATTGTTATATAGGAAAGTTAGATAATAAGAAAGACAAGTCTATTGGCGTATATCAATTAAAAACTAGTAATGAAGCAAATATTGCAATAGGTGGAATTGATAATACCAAAACCTTTGAAAAGTCAGTTAGTATTTTGATTCATTGGAATAAAAATGCTAAAGAAACAGAACAAAAATCACAAGAAATTTATAATAAACTATTAACATCTAAAGATTTTATTATAAATGATATAAAAGTAAATTATATAAGATTGCTTATACCTGAACCAGTTGATGTCGGTACAGACGACAAAAACATTTATGAAAGGGTTATACAAGCAATCTTTTATTATGAGAATAAAGAAAAGGAGGATTAACTTATGGCAACTGTAACAAGTGGAGTATATCCAGTATTTAATAATATATTTAAAATTGGTACAAAAGGAAGAGAATCTACATCTGAAGATATGAAAACAATTGCAGACTGCGAAACATTTTCTTTGTCAATGGATAACAATGTAGAAGAATGGACACCAATGACAACAGAAGGATGGATCAGAAGAATGCAAACTGGTAAAGGTTTCTCAATTAGCATTTCAGGAAAAAGAAATGTTGGAGATGATGGAAATGACTATGTTGCATCAAAATTATTTGCAACAGGTCAAGCAGTAGAAACCAAATTTGAATGGGAATTTGCAGATGGAACAACAGTTAGTTTCAATTGTATTATTTCTGTATCAAATGCTGGTACTGGCGATAGTACAAATGTTGCACCTTTAGAGTTTGAGGTTATGTCAGACGGAGCACCAACTATAACACCAGCAGCCTAAAACAAGCCTCGGTAGTTATCTACTGAGGCTCTTTTTTTATATAAAAAATTAAAATGGAGGTAAATAAAATGTCACAAATTGATATTAGTTCAAAATTAGGAAAAGAAAAAGCAACTATAAAACTTGCAGAAGGTAAGGTTTATGAAGTGGATACAAGTGCAGATAATTATTTATTAGTACAAGAGAAAATTAAGGATCAAGATTTTTCTATTGATGTTATGTACCAAATGATTGAAATGTTAATGGGAAAAGAAGCCCTAAAAGAAATAAAAGAAATGAAGCTTACTATACCTGGATTAAAAGCAATCGTAATTGCTTTATCAGCAGTTGTAAATGAGGAAAGTTACGAGGAAATGGAGAAACGATTTCAATAATACTTCGACATACGATCCAGGATATGACTTATTTGATGATTGGGATTTAGTGGCCTCAAGTCTAAAAACACAATATGGTTACAGCATTAGGAAGGAAATAGATAGTTTAGACTGGGGAGAATTAATAAGTGATATTGCAGGACTTAAAGGAGACACACCACTTGGAAACATTATAAGAATTAGAAAAGAAAAAGATCCTGAAGCATTAAAAAAATTCACTCCTGAAGAAATTAAAATAAGAAATGAATGGCTAAATAAATCAGCATCTCAAATAAGCGAAGAAAATTATGAACAAGCTATGGAAAGCATAAAAAATATGTTTAAATCTATGGCCAAAAGTGAGGTGAGATAATGAGTACAAATGTAGGGGAAATTGACCTTAGTTTAATATTAGATAGTAATAAATTTAGTTCACAATTAAAAAATATTGATGCACAAGCAAATACGGCTTCTTCTAAAATCTCATCATCATTATTAAAAATAGGTAAGGCTGCACTGGCAGCTTTTTCTGTTGCAGCAGTTGTTAAATGGGGAAAAGAGTGTCTAAATGTAGCAACTGAAACTTCTAATGCTTGGATAGGGTTAAATTCAATCTTAACTGGCCAAGGAAAGAGTTTTGATAAAGCAAAACAATTTATTAATGATTATATATCAGATGGTTTAGTTCCTTTGAATAACGCAGTTGCTGCATACAAGAACTTAACATTAAGAGGTTATAATTCAGATCAAATACAAAAAACAATGAATGCCTTAAAAAATAGTGCTACATTTGCAAGGCAAAGCACATATAGTCTTGGAGATGCAGTACAGACAGCAACAGAAGGTTTAAAAAATGAAAATTCAGTTGTTGTTGATAATGCAGGTGTTACGAAGAATGTGGCAAAAATGTGGGAAGATTATGCAAAATCAATAGGCAAGACAACAAATAATCTTACTCAAGCAGAAAAAATACAAGCAGAAGTAAATGGAATATTAGAAGAAACAAAATTCCAAAGTAATGATGCTGCGATTTATGCTAGTACATATTCAGGAAAATTAGCACAATTAAATACAGCATTTACAAATTTGAAAACTGCAGTAGGAAATGCAATTCAGCCAATTGCAAAATTATTTATTCCAATAATAACTAGTGCAGTAAATGTAGTTACTAAATTATTTACAGCACTTTCAGGTTTACTAGCAATGTTTGGATTAAAAGCAGATAGTGTTGAAACTGTATCAAGTGGAATAGGTGATTTAGCAACGCAAGCAGGAGATGCATCTGATGCGATTTCAGGTATTGGAGATAGTGCAAAAAAAGCAGGAAAAGATGCAAAAAAGGCATCAAACAATTTGGCATCATTTGATAATTTAAATGTATTACAGAAAGATACAAGTAATTCAAGTGGATCAGGAAGTGGAAGCACTGGTGGAGGAGCAGGCCTAACTGATTCGTTGGATGTATCAAGTACAATTACTGAAGATACATCAGCATTTGATGGTTTAATTGGTAGAGTAAAAGAATTAGCAGGCATATTCAAAAGTGGATTTGACATTAGTTTTGGAGACACAAATTTTGATGGAATAATAGGACATTTAAAAGGAATAAAAGATACAATAATCAATATTTGGACAGATCCAAAAGTATTAAGTGCAGCAGAAAATTGGGTAAAAACTTTATTATTTACACTTGGCCAGGTTACAGGTTCTGTAGCAAGAATAGGAATAAATCTTGCTGAAGGATTAGTTGGAAGTATAGATAAATACTTGTCACAAAATGTCGAAAGAATAAAAGGCCATATATGTAAAATGTTTGATATTTCAAGTAAAGATTTAACTTTAACAGGTAACTTATTTCAAGCATTAGGAGAAATATCAGATGTATTTAAAAGTGATACAGCAAAACAAATCGGTGCTAATATAATTGCAATATTTGCTAATCCATTTATGAGTATCCAAGAATTATGTGGAAAGTTTGTGCTTGATTTAAAAGCATTATTATTCCAACCAATTATTGATAACGCAGAAAAAATAAAGACTACTATTGAAAATACAATGAAGCCAATAGAAAGCTTTACAAGTACATTAGCATCTGCAATGACTTATGTTGGAGATAAATGGAATGAAGTTTATGATCAACATATTCATCCTCTAATGGAAGCTTTAAAAACAGGAATAAGTGACACTTTTGGAAAGTTTTTAGATGCATACAACACTTATGTTGCACCTATGTTAGAGAGATTAGCAACAAAATTCAATGAATTATGGAATACACATTTAAAACCATTTGTAGATAATGTCGCAGGTTTAATTGGAAGTATAGCAGATGCAGTAACGGCTCTTTGGAATAATATTTTAAAACCAGTTATTGATTGGATCATACAAAATATTCTTCCTGTATTAGTTCCAATATTCGAAAGTCTATGGAACACAATTTGCAATGTATTTGGTGCTATTACAGATACAATTGGTGGAATCATACAAACATTTAAAGGTTTAATAGATTTCATTGTTGGTATTTTTACAGGAGATTGGAACAAAGCCTGGGAAGGTATAAAGACATTTTTTACAGGAATTTGGAATGCAATTAAGGGTGTTGTTTCTACTGTATGGAATGCAATTAAAGGAATAATAGAAACAGTAATAAATGTTATAAAAGGTATTATTACAACCGTATTTAATGCAATAAAAACTGTTATTTCAAATATATTCAATGGAATAAAAAATACAGTTTCTAATATATGGAATGGAATTAAAAACAGTATTAGTAATGCAGTAAATAGTATTAAAAATGGAATAATAAATAATTTCCAAACTGCTTATGACAGAATTACAGGTATATTTAGAAATATTGGAAGTTTCTTTAGTGGCATATGGAACAACATCAAAAATACATTTAGTGCATTAGGTACAAAAATAGGGGATGCAATAAGTGGAGCAGTAAAAAGTGGAATAAATGGCGTTCTTGGAATGATAGAAGGTATAGTAAACAAATTTGTAAATATGATAAATGGTGCTATTGATGTAATTAATGCAATACCAGGAGTTAATATAGGAAAATTAAATCAATTGAATTTACCAAGACTTGCACAAGGTGGTTATGTAAAAGCAAATACACCTCAATTAGCAGTTATTGGTGATAATAAACATCAAGGCGAAGTTGTTGCACCTGAAGATAAAATGCTAGATATGGTTTTGACAGCTTTAAAAATGTTCCAAGATCAAAATAATAATAATCAAAATAATAATACTCAAGCACAAAATATTACACTTAACTTTAATGGTACAATGTCACAATTAGTAAGAGTATTAAAACCTGAATTAGATAGAGAAAGTAAGAGAAAAGGTAACAAATTAATTATAGGAGGTGCAACATAATGGCAGAAAAATACGATTTTATATTACTTGATGGAAAACAATATAATATTGGTGTATATGCAAATATAAAAGAAGCAGCAGACTTTTTAGATAAATATGCAAATAGAACAGATGACGGAGATCTAAAAAGAGAACTAATAGGTGTGTACTTTAACTTTACTGACATTAAGTTTGAACCTCAAGTTGATAGTAATTATGATGAATATGAAAGATTATGGAATAAACTAACAGAACCAGAGGAATTTCATACTGTCAAAATTGCTAATCTTGAATTTAAGGCCTATTTTAATAATGTTTCAAGAGTGATTTACGATTTTAAAGATGGCAAAGCATATAGAAAAGATATGACTGTAAACTTCACGGCTAAAAGGCCAGCAAGGAGTTGATAACTATGAAAACAAAAACACAGATAGAATTTGGATTTATTGATGTTACAGCAAAATCAGACAGTCAGTTAAGTATTACAGATAAACAAAACTTTGTTGATCTAGAAGATCTAAAACGAAATGATATTGAAGAAGTAAAATATGGTACATTAGAAAAAAATCAATTTGCACTAGATGGAACATTTGAATTAATGCCTGAAGAATTAGACAATATGTGTTTATGGTCTAGTAGTATAAGCAATGAATCAGGAATATTTGAAAAGCCTCCTGTATTAGTAATTAATTTTACAGAACCACATAGTAGTTTAGGTTTAACTTTTTTATTTAGTAAGGCAGGAGACTACTGTAATCATTTAAATATAACATATTACGATAAAGATAATCAGTTAATAAACGATAGCGATTTTTATCCTGACAATTACCAATATGTTTGCAATAATATTGTTGAAAATTATCAAAAAATAATAATTATTTTTCATAGCACAAATAATCCATATAGATATTTGAAATTGTATCAGATATTATATGGAGCAAATAAAATCTTTGAAGGTGATAATTTAATAAGTGCAAATATTTTGGAAGAAATGGATTTGTTAAGTTCAGAGGTTAGTATAAACACTTTAGGATTTAAAGTTTACTCTGAAGATGATGAATTTAATATTATAAATCCAACAGGGTTTTATAGTTTATTACAGCAAAGACAAGCATTTAAAGTCAAAGAACTCTTATTAAAAGAAGGAAAAGAAATCGATATGGGTACATTTTATCTTGATACCTGGAAAAATGCAGATAATAAAATTATGGAATTTGATGCAATAGATCTAATAGGAATAATAGATAAAACAACATTTTATGGTGGTATGTATGTTAATGTACCTTTTGAAAATATAATAAACCTTTTAATGGAATCAGCAAATGTAGCTGAAGAAAACTATGAAATTCAAGAAGATTTAAAAGGAATAATGATGACAGGATATATTCCTATTTGCACACATAGACAAGCATTACAACAACTTGTTTTTGCTGTTGGTGCAGTTGCTGACTGCAGCAGAAGTGACAAAATAAAAATATATACAATTATAGATAAAGAAGATAATAATACTATTGAACAAACTAATATATTTCAAGGTACAAAAAAAGTGGAACAAAATGAAATTGTTACAGAAGTGGCAGTAACAGCACATAATTATATGCAAGGATCTGAAGCAGAAGAAGTATTTAAGGGAATACTAAATAAAGGCGATAATAGGATTTTATTTGATAATCCAGTATATAACTTGTCGTGTGCAGAAGGAACAATAAAAGAATCTAATTGTAATTATGCAATTATAAATTGCACAAGTGAAAAAGAAGTTATTGTTATTGGCCATAAATATATAGATAGTACACAGGAAATATCAGCAAAAGTTGAAGATATAGGAACAGCAAGCAAACTAAATACTTTAAATATAGAATCAGCATATTTTATTAATAAAAATAATGCACTAACAATCGCTAAAAAAGTATTAGATTATTATCAAAAGACATACAAAACTGAATTTGATTTTATTTTAAAAGGCGAAAGTTTAACAGAAGATGTTGCAATAGAAAGTAATGATTTTAGTAGACAATTAGTTGGCCATATTAATAAATTAGATATAGACTTAACTGGTGGATTTTTAGCAAGTGCAGAAATAAATGCAAGAGTAAGATTATTGACAGTATTAAGGCAAGCAAAACTAAAAGAAGAATATGCATCTATGTTAGTAAGAAATGTTTATATTCGAGAGGAGGTAAGCAATGGATGATTTAATATATGATAGATCAGCAAGTGATGTAGAAACAGTATTAAATAATCCAGGAAGTAGCATACATTTAAAAGGAAGTTATAATTATATAGACTTAAATAGAATTGAATCCTGGTGTGAACACTTACAAAATATTTTAGTAAAATATGGCTTCTCTGAAACATTGGTAATAAAAACCGATTGGAATATGAAAGATTATCCAACAAGAAAACATATAGATAGAATAAGAAGCAATATAGACACATTAAAAGGATTTTGTTATGCATTAACTACTGAAACAATAATTTACAACAATACAATGAATTACGAACAGGCTAATGTGCTAGAAAAAATATTATATGATATCAATAATTATATTGAAGAAATTTCAATTATATTAGATCTACCATATAAGTTTGGTGCAATGTTAATTCGTGATTCTTATATAAAATTACCTATGAATATGGATGTTATAATAGATAAAAACAAAGTCCCTATGAATTACAACATAGGGATTATTCCTGTTCATAGAAAATATATTCATTTAGTAGAGGAGGAATAAAAAATGGCGTATGGAATAACATACATAACTACACAAGGAGCAATTTTAGCAGCTAAAACTTTACAATCAAAAACCTTAAGTTTTTCAAGGTTTCAAATTGGAGATGGTTCGCTAGAAAGTGGAAGTGTAGAAGAAATAAAAGCCCTAACAGATTTAAATTCTCCTAAATTGGAATTTGATATTACAAAGATAGCAAGGGAAACAGATACACAAGTTACTGTTAGAGGATTATTTAAAAATACTGATGCTGAAGAAGGATTCTGGTTAAGAGAATTAGGTTTATATGCTATTGATCCTGATACAAACGACGAAGTATTATTTGCATATATAAATTATGGAGAAGAAGCAGAATATATAAACAATTCAATATCAGAGAAAAAAGAGCATTATTACGATATGATTATAACAGTTGATAATGCAGATAATGTAACAATAACTGTTGATCCAAGTACAGTATATGTTACTGAAGAAGATTTGCTTGAAAAAGCACAAGAACTTACAGATGATTATGATACAAAATTTGCTAATTTAAAATCAATAGTTGTTGCACCAAATGCAGGAGCACACAATTCGATTTATAGAGGAAAAGATATAACAGACCTATTTTATAATGGAACTTTATCAAAACAAATAGCAGCAGGAACTTTTGATGATATATTTATAGGGGACTATATTATAGGAAATGTAAGCAAAAAGAAATATTTAGTTGCAGATATTAATTATAGATTACATACAGGAGATACTGAATGCACAAGGCCACATATTTTAATGATTCCTGAACGAATATTGGGAACAGCAAAAATGAATGATACTAATATCACAACTGAAGGTTATGTTGGCAGTAAAATGTACAAAGAGTATTTAACACCATTTAAAACAGTAATACAAAATGACTTTGGAAATGCACATATATTAAATCATAAAGCATTATTAACAAATACAGTTGCAGATGGTAAATCAACAGGATGGGCGTGGTATGATTCTACAATAGAACTTATGAATGAAAGTATGGTTTATGGACACAATGCATTTGGATCTAGTGGATATGAAACTGGAAGTGATAAATCACAATTATCATTATTCAGATTAGATCCAAGTAAAATAATAGCGAGAAATGACAATAATGAGAGATATTGGTATTGGCTAAGAACTGTGGTTTCTTCTTCGTACTTCGCTCATGTGGGCAGCGGCGGCCATGCGGGCGACACCGGTGCTTCGTACGCTGGCGGCGTGCGTCCTGCTTTCCTAATCTACTAATCAGGCATCTGACAGGGCTTTATGCCCTGTCTTATAATATAGTGATTGTTCAATAGAGTTAAATTGATAGAAAAAAAGTGATACAATTTCTTGCGAATAATTAAATAAAGGAGAAATAGTATTATTAGGTTATGTCGGATATAAAAAAGAATGAAAGAAAAGAGTCAAAACTACAAACAATTCATAATGCATATATGATAAGGCAGGCTGTAACTAATTTAGCAGAAAACAATTTTTATATAACATTTTCTAAAATAGAAGATAGAATAAATAACAGAATAAAAGAATTACCTGAAGAAGAACAAAAAAGAGTTAAAGACAATATGTATAAATTTTACCGTAGTCAAATAAATAGACTAACAGATAATGTTATAGAACTTGCAACAGGAATAAGTAGGCATTTAAGAATTGCAAACACAATATTTCCAACATATATGTCTGAATTTGAAGAACGAAGATTGGAAATGGATAGAGCAATGGCCTGCTGTAATGCTCTTCAAGATGAATTGCAATATGCTGGAGAATGTTTATATGCAGATCTTAATAAGTATATGAATCTAGTATTAGAAATTCAAAAAGAATTTAATATGATAAAATCACTCCGACAAACTGACAATAGGTTCTTAAAAAATATAAAAAATAATTAGTGGGTAATCTTTGAATGTGGTTTCTTCTTCGAACTTCGCTAATGTGAACAACAACGGTAATGCGAGCAACAACAGTGCTTCGAACGCTAACGGCGTGCGTCCTGATTTCACAACCATTCAATAATAAGTGGACTAAGTTTCTACAGGTATGGCAATGGGAAAAGGAAAGGAAAGATTATCCCTTCAATTTGTGAAAATTGATAAATGCTAATCATTATGTATTTGGATAAGTCCAGTAATACTATTAAAGTGATTTTTATGAATATTTTTTATGATGCTAACAAAATATATGAAGCTGGAACAAAAGCAATTAATAGTGCATCTTTCAAATATCAAACACAACTTTTTGAAACAAATCACTTATTAGAAACAGCAATGCTTTTAAAGGATTTGAAAGAATGGAAGTATAAACCAACAAAAGGAAGAAAGTTTGTTATAAAAGAAAGAGGCAAAATAAGAAATATAACAACAAATGGAATGATTGACAAAACAATAAATCATTTGATTTGTGATGAAATTTTAAGTCCAGCTATTTCTCCTTATTTAATATATGATAATGGAGCAAGTCAAAAGAATAAAGGGGTAGGATTCCACAGAAAAAGATTAGAAGTACATTTACATCAATATTATAGAAAATATAAAAGTAATGATGGATATGTATTATTAATAGATTTTAGTGGATATTATGCAAGTATTCCTCATAACTTATGCTTAAAAAATATACAATCATTTTTAAAGAATGTAGATCCAGGAGAAGCACAAATTACATTATGGATTTTAAAAAATATATTTGAAGTGTTTAATATAGATAATAAAAATGGAAGAGGAGTGGATATAGGCAGTCAGCCATCACAAAACATAGGTATTTCTTATCCAACAAAAATAGACAATTATATAAAAATTGTAAAAGGTATTAAATACTATGGAAGATATACAGATGATATGTATATAATTCATAGAGACAAAGACTTTTTGAAACAATTATTAAAAGAAATAAAAGAAATCGCAGATAATCTAGGATTAATAATTAATCCTAAAAAAACACATCTATGTAAATTATCTCAACCATTTAGAGTTTTACAATTACAATATAAATTAACGGAAACAGGTCGAGTAGTTAGAAAAATACATCCAAAGGCAATTACTAGAGAAAGAAGAAAACTAAAAGCCTATAAAAGATTACTTAATAATAATAGACTAAAATATGAAGAAATTGAGAACATATTTAAAAGCTGGATGACAGCAAATTATAAAAATATGTCAATGAAGCAAATAGAAAATATGTCTCAATTATATTATGATTTATTTAAGGAGGTACCAAGATGGAAAAATCAAGGGTATGGAAAATTACGCTATCTGATGGAACACAAATTAAAAACCTTAGACTGAATGGAAACAACTATGTATCAGAGACAAAACTTACTGAAGATGATTTCAAGGGGAAATTATCTAAGGTTACAATAGAAGGATCAGAAGATGGCCAAGAAATAAAACAAGAATATGAACATATGGAATTAGTACAAATAGTTCATTATGAGGATGGTTACTATTTTGTATTAAGAGAATTATCTGAAGCAGAATTAAAAGAAAGAAAAATGCAAGGCGATATAGAGTATTTAGCAATGATGACAGACATTGATTTAGAGGAGGCTTAATTATGAGTAAAAATTTTGAAAAAGTAAAAAATTATTATGATAATGGAATATGGAACAAAGCAAGAATCTATAATGCTGTTGGCAAATGGATAACAGAAGAAGAGTACAAAGAAATAACTGGAGAAGATTACGAATAAACGCTTAACAGGCGTTATTTTTTTGGACTAAAATACAAAGAAAGGAGTCTTTACTATGGAACAAGGTTTTGAAACTGAAGTATTAACAAGATTAACTAAAATTGAAACAAAACTTGATGATTATAAATCAGTAAAAGATAAGTCTGATGAAGCTTACAATTTATCTAAAGAAAACGAAAAAGAAATCAATGAAATAAACGAAAAATTAAAGTGGATTACCAGGACAGTTGCAGCAGCAGTTATTACTGGAATAATTGGAATAGGGATTGCTTTATTAAAAAGTGGAATGGGAGTAAACTAGAAAGGAGTCGTTATGAAACAAGCGTGGAATGATTTAAAAAGTTTTGTTACAGTCGCAGTTACTTTGACATTAGTAGCACTTATAATAATAATGGCCATACAAGGAAACTGGGACATATTTCAAATAGTATTTACTCTTTTTAGTTCCATAACATCATCAGTATTTACATATTATTTCACTAAAAAGAGCGAAAGTAAGACAACAAATGATACCACCCAGGAATAAAAAACGGCTTAAAACGCAACGTCGCAAGCCGTTTTTTTCAATATCAGAATAAAATTCTGATATTTATATAAAACAGGAAGAAAAATTAAAAATCTTCCTGTTTTTAATTTTATAAAGAAAGGAGCGATTTTTTATGGAAGAAGAAATCGAATTAACTGAAGAAATGAAACAGGAATTAACAAATGGAAAGGAAGAAGGTGAAGAATAATGGGAACAATGTCAAATTTAGCACAAGGTGCTTATATTGCTCATTCAAATAATTATCAAAAAGGAAGAAATGGGTATAAAGTTTGTAAATTTACTCCTCATATTATGGCAGGAATTTTAACAGGAAAACAATGTGCAGTTAATATTTTTCAAAAACCTAATAGAATTGCATCAGCTAACTATTGTATAGGTAATGATGGAGATTTAGTATGTAATGTTTATGAAGAAGATAGGGCATATACATCAAGTTCAAGATTAAATGATTGTCAAGCAATTACAGTTGAAGTTTCTAATTGTGAAATTGGTGGGGATTGGAAAATTTCAGATGCTGCGTGGAACACTTTAGTTAAATTAGCAGTTGATGTATGTAGAAGATATAATTTTAGACTAGTTTATGATGGAACACCTAATGGAAGTTTAACAAGGCACAATATGTTTGCTAATACATCTTGTCCTGGTAAATATCTACAAAGCAGATTTCAAGAACTAGCAGATACAGTAAATGCACAATTAGATGGAAATGTAGCATCTACACCTTCAGCAACATCCTCTAAAAAATCAAACGAACAAATTGCTGATGAAGTAATTGCAGGAAAATGGGGAAATGGATCTGATAGATTCAGTAGGCTAACACAAGCAGGTTATGATGGAAATGCTATTCAAAATATTGTAAATCAAAAATTAAGTGGCTCATCTTCAGTACCAAAACAAACACAAAAATCAAACGAAACCATTGCACAAGAAGTAATTAATGGTGCTTGGGGTAATGGAGAAGATCGTAAGAATAAGTTAATTGCTGCAGGATATGATTACAATACAATTCAATCAATTGTTAATCAAAAACTTGGAGCAACAACTGTCACAAATAAAAAATCAAATGAAACAATAGCAAATGAAGTTATACAAGGAAAATGGGGTAATGGCCAAGATAGAGTAAATAAATTAAAATCTGCAGGTTATGATTATAATGCTATACAAGCTATTGTAAATAAAAAATTAAAATAATATAAAAGGGAGATTTTATCTCCCTTATTGTATATTTTTCAAATTTTGTTGTATAGTATATAATATATCAAATGCTTCTTTGCAAGTTGTATTATCTAAATTAATGTTTCGTATTTTATTAATAATTTGCTCATAAGAAGTATGTTGATTAGAAGATGTTTGATTAGATACAACTTCAAATTTTATCTTATGTTCTGTTAATAGATTTGTGTATTTTTCAAGTGTAGCGACAGGAAAACCACATTTAATTATTTCAGGACTTAAGTCAGTTAGTTTTAGGCCAATTTCTTTTGAAACTAGTCTTGCATCTTCGTTTAATATATTATAAAAAATACCAACTTTAAAAATATATATTTTTTTAGGATCTTTTTTCTTTAGTTCCTCATATTGCTTTAGAAGTTTGCTCAATTTTCTTAACCTTCTTTCTAATGGATTTTTTTCTGACAATAATATCTCCAGGTTCGCAGTCTAAAATTTTACACATTTTTTATAATGTTTCAAATTTAATTCCAGTAGTAGTATTGTCCATTAAATGAGATAATGATTGGTAACCTCCTTCCATATTTTTAATAAACCAATATTTCGATTTCTTTTTTTCTTTTAAAATTTCATTTACTCGTACATATATCATTTTCTCACCTCACTTTCATTATAGATATTGTAAACCAAACTATAATTTATTTTAACTACAATACATTTCAGTTTAATACATAATACCTAATTTACAAAATAGGTATAAAATGATATAATAACACTAGCAATAAAAAACAAAAGAGGTGTTATTGTATGAGCAAAAATATTATTGATTCATTAGATAATATAAATAAACTTATAGAAGAAGAAAAGTATCAAGAGGCCATAAATTACATAGAAAAAACAAAAGCAGAAATAAAAACAAAAGATGCATCTAATTATATGGAAGATCTAATAAATGATTTAAAGTAGAAAAAAGTGGAAAAAAGTAGAATTTTGTAGAAAAATGTCGAGCCTTGAAAACTACTTATGATAAGGAATATCTATGTCAATACCTAACACGCAGTATAGTTATTTTAAATTACATAATATGGTATAATATAAACAGAGATATCTCCAAATTAAATTCATAAGGAGGTTCAATATGGAATTAAATATATTAGATAAAGTATTGTTACATATATTCAAAAGATATTCATATAAGATATATAGGCGTGGGGTACAAGATGGATTTAATTGGAATGGGGATCTTCCCACTTTCCCACTTTTTTCCCACTCTAGTTCAAAATAGTTAAGCATTGATTAAAAATGAAAAAAGTTGAAAGTATTGAAATATAAGCATTTTAAAAATGTTTGAAAATATTTGAAAATGTTAAGCAAGAACAGTAGGTTCAGGTGTTGTATCTGACATACTTGCTTAATAATTTTTAAAAAAATTATATAAAGACTTTCTAAATTTTTTAGAAAGTCTTTTTTATTTGACAAAGTTTATAGAGTATAATATTATATATGCGATAACTAAATGCAAAACAATAGTTGAAAGGATAATAAAAATGAGGTTTTCTATAATAATACCAGTTTATAATGCAGAAGAAAGAATTGAAAAATCTTTAAAAATTATTGCATCACAAACATTTAAAGATTATGAATTGATATGTATATGTGATAGCTGTAAAGATAATTCAGCAGAAATATGTAAAAAATATGGTGCAAAAGTACTAGAAGTCGAGTTTCATAATGATGGTTTATCAAGGTCAGCTGGATTGGATATAGCAAAAGGAGATTGGATATTATTTTTAGATGATGATGATTGGTGGTTACATGAAATAGTATTAGAGAGTATTGATAGAAAAATAAACTTTGCTGGAGAGGAAAATCTTGATATTTTATGTTTTAGTTTTTATTGGAATGGGATAGGATATAAAGAGCCAATGTCAAATAATGGAAACTTATTTCCAAACGTATGGTCAAAATGTTGGAAGAGATCTTTTATAGGAGATACAAGATTCCCAGAAATTCATTCTATAAGTGATTCAAAATTTGTAGAGGCTGTTTTTGCAAAAAAACCTAAAATATGCATATGGGATAATCTTATTTATTTTTATAATTATATGAGACCTGGGTCAATTACTGAAATTGATTCAAGAAATTAGAATATAGAATAATTTTGTAAATCGAAATAATTAAGAAATTGAAGTAAAATAATTAAGAAGTTAAAATAATTAGAATAATTGAACTAATTTAAAATAAAATTTAAATAAATTATTAAAATATCATATTTACAAGTATGAAGTTTTTGTATAGAATATAAACATTGTTAGAAAAATAGGATTAATAAAAGTATTATTGACTTAGTGGTCAAATTATAATAAAAGTATTGATTTTTTTTATTAAAGCACATAAAATAATAATGTCTAAATAATAGTTTTAATAAATTTTTTAGGGGGTATATACTTTTGAAAATATTATTAGATGCAATGGGTGGAGATAATGCACCAGATGCAGTAATTAAAGGCGCAATAAGAGCTGCAAAAGAAATAGAATCAGAAATTGTTTTAGTAGGAAATGAGCAAATAATAAATTCTAAAATAAAAGAGTTTTATGGCAAAGAAAAAATTTCTGATATTACAAGTAAAATTACAATAAAGCATACTACAGAACAAATTGAAATGGAAGATACTCCTACTGTTGCAATAAAACAAAAAAAAGACTCTTCAATGGTAGTTGGATTTAAAATGCTAAAGGAAGATGAAGGAGATGTATTTATATCAGCAGGAAATTCAGGAGCATTATTAACTGGAGCTACTCTTTTAGTTGGAAGAATTAAAGGAATTGACAGACCAGCAATAGCACCAATGTTACCAGCATACAAAAAGAGTTTTATGCTTATGGATGCTGGAGCTAATACAAATTGCAAGCCATTGAATTTAATTCAATTTGCTCAGATGTCAACAATATATTTAAAAAATACATTTAATATTGAAAATCCTAAAGTTGGACTTTTAAATATAGGAACAGAAGAAACAAAAGGAAATGATTTAGTAAAAGAAACATATAATTTATTAAAAGAACATAGTAAAGAATATGGAGTTAACTTTGTTGGGAATGTAGAAGGCAGAGATTGCTTTTCTGGTGAGGTTGATAGTGTTATTACAGATGGATTTACAGGAAATGTATTTTTAAAAACAACAGAAGGTATTGGAAAATTAGTAAAAAGAAATTTGACAGAAAGTTTAAAAAGAAACATTTTAACTACTTTAGGGGCAATACCATGTCTACCAGCAATTAAAAGATTTTCTAAAACCATGGATTATAAGGAATATGGTGGAGCATTATTTTTAGGAGTAAAAAAACCAGTTGTAAAAGCACATGGTAGTAGTGATGAATATTTGTTTTATTTTACTCTGAAACAAGCTGAAAATTTTGTAAAAAGCAAAGCAGTTGAGAAAATGAAAGAAGAATTTGAAAAAAGATAAAAAAGACTTGACAATTTAGTAAACATATAATAAAACTAAAATATAAATTTTTTGTGAATAAAAAAGGGAGGTATAATATATATGAATACAGAGGAAGTTTTTGAAAAAGTAAAAGCTATAATTGTAGAACAACTTGGAGTAGCTGAAGCCTCAGTAACAATGGAAGCATCTTTTATAGATGACTTAGGAGCTGATTCTTTAGATATAGTTGAATTAGTTATGGCTTTAGAAGAAGAATTCGATATGGAAATTCCAGATTCAGATGCAGAAAAAGTAGTATCTGTTGGAGATGTAGTAGAATATATAAAAGAAAATGTATAATAAAAATTATATATTAGAAAAGTTATGGTTTCTAATAAATGGATTGAAAGGTTTAAAACCTTTCTTTTTTTATTTCAACTAAGTGTCATTTATATGTTTTTTTATTTAAACTACTTGTAAATATTGGTAAAACAAGATAAAATGTATCTAGTGAACTTAGGAGGTGGATTCTACGGATTTAGAAAATCTAGAAAACGAAATAGGGTATACTTTTAAAAATAAAAAATTATTGATAAAGGCATTAACTCATACATCTTATGCTTATGAAAATAAAACTACAAGCTATGAAAGATTAGAATTTTTAGGAGATAGTATATTAGAATTTATAAGTAGTAAGTATTTATTCGAAAATTTTGAACAACTATCAGAAGGAGAAATGACTAAAATTAGAGCATATAGTGTATGTGAAGATAGTTTATATGAAATAGCATTAAAACACAAATTTAATGAATATGTATTTCTAGGGAAAAGTGAGAGAACTTTGCATACTGATAAAAAAGCAATTTTGGCTGATTGTGTAGAATCAATTATAGCAGCAATTTACCTAGATTCAAACAGTATTGAGAAAGTACAGGAGTTTATTTTAAATAATATAAAGGAAAAAGTTGAATATGCGAGCAGACATGTGGGACAAAAAGATTATAAAACAGCATTGCAAGAAAAATTGCAAGTAAATGGTGAAGTTGATATAAAATATATAATAATTAAAGAAGAAGGACCAGATCATAATAAAAGTTTTACAGCAGAAGTAGAATGTGATGGAAAAAAACTTGCTATAGGTTCTGGAAGAAGTAAAAAAGCAGCAGAAATGGAAGCAGCTAAAAAAGCAATAGAAGTACTAGAGTAGGAGGATATAATGAAAAAACAATACATAATACCAATATTTGTACCTCATTTAGGTTGTCCTAATGATTGTACTTTTTGTAATCAAAGAAAAATTAGTGGTCAATTAAAAAATGTAACAGAAAATGATGTAAGAGATACTATAGAATTCTATTTAAGCAATTTTAAAGAGAAGAATGCATATAAAGAAGTTGCTTTTTATGGTGGAAGTTTTACTGGTATTGATGTTGATATACAAGAAAAGTTATTGGCTACTGTTTATGAGTATATAAAATTAAAGAAAATAGATGGAATAAGAGTTTCAACTAGGCCAGATTATATTGATAAAACAGTTTTGAAGAGATTAAAAAAATATAAAGTAAAAACTATTGAATTAGGAGTTCAATCTACTAATGATTATGTTTTGAAAAAATGCAAAAGAGGACATACTTATGAAGATGTTGTGAAAGCATCAAAACTAATAAGAAGATATAGATTTAATTTAGGTCATCAAATGATGATAGGGCTTCCTGAAAGTACAGAAAATGATGACTTGCAAACAGCAAAAGATTTAATAAAATTAAAACCTAAAATGATTAGAATTTATCCTGTTCTTATTATAAAAGGAACTGAACTAGAAAAAGAATATAATGATGGAAATTATGAACCATTAGCACTAAATATTGCAGTAGAGAGATGTAAAGAATTATGTTATTTATTTAGTAAGAAGAAAATAAATGTAATAAGAATAGGTCTTCAAAATACAGATACAATATGTTCTCCAAATAATGAAGGTAGTGAAGTTGTGGCAGGACCATATCATGAAACTTTTAGACAATTAGTTGAAGCTTCGATTTATTATGACACGATAGTAGAAAAAATTAAAAAGTTTGATACAAAAGTAAAAGAAGTAGAAGTAGTTGTAAATCCACAAACTGTTAATAATGTTGTGGGATATAAAAGGGAAAACATACAAAAACTAAAGGATATGTATGATGTAGATGTTGTTATAAAACAAGATATAAAAAGACCAGTAGAAAAAATTGATGTACATATTTCTAAAAGATTTAAAGAGTTTTTAGATGATAATGAGAAAGTAACTTCAAAAAATAAATAAATTTTATATTATAGGAAATTCTTTTGGAATCTCTACAATATAGGGCCTTTGATAAAATTTGTAAAAAGTAAATTTTTATAAAATAAAAAAATATATATGGTATAAAAAACTTAAAAACACTGATACTAAATGTATGAGAGTTTTTAAGTTTTTTTATGAAGTAATATTAATTATAATAGCATGTAGTTTAGCAGCTTTAGGAACAGCAAATTTTCTTTTGCCAAATCAATTGTCAAGTGGAGGATTTGCTGGAATTGCAACAATTTTATATTATTTTTTTAGCATTCCTATGGGAGCTACAATCATAATTTTAAATATTCCTATTTTTATATTGGGATATTTGAAATTAGGAAAAAAGTTTATTATAAAAACAATTTTTGCAACTTTTTTATATTCAAAATTAATTGATGTCTTTGAAAATTTTGGAGGTTTTACACAAGATAGATTACTTGCTAGTTTGTATGGAGGTGTTTTTATTGGAATTGGTCTTGCTATTGCTTTTAAAATAAATACCTCAACAGGTGGAACTGATTTGATAGCGCATATTGCTCAAACTTATGATATTAGCCTAAAAATGAGTAGTGTAATAACTATAATAGATGTAATAGTTGTAATATCAAATTTAATTGCATTTAGGGAATTTGAAATTGGTTTATATTCTGCAATAGCAATATTAATTATAGGTAAAATGATAGATATTGTCTTTGAAGGAATAAACTTTTGTAAAGTTATATATATTATTTCTGATAAGTATGAAGACATTATGAAAGAAATTAATATGGATATAAAAAGAGGAGCTACGGCATTATACGCTAAAGGAAGTTATAGCCATAAAAATAAAATGGTTATAATGTGTGTTTCAAGTAGAAGAGATATTGAAAGAATTAAAAACATCTCAAAAAAACTTGACTCGAAATCTTTTATAATAGTAACAGATGCAAGAGAAGTTTATGGACTTGGATTTAAGTAAAATAGATTTTATAGCTTATCATTAATTCTATGAGGAGTAAACTCATCAGTTTCACCAACTAAAAAGTCAATACTAGTATTATATTCTTTTGCAAGTTTGTGAAGTAATTTCACTGGTATAATTCGTTTTTCAGACTCATAAATGGAATATAAGCTTTGAGATATTTTTAATATTTTAGAAATATCTTTTTGTGTTAGGTTATTTAATTTTCTTAAAAATTTTAATCTTAGTTTCATAAAAAAACTCCCTCAAAAATATATTTAAATTATATATTTTTAAGGAAGTTTTTACAATACGGTATTTTGATATAAAATTATTTTTCTGATTCTGAATATCTAGTAGGATTATTTGTATCACCAACAATATAATCTATACTTGTTTTGTAGAATTTAGCAAGAATTATTAACAAATCTACTGGGATATCTCTTTTACCAGTTTCATATAAACTATATTGTTCTCTAGATATTTTTAATATTGTAGAAATTGCTTTTTGAGTTAAATCATGGTCTGTTCTTAAATCTTTTAAACGTTTAAACTGCATTTACTTAATACACCTCAATTTATTTTTTTTTATATTACCATGTATTCAAATAAATACGTTAATATGTGTCCATTTGAATACAAAAAAGTGTATAAAAGCAATTAGTTTTCTTTTTCTGAATATCTTTTGGGATTATCAGTATCTCCTACTATATAATCAAGACTAGTTTTGTAGAAGCGAGCTAATATACATAATAAATCGATTGGAATGTCACGTTTACCAGTTTCGTATAAGCTATATTGAGGTCTAGTTATTTTTAGAATTCTAGAAATTGTTTCTTGTGATAAATCATTGTCTTCTCTTAAATCTCTTAAACGTTTTAAATACATCTATTCCTCCTTAATAAAAGTTGATAATTTATTCTAACATGTATTCGAACAGATACTAAAAAAAGTATTTATTTAAATACATGTCTTAAAATTATAATAAGCTATATTTTTTAAAATTATGTGTCAATATAAGGAATATTTATTATGTAAAAGTTTAGATATTTATTCGGTTATTTTTGCTATTGATTATTTATTTAAAGTGTAATAAAATAAATAAGTAAATACTAAAAGGGATTATAAAAAAATGGAAGAATATATATTAGAAAATCAAGAATCTTTTAATCTTGTACATATTTTTGAATGTGGGCAATGTTTTAGATGGAATAAATGCGATGATAATAGCTATATTGGTGTTATAAAAGGGGCAGTAATTAGAGTAAAAGAAGAAAAAGGAAAGTTTATTTTTTGTGGAAAAACAGAAAAAGGAAATTTGAAAGAACTTATAAAAGAATATTTTGATTTAGGTACAAATTATACAGAATATAAAAAGATTTTATCAAATGTAGATGAATATTTAAGAGAGAGTATAAAATTTGGAGATGGAATTAGAATTTTAAAGCAAGATTTATGGGAATGTATAATTTCATTTATAATATCTGCTAATAATAATATACCTAGAATTAAAAAAATTATTGAAAGATTGTCTATTACTTATGGAAAAGAACTTGAGTTTGAAGGGAAAAAATATTATGAATTTCCAACTCCAGAAGAATTGTCAAAAGCAAGTGTTCAAGACTTAAGGAATTTAGGATTAGGTTTTAGAGATAAAAGGATATATAATACAACTAAAATGATAATGAGTAAACAAATCGATTTAGAAAAATTAAAAAATCTTAAACTTACAGAAGAAATGAGAGAAGAATTGTTAAAACTTGATGGAGTTCGGACCTAAAGTTGCTGATTGTATTTTATTATTTGCATTAAAAAGATTAGATGTTTTTCCAATAGATGTTTGGGTTAGAAGAGTTATGAATGAATTATATATTCATAATGAAGATGAAGAAAAAGTTAATAAAAGAGAATTACAAAATTTAGCACAAGAGAAGTTTTGTGGAATTTCTGGAATGGCTCAACAATATTTGTTTTATTGGAAAAGAGAAGACGGAAAAAGCGCATAGGAGAAAAATGTATGAGAAGATTTATTGAAAATATAATTACAATGCTTTTGCTGGGATTAATAATGATTATTTCTTTAGCAACAATATATTTTTGTTTAGATGTTTTTGGAATAATTAGAGTTCCAGCAGAATATAGTATTGCATCATTATTTTACTCAAAAATAGAAGTTATTGCTAATGGCGAACCAATTTTAGAAATGCCAACTCAGGACAAAAGACAAACTAAAAAAAGAGAAACAAAAAATGATAATACAGTTGAAAATGTTATAGCAACAGAAGCAGATCCACTAGCAGAATTAGATAGATTGTTAGCAGAGCAAAAAGAACAAAATAGTAGTAGCCTGCCAGAGGCTGTTTCTGACTCTAATAAATTTTATTATGATCAATTAGATTCTTATGGGAAAATGATATATGAAGGACTATATGAGAACATTGATAAATTAAGATCAGGAACTTTTACAGTTCAATATGATACCTTATTTAATGAATTATTACATGAAGAAAATGGAGATAAAGTTTTAGAAAATTCTTTCCAGCTTGCTATAAATGCATTAACATTTGATAATCCAGATTTATTTTATATTGATGTAACAAAAATATTTTTATTAACAGAAAAAACTACAAGAGCTTTTTCAAGAACATATAAAGTATCAATAGGATGTAATGAAGGAAAAAATTATTTATCAGAAGATTTTGGAAGCGAAACTGTTGTAAATAGTGCAATTAGTATGACAGAAAAAGTAAAAAATGAAGTAATAGCTAGATGTGAATATGCTGAGACAGATGAAGAAAAAATAAAAATAGTACATGATTTATTAGTAGATACAATAGAATATGATATGACTGCTGGAAAAAATATATATAATGTTTATGGTGCATTAATAAATAAAAGAGCAGTATGTGAAGGATATGCTAGAGCATGTAAGTATATATTAGATGATTTAGATATTCCTTGTATTATAGCATGTGGTATAGGTCAAAACAGCACAGGTGCTACTGAAACACATGCATGGAATTATGTAATGCTAGATGGAGTTTGGTATGCACTTGATGTAACATGGGATGATCCAGTTTTAATAAGTGGAATAGGAAGTGTAAGACCAGAAAGCAGATATAAGTATTACTTAAAAGGTTCTGATGAATTTTTTAAAGATCACTTTGAAGATGGAAATATAGTAGGACAATCTGGTTTTAAGTATCCCTCTTTAAGTACATCAAATTATTATAATAATTAAAGGATGTTTTATGAATTTAAAATTAGTTTATGGTAGAAGTGGATCAGGGAAAAGCGAGTATATTTATAAAGATATTTGTGAAAAAATAGGAAAAGAAAAAATATTTTTAGTTGTTCCAGAGCAATGTAATCTTTCTGCCGAAAAAAAGCTTTTTGAAATTTCTCAAAAAAGTAGTTTAATAGATGTTGAAGTTTTAACTTTAAGTAGAATGGCATATCGTGTTTCAAATGAGATAGGTGGCAAAATTAGTCACCTTTCAAAGGTTGGAAGAGATATGCTTATTTTTGATTTGTTATTAAAAGAAAAAAATCACTTGAACTTTTTAGGAAAGTCAGAAAAAAATATTGAAATAGTAGGAAGGATGTTTACAGAATTTAAAAAACACAGCGTTAGGATTGAAAATTTAAAAGAAATTAAAACAGAAAGTAAATATACAAATTTAAAATTAAAAGATATAACAAGTTTATATGAAAAATATGAAGAAAAACTAAAAAATAATTTTATTGATGAAAATGATATTTTAACAATACTTGCAGAGAATCTAGATAAAACTAATATTTTTAATAATTCTTGTATATATATAGATGAATTTTTAGGATTTACCCCTCAAGAGTATAAAGTATTTGAAAAACTTTTAGTTAAAGTTAAGAGTATGACTGTAGGAGTCCCTTTAGATAGTTTAAAAGGAAATTTATCAAAAGAAAATGATATTTTTTATTTTAATAAAGTATATGCAAATAAATTAATAGAAATTGCTAGAGGCAATAATGTGCAAATAGAAGAAATATTTTTAAAGAAAAATGTGAGGTCTAAAAATGAGGAACTAAAATTTTTAGAAGAAAATCTATATTCATTAAATAAAAAGTATAATTCAAAGGTAAATAATATAAAATTATTTTTAGCTACAAATCCCTATGCAGAAATGGAATATGTTGCACAAAATATTCACAATTTGGTTAAAAAATGTGGATATAGTTATAATGAAATTGGAATAATTGTGGAAGAAGTAGAAAAATATTCAGAAGATGCTAAGGCAATTTGTAATAAGTATGAAATTCCATTATTTATTGATGAAAAAAAGGATTTAAATCAAAATATTTTGATAAAATTTATTATTTCAATGTTAGAAATATTTTCAAAGAATTGGTCTTATGAATCTGTTTTTAATTATATAAAAACTGGACTATTAGATATAGATTTAGAAGATATTTATTTGTTAGAGAATTATTGTATAAAATGGGGAATTAAAGGTAATAAATGGTATCAAAAAGAATTTTCTTATGAGCAAATAAATGATATCCAAGAAAAGTTAGAAATTCTAAGAAAGAAAATTGTAACTCCATTATTAGATTTTAGAAATAAAGTATCACAAAATAGAACTGCAGAAGAAATAACAAAAGAAATTTATAATTTTCTAGTTTTCAACAAAATAAATGAAGTGTTGGATAAAAAAATTAAAACCTATGGGAGTTTTGAAATTTCGGATGAATATAATACAAGTTATAAACTTTTAATTAGTGTATTAGAAGATATTTGTACAGTTTTTAAAGATGAAAAAATGACTTTTGAAAAATATAAAGATATTTTACAAGTGGGTTTTTCTTCTTGTGAACTTGGAAAAATTCCAGCGACACAAGATCAGATAGTTTTAGGAGATACAGAAAGGACAAGAAGTAATAAGTTAAAAGTTCTTTTTGTAATTGGGTTAAATGATGGAACTTTTCCAAAAGCTAATAAGGTAGAGGGATATTTAAATGACAGCGATAGAAATTTTTTAGAAGAAAAAGGAATAGCTTTAGCCAAAAATTCTATAGATAGTTTGTATGAAGAACAATTTAATATTTACAGAACTTTAACTACGCCAGAAGAGTTATTATTCTTATCATATTCATCTTCTGATAAGCAAGGCTTAACAATTAGACCATCTATATTGGTAAAAAAAATAAAAAGACTTTTTCCAAATTTAATAGAAGAAAGTGATATAATTGAAAAAAAGCATTTAATTACTAATAGTACTTCAAGTTTTGAAGAAGCTTTAAATATTTATAAAGAATATTTAGATGGAAAAGAAATATCAGATGAATGGAAAAATTTGCTTAGATATTTTTATTCAAAAGACAAAAAAAGATTTAAAAGAGCTATTTCAGGGATATATTATACAAATAAAGCAGAAAATATATCAAAGGCAAATATTGAAAAACTGTATGGTAATTATTTAAAGACTAGTGTATCAAGATTAGAAAGTTTTAGAAGATGTCCATTTTCTTTTCATTTAACTTATGGCTTAAAATTGAAAGAAAAAGAAGAACTGAAGATTGCTTCTATTGATACAGGAAGTTTTATGCATGAAGTTATAGATTTATTTTTTAAAGAAATCGATGACAAAAGTTTAAATGTTAAAAAGATTACAAATGATGAAATATTAAATATTGTAGATAAAATTATTAGAGAGTTATTAGAAACTAGTAGATATTATATTTTTTCAAGTTCAGCAAAATTTAGATTATTAACTAGAAGACTAAAAAAAGTGCTTTATCAGTCAATTTGCTATATAGTATATTCTTTGAAATATAGTGATTTTAATGTTTTAGGACATGAAATAGAATTTGGTAATAATAGTGATTTTAAAAATATTAAATTAGAAATTGGCAATAAGAAAATAGAAATTACAGGAAAAATAGATAGAGTAGATACAGCAAAATTAACAGATAAACAGTATGTAAGGATAATTGATTATAAATCGTCAAAAAAAGATTTAGATTTAAATCAAGTTTTAGCAGGACTTCAAATACAACTTATTACATATTTAGATGCAATTTCAGAACAAACGAACTTTGAATCAAGTGCTATTTTATATATGGGATTAATTGATAATGTAGTAAAAAACGCTAAAGATTTATCTGAGGAAGAAATTGAAAATAAAATTAGAAATAATTTTAAAATGGAAGGACTGATTTTAGCTGATGTATCTGTTGTAAAAATGATGGATAATAAACTTCAAACAGGAGCTTCAGATATAATTCCTGCATATATAACAAAAGAAGGAGAATTAAGTGAAAAAAAATCAAGTGTAATAACAAAAGAAGATTTTGATAGTTTGCAAAAAAAGGTGAAAGATATTATAAAAGAAATTTCAAAAGAAATTTTAATGGGAAAAATAGATATTAAACCTTACTATTATAAGAAAAAAACAGGATGTGATTATTGTAAATATAAAACAATATGCGGATTTAACACAAACATAAAAGGAAATGAGTATAATGTTATATTATAGAAATTGCTTTGTAATTTTATAATATAAAAAGGCTTTTCCAAATTTCAAAGATTTAGTTAAGGAGGAGTTTATATGGAGATTACAAGACCTACTGTAATGGAGGTTGATTTAAATGCTTTTAAGCATAATATAGAACAAATAAAAAGTAAAATAGGAAATAAAGTATGTCTAATGCCTGTTATAAAAGCTAATGGATATGGCACTCATATAAATACAGTAAATGAAATAATAAATGAATTTAGTATTGTTGCAGTCGCAACTGTAGATGAAGCAGTGTGTATAAGAAATCAAGGATATAAAAATGAGATTTTTGTATTAAATCAACCTTATAAGGAAGAAATAGAAAAAATAATAAAATATGATATTACAGTTGGTATAAGTTCTGATAGTTTTATAGATGATATTGGAAAATATGATAAAAAAGTAAAAGTTCATATTGAAATAGGAACTGGAATGGGAAGGACTGGAATAAATCCAGATAGAACAAAAGAATATATAGATAAAATAAAAGAATACTCTAGTATTGAAGTACAAGGAATTTATACACATTTATCTTCAGCGGATTGTGATAGGGAGTATACTTTAAAGCAATTAGAGCTTTTTGATAAAGCTTTAAAAGTTGCAAAAGAAAACTTAAATACAATAAAATATATTCACACTTCAGCTTCAAATGGAATATTAAATTTTAAAGATAGTTATTATAATTTAGTAAGGCCTGGAATTATGATTTATGGATATGAGCCATATAAAGATGCTTTTAAAGGATTAGATTTAAAACCAGTTTGCAAATTAAAGTCAAAAATTACATTATTAAAAGAAGTAGAAGTTGGTACTTCTATAAGTTATTCGAGAAGTTTTATAACTAAAAGAAAAACTAAAGTTGCTACTATTCCTATTGGATATGCTGATGGTTTAAGAAGAAGCCTTTCAAATAAAGATGAAGTAATAATAAATAATAAAAAAGTTCCAATTATAGGTAAAATTTGCATGGATGGGTTTATGGCAGATGTAACAGATTTAGAAAATGTATGTGTTGGTGATGATGTATATATTTGGGATAACAAGTTAATTAAGCTAGAAGAAATTGCAGAAAAATTGGATACAATTAATTATGAAATTATGAGTACAATATCAGATAGAGTTCCAAGAATATTTATAAAGTAGGTGAGTGATTTGAATATTTTAGAAAATGATAATATTGTATATTCGAAAAAGGAAGGTATTGAATTTATACAATTTAAAAGATTATTAGAATATGGAATAAAGCATGCTTATACTTTAAAAGGAGAAAATATTAATTTCCGCAGTGGTTCAGAAGAGGCTGTAGAGTGTTATAAGAAACTTTTTAAGGCAGTAGGATTAGATGTAAATACTTTAATGAAACCAGAACAAAAACACACTGCTAATATAAAATGTTTAGATAGAATTGTAGAAAAAGATAAATTATTAGTTACGGATGGATTAATAACAGATAAAAAAGGAATCACTTTAACTACAACTAATGCAGATTGTATTTTGATATTATTTTATGATCCAGTAAAAAAAGTAATTGCAAATGTTCATTCTGGTTGGAGAGGCACTTTTCAAAAAATTGCTGAAAAAACAGTTAATAAAATGATAATAAATTATAAATGTGACCCAAAAGATATTATTGTTTGTATAACTCCAAGTATAAGAAAATGTCATTTTGAAGTAGATGAAGATGTTAAGGATTTGTGTGAAGATATATTTTCTTTTACTGGTAGAACAAAAGAATTTATTGAAAAAGGAGAAATAAAGGAAGAAAAGCAAAAATATTTAATAGATACTGTTTTAATAAATAGAATTCTTTTAGAAGAAGTAGGAATACAAAGTAAGAATATTATTGACTCTGGAATATGTAGTGTTTGTAACTCTGATAAGATTTCTTCATTTAGAGCAGAGGGGAAAGGTTTTAAGCTAGCAACAGCTATAATAAGTTTATAGATTAGAAGGGATATAAAATATGAATGAAGAACTAAATGAAACAAAAGAAATAGTAAGAAATTGTACTAAATGTAATTTATGCAAGAACAGAACAAATATTGTATTTGGTGATGGAGATGAAAATGCAGATATAATGTTTATAGGAGAAGGTCCACGGTGCAGATGAGGATAGAGAAGGAATACCTTTTGTAGGAAAAGCAGGAAAACTTATGAACCAAGCTTTTATTGGATTGGGAATAAATAGAGAAAATATATACATAGCAAACATTGTAAAATGTAGACCACCAAATAATAGAACACCGTTAAAAGAAGAAGCAAATGCTTGCTTAGATTATTTAAGAAAACAAGTATTAATAGTAAAACCAAAAATAATTGTACTTATGGGAAGTACTGCATTAAAAAATATACTAGGCGAGGAATATGGAATAACAGCATCAAGAGGAAGATGGATAGAAAAGAAAGGTATAAAGTATATGCCAACATTTCATCCAGCAGCGTTATTAAGAGATGAGAATAAAAAAATAGATTTTTGGGAAGATTTAGAATTGGTAAGGAAAGAGGCAGAAAAAGATAATTTAAAAATTTAAATGAGTGAAGACAAACTAAAAAAGAAATTAATAATTTTAATTATCAATTTCTTTTTTACGTACTGCTTCTTCTATTAACAATTTTAATTTATTAAATAATCTTTTAAAAAATTGAAATCCAAATGTTTTTTCTTCAACATTTGCTAATTCATTGGTGAGAGAATCAAGTGTTAAAATATTTCCGTATTTTAAAATGAATTCTCTTTTTTCTTCTAGCTTGTTCATCATATCAATATAAAAATCATTGAAAAAACTGTAATTATTAGTAGTTATTAATAAATGTTTGAAATTATATAAACTTCTTTGAAAAGTTTTTACATCTTCTAAAGTCTTAATAGAATTTAATTCATGATTAAAACAATTTAAAACAATTAAATTTTGTGTTTCTAAAGTTTTTTCAAAAATTATAGCTTTTAAATCATCTATTTTAGAATTAATTCTTTTTATTTTATCTATATTTTTAATTTCTTCTGACGAGATAGATAATTTGTAAGTTTCTGCTGCAAGTTTTGCTTCATATTCAAAAATTAAATCAAAATTTTTTTCAATTTTTTCATAAGTTCTAACATTAGATTTTGCAATGAAAGTATTTTTAAAAACATCATCACTATAAAGAGTACTATGATATAAAGAATATGAACCAGTAAAGTACATCATTTCATTAAGTAAAGCAGTTTGTAATGGATAATAATCAGGACTTTCTGTAGAAAGTTCCATATTATAATACTTTACAGTATCTAAAGTAGAATTAGTTGCAACTGATGCCAAATGTTGTACTGCGGCTTCATTTAGTGCCATACCATCATTACTAGTGCCTTCTAAGTTGTAAAGACCAAGGCGTAATAGTTTTCCACGTTTGTTTGTTAGAGCTTGAACAAAGTGTATACATTCATGTAATGCTAATGTATTTATAGTATCTAAGTTCATATCTTTACTAAAATAAATAGAATTATTTTTATAAAAGTATTTTGCCATAGCATCATTAGGCATTTCAGCAATATACATATTAAGCCTAGCTATAGAAATAAATAAATCACTTTGATTTATATTATGTTCAGGAAAAGCTTGAGAAATTTTTTCTGAAATATTTGAAGCGATTTTGTTTATTTCTAATGTATTCAGTTTACCAACTACTTTAATGCCTTCTTTTTTTAAGGCAGAATTTATACTCATTTAGAAACTCCTTGAATCTTTAGTATAAGTATATTATACAACAAAATAAGTAAATATACATATCAAGAATATTAAGAAAATATTACAATTATATTACGAAAGAAAAAACTTATATGTATCCAAAATTTAATATATAAATAAAAAAAGCTTTGAAAGCGCTGATTTCCGTAATTAGACATATAAATGAAAAGACTTGAAAAAGGCTTGAAATAGCAAGTTATAGCTTGAATTTAATAATTAAAATGTTTATACTTATAGTATATTAGTTTTAGAAAGAGAGTATATTAATGAAAAAATTTAAATTTGACAAGCAAAAGATTAAATTGATTTGCACAAGTACTTTTCTTTTTTCGTTTATTTTTTCAGGAACAGTTCTAGCAACTGATTTTGAAGTGAATCTTTCAGAAGAATATAAAAAGTGGAATGCATTAAGTATAGAAGAAAAAGAAAAAACTTTAATGCCACAAACGAATTATTCAGAAGTACCAGATAATATTTTAAGTAAATATGAAATAAATAAAGTGCCAAATTTATTAGATGAATTAGTATCAGGAAAATCCAGAGAAAAAAGCTTGGATAATGTGTCAAGTGTTGTATCTAATTCAAGATATAATATAGCAGATAGGCTAAATATGAGAGTGGAGCATCAAGGAATAACTACAGAGTGCTGGGCTTTTGCTACATTAAAATCAATGGAAACAAATATAGCATTAACAAGTGGACAAACAGAACTAAAAGATTTTTCAGAAAGACATACAGATTATGCAACATCAAGAACTTTTTTAGATGGCGTAAATGAAAATGGATTTAATAGAGAAGTTGGAAGAGGAGGACTTCCAATATCTGCTCTTGCATATTTAACAAATGGACAAGGTGCTGTTCTTGAAAGCGATATGCCTTTTGAGAATAATGAACAAAAAATAAATTTATCAGAAATAAATAAAAAAGTTGATACAATAGTTACAGATTATACAATTTTACCTTCAATACGTAAAACTTATCAAAAAGATGTAAATGGAAATACTATATCAGTAAAGTATTATGATGTTGATGGAAAAGAAATTCTACCAGCAGTATTACAAAACACTAGAAATATAATAAAAGAACATCTAGCAGAAAAAGGAGCTATTGCTTCAATGACAGGCGGAAATTTAGCTCAATATTATAATAATCCAAGCTCACCTTTTGCAGCAACAGCATATAACTGTAATGACGAAACAAAAATAAGAGATCATGCTATTACAATAGTAGGATGGGACGATAATTATTCAAGAAATAATTTTGCTGAAGGTTCAAAACCATCAACAGATGGTGCCTATATTGTACTAAATTCTTATGGTAGAGAATCTTTTGACAATGGTTATATATACATATCTTATGAAGATACATTTATAGAAAATGAAATGTATGGAATCCAATCAACATCAAAGCCTGATTATGATAATATTTATCAGCATGATTATTATGGCGGAATTTTACAAGTTGGTTCAACAGGAACAGATCTTGGATATTATGGAGTAACATATGAAAGAGAAAATAGTTCTGAAAAAGAATATTTAAATCAGGTAGGTGTAACATTAGCAGAATATTCAAAAATTGAGATTTATGTAAATCCAAGAAATACAAGCATGAAATCAGAAGACTTAATAAAAGTAGGAGGTTCTGAATCAATTTTAGAACCAGGATATCATAGAATTAATATTAGTAGTACTGAATTAACAGGAAATGAATTTGCAATTGTTGTAAGACAAACAACTGAAGAACATAGTTTCTTTTTCCAAATAGAAACTAATGTAGAAGGGACAGTATATGGATTAGTTGAGTCTGATAATAGAAGCTTTATATCATTAGACGGAATTTCATGGAAAAATTTAAGTGATCTAAATATACAAGGAGTTGATATGAAAAAGTCAGATGTTTGTATAAAAGCATTTACAACTAAGAATAATGCTCAAACACCAACTGAACCAGATAATCCAGATGATCCAGAAAACAATAAATTAACATCAAAAAAATATAAGATAGATGAAGAATATATAATGAATATACCAGAAGCTACAAAAGCTAGTGTATTATTAGAAAACTTAAATACAAATTTAACAAAAGAAGTTTATAATGAAGACGAAACAGAAAACACAAGTGAAGATGTAATTATTAAAACAGGAATGAAACTAAAATTGTCAGATGGAAATACATATATTTTAATTGTAAGAGGAGATATAAAAGCTGATGGAATAATAGACTTAACAGATATATCAAAACTTTTACTACATTATAATGAAAATAGAGGATATGAATTATCAGGAAATTCTTTAAAAGCCGCTGATATGAATATTGACGGAAAAGTTGATATAGTGGATATATCTCAAATATTAGTGGTATACAATTCAAAATAATAAAGTATAATATATATTAAAGTATGTTATAAAAATGTAATAAAAAAATATGCAATTTTACTTGATTTTTATATTGTTAAAAGTTATACTAAGATAAAGGAGTGTTCAAATGAAAAAGATAATTTTAAAAATTACAATAATAGCAGTGTTATTAGTTTTTATTTATGCAACAATAGTTAATGCTTTGAGCTTTACAGTAACAATGACACCAAGTAGCACAACTGTTCCTGAATCAACAGAATTTACAGTATCATTTAAAATTGGAAATCTTGATGTAGGGACAAATGGAATTAATGTAATAAGTGGTTATTTGAAATATGATGAATCAATATTTGAAAAAATAAATGATTCTAATATAGATGGAGCAAGTGGATGGAATCCAACTTATGGAGCAGATGTTGGAAAAATAACATTAACAAAAGGAACATTTGTTAAAACAGAAGAACCAATTTTCCAATTAACTTTTAAAACAAAAGCTGGAGCGTCAACTAAAAAAGGAGAAATACATTTTACAAATATAGTTGCTTCTAATAGCGAGACAACTATATCAGCGTCAGATGTAACAGCAACTATTATGATAGGAACAGCTAGTGAAAATGTAGCAAATACTACAAATACAACACCAGCACCACTTAATGTAGTTGCAAGACCAACAAACAATACAGTTAATAAAACTAATGTTAATACTCTAGTAAATAATACATCAAAAAATAATGTAAATAATACACCAGTATCACACTATGTTAATTCATCAACAAATACAGCAACAGGAAGTGATATTCCATATACTGGTGTTGAAGACACAATAATGTATATCATAGGAGCAATTATAGTAATTGCAATAGTTTTTTATATAAAATTTGAATTAGTCAATAAAGAAATAAAATAATGTTTTAAATGAAGGAAGTAGCCTTATGGCTACTTTTTTCATTTAATAGGAAAGTGATTTGCACTTCCTATTAAATAAAGGCTTACGCCTATTGTTGTACGCAAATTAAATAAAATAATATTTATATATATTTGAAAAAAAAGAAAACTTAATATATAATACAGATATTATAAAATAAAGGATGTTATTTAATGAAATTACTAATTGCAGAAAAACCATCAGTAGCAATAGAATTTGCTAAAGCATTAAAATTAAATACAACTAGAAAGAATGGATATATAGAGGACAAAGATTGGATTATAACATGGTGTGTAGGTCATTTAGTTACTATGAGCTA
Source organism: uncultured Clostridium sp. (assembly GCA_947570695.1). GTDB lineage: Bacteria > Bacillota > Clostridia > TANB77 > CAG-508 > Scatovivens. The sequence goes on from CANOVB010000001.1 coordinate 69,181, forward strand.
TCCAGAAGCCTATGATGAAAATTTAAAATTTTGGAGACTAGATACATTGCCTTTCATACCAGAAGAATGGAAATATGAAATAATTCCAGCTGTTGAAAATCAGTTTAATATAATTCAAAAATTAATGCAAAGAGACGATATTGAAGAAATATATAATGCAGGAGACTCTGGGCGAGAAGGAGAATATATTCAAAGATTAGTTTTTATGATGGCAAAACCAAATCCAAAAGCTAAAATAAAAAGAGTATGGATTGATTCACAAACAGAAGAAGAAATTCAAAGAGGTATAAAGGAAGCAAAAGATCAAAGTGAGTATGATAGTTTATCAGATTCAGCATATTTAAGAGCAAAGGAAGACTACCTAATAGGTATAAATTTTTCAAGATTATTATCAATAATTTTCGGAAGAAGAATTGCAAAAGATATTAATGAAGAAAAAGTTTCTATTTCAGTAGGTAGGGTTATGACTTGTGTTTTAGGAATGGTAGTTTCTAGAGAAAGAGAAATACGAAATTTTGTTAAAACTAAATATTATAAAATAATTGGAAATTTTGGAACTGAAGAATCTTCTTTTAAGGCAGAATGGAAAGTTTCAGAAAATTCTAAATTATTTAATAGTAATCTTTTATATAATGAAAGCGGGTTTAAATCAGAAGAACATGCTAAAAAGTTTATAGTTAGTTTAAAAGATAAAAAAGCCATTGTATCTGAATTAAAAAAATCTAAACAAAAAGAAAATGCACCACTACTTTTCAATTTAGCAGAAATACAAAATGAATGTACAAAGATTTTTAAAATAAAGCCTGATGAAACTTTAGAAATAATACAAGAATTATACGAGAAAAAACTTGTTACATATCCTAGAACTGATGCAAGGGTTTTATCAACAGCGATTGCAAAAGAAATAGGAAAAAACCTTAATGGATTATATAAAAATTTTAAAGATGAAGAAATAAGTGTTTATATTTCAAAAATGATTGATGAAAAATATAGCACAAACTTAATAAAAACTAAATATGTAAATGATAGTAAAATTACAGATCATTATGCTATTATTCCTACTGGACAGGGATTGGAAAATTATGATAAATTACCTGATTTAAAAAAAGATGTCTATAAGCTTATAGTAAAAAGATTTATAGCAATTTTTTATCCACCTGCTGAATACAATAAAGTTAATTTAAGCATAGATATTGAAGGTGAACAATTTAATAGTAGTGGTAGAGTTTGTACAAAACAAGGATTTTTAGAAGTACTTAAAAATAGAATAAAAAATGATGACGAAGATGATAACTTAAGTATTTTGTCATCATTAAAAAAAGGTCAAGAAATAAGTGTTTTAAATTATGAAACAAAAGACTCTGAAACTTCGCCTCCTTCAAGATATAATTCTGGGGGTATGGTTCTGGCAATGGAAAATGCAGGAAAATTAATAGAAGATGAAATTTTAAGAGAGCAAATTAAAGGAGCAGGAATAGGTACATCAGCTACAAGAGGAGAAATAATTAAAAAGCTTGAAAGGATAAAATATATAGAGATAAATTCAAAAACACAGATAATAACACCTACTTTAAAAGGTGAGGCGATATATGATATAGTAAGTAAATCTATTCCAGATATGTTAAATCCAGAACTTACTGCTAGTTGGGAAAAAGGTTTAGACATGGTCGCAAAAAAGGAAATAGAACCAGTTGTATTTATGGAGAAGTTAAAAAAATATATAAATTCAAAAATAAATAAATTAGTTATGAAATAGTCAAAAGTAAATTTAATTAGTAAAGTAATTAGAACTTTTTATGTAAAACTCTCATAATATGTAACATAAAATATTAGATAGTGAAAGGATTATCTAACAAGTTAAAATATTATGAGGAGGGTAAAAATGTATAATTACATAATAAAAGGCGGAAAAAAGCTACATGGGATAGTTGACATTTCAGGATCTAAAAATGCAAGCTTACCAATACTTGCAGCAACTATTTTAAGTGGAAAGACATCAAAGCTATATAATATTCCAGATATAGAAGATGTAAGAATAACACTTAAAATACTTGAAGAACTTGGGTGTAAAGTAAAAAAGGATAAAAACAAAATAGTAATTGATTCTAAAGATATAAATAAAACTACAATTCCAGATGAATTAATGAGAAAATTAAGATCATCAGTAATAATAGCTGGAGCAATTATTAGTAGATTTAAAAATGTAAAGTTTTCATATCCAGGCGGATGTGATATAGGTTCAAGACCTATTGATTTACATTTAGAAAATTTAAAAAAAATTGGTATAAAAATAGATGAAAATAGTAGATATATTGAATGTATATGTGATAAAATAGAGACGAAAAATATTGAGTTAGATTTTCCAAGTGTAGGAGCTACAGAAAATTTAATATTATCAAGTGTTTTGGGAAAACATGAAATAACTATAAATAATAGTGCAATGGAACCAGAAATTATAGATTTGGCGAATTTCTTAAATAGAATGGGAGCAAAAATTTATGGAGCCGGTACTAATATTATAAGAGTAGTAGGTGTTGAAAATCTTAAAGATGTTTCTTATAGAATAATGCCTGATAGAATTGAAGCTGGTACTTTTTTAATAGCAGGAGCTATAACAGGAGGAAATATAAAAGTAAATAATGTTATACCAGAGCATATAAGTCCAATACTAAATAAATTAAATGAATGTGGATGTCAAATAATTACAAATAATGATTCAGTTTATTTAAATTCTAGTGGTAGACTTAAAGCTGTAGATATAAAAACAATGCCATACCCAGGATTTCCAACAGATCTTCAACCACTATTTTCAACATTACTTACAGTGTGCCGAGGAACATCAATTATTACTGAAAATATATTTGAAAATAGATTTAAATTTATGCAGGAAATAAAAAGAATGGGGGCAAAGGTAACAACAGAAGGAAAAACAATGATAATAAAAGGAGTGAAAAAGCTTCATTCTGCAAATGTTGAAAGTACAGATTTAAGAGGAGGAGCATCATTAGTTTTAGCGGGTTTAGTTGCAAGAGGAACAACAAAAGTTAGTAAGCTTCAATATTTACTTAGAGGCTACGAAAATTTTGATAAAAAATTAAATAGTATCGGAGCAGATATTATAAGAGAAGAAGAGGAGAAGGGTGAGTAATTTTGGAAGATGATGAAATTATTATTGATATAACTAAAAAAAGCACAAAAAATCAAAAGCCTAATAAAGGTGTCAAAAAAAATCAAAAAAATAATACCCAAAATTCAAAATCTTCTAAAAGAAATGAGGCTAGAACTGGTAGTAAAACTAAAAAGAATAGTTTGTTACCACTAAAAATATTTGGTTGCATAATACTTTTTATAGGTATAATAATTTTTCTATTCTGTTCTAGTCTATTTAATATAAAAAATATTGAAGTAGAAGGAAATGTAAAATTATCAGAGAATAAAGTAATAAGCTTATCAACTTTGGAACTTGATACAAATATGTTTAGATTTAATAAATCTGAAATTATTAAAAAAATAAAAGAAAATGCTTATATTGAAAATGTCACGATATCAAGAAAAATTCCTTCTACAGTAAAAATAAATATAAAAGAACGTGAAGCAACATATATGCTACAATTTGCCGATAGTTATGTATATATTAATAATCAGGGATATATGCTTGAAATATCAAATGAAAAATTAGAAATACCTATTTTGGTAGGATTTACAACAGATCTAAGTAATATAAAAGCTGGAAATAGAATAAATGTTGATGACTTAAACAAAATGAAAATGGTAATAGAAATATATGAAACAGCAAGGGCAAATGAGCTAAATGAATTAATTTCTAAAATAGACATATCAAATCCTAAGAATTATACAATAGTTTTAGAAAAAGAAGGGAAAACAGCTTATTTAGGAGATGGTTCAGAATTAAATCCTAGAATGTTATGTTTAAAATCAATTTTAGATGTTAATAAAGGAGTTCCTGGAGAAATATTTTTAAATGTAGATTTAAATACAGAAAGAGTTTATTTTAGAAAGAGTACTTAGGAAATTGAAAGGAGAAAAGAATGAAACAAACAAATAAATTAACAGTTTGTATTATATTAGGAGTAATGTGTGTATTTCTTACAGCTGGAATTTTTATTCAAGTAAGAACTGTTAGTAGTAGTACAACAACTGTTGGAAGGACACATGCAGAAAATGAGCTTAGAGATAGTGTATTAAGATGGAAAGAGAAATACGAAAATGCATATCAAAAACTAGAGAAAAAAGAAGAAGAACTAGAAAAGCTTAGAAATCAAGTGTCAAATTCAAGTGATTCTGCAAGTGGATTAAGTACTAGTTTAGAAGAATATAATAAATTATTAGGGTATACAGATGTTAAAGGACCAGGAATAGTAATTACTTTAAAAGATGGAGATAGTTCAATTTTTAAAGGACCAACAAATTCTATTATAGTTCATGATGAAGACTTATTTAATGTGGTAAATGCTTTGAAAAATGCAGGTGCAGAGGCAATATCAATTAATGGACAAAGGATTACAAGTAGAACAGGAATAAGTTGTGTAGGAAATGTAATTACAGTAAATGGACAAAAAATAGGAGCACCATTTGTTATAAATGCGATAGGGCCAGCAGTTCAATTACATAGTTCATTAACAATGCCAGGTGGATATTTAAGTTTAATGGAAGCTGGAGGAGTTCAAATACAAATAGATCAATTCGAAAAAAGTACAGTAGAAGTTCCCAAATTTGAGGGCATATATAAAACAGAATATGTATCTAATATTGAATAGAGGTGAAGAATTTGAAAGAGAAAATAACACTTGCAATATCTATAGGATGTGCTGCTTTAATATTAACAATGGTAATGTTTACACAGTTTAAAACAGTTGACAAGACAGATATAACTGCTATTGAAACAATGAGAGAGACAGAGCTAAGAACAGAGCTTGCTAACTGGAAAACAAAATATGAAGAAGTGGAAACAAAAATGGAAGAGCAAGCAAATAGAATAAATGAATATAAGCAAGAACTTAATGAAGATGAAAATAGTTCAAAAATATTAGAACAAGAAGTAAAAGAAGCAGAAACTCTTTTAGGATATACTGATGTTAAAGGTGAAGGAATAATTGTAACTTTAACAGATACAGATATATATAGTATTGAAGATTATGAACTTATGAAATTAGTAAATGAACTTAATCTTGCAGGGGCAGAAGCCATTTCAATAAATGATGAAAGAATAGTTGCAAGTTCAGAAATTGCTTTTGTAAATAATAGTATAGTATTAGTAAATACAAGAAAAGTTTCAGGGCCTTATGTAGTTAAGGCAATAGGAGATAAAAAATATCTTGAAAGTTCATTAACTATAAAAAATGGTTATATAGACCAGATCAAAGCTCAAGAAAGAGGAATCGCATATGAGATATCTGACAATATAACAATACCAGCATATAATGGTGTATTAAATTTAAAATATGCAGAAGAAAAGAAATAAAGGTAAATTTAAATAATAAATTGTAAATATTTTAGGAGGAAAAAATGATTTATATTGCTATAATTTTTGGTTGTTTAATAGGAGCAGGACTTGGAATGATAGCTCCAGTAATATCCTATACATATTCAAGTTATCTATCTATTGCTATAGTAGCTGCACTTGATACTGTTTTTGGAGGAATTTCTTCTGTAATTAAAGGGAATTTCGATTTAAAAATATTTTTGTCAGGGTTTTTTGTTAATTCAATTTTATCTATGGCATTAACATTTTTAGGAAATAAATTAAATGTAGATATTTATTTAGCTGCAATAGTAGTTTTCGTAGGAAGAATGTTTACAAATTTAACAATTATAAGAAGATACTATATAGATAAATGGAGTAATATGTTATCAAATAAAAAGGGAAAAAGTGTTGAAGATATAAAAGATAATGATAAAGTTTCAATAATTGAAGAAAATTAGTGAAATAAATTTATTTACAAAATTAAGAGAGTTTTATTTAAAGAGTAAATTTTATAAAATAAAAAGGTAAACTACTAGTAGTTTACCTTTTTTTGAATTTTTATGTAAAAAATGAGCATTCTATTTATAAAAGATTATAAAAATAATTAAAAAAAATGTAGAATTTTGTCTTGAATTAATCCTAAAAATGTTGTATAGTTATGATTACATTACAAATATTTCAAGAATAACAAAAATATTACAATTTAATTACAAAAATATGTCATTTTTGCTTGACTTTTTACTTAAAATGTAATATTCTTATCACATAGGATTTTTTTAAAATAAAATAATAAAAATGGAGGAGTTAACTTTGGCAATAGGGGATATAATTGTTGGTATCGATATTGGAACCTCTAAAGTAAGTACATTTGTTGGCGAAGTTAATAATTTCAATCAAATTGAAATTATTTGTAGTACAAGTAGTAAGTGTCAAGCAATCCAGAAAGGAAAGATTGTAGACGAAGAAGAACTAAGTTCAGCAATAGCTAGAACAATAAGTGAAGTACAAGATATATCAAACTTACAAATAAATTCTGCTTATACTACTATACCTGGAAAATATATAACAATAGTACAGAACAGTATCGTAAAAGATGCAAAAGATAAGTTTGCCGGAATAACAATAAAAGATGTTGCTTCAGCAATAATTCAAGTTAGAGATATTGAGATTCCAGAAGATAAAGTATTAATAGATATAGTACCAGATAAATTTATCCTAGAAGATGGAAAAGCAGTAGATGATCCTGTAGGAAAATTTAGTAGTAATTTTACATTAACTGCCCAAATAATACTTGCTGAAAAAGAATATGTAAAACAGTTAACTTCTGTTTTTAAGAAGGCTGGAATAGAAATAGATGGCGTTGTACCTACATCTTTAGCTGAAAGAAATCTAGTATTAGATACAAATGAATTATCAGATAATGTTATGATATTAGATATTGGAGCTGGAAACACAGAAATAGGAATATTTAATGGTTCAACTTTTGTTTATACTAATACAATTTCACTTGGCGGGGATAATATTACAAGTGATATAGCTTATGTATTAAATGTTTCAAAAGAAGAAGCAGATAAATTAAAAAGACAATATGGATTAGCTTTAAGATCTTTCATAGATAATGATAATAATATAGTTCTAAATACTTGTAAAAATTCTGATTCAAAAAATACAACAATAAAAAGTTCAGATTTAATAGAAATTATTGAAGCAAGAATTGAAGAAATATTTACATTAGTAAATAAAAATATAACATCACATGGAATAAAAAATAATATAAATAATGTAATATTAACAGGTGAAGGAATTATAAATATAAACAAAAGTGATATGGCAGGAAAAATAATTTTAAATATACCTGTAAAAATATCTACTGGAAGATTAGTTAGTACTGTAAAATCAACGTATAGAGTAAGTTATGCTTTAGTAAGATATATAGCAGCGAGACCTTATGCAAAAACAGTTTCTAGTAGTATATCTGTAAAAACAGAAAAAAATCTACTTAAAACAGTTGTAGAAAAAGTAAGAGATTTCTTTTACACATAAAATAGTTTTTAATTTTTAATATATATAGTATAAAAGGAGGAAATACCTAATGATAATGGATGAGAATGAGTTAAATTACATGATGGATGGAACAGCAACAATTAAAGTAATAGGTGTTGGAGGCGCTGGAAACAACGCAGTAAACAGAATGATTGAGGCAGGAATAAGAAATGTTGAATTTATAGCAGTTAATACAGATAGACAAACTCTTAATGAATCAAAAGCTGGCTCTAAAATTCAGATAGGAGAAAAATTAACTAGAGGTTTAGGTGCTGGGGCAAATCCAGATATTGGATCTCAAGCAGCAGAAGAAAGCAGAGCAGAGATTGCAGAAGTATTAAAAGGTGCAGATATGGTTTTTGTAACAGCTGGTATGGGAGGCGGAACTGGAACAGGTGCTGCTCCAATAGTAGCTTCTACAGCAAAAGATATGGGAATACTAACAATAGGAGTAGTAACAAAACCATTTACTTTTGAAGGTAAAAAAAGACTAGCTCAAGCAGAAAGAGGAGTAGCAGCTTTAAAAGGAAAAGTTGATACATTAGTAGTTATTCCAAATGATAAATTATTACAAGTAATAGATAGAAAAACATCAATGATAGAAGCTTTTAGAATGGCTGATGATGTTTTAAGACAAGGTGTCCAAGGTATTTCTGATTTAATATCTGTACCAGGTGTAATTAACTTAGACTTTGCAGATGTTAGAACAATAATGTTAAATCAAGGTATGGCACATATGGGAATTGGTTCTGCTAGTGGAGAAAATAGAGCGGAAGATGCTGCAAAACAAGCAATTCAAAGTCCATTATTAGAAACATCAATAGAAGGAGCAAGAGGAATAATTATAAATATTACTGGTGGAAGTGATATGGGATTACACGAAGCAAACACTGCTGCTGAATTAGTACAAAGAAGTGCAGATCCAGAAGCAAACATTATCTTTGGTACAGTTATAGATGATTCAATGGGTGATGAAATTCAAATTACAGTTATAGCAACAGGATTTGAAAAAGAAGAGGAAGTTGTAAGAAGACCAGTTCAAAATACTCAACCACAATTTGAAAATACAGTATCTGATATCTGGAGAAAAAGAAATGCAAGTGCAATGTCTTCTTCAAATATAACTTCTAGTTCATCATCAAATAATGATTCTAATGGAGATTTAGATATTCCTACTTTCCTAAGAAAAAATAAAGGATTAGGAAATAAATAAAAACAAATATATTAAAAATTATATTATAAATAGGACGAAATTTAGCAAGTTAAAAAAGAAATAATCTATTTTTGTAGATTATTTCTTTTTTTCTGCCCTAGAAAATGACAGGATTTTTACAAGGTTAGTACTAAAATGTATTTAATCTTTAAAACAGAACTTATTTTATATATTAGAAAAGTTTTCTGAACTTCCTAATATAACTAACTAGAGTTCTAAGTGTAAAACTAAAGAAAGGAAATATATCAGATAAATGACTATATATTTGGATATAGTACTTTTAGAAAATATTATTTTAAATTACATAATAATTTTATCAACAGCTATTATAAGTAAATCAAGAATTAGTTTTATAAGAATAATGCTATCCAGTACAATAGGTGGAATATTTGCAATTTTAAATTATATAGTAAATATGAATATAGTAAGTAGTGTGCTTTTGAAAGTAGTAATATCAATATTAATGATGCTAATTGCTTTTAAAGATTACAGAATAAAAAAAGTAATAAGACAATTAATATTTTTCTATCTAGTTTCTTTTACTTTTGGTGGAATTGCATTTATGTTATTATTTTTTATAAAACCTCAAAATATAATTATAGAAAAAAATCATTTAGTAGGAACATATCCACTTAAAATTGCAGTTTTATCAGGATTAGTTCGGCTTTTTTGTTATTTTTGTGGTAGAAAGAACTATAAAAAGTAGATTAAGCAAAAAATCAATGATATGTGATTTAGAAATTTTTTATAATGGAAAAAATAGGAAAATAAAGACAATGATAGATACAGGAAATTTATTAAAAGAACCAATAAGTAAAACTGATGTAATAATTGTAGAAAGGGAAAGTTTAGAAGGTATAGTTTCTAAGAATATTTTGGAAAATATTAAATATATTTTAAAGGGGAAGTGGATTGAAGAGTCTAATGTTCATTCTTATAAATTCAAGTTAATACCATTTTCCTCTTTAGGAAATGATAATGGATTATTAATAGGCTTTAAGCCTGATTATGTAAAAATTTATAGTGAGGAGGAATGTACAAGAGATGATGTCTTAATAGGGATATATGATGGAAAATTATCAAAAAATAATTTATATACAAGTTTAATTGGTTTGGATATTTTAAATAATAACAAATATAAAAAGACAGTAGAAAATTTGAAAATTTGATAAATTATAAAAAGGAGGGAACAAAAGTGAATTTACTTGAAAAGATTAAAAACCAAATAATGAAAATTTTAGGAAAATACTTTTTTAGAAATAATATAGACAAATTTCCTATATTTTATATAAAAGGGAGCCAAACATTACCGCCTCCACTTGATGTAATTGAGGAAGAAAAACTATTACAAAAGCTTATGCTAGATGACCAAGATGCAAAACAAATACTTGTCGAAAGAAATTTGAGACTTGTTGTATATATAGCTAAAAAATTTGAAAATACTGGAATTGATTTTGAAGATTTGATATCAATAGGTACAATAGGTTTAATGAAAGCAATTAATACTTTTAATGTAGATAAAAATATAAAACTTGCGACTTATGCATCAAGATGTATAGAAAATGAAATTCTAATGCAACTTAGAAGAAATACAAAAATAAAAAACGAAGTATCTATAGATGAACCACTTAATAAAGATGGTGATGGGAACGAGCTTTTACTATCTGATATTTTGGGGACTGATAATGACATAACTTCAAAAGCAATAGAAGATGAAGTAGATATGGCTTTACTAAAGATTGCAATAAGTAAACTAGATAGTAGAGAAAAATATATAATGCAATTACGTTTTGGAATTGAAACAAATGAGAAGGAAAGAACTCAAAAAGAGGTAGCAGATATGCTAGGAATTTCACAAAGTTATATTTCTAGATTAGAAAAGAAAATAATGAATAAAATGAAAAAAGAGATTATGAGTAAAACAGGATAAAATAAACAAGGGGGAGCATAATGCTCCCTTTTATTACATTTATATTAAATATATTGTAAATGCAATAAATTAAGGATAAAATAAAACTAAATTAACATGAGAAAATATAAGTAAATTGGTAAAATGGAGGTATTTATTTTGGATTCAAATGAGGAGATTGAAAAGAAACGTAAAAAAATACAAGATGAAAAATTTGATGATATTGAAGAACTAGATATGAGTGAACTAGAGGAAGTTGATGATAATGAGTATGAAGTAATAGATGAAGATGAGTTGTCAGATGATGAATATGAAATCTTAGAAGATGATGATATAGATGATGAAGAGTATGAAGTAATAGATGATGACGAGCTGACAGATGAAGAAGATGACGAAGATTATGAGGATACAGAAGAAGTAGAATATGAAGATGATGACGAAGATTATGAGAATGTAGAGGAAATAGAGTATGAAGATGATGGCGAAGATTATGAGAATGCAGAAGAAGTAGAGTATGAAGATGAAGAAAATATTGAAGAAGTAGAAGATACAGAGCTTGAAGATAATCCAGAATTCGAGGATTCTGAAGATGAAGAATATGAATATATAGATGAAGAAGAGCCAAATGAAAGTCAGGAAGAAGTAGTAGAAGAATTTTCTTCAAATGAGGATAGTGTATATCCAGATGAATTAATAGACTTAGAACTTGAATGTATATATATAGGATTACTTTTTAATAATCCAAAAGCAATATCAAGATTTTATTTTGTATATGATGATTGCCAATTTTCTGATGATGAATTAATGAATCTTTACAAAATAGTTATATTTAGAGATGGAGAAGCTTATGCACCAGCAATAGCAAAAGATAAGTTTCAATTACCTAGAGAGACGCCAAATACTTATGATTTAAAATTAAAGGTAAGGAAAATAGCAGCAGCGCAAAATTATAATTTGGAAAATGTTTACATGGAGCTTAAAAAATTATTTATTTTAAAGAAAAATTACTTAATAGCTCCAACATCAATAATTCAACAAAAAATATTAGAAATACAAAATTATGAATTATATGATGATATGACAGTAGAAGAAGTTGAAAGTGCATTAGAACAAATTACTGTTACAACAGGATTAAGTCAAGGAAGATTAAATACAGATGTAACAAGTTTTTTACTTGCAGGAGATAATGAGTTAAGTAATGGTATTTCACTTCCATTTAATATTTTGTCTACAGTATTTAAGGGATTAAGAAGAGGAGAAACAATGTGCTATGCAATGCCTTCTAACTCCGGAAAAAGTAGATTTACAATAAATTTAGCTGCATATATTTCATTTATTCATAAGGAAAAGGTTTTAATTATTTCTAACGAAATGTCTGAAGAAAAAATGAAATTGTGTATGATTACGACAATTTTAAATAACCCAGAAATACAAAAACTTCATGGTCAAAAAATAAAAGTATCTGAAGGAGAATTACTTGAGTTAAAATTTAGACCAGATAAAGGTAAAAAAGTTAAATGTGATGAAAAAGGCTATATATTAAGAAAAGATGAAGAATCTCAAGAAGAATATATTGATAGATTACAAAAAAATTCTAGTGATTTTAGACAAACATTAGCTGTAACAGAATGGGTAAATACACAAGTTAATAATTCAATTTTCTTTATTCATATTACAGAACATACAAATGATGATTTAAGAAAAATTATAATGAATTATTACTATAAAGAAGGAATACATTATATGTTTTATGATACTTTAAAAGCTGATACAGCAAATATTGGTAATAGTGATGAAGTAAAGAAAACAGCTACAATACTTTCAAATTTAGCTCAAAAGTTTAAAATATTTATTGCATCATCTATGCAATTATTAGAAAGTAGTACTTTACCAGTAAATTTAACAATTAATGATATGTCTGCAAGTAAAACAGCAAAAGAAGTTTTGGATACGTTATGTTTAATAAAACAAATAAGCAGACAAAGTTTATACAAGTATGAGTATTCAGATACAGATCAATTTGAGAAATGTTTTGATATTGATGTGCCAAAAGATACAGATGTTAGATTTTATGCTTGCGTTGTAGATAAAAATAGAGCTGGTGCAAAACCAACAGTACTATTTAGATTAAATTTAGCTTATAACAGATGGGAAGAATTAGGGCATTTAAGATTAAAGCAAACAGAAATTGAAGAATAAGAAAAATTAATAAGCTTTGTAGTGAAGTTCTAAAATCTATTATATAAAAACAAGACCTCTTTATTAAACTTTTTTGTTTAATAAAGAGGTTTTTTATTTAATAGAAAAGTGCTCTGCACTTCGTATTAAAGAAAGCTTTTAGCGCAATTTTGTACAGAAAAATTTCAAAATATTGTCATCTTTTATTCTTAAATTAAGATTTAAGTAATTTTGTAAGGGGAGTATTATATTTAAAAAATTATGTAAAGTACTTGGAAAAGACTGGAAAACATGGTATAATAAAAATGATGCTTTATGTAAACACAAAAGGTGAAATATGATAAGTATAGAAAATAAGAAATTTTTATATAATCAGTTAAAAGAAATAGAAAAAAATATTGTAATTTAGATACATTAGAAGCTAAGTATACAGCGGCTAGACTTGCAAAAGATTATAAATTAAATAAAACAGAAGTATTAAATATTGGAAGAAGAGGGAAAAACAAAGAAGGAGAAGATAAAGATGAAAAATAGAAAAGAAATAATAGGGTTATCTGAAGCTAGAGGATATTATAATTTATTACCAGATGAAGATAAAAAGAAAATTCCGAGTTCTTTAGTTTTTCAAATGGTTAATTATTCAGATGAAAAAGTAATTGAAAAAATTAAAAGTTTTGAAGATATAAAAAAAGAAAATATTTCTTATGAAGGTGCAAAAAATATAGCATATATGAGCTTATTTATATAAATTTTATGATTGTTATTTTCTTACAAAATAAAGATTTTGCTAAATTCAATAAAATAGTATAATTTATCCTTCTTTTGGAAATAATGTAAATAACATTATTTTCAAGAGGAGGAGTTTTTAATTTGATTAATAGAGTAGAGATAGCAAATGTAAACACCTCTAAATTACAAGTATTAACACAAGAAGAAACAAAAGAACTATTTAAAAAAATGAAAGAAGGAGATAAAGAAGCTAGAGAAAAATTAATAAATGGAAATTTAAGATTAGTTTTAAGTGTAATTCAGAGATTTTGCGGAAGAGGAGAAAATGCAGATGATTTATTTCAAGTTGGGTGTGTAGGATTAATAAAAGCAATAGATAATTTTGACACAAGCTTAGATATTCAACTTTCAACTTATGGAGTTCCAATGATTATTGGAGAAATTAGAAGGTATTTAAGAGATAATAATATGGTAAGAGTAAGTAGATCTGTAAGAGATTTGGCATATAAAGTATTACAAGCAAAAGAAAAATTAACTAGAGATAATGGAAAAGAGCCAAGTATAGAGGAGATTGCAAAAGAGTTAAATGTTGAAAAAGAAGATGTTGTGCTTAGCCTAGATGCAATACAAGATCCAGTATCTTTGCAAGAACCAGTATATAATGATGGAGCAGATAGTTTGTATATAATGGACCAAGTAAAAGACAAGAAAAATACTGATGAATTATGGGCAGAAAATATAACAATGAATGAAGCTTTAAAAAAACTTAATGATAAGGAAAGAATGATAATAGATAAAAGATTTTTTCTTGGTAGAACTCAAATGGAAGTTGCAGAAGAAATTGGAATTTCACAGGCTCAAGTGTCAAGATTAGAGAAAACAGCTATTGAACATATAAAAAGATTATACAAATAAAGTATATGAGTATAAATAATATTGAATATAAGGATTTTTTCTGTTATAATTTTTCTTGTCAAGGGGGAGAAAAATGAAAAAATCACTTGTAAAAATAAAAGAATTTATTTTAGGAAAAAATGGAAGTAGTATTTCATTAAAAGATTTTTCAGAATATTGTAAATCACATAGTTTACTAATTGTGATTACAATATTCTTGATTGTTTTAACACATGGATCAAATCTTTTTTATAATAATTTAGGAATAGATACACAAGTTTTCGTTGAAAATCCAACATTTGAATATAACTGGTTAGGAATAGGAAGATATGGATTATTATTAGAAAAAGAGTTTTTAGGATTATCATATTACTGTCCATATTATGTGGGTGTTGTTTTTCTAGCATTTTTGGTAGTATCAAATATTCTTTTATATTATACTTTTTATAAAGTATCTAATAAAGATTTAGGACTATTAAATTTGTGTATACCGTTACTTGCTTTTACACATCCAATATTTGTAGAACAATTTGTATATATGCTTCAATGTGCAGAAATTGCTTTTGCAATTTCACTAACTTCGCTAGCAAGTTTATTTATTTTTACTTGGATTAAGGATAAAAATTGGATATATGGAATTTTAGGAACAGCACTTTTAGTAATTTGCTTTGCTACATATCAAACATTTGTAGCAATTTACATAACATTTTGTATATTTGCATTTATTATGATGTTTGAAGATGAAAAAAATCAAGATAGAAATTTTAAAACAATAATTAAATTATTAATAAGTTTTGCAGTTGCATTTATAGGATATAAGCTTAGCATAAAATTATTACCATCATTTAGCGCTTATATTGATGATAGTTTTTATTGGGGGACACATCCTTTAAGAGAAATTTATGAATGTATAAAAGGATATATAAAAGCAGTATTTAAAGGCGAAGGTGACTTTTTCAATATCGGATATTTAGTAGGAACAATATTTTTTGTTATAGTTTCTGCATATAAATTAGTAAAATCAAAAGATACTTTAAAAATTAGTGAAAAAATATTATATGGGTTATCAATATTGGCATTTATAGGAACACCGTTCTATATGATTATTGCAATAGGACATGCTCCATTTATAAGAGCTCAATTTGTATTACCTTTTTCAGAAGCATTTATAATAATGTATGCAAGTTATTATTTATTTAAAAATAAATACTTAAAATATATAGCAATAATATTAATATTATCAGTTATGCAATGTCAAATGATAAGAACACAAAGATTATATTATACTGATCATATTAGAAATCAATCAGATATAGAAATGGCAACTAGTATTGCTGAAGATATAGGAAGAGCTGGTGGAAAAGAAGGTAGTAAAGTTGCAATAGTAGGGCACAGAGGTGCGAGATTAAATGCAGTTTGCCAAATAGAAGAAACTGTTGGAGTATCATTGTTTACAATGAATTTTAATGCACCACCATATTATATTAATAGTACAAGTGGAATTTTAAGAATAATGAGATGTATGGGAATAATGTATACAGAATGTTCGCCAGAAGAGATGAAAGAAGCAAGAAATGTAGCACAAGAAATGCCAATTTGGCCAGAAGAAGGAAGTATAAAATTACAAAATGGATTTGTTATAGTAAAGATTTCAGAAGACGATTTACCATTAGAATAGTTAAAAATCTACTAAAATTATATCTTCACCAATAACTTTTATTGATGACCAAGGTATAACTAATTCATTGCCAGTAGAAAAAATATTAAAAAAACTAGTATTATTACCAGGAACTATAATTTCATTTATAGTTCCTGTTTTAAAATCTGCAGTTACATCTTGAACATAGCCTAAACGTTTTGCATCTTTTATATTTATAACTTCTTTATGTTTAAAATCTAATCCTTTTTTATAATTCATAAAACCTCCAATAAAGTTTAGAATATTTATATAAAATTATATGCTTTTTATAAAATCTATATGCAAATTAAAGTTTTATAAAAATGAATATTTTTACAAATTTTGGAAAAGATAATTTTAAAATAAATTTGGTGGGTGAGAGTATGCAATTAAATAAACTTAATAACATAATTTTTTTAAAGGATATGGAATCAAATATTATTGAAGAAGCATTTATAGTATTAAAAGAAAATGTAAAGATACACAAAATTGAAAGTGATAAAGAAAATATAAAAGGAAATTTAAATATATTAAAAGAAGCAGAAGTACTAGTAAATAAAGAAATTAAAGATTCTGATATTAAGTATGAAAAATTTAAAATAAGAAAAATTGAGAAAAAACTTAAAATATCAAAATTTATTAATATAACATTAGTTTTAGTATTAATAATAATAAAATTATTAAATTAATTATCATAAACCTCTTTTACATGAATATATTTTTAACATGTAAGAGAGGTGTATTTTTTTGGAGAAAATTTTAAATGATGATGAAAAAATAAGAAGAGCAGAAGAAATTTATTTTAGAAGAAATAATCGCAATTTAAGTTTTAGCAATAAACCAGCCATAAGAGAAAAGGGTGGATTTAAAAATAAATTTTTCCTACATTTATTATTAATGTTCAATATAGCAGTAATTATATTTGCAGTTCAAAATAAAGATTATATTTTTACAAGTGAATTTTTGGGAGAATTAGAACGATATAATGTAAATATTAGTGCAAAAATTACTGAATTCTTAAAAGAGACAGTTGCTGATGAAAAAAAGCAAGAGATAAATGATGAAATACCTAGTCAAAATAGTAATGAAGAAAAAATGCAGAATGAGAGTAATGAGGAAGCAAATAAAATTGCAGAGAACTCTAATTTAGAAGGCGAAAATAATGGAGAACAAGAGTTAAGCAGTTCCTTAACAGAAATGGAATTAGATGTACAAAATTTAAAGGCATCATATAGTTTTATTAAACCATTAGAAGGTGGAATAGTTAGTTCTGGATTCGGTTCAAGAGAATCAGAATATCAAAAGGTAACTGGATATCATACAGGAGTAGATGTAGCAGCAGAAAAAGGAACTAAAATAAAAGCATCAATGGAAGGTATAGTAACACTTGTTTCAAGTGAAGGTGATTATGGGAAACATATAAAAATTAGATGTAATAATGTAACAACTTTATATGCACATTGTTCGTCAATCTTTGTAAAGGAAGGACAAATTGTTGCACAAGGTCAAGAAATAGGAGCTGTAGGAAGCACAGGAAATAGTACTGGACCACATTTGCATTTTGAGATAAGAGTAGATGACAGATTTGTTGACCCATTACAAATTTTAAGTTTTTAGGAAGTAGAAAATGAAAATAGAAATAAATTTGAAAATAATTTTTGCTTTAATATTATTTCTAATATTAAATAATATAGATACTTATATAATATTTCTTATTTTTGTATTAATGCATGAAATAGCTCATTTGATAGTTGGATTATTAATAGGAGGAAAACCAAGAAAAATGTATTTAAATCCTTTGGGAGTTTCTCTAGAATTTTATTCTTATGGAAAAAAGAAAGGAATTTATAAAATATTATTTTTTTTAGCAGGACCAATATCAAATTTAATAGTTGCATTAATACTTTTTTATATTGATAATAATACTTATTATAAAATAATTTATACAAACTTTGCAATTTGCTTTTTTAATCTAATACCAATTTTACCATTAGATGGAGGTAAGGTTTTAAGAGAAATATTAAAATTGATATTTGATACTAAAATTGCAAATAAATTTACTTTAATATTTAGTAAAGCTTTGTTATGTATTATCTCATTTCGGATATGGGATAATGATAGTGAAAATAAAGAATATATATTTCCTAGCATTATTGGCATATTTATGGTATTTGTATTTTATAGAAGAGAAAAAATATAATATATTTAAAAAAGCATACAAAGCAATAGAAAATATTGTCTAAATACTTGAAATGTAAATAATTTAATAGTAATCTATATTTGTACATAAAATTCTAAATTTTATAAAGGAATACAGATATGGAGAAAAAAATAAGTATTTTTATAATAGTAATAATTATTACGATTTTAATTATAATATCAATTTCTGCTAAAAAAACATTGAACTTAAATAAACTAAATAATGTATATAAAGATATTGAAACATTAGAAGATAAAATCGCAATATATTATTTAGACTATGGAACAATACCAGTAAAGGATAAAAAAATAGAATTTTCGGAAAATTCTATAAATCCTAATGATAGTGAGATTTATTATGAAATTGATTTAGACAAAATAGAAAATTTAAAGATTTTTTATGGAAAAAAAGTAGAAAATGAAAATGATGTATATATAATAAATGAACAGAGCCATACAATATACTATTATCAAGGAATTGAGTATAATGGAAAAACATATTATGCAAAAGAATTAGATTATGAAAAAGTAGAATTAGTAAATTATCAATAAAAATATTAAAAAAGAATTCAGCTAAAGGATACTTAAAAGTAATTTTCAAATTACATTAAAATTTGGAATAAATAAAAAATCTTTGAAAATGCTTGTAAAATGGAAAAAACTGTGTTAAAATAATTGCGTACAAAAATAGCAAAAGCTATTTTTAGCCTTACTCATATTTAAAAATATGGGTTTAATATCCAAAAGGAGGTGAAAGATAATGAATAAATACGAAACAGTATTCATTATTAATCCAAATGTTGAAGATGCAGGAGTTAAAGAGTTAATTCAAAAATTTTCAAATTTAATTAATAGTGATGGAAAAGTTGAGTCAGTAGAAGAGTTAGGAAAGAAAAAATTAGCCTATGAAATTGGTAAAAATTCAGAAGGTATTTATGTATTAATTAACTTTGAAGCTGCACCAAGTTTAATAAAAGAACTTGAAAGAGTATACAGAATTACAGACGAAGTAATGAAATTTATCGTTGTAAGAAAAGACGAAAAATAATAAGAAAGGTGGAAACCAAATGAACAAAGTAGTTTTAATGGGAAGATTAACAAGGGATCCAGAAGTAAGATATACTCAAACAAATAATACTTTAGTAGCTTCATTTAGTTTAGCAGTAAATAGAAGATTTGTAAGACAAGGTGAAGAAAGACAAGCTGATTTTATTAATATTGTAGCTTGGAGCAAAACAGGAGAATTTGTAAGCAAATACTTCAAAAAAGGTCAACAAGTTGGAATAATAGGAAGAATACAAACAAGAACTTGGGATGATGACCAAGGACAAAAACATTATGTTACAGAAGTAGTTGCAGAAGAAGCATATTTTGCAGATAGTAAAAGGGATGGAGAAGCTTCAGGAAGTTTTGAAGATACATTTGGAGAAGCAGTTACACAAAGTGCTGAATTTCAAGTAACTTCATCTGATGATGATTTACCATTCTAAGTTTAATTAATATATAAAGTTTGAAGATTGGAGGATTTAAAATGGCTGATAAAAAACAAAATAAAAGAAACAATAGAAATAATCAAGATGATGATTTTAATCCAAAGTTTAGAAAAATAAGAAAAAAAGTTTGTGCATTATGTAATGACAAAAACTTTGAATTAGATTATAAAAATGTTGATCAATTAAGAAAATTTATCAATGAAAAAGGTAAAATATTACCAAGAAGAGCAACAGGTGCATGTGCAAAACATCAAAGAGAGATTACAACAGCTGTAAAAAGAGCAAGACATATTGCTATTATACCATATGCTCAAGACTAATTTTATTGTTTAATAGATAAGACGCTTTTGGTAGCGTCTTTTTATTTTATAGATTTGAAGCTTTTAGACATATTAAAGATAATTAAATTTACTATAAAAAAAGTAGGTTTCTAATATAAAATGTTAAATATAAAATTGGGAGTGGGAACGCTCAAAAGAGAACGTTCCCACTTTTTCCCGTTATGAAAGCTAATTGCTTGTGGACAAGAGCTCGTCTGCAAAATCTTTTAGCTCTTTTTGCCATTTTTCACCATTTTTGCTGTTATTGATTCTGGTGTCGATTAGGTAGTTGGCAGCTCGATCATCAATTACATTATTGGCAAGATCACCAATAGCGTAATAGTCATGAGATTCATACCACGAACTTGTGATGACAATAAGAACATGAGCTTCATCATCAAAGAGTTCATAATATTTGTCTACGACTTTTCTGTCAGACCAAGTTCCGCTTTCAACCATTACGACAACTTGCACATTTGTCTTTTGGTGCAAGTATTTGAGCCCATCAATAATCAGCCAATGATCCGAAAGATAGCCAGTTTCATCCAGCAAATAATTCGGATAAGTTTGATAGCTTCCTTCCAAAGGAGTTTTACCATCAATGTCTGACTGTTCGTAATCAATCCATACAAGTAGGGCTATCCAAATCACTATCAGAAGTATAGCAATAGGAAGTGGAATTTGAGGCTCGCCTCTACTCCGATAATGATGGTGATAGTGGTGACCTCCACAGTGTCCACCATGAGCCATAATAATGACCTCTCTTTCATATATGATGAGGTATTGCTATTTTTAATTATAGCATTTTTTTAGGAATTATACAAGAATTTAGATTTATGGCATATTGAATGTAAAAACTAACTAAAAAACCAAGAATTAAATGGATATATATAAGGAAATCAAAAATAATATATACTTATGTTTAATAAGCTATAGAAAGACGAAAATAATATATTAAAAATGCTTTAATAAATTGAGACCAAAATGTTGAAATTTGATGAATTAGATTATATAATAACAAAAAAGTTAAAAAGGAGAATTAGAAAAATGAGAAAACGCGGATTTGAAGTAGCAAAAGGATTTGAAAATGCAGGAATAAATTTACCAGTTAGAAAAACAAAATATTCAGCAGGGTATGATATAGAGGCGGCTGAAGATTGTATGATACCATCTTTTAAAAAAGGACAAAAGCCAACATTAGTAAAAACAGGATTAAAAGCATATATGGAAGATGATGAGGTTTTAATATTATGCAATAGAAGCTCTAATCCAGGGAAAAAAGGATTAGTAATGGCAAATAGTATAGGAGTTATTGATAAAGACTATTATGGAAATCCAGATAATGATGGACATTTTATGTTTTCATTTTTTAATGTAAAAGATGAAGATGTAGAAATAAAAAAAGGAGATGCCATAGGACAAGCAATCTTCAAGAAATATTTAATTACTGATGATGATTCAGCTCAAGGAGAAAGATTAGGCGGATTTGGTTCAACAAATAAATAATATATTAAAACTCTAAATTACTTAATATGCAAGCGTTTTTTTAAAATGTAATAAATTTGTGAAAAAAAATTAATTAATTCGTTAGAATTCTTTGACTTTTGGTAATTTTTGTAGTATAATTTTAGTGTAGTAATTTTATTATTACTTGGAAGGAGTGACGAATTAAATGTTTAAGGTAGGAGATAAAATAGTATATCCAATGCACGGAGCTGGTGTTATTGAAACAATAGAAGAGAGGGCGATTTTAGACGAAAAGCAATCTTATTACATCATAAAAATGCCAGGTGAAGTGAAAGTAATGGTACCTACTGCAAAAGCTGAAGAAATAGGAGTACGTAATATTATAGATAAAGAGACAGCCGGAAAAGTAATAAATGTTTTAGAGCAAGACAGCACTGAAATGTCTATGAAATGGAACAAAAGATATAGAGATAATGTTGAAAAAATGAAATCTGGAGACATTTTTGAGGTAGCAGATATAGTAAGAAATTTAAGTTTTAAACAAAAGGAAAAAGGATTATCTACAACAGAAAAGAAAATGTTGTTAAATGCAAAACAAATTTTAGTTAGTGAACTAGTTTTAGCAGAAAGCAAAGGGAAAGAAGAAGTTGAAAAACTAGTTGATAATAAGATAAATACTTCTTATGAATTACATGGAATAGCTCAAACTGAAGAATTACCAAAAGTAGTTGGTATGCCAGAAGAAGCTCAAACAGATAATATAGTTAAAAAATTTGTTTCAGCAAACTAATAAATAATAAAAGAAAGATTATATAAAAAATATAATCTTTTTTTGTGCGAAAATATAAAAGAGAAAAATGTATAAAAATATTTATAGCTGTTAATAAATGCAAGGACATAAAATGATTTACATAAAAATGAAGGATTTGAACAATCTATGTCGAATATTATAAAAGAAAGGTTTAAAGAATGGTTCAATACACTGATGAATTAAAAGAGGAAATAAGGTCAGCAAATGATATAGTTGATGTGATTTCTCAATATGTAACATTAAAAAGAAGTGGGAGAAATTTTTTTGGATTATGTCCATTTCATAAAGAAAAGTCACCTTCTTTTTCTGTTTCGGCAGATAGACAGTATTTTCACTGCTTTGGTTGTCATAAAGGTGGAGATGTGTTTACATTTGTTAGTGAAATTGAAAGAATATCTTTCAAAGAAGCATTAGAGTTTTTAGCAGAAAGAGCAAGAATAGAATTGCCAGTAGATCAAAATACAGAATTTAATAAAACACAGTATCTTAAAGATAGAATGTATAAAATCAATGCAGAAACAACAATCTTTTACCACGAGAGGTTATATAAACCTTTAGCAAAAATAGCACAAGACTATGTAAAACAAAGAAAATTAGATAATAATACATTAAAGGCATTTAAAATAGGATATTCAGGAGAGTATAATGATTTATACAAATATTTAAAATTACAGGGTTTTAAAGATGAAGAGATTTTAGCAACAGGACTTGTAAATAAAACAGATAAAGGTGACTTTGTTGATAGATTTAGAAAAAGGCTTATGTTTCCAATTATGGAAGTAAATGGCAAAGTTATAGCTTTTGGTGGTAGAAAATTAGAGAATAATGAGAAATTGGCAAAATACATTAATTCCAATGAAAGTTTAATATATTCTAAGAAAAAGCATTTATTTGCACTAAATTTAGCAAAACAATCTGGTTCTAAAAGAATAATTTTAGTTGAAGGATATATGGATGCAATTTCACTATACCAACGTGGATTTAACAATGTTGTAGCCTCTTTAGGAACAGCATTAACAGAAGAGCAAGGAAGATTACTTAGAAAGTATAGTGAACAAGTAATATTAAGCTATGATTCAGATAGTGCAGGTCAAGAGGCAATAATGAGAGGACTATCAATCCTTGAAGGACAAGGTTGCGATGCAAGAGTGCTACAAATGGAAGGAGCAAAAGATCCTGATGAATATGTTATAAAATATGGAAGTGGTAGATTTGGCTTATTAATTGAAAAGGCCATATCATTAGTAGAATTTAAAATAAAAATGCTAAAAAACAAATATAATCTTGAAAATGCGAATGACAAAATCAGATTTTTAAAAGAAATAACAAAAATTCTTTCAAATGTTGAAAATAAAATAGAAAGAGAAATATATATTGATAAAGTTTCAGAACAATATAATATCTCAAAAGAAGCAATTTATGCTGAAGTCAATAAAGTCTCTTATAAAGAGATAAATGAGAAAATTTTAGTTAAGCCAAGACTGCAAGAAAGAAAATCTGAAGCAATAAGTCCAGCGGTAATTAAAAGAGAGAACATGATTATATATTTGTTAATAAATCATTTTAGAGAAAGTTATGAACCAATAGTAACAAATATAACATTAGAAGATTTAAAACTAGATGTTAATAAAAAAATTTTTGAAAAAATATTAGAATCTACAGCAGAAGAAAGCGAAAAAATATTACAAACTATAGCGAATATAGAAGACCAAGAAATACAGTCACATGTAAGTGAAATATTAGTTACAGATTATGAAATAAATTCAGTAGAAAAATGTATAGAAGATCTAATAAATATTTATAATAAAGAGAGATTATCTAATAGAAAATCAGAAATTATAAAAGCACTAGAAAACAGTTCTTCTCTAACAAAAGAGGAAATAGCTAAATTAGAGCAAACTTTGAGTGAGATTATAATAGAATTAGCTAAAAATAAGTAGGAGGTATTATAAAAAATGAAAAAAACAGAAAAAGAAGTAGTAGATAAAAGTATAAATAAAGAAGAACCTACAAAAAAGAAAAAAGCTAAAGAAAAAGATGTTAAAGTAGAAGAAAAAAAAGTAAAAAAATCTTCTAAAAATAGTGATGAAAAAGCTCAAACTATAAAAAAGGAATCTAAAGATATAGAAGAAAAAAATAAGAAAAAGAAAGCTGAAACAGATAGCATAAATAAGCAAAAAGAATCTAAAGAAGCAAATGTAAAAACAGAAAAAGAAAAGAAAAAAGAAGCTAAAGCAGTAGTAGAAAACAGTAAAAAAGAAGAAGTAAAAGTAGAAGACTTAGAGAAAGCAAAAAAAGATATAGAAGATAGCCAAAAAGAAATAACAGAAGAAGAAAAAAATAAAACTAAAAAAAGAATAGAAGAAGATCCAGAAAAAGATAAGTTATTAAAAATAGTAAAAGATGCAAAAGAAAAAGGAAAAATAACTTATGGAGAATTAGCAGCAGAATTAGGAGAGGCTAATTCAGATCAAATTGATAAAGTATTTGAAGCTTTTGAGGAAATTGGTGTAAATGTATTAAAAGACGATGAAGACTTTTTAGAACCAGATTTAGAAGACTTAGACGAAGTAGAAGATATTAAATTAGAAGAAATTGATTTAGTTAATATAGATGGAGTTAGTGTTGATGACCCAGTTAGAATGTATCTTAGAGAGATAGGCAGAATACCATTACTTACTTTTGAAGAAGAATTAGAACTTGCTCAAAGAGTATTAGAAGGCGATGAAGAGGCAAAACAAAAATTAGCTGAATCAAACTTAAGATTAGTTGTTAGTATAGCTAAAAAATATGTTGGAAGAGGAATGCTATTTTTAGATTTAATCCAAGAAGGAAACATGGGATTAATAAAAGCTGTTGAAAAATTTGACTATAAAAAAGGATATAAATTTAGTACTTATGCAACATGGTGGATAAGACAAGCTATAACAAGAGCTATAGCTGATCAAGCAAGAACAATTAGAATACCAGTTCATATGGTAGAAACTATAAATAAATTAATTCGTACTTCAAGACACCTACTACAAATATTAGGAAGAGAGCCATCACCAGAAGAAATTGCTGAAGAAATGGAGATACCAGTAGAAAAGGTTATGGAAATTCAAAAAATAGCACAAGATCCAGTATCATTGGAAACTCCTATAGGAGAAGAAGATGATAGCCATTTGGGAGATTTTATACCAGATGATGAATCACCAGCGCCACATGATTCCGCTGCATACACATTGTTAAAAGAACAATTAGAAGAAGTTATGGCAACATTAACACCAAGAGAAGCAAAAGTTTTGAAATTAAGATTCGGATTAGAAGATGGTAAAGCTAGAACTCTTGAAGAAGTTGGTAAAGAATTTCAAGTAACTCGTGAAAGAATAAGACAAATAGAAGCAAAGGCTCTTAGAAAATTAAGACATCCAAGTAGAAGTAAAAGATTAAAAGACTATATGAATTAATTTTTTAAGGAAAAAAAGAAAAAAGTAAGGAATTAGACTTACAAAAATAAAATAATATTATAATAAAACAAATTATGTAAATTATTTTTTTAAAAAGTCCTTGATTTTAAGGACTTTTTGTGTTATAATAATTATGTAGTGTAAAATTTTTGAAATGAGGTGAATACTAAGCATATAGCTTAGGAAAAAATTTATGGGAATATTAAGTGCGATTGGTAAAGGATTTAAGACATTATTTTCGGACGATCCAAACCAATATGTTGAAGATGAAAATGGAGCAAATTTAACAACAGTGTCAGCTGTTGCTATTAAAGATGGAAATCTTTCAAAAGAAGATGCTGCAAATTTAATTCGTGCTCAAAGAGAAAGCATAAAAATGGCAGAAACATCAAATGCTAAAGTTGAAGCTGAAATAAAAATTTTACCTAGTGATAAATCAGACTTTAGAGAAGATGATACAATAAATAGAATTCAAGCAACAAATGTAACAGTAAAACCTGCTGGAGAATTAGAGAATCATGAAAGAAAGCCAGGAGGAAGAGAAAGAGAATCTATACAAAAATAGAATATGGTTAAATAATAAATGGAAAGATGATAAGTTATTTATCATCTTTTTTTGTATTATATATTGTCTACTATTGTTCTTTAGTAAAAAATGATAAAAAGCTTTTATTATAGTACTTGACTTATATTGATAATATGACTAAAATATATTTAAGTAAAATTTAAATAAAAAGGAAAATAAAATGCATAAACTTAAAACCGTTGAGGGAGTACACACACACACACACACACACACACAAGTAGAATTTTAAAAGAAGAAAAAAGAGTAGTAAAAGGCTACTCTAAAAATATTGGAAATAGACTTTTAATAAAACATTTAATTAATGTTTTATCAAGAGCCTATTTTTTTATGCATTTTAGATTTTGGCATGAAAAAGGAGAAGTAAAGGAGGTGGTAATATGAAAGAAAAAGAAGAAAAATATGAAGCGCCTAATTTATATAAAGGAGTGATAGTAGATGAGAGCCAAATAATAGGATATTACTAGAATTTATGTATAAAAATGTAAAAAAATAATATAATTTTTAAATACTAGATAAAAAAAGATATAACTATTGATAAAGGTAAATTTAGAATTACAGTTATTGTTAAAATTCGTTTAAAAATCCTTGACAAAATGCGTAAAGCATGTTAAAATTTATTACTGTAAACTGCTTAACTAGGGTTCAGAAAGACTATTAAATTAGTTACCCAAGTTGGAAGTTAGCGAGTATACGAAAAGGGAGGTGCATTTTTAATGTACGCAATAATTGAAGCATGTGGTAGACAATACAAAGTGCAAGAAGGAGAAACAGTATATTTTGAAAAATTAGATGAAAACGAAGGAAAAAAAGTTTCTTTTGATAAAGTAGTTTTAATATCTAATGATGGAAAAATACAAGTTGGAAATCCTTATGTTGCTAATGCTAAAGTTGAAGGAAAGGTAGTGTCTAATGGAAAATCAAAGAAAATTCTAGTTTTCAAGTATAAACCTAAAAAAAATGAAAGAAAAACTAGAGGACATAGACAAGACTACACTAAAGTAGAAATTACTTCAATAAAAGTAAAAGCAGAAAAAGCTGAAAAACCAGCTGCTGAAAAGACAGAAAAAGCTGAGAAAAAAGAAAAAGCAGCTAAATAATTTTATAACTAATATCGAAATTAATAAATGTTATAAATAAAATATAAAGCGAAAGGAGTGAATCTTTCATGGCACACAAAAAAGGTCAAGGTAGTGTTAAGAACGGAAGAGATAGTGAGTCAAAAAGACTTGGTGTTAAAAAATCTGATGGACAAATAGTTAAAGCTGGAAATATAATTATAAGACAAAGAGGAACTAATGTACATCCAGGAACTAATGTAGGAATCGGTAGTGATGACACTTTATTTGCTTTAATAGATGGAACAGTTAAATTTGAAAGAAAAGGTAAAGATAAAAAACAAGTTAGTGTTTATCCAGCAGAGTAAATAAATAGAAAACGAAGCAGTGATGCTTCGTTTTTTGTTTGATATAATAGAAAATTGTTTAGAAATATTATATAAATTTTTTGTTAAGAATTATACATATAAAGTTCAAATTTGAGATATTTTTAAAATTACTTTATTTTTTTAATTTTTAAAAGTATAATAATTATGAAAAGTTTAATAAAAGAAAGTAGGAAATAGAAATGGAAATAGTAATACAATAAATAGAACCTACAGTAACACCTACAAGACAAACAGTCAAAAGAATAGAATATTAGTTAATATTGTAACTAAAGAAAAAAAGTTATATAAAAAGAAAAGAATTAACAAAAAGAAGAAAAATTCTATTAAAGAAAAGACAAATATTTTATTAAAAATGTTTGAAAAAAATATTAAGATATGATTTAATATCATATATAAAATGCAAAAGGAGATAATAGATATGAAAGGAAAATTCTCACCAATAATAATTGGAGTAATAGTAGTAGTTATTATTGCCATTGGAGCGCTTATCTTTACTACTTTGTCAGGCAATAATAGTGGGACAAATAATAAGAAGAATACAGAGCAAGATGTAGGAAAACCAGTAATTAATTTAAGTAAAGATGCAGATGGAGATAAACCAAAAAAAGTAACTATAACCGCTTATGCTACTACCTCAGACAAAGATGGAATTAAAGAAATAATATTACCAGATGGTTCATCAGTAATGGGAAGTACAGCAAAATATGAAGTTGAAGAAAATGGAACATATAAATTTACAGCAAACTGTGCAAATGGACAATCAGATAGTTTAACAATAGAAGTTACAGAAATTCCCGAAAACTCTCATAATAATCCATATATACCAGAAGGATTTTCAGCAGTGGATGAAGATGTTGATGTAGAAGATGGATTTGTAATAGCAGATAAAAATGGAAATCAATAT
The DNA here is from genome assembly GCA_947570695.1 of uncultured Clostridium sp. Lineage (GTDB taxonomy): Bacteria > Bacillota > Clostridia > TANB77 > CAG-508 > Scatovivens. The sequence continues at coordinate 97,983 of CANOVB010000001.1, forward strand.
GTATGGATACCAGTTGAATCAGGAAAATTATCACGTAATACAATGTTAGATGTAAAATATACAGAATCAACAGGAACAGCATCTGCATTAGTAAATAGTGTAGCTAAATATTATGGATTTTATATTGCAAGATTTGAAGCTTCACAATATGAAAAAAATGGAAAAATGGCAGCAGCTTCAATGTCTGGAAAAGTTCCTTGGACAAATATTGCCTATCAAGATGCTTCAGAATATGCAACAAATTCAGCAGAATTTTTTGAATATGAAGATTGCTATACTGCTTTAATTAATAGCTATGCATGGGATACTACTTTAAATTGGATTGATAGTAAAGAAGAATATATAAATTATTCTTCGAGCACAGATCGCGGAAATTATAGTGGTACAATATATCCAACAGGAGTTACTGAAACAGATGAAGTAAATCATATATGTGATTTAGCAGGAAATGTAAGAGAATGGACTACAGAAATATATAAAGATAATTCTTCAGATTCTAATGATAAAGATAGTACAAATTTAATAAATAGAGTAATTCGTGGTGGTGGAGCTACATTGAATAGAACAGCTGCTAGTCATCAAGGTTATCCAGATTCACAATATGAACCTTATTGGGGATTTAGAATGGTTTTATATAAATAGGAAATAATAAATAAAGGGGCAAGTCTTATTAAGACTGCCTCTTTATTAAGTAACAATTCTAAATAAAATAATATAGATTAAAGTAGATATTGTTATAATCAAATTAAAAACAATATTAGCACATATAAATTAGAAATAATATAAGTTTAAAATAGTTATGCTACATACAAATTGAAAATAAAATATTGAAAAAACATAATAAATATTATATAATATAGCAAAATTTGAGCTAAAAAGAGGAGAAAATACAATGGTAAATGAATACAAAACTCATAATTGTGGAGAACTTAGACAATCTGATGTGAATAAAGAAGTTAGATTGGCAGGGTTTGTGCAAACAATAAGAAATTTAGGTAAAATGATTTTTATTGATTTAAGAGATCAAAATGGAATTACACAAATAGTTATATCAGAAGAGTCTGGAATTGAAAATGTAAAAGATATAACAAAAGAATGTACTATTACAGTAACAGGAGATGTAGTAGCAAGAAGTAGTAAAAATGATAAAATTCCTACAGGTGATATTGAAGTTATTGCTAAAACTGTAACTATTTTAGGAAAATGTAGAAATGCATTGCCTTTTGAAATAAATGTTGAGGGACAAAATGTTAGAGAAGATTTAAGATTAGAATATAGATTTTTAGATTTAAGAAATGAAAATATACATAAAAATATATTGTTACGTTCAAAAATTTTAAAAGATTTTAGAAATGCAATGGATGAATTAGAATTTACAGAAATACAAACTCCAATTCTTGCAAATTCTTCACCGGAGGGTGCTAGAGATTTCTTAGTTCCAAGTAGATTGCATCCAGGAGAATTTTATGCACTTCCACAAGCACCACAACAATTTAAACAATTATTAATGGTTTCTGGCTTTGAAAAATACTATCAAATAGCACCATGTTTTAGAGACGAAGATCCTAGAGCAGATAGATCACCAGGAGAGTTTTATCAATTAGATTTTGAAATGAGTTTTGCTACACAAGAAAACGTATTTGAAGTTATACAAACAATTTTACCAAAAGTATTTAAAGAAAATTCAGATTGGAAAATAGATGATGGTCCATTTGTAAGAATACCTTTTAATGAAGCAATGGAAAAATATGGAACAGATAAGCCTGATTTAAGAAATCCTTTAATTATATCAGATTTAACAGAAATTTTTGAAGGAACAGAATTTAATAGCTTTAAAGATAAAACAGTAAAAGCAATATTTGTAGAAAATATGGAAGAAAAGCCAAGAAAGTTCTTTGATAATATGTCTGAATATGCAGTAAATGAATTAGAAGCCAAAGGTCTTGCTTGGGTAAAAGTAGATCAAGAAAATAATTTAAATGGTGGAATAAGTAAATTTATAGATGATAATAGAAAAGCTAAAATTTTTGAAAAAATGCAAATAAAACCAAATTCAGCAATATTCTTTATTGCTGATGAATATGAAAAGGCAGTAAAAATAGCTGGTGGAGTAAGAGTAAAATTAGGTCAAGAATTAGATTTATTAGAAAAAAATGTTTACAAATTCTGTTTTATAGTAGACTTTCCAATGTATGAATTATCAGATGAAGGAACAATAGATTTTAATCATAACCCATTTTCTATGCCACAAGGGGGATTAGAAGCTTTAAATACAAAGGATCCGTTGAGTATATATGCATATCAATATGATGCAGTTTGTAATGGATATGAAATTCTATCAGGAGCAGTAAGAAATCATGATCAAGATATAATGGTTAAAGCTTTTGAAATTGCAGGTTATACAGAAGAAGATGTAAAAGGTAGATTTGGAGCATTATTTAATGCATTTAGTTATGGAACTCCACCACATGCAGGTGCGGCAGCTGGTATAGATAGAATTGTTATGCTTTTAGCTAAAGAAGATAATATTAGAGAAGTTATAGCATTCCCTAAAAATAAAAAAGCAAGAGATCTTTTAATGAATGCACCATCTAAAGTTTTTGATAAACAATTAGAAGAGGTACATATAAAATTAGACTTAGAGAATAATAATTAATATAGAGGTAATTTTATTAATGAAAATTTATAAAAAAATACTATTAATTGCAATTTTTATAATAGGTTTATTAGTTAGTAGTTCTTTTGCAAAATCAGGAAAAGTAATAGTAGATGCTGCAAGAATTAGAGAAAAGACAAATACGGAATCTAAGATAATAGACATTGTATATGAAGATGATATTGTTGAAATATTAGATGAAAAAGATGATTGGTATAAAATAAAATATAATGATAGTGTAGGATATTCAAAAAAAAGCTTTTTTAAAGTAGAAGAAAAAAACCAGTCAAAACCAACTACTAATACTGCATCAAATGTGGCTTCTACAAATACAACTTTAAAGAATACTAATACTCAAGCAGACACATCTACAAATAAAGTCTCAAATAATGTAGTATCAAATAATACAATAAGTAACACATCAACTAATATAACTAATACTATAAATAATGTAAGTAATACAAGTACAAATAATGTAACTACACAAAAACAAGAAGAAAATCAAAATAAATCTGAAATTAATATTAAAATTTCAGTTAATTCAAATGTTTCAATGAGAGTGCTTCCAAATTTCATGTCTACTACTATTGAACAAATAGACCCAAGCAAAGAAATAACAAAAGTAGCAGAAATGAATAATTGGTCACAAGTAACAGATGGTATTTTAGTAGGCTGGATACCAAATTCAAAAATTGCTATTTCTGATAATAAACCAGAAGAAACTACACCTGAATCTAAACCAGAAAATACTACTGTAACACCAACTCCCACACCAGTAAGTAGTACGAATATAGCAAGTAATGAGAATAAACAAGAAGCAGTAAGTAAAACAGGAACTGTAAATGTTGAAACAGCAAATGTAAGGAAAGAAGCTACACAAAATTCAGATGTTATAAATACTTTAGATTATGGAAATATAGTAACAATAATTGCAGAAGAAGGTGACTGGTATAAAATTACTAGAGGTGAAGTTTCAGGCTATGTAAAAAAATCTTTATTAACAAATGTAAAGGAAAAAAGTGTATCCTCTAGAAGCTTGGAAGAAGAGAGAAAAGATAATACTACAATAGAAGAAAATACTAATAATGCTATTAGTAAAACTTTAGAAAATGGAACAAAATCAAGTATAACTGGAAATGATGTTTCAGAATATGCTAAAAAGTATATTGGTACAAATTATGTAGTAGGAGGAAAAACTCCAGAAGCTGGTTTTGATTGTTCTGGTTTTACAAGATATGTATTTTTAAATTTTGGTTATAATTTAGGCAATACAGCAGCAGGTCAAAATAATATTGGAGAAGAAGTTTCAAAAGAGGATTTACAATCAGGTGATTTAATGCTTTTTTATGATGAAGCAAAAAATAAGATAGGGCATACAGGGGTATATATTTCAAATGGAGAATTTGTGCATGCTGCTAATCCTGAAAGAGGAGTTGTTATAGATAATTTAAATACAAACACATATTATAATGAAAGATTTATAGTAGGAAAAAGAATTATACAGAATTAAGGAGGACTGGAATAATAAAAAACAAAATTTTTATTTTTTTAATAATTTTAATGGGGCTATGTTATGACATAGCTCTTATTTTTTCTTATAATAATAAATATCCAGAAAATACATATTTAAAGTCTAATGGAGAAATTATTGGTTTAAAAGAGGAAAAACAATATAAAAACAAATATATAGTAAAAATAAAAAACACTAAACTAATTTTATATACATCAAAAGAAAAAGAGTTTTTTCCTGGTGATATTGTTTTAATAGAAGGAGATTTTGAAAAAGGAGAAGTTTCTAGAAACTTTGGTGGATTTAATTATAGAAATTATCTAAGACAAAAAGGAATTTATGGAATAATTAATGCTAAAAGTGTGGTAAAAGTTAAAGAAATCACAGATTTTTATAGTATTGTAGGAAATATAAAATATAGTTTAAGTAGCAAAATAGATATACTGTATTCAGAAAAATATCGAAGTTTTTTAAAAGGAATTTTGATAGGTGATACATATGATTTGGATGAAAATGTAAAAGAAAATTTTAGAAAAAGTAGTATTTCTCATATTTTAGCAATTTCTGGAATGCATGTTACTTATGTAGTAATGGGAATAAGATTAGCTTTAGAAAAATTAATTTTAGATAAAAAAAAGAAAAATTGTATATTAATATGTTTTCTGATATTTTTTATGATAATAACTGGTTTTTCAGTTTCTTGTGTGAGAGCAAGCATAATGAGTATTATAGGGATACTAAGTTTTAATTTAAATAGAAAAAATAATTTTTATATAAGTTTAATAATAGTATTTTTTATAATAGTATTTATAAATCCATTTAATATTTTTAATGTTGGTTTATGGCTTTCCTTCTTATCCAGTTTAGGAATTATTTTATTTAATAAATTCCTGAGTAGAATTTTTCAAATCAAAACTAAACTAAAAAAACTATCTATTATTCATATAAATATAATTCTAAGTATTTCTGCTCAAATATTAATTATTCCAATTATTGTTTATATATTTAATTCTGTTTCATTAACTTTTTTTATTCCGAATTCTTTTATTTCAATAATTATTGTACCAGTTCTGGCCTTTGGATATATAAGTATTATTTTATCTTTCATATTTTTTCCAGTAGCAAAAATATTATCATATATAGAAAAATATCTAATTTTTCTAATTTTCAAAATTAGTGAAATATGTGCTGAGATTCCATTTTCGGAAATTTATATTTGTACACCTAAAATAATAATTATAATTATGTATTATTTCATAATTTTTTATATTGTTAAATATTTTAGAAAAAATAAATATAAAGTAGAAAGAATGCTTTTATCAAAAAGAAAAATTAATATTTTTGATAAAAGCAAAATCAAAAAAATAGGTATTATTTTATGTATTATTATAATTATTACTAATATAAATAAATTAGATTTCAGATTAAAAATATATTTTATAGATGTTGCTCAGGGAGATTGTACATTAGTTGTTACTCCATTTGGAAAGAACATAATTATAGATGGAGGAGAGGGAAATTCTGATAAATATGATTATGGAAAGAAAGTAGTTTTTCCATATTTGTTAGATAGAAATATAAATAAAATAGACTATCTTGTAGTATCACATCGGAGATAGTGATCATTTAGGTGGTTTAATTTATGTGCTAGAAAATATGAATGTAGAAAATATATTAATTGGAAGTCAAACTAAAGAATGTAAGCAAATAAATGATTTAGTAAAAATTGCAAAGCGAAAAAATATAAGATTAATCGGATTAGAAAAAGGTGATGAAATATTAATAGAAAAAAATATAAAAATGGAAGTAATATGGCCAAATAATAAAAAATTAATAACCTCAAATGAATTAAATAATAATTCTTTAGTTTTTAAATTAAAGTATAAAACTTTTTCTATTATTTTTACAGGGGATATAGAAGGAATTGCAGAAAATGAGATATTAAAACAAGAAGTAGAGTTTAGTTCAAGTATATTAAAAGTAGCACATCATGGATCAAAAACTTCATCAACAGAAGAATTTTTAAAAGAGGTGAATCCTAAAATAGCATTAATAGGAGTAGGGAAAAATAACAAATTTGGACATCCATCTAAAGAAGTTTTAGATAGGTTAAATAGGTTTAAAACAAAAGTTTATAGAACAGATTTAAATGGAGAAATAGAAATTAAAGTTAATAAAAAAGGAGAAATTTTAGTTAAGACTAAATTGTGAATAAAAATTACCAAATTATACATAATAAGTTTAGGTGATAAAAATGAAGAGAATTATTTTTTATGGAATATTAATTTTTATTTTCTCGATTGGAACAGGATATTATTTTTCAGTTTTATGGAAAGAAGGAAAATCGGGAATAGCTTATGAAGAGGCAGAAAATGAAGTGACCGTTCAAGAAACTATTGCTGTAGAAGAAAAAGTTAATTTTGATGCTAGTTTAGGATTAAAAAAATATTATAATAATTGTGGTCATACAAAATACTTGACAGCAGAGCTTCCAGATGAATTAATTAATTTAACTAAAAATGAAATTGAGCAAATATATTCAGATTGGGATGTAGAAGAATTTAGTAGTAATAGCTTATTATTATCCCAACATATTAATGATATATGTGATGAACATTATGTTTTAAAATTAGGTGATGAAAATATAGAAATATATCATGTAAAGAATTCGGGAGATATTGAACTTTATAAAACAACTAATATAAGTAAGGAATATTTAACAAATACAGATATAAATAATTTGGAAAGTGGAATATATGTATATGGAGCAGGAAATCTTAATTCTGCTATAGAAGATTTTGAATAAAATAAATCCTCGTTGCTAAACCTTTTGATTAACAATGAGGATTTATTTTGTTTTTATACATTTATTTTTTTATATAGAAAAATTCCAATATAGAAAGAATTTGTATATCATTTTAATATTGTAAAAAAGTTTTCAAAAAAATTTATATTCTAAATTTTAAATTTCCATCTTCCATATAGCCATATATTGTTTGCCCAGAAGTAACTGATTCTCTTAAAATCATTTCAGCAATTTCATCTTCAACTAATTTTTGAATAGATCTTCTTAGAGGTCTAGCCCCATATTTTAAATCAGTTCCTTTTGAAGCGATAAATTTTTTAGCTTCATAATCTAATTCTAAATTGATTTCTTTATTTTTTAACGCTTCTTTTGTTTTTTCTAACAATAAATCAACTATTTGTAGTAATTCATCTTCAGTTAATGGATTAAATACTATAGTTTCATCAACTCTATTTAAAAATTCTGGTCTAAATAAATCTTTTAATGCAGCAAGCATTTTATCGCTATTAATAGACCCTACATTACCAAATCCAATAGAATTATTATTTAAATTTGAACCAGCATTTGATGTCATTATAATAATTGTGTTTTCAAAATTAACAGTATTTCCTTGACTATCAGTAAGTTTTCCATCATCTAATACTTGAAGTAAAACATTAAATACATCAGGGTGAGCTTTTTCAATTTCATCCAAAAGTATAATTGAATAAGGTCTTCTTTTTACTTTTTCTGTTAATTGACCTGCATCGTCATATCCAACATACCCTGGAGGAGAACCTATTAACTTAGATGTAGAGTGACTTTCCATATATTCAGACATATCAATTCTTATAATATTATCTTCACTTCCAAACATTTCATAAGCTAAAGCTTTTGCAAGTTCTGTCTTACCAACACCAGTAGGACCAACAAATATAAATGATGGAGGTCTTTTTGTACTTTGAAGTCCTGCTCTATTTCTTCTTATTGCTTTTGAAACGGCACTTACTGCTTCATCTTGTGAAATTACATGTTTGTGTAGATTCTTTTCAAGATTTAATAATTTTTCTGTTTCTGCTTCAGTAATTTTTGTTACAGGAATTTTGGTCCAACGTTCAATAACTTCTGCAACATCTTGAACAGAAAGGATAGAAGGTTTTAAATCTTTTTCTAGAGTTTTCATTCTATCTGTAAGATTACATTCTTTTGTTTTTAGGTTAGCTGCTTTTTGATATTCTTCTATTGAATCAGAAGAAACTGCTTCTTCTTTTTCATCAGCAACTTTTTTTAATTCATTTTTTATTAATTCAAGTTCAAATAAAGCTTTATTTTTTAAGTTTAATTTTGAACATGCTTCATCTATTAAATCTATAGCTTTATCTGGTAAAAATCTATCATGTATATATTTTTCAGACATTTTAACTGTTTTTTCAATTATGTCATTTGTAATAGATACTTTATGATAATCTTCATAATACTTTTTAATACCTTTTATTATTTCGATTGTATCACTAATAGAAGGTTCTTCAACCAAAACAGGTTGGAATCTTCTTTCTAAAGCAGAGTCTTTTTCAATGTATTTTCTATATTCTTTTAAGGTTGTTGTTCCTATTAATTGAATTTCTCCATTAGATAGGGAAGGCTTTAAAATATTTGCAGCATTCATAGAGTGCTCTGCATCGCCAGCACCAATTATATTGTGTATTTCATCTATGACTAAAATTATATTTCCATAAGTTTTACATTCATCAACAAGTGATTTCATTCTAGCTTCAAATTGACCTCTAAATTGAGTTCCAGCTATAATTGCTGTCATATCCAATAAATAAACTTCTTTATTTAATAATTTAGCAGGAACATCTTTATTAGCAATTTTAATAGCTAACCCTTGTGCTATAGCTGTTTTACCAACACCAGGCTCACCAATTAGGCATGGATTGTTTTTTGAACGTCTATTTAGTATTTGAGTCATTCTTTCTATTTCTTGTTCACGACCTATTACTGCATCTAGTAATCCGTTTTTAGCCTTTTCTGTAAGATTTGTTCCAAATGTATCTAAAAATTTCTTTTTATTATTTTTTTGCTTTTTTTGAACTTTTACTGTTCTTCCATTATTTAAATTGTTAGACTCACTAGAAGATGAAGTATCATTATTGTTATTAGGATTGCTTGCTCTAAATATTCCAAAAATATTTTTAACAGGATTATCGTTATCATCATCAATTTCTAAATCTTCTGCATTAATTCCTAAAGCCTCTAAATTCATATTTTCTGAAAAATCTTTAAGTATATTTTCAAATTGGTTTGACATATCTTCTAATTCTTCATTTGAAATATTTGCATTTTTAGCTAAAACTTCTAAAGGATTGATTCCTTTTTCTTTAGCACAATTATAACAAAGTCCTTCAACTGTTTTTTTACCATTTTCAATTTTATTTAAAAACACTACAGCTGTGTTTTTATTACATACTGAACATATCATTTATTAATCTCCTTAGTTTAACTATACTTTTGTATAGACATAATAATACAATATTTTTAAAATATAGTCAATGGATTTTACTAGAAAAAATCAAATAAAATAGATTTTATTTAGCAAACTAACTACATGACTGCTATGTAAGAAATTATAAAAAATATCAAGCAATTTTTTATTTTAGAATGAATAATAGTAATTAAATTTATTTGAATAATGTTATTTAGCTAAATCGGCTATTTAAATAACTACATAAAAAAAGTAATTGATAAATTTATATATAAATGTTATAATGAAACCAATTTAGAATAAAGGAGATTTAAATGAATAGAGCTATAAGGAGATTTGTTGGCACATTGACAGGTCCAAAAAAATATCTTTTTTTTACAGTACTAATACTAATTTGTATAGTAGCATTATGCTTAGGAATATATGCTCAATTTTTTTATAAATATTCAGACACTGATGTATTAATGTTAGGGATAAATATAGGAAGTAAAAAAACAGCAGAGGAAATTGATATTTTAAAGTCTAATTTTAATAGTCTATTTACAAATTCTATAATTATAAATAGTGAGAATGTAAGAACTGATAAACTGGAACCAACTAAAGATTTAGTATATACTGTATATAATCTAGTTAACGAAGATGAGAATTACTATAATGTTAATGCGCAAATTCCATTATTAAATATTAATAATGAAAAAGCAAAAGTTATAAATGCAGAAATAAAAAGTGATTTTTATGATAAAGCAAATGAGGTAATGAGAAGAAAAAAAGGAAATACGGTTTATACTGTATCTTATGCTTCTTTTGTAAACGGACATGTTTTATCAATGGTAATAAAATCTTCATTAAAAGAAGAAGGAAAAGCTGAAAAAGTTACTGTAAAAACTTACAACTATAGTATACCAGAAAATAAAATTGTAACTTTGCAAGATCTAATTAAAGAAAAAGAAACAACTAAAGAAACTGTTCAATCAACAATAACAAATGATGTAAAGCAAGCATATAATAATGCAAAATTAATAGCAGATCAATATGGAGTTTTATATGAAAGAGATTTGTCAAGTGATATGTATAAAGTAGAAAATGCTACAACATATTTCTTAACTCAAGATGGATATGTTTATATTATATATGCTTATGGAAATAATGATTATACAAATGAAATGGATATTATAATATTTTAATTAGGAGGAGAAATATCTTGAAAAAAATTAGAGTAATATTACTTGTACTTGTATTTTTTATTATGAGCATTTGTAGTGTTTATGCAACAGAAGGAGAAGTATCTCAAGGAGCTGATGCTCAAAATACAGAAAATGCTCAAAATGAAGAATTGGTAATGCAGCAAGAAAAGATTGTAGATACAATAGGAAAAGTTATAAAAGTTGAGGAAGTTAGAGAAGTTGTAACAGGTACAGTGACTGATAAAGTACAACAAGTAACTATTGAAATAGTTGAAGGTGATTATATTGGAGAAGAGTATACGACAGATTATATTTTATCCTATGATATTGATGGGAAAATATTAGCCTATGAATTAGATGTTGGTGATAAAGTAACAGTACAAATTACAGAAGATCCGCAAGGTAATGTTATAGCAACAGTACAAGATGTTGCTAGATCAAATTATATTATTGGAATGTTTATAGTATTTTTACTAAGTATAGTTCTTATAGCTGGTAAACAAGGCGTAAAAGCAATTATAGGGCTAATACTAACAATCGTTCTTATTTATTTTATAATGGTAAAAGGAATTTTTAAAGGTGATAATGCAATAATAAGTTCTATAGTAACATCAATGCTAGTCATAATTGGAACTTTTATAGTAATAGGAGGACTAAACAAGAAAATTATAACAGCAGCTATTGGAACATTGGGAGGAGTAGTATCAGCAGGACTTATGGCATTAATATTTAATCATATAGCAAAAATGTCTGGTGCTTGTGAAGATGCAATCCAGCTAAGTATAAATATGTCTACTATAAATTTTAATTTTAGAGATTTATTATTTGCAGGAATAATTGTTTCAGCATTAGGTGCTTGTATGGATGTTGGAATGTCAATAGCTTCCAGTTTAGACGAAATAAAGATTAAAAATCCTGAAATAACTTGGCTTGAACTATTAAAAAGTGGAATGAATATTGGTAGAGATGTAATTGGAACAATGACAAATACTTTGATTCTAGCATATGTCGGAGGGTCATTGACTTTAATATTATTATTTATGGCATGTGACATGAATATAATAGAAATTTTAAATAAAGAAACAATAGCAGAGCAAATAATATCAGCTATTGCAGGAAGTATGGGAGTTGTATATACAGTTCCAATAACTTCATTTATATATGCTAGTTTGAATAAAGATAGAACAGTATATAAAAAAAGTTCAGATAATAAACTTGACGGAAAAAGAAGTTTAAAAATATAGAACAGCAGAGGAGCTAAAGTCTTGAAAGACGTTAGCTCCTCTGCTGTTTACTTGCTTAATGATTGTTTTTTGCTTTTTTTTCGTTATTCTTAAAAAGGAAGAAGAATAACTGTGTTAAGGGTCAGGACGTACTGACAGCCGTGCTGGCGTGCAAGACCTTCAACGTAGTGCAGGTTGAACTTGTCGAACAAGTCCATCCTGTTTTGCTTCTTAGCGGCAGCCAAAATATCGGTGCGGGTAGCGCCATCAGGCAGATTAAGAAACGCTTGAATCTCAGTGGACAGCTCGCCAGAAGCCTGATAAGGTGGCCGACCAACAATCCACTTTTCTTTCTCAATGCAATACTTATCAATGACATCTCTGAGCTGAGCAATTTCAGTTTCAGCAGGAACACCACGGATGGCATTGACAAAGGAACTTGAAGCCTGAGTAGTGAGACCGTTCATAGAACTCCAGGTGAATGCTTTGGCGGTGAGACTGTCAAAGTCAGGATAGAAAGCCTCGATGATGATGTGATCCTGAACAATGTGCTGCTCGAGCCAAAAGTGGTTTCAGCCGAGACGACGGTAAAGCCCTTCTCAAAGAAGTCTTCCAAATGTGGAATTAGCCGTGCACCGTACTCATTGGCTACCATAGTATCGAGCCATATTTTTTTTGCCATAATTTTCACAACCTTTCCATTGTCCGCATCCAATCTTTAAAAAGACCAGACCACCTAAGATATGGCGTTCAAAGGTGTAAAGACTTCACCACGGTAGTGTGGCAACATAAAATATTATATCATACTTTACATAAAAAAGCAATGTAAGACTATATCTAACATTGCTTTTTAAAAAATTGTAAATTTTTATATTTTAAATTTTATCTAAAAAAATCAAATATTGAATCACCACTTCTTGGAATAGTTTGAGTAGAGGGTACTCTTTGTGTTGTAGTGGTTTGTTCTTCCTTTTCAGGTTCTTCTACTAAAGTGATAGAAATTTCCATTTCTTCATTATTTCTTACAATGGTTAATTTTATAGTATCACCAATATTATAAGTATATTTAATTTTGTTTAATTCATTAACTGATTTTACATCTTTACCCTCAATTTTTGTTATAATATCTGCTTTCTGCAATCCAGATTTTTCAGCTGGAGAATCCTTTTCAACTTCTTCAACATAAATTCCTTCTGGCACATTATAACGTTCTGAAATAGTACTACTTACGGAAGAACCAGATATACCAATATAAGGCCTTTTTACAGTTTTAAATTCTATTAGCTGATTAACGATTGATGTAGTAGAAGAGATAGGAATTGCAAATCCAACACCTTCAATGCCAGTTCCAGCAAGTTTTAAAGTATTAATTCCAATTACTTCTCCATTAGCATTTACAAGCGCTCCTCCACTATTACCTTCATTTATGGCAGCATCAGTTTGTATAGCATAATATACACTTCCATCACTTTCAACTTCTCTATTAACAGCACTAACAATTCCAGCTGTTACAGAATAGTCCATGCCTAAAGGATTTCCTATAGCCATAACAAATTCACCAACTTTAACATCATCAGAGTTGCCAAGAGTAGCAGGAGTTAATCCATTTTTTTCAATTTTTAATACAGCTAAATCCGTATATGCATCAGTTCCAACAACAGTTGCTTCATAAGAAGTTTCATCATTGTATAAATTAACGGATATTCCAGTAGCTTCTTGAATAGCATAATAGCTAGAACTTTCACTAGAAACAACGTGATTATTTGTTAAAATATAACCATCTTCAGAAATTATAATTCCTGAACCAGTAGCTTCACCCTTTGATGAACCTCCAAATATTGAACTTATTTGATAAGTTACTTTTATACCAACTACTGATGGTAAAACTTTATCTGCAACTGCTATAGATGTTTCTGAGTAATTTGCAAGATTAACTACATTTGTTTTTTGGCTTTGATTTGAAGAACTTGCAGATGTTGATGTAATTGGTTGATTATTTGTTTGTAAAAGTTTTGATTTTACAGAAGGTACTCCAAAACATGTACCAACTACTAAAGTAGCTCCAATAACTCCTGAAATAAAAGGTACAAAAACTGTTTTCCCAAATCCTTTATTATCTGAAGGATATTTTATACTACTTTTTCTAAAGGAATTATCTTCACTAAAATTAAAATCATTTTCATTATCCATTTTATTTACCTCCGTAAATTGCAATCTAAATACATAATAACTTATAAATCATTTAGATACAATAGAAATATATGAGAAAATTTTTTAATTAATTTGTTGAAATATTTTCTTCATATAGATATAATATCTGTGTAGAATTAAAATAATCTTAAAATTTTGAAAAAATATAAAAAAATTTGTTAAGAAGCTCATAAAATAAATAACAATAGATTTAAATAATATTTTTTGTCAAGAGCTATTTATAAGAAAATAAATTTTAATATATCTAAAAAGAGAGCAAAGAATGAAAGAAAAAGAAATAGAAAGATTAACTTTATTAAAAGAAGAAGAAAAAAAATTGTATGAAAAAAATATACAATATATATGTGGAATAGATGAAGCAGGAAGAGGACCTTTAGCTGGACCAGTTGTTGTAGGAGCCGTTATTTTACCAGAAAATTCATTTATAGAAGGAGTAAATGATTCTAAAAAAGTTTCTGAAAAAAAGAGAGAAAAACTTTATGATATAATAACAGAGGATGCTATCTCATATAGTGTTGGAATTGTTGATCAAAAAACCATAGATGAAATAAATATTTTAAATGCTACAAAATTAGGAGTGAAATTAGCTTTAGAAGGGTTAAAGCAAAAACCAGATGTAATAATGGTAGATGCGCTAAATAATATGGACACCTTAGGAATTCCTTATATATCAGTGGTAAAAGGAGATGCAAAAAATTATTGTATAGCAGCAGCATCAATAATTGCAAAAGTTACAAGGGATCGAATAATGAGACAGTGGGATGAAGTTTACCCAGTATATGGGTTTGCAAAACATAAAGGTTATGGAACAGCAGAACATATACGAATTATAAAAGAAAATGGACCATGTATCTTACATAGGAAAACTTTTATTAAAAATTTTGTTTGATAAATAATAATATATACAGAAGAAAGGAAGAAAGAAATGGATATAAAAAGTGTTATTCGAAAGAAAAGGTTAAAAGGGGAATTAACCTCAGATGAAATTAAATATTTCATTGGAAAACTAAACAAAGGAGATATAACGGAGGCACAAGCATCAGCACTAATGAGTTACATTTATATTAATGGGCTTACAGAAGAAGAAATACTAAATTTTAGTATTTCAATGGCTGAATCAGGAGACATGATTGACTTATCAGATATTGCATCAAATATTGTTGACAAACATAGTACAGGTGGAATTGGTGATAAAGCAACAATTTTATTAATGCCTATACTTGCTTCATTAGGAATACCAGTTGCCAAAATATCTAGTAGAGGATATGGGGTGTCAGGAGGAACTATTGATAAGTTAGAATCAATACCAGATTTTAAAACAGATTTGTCTGTAGAGGAATTTAAAAAGAATTTAAAAAATATTAATGTTTGTATAATGAATCAAGGTTTAAGTTTTGCACCAGCAGAGGGGAAAATATATAAATTAAGAAATGAGGTTGCATGTGAAGACAGCCTTCCAATAATTGCAGCAAGTTTAATGAGTTTAAAACTTGCTACAGGAAGCAATAAGATTGTTTTTGATATAACATGTGGTAAAGGTACATATATTAAAAATAGAGAAGAAGCTAAAAGACTTTCTAGATTGTTAGTAAAACTAGGAAAAAGTTTGGAAAAAGAAGTGGCTTGTGTTATTACAAATATGAATCAACCAATCGGATATTCTATAGGACATAATCTTGAAATGAAAGAAACAATAATGGCTCTAAGAGGAATTATTTCAGAAGATTTAGGAAATGTTGTAGAAGCTTTAGGAAGTATAATGATATCACTTGCTACAGAAAATAAAGATTTAGATGCAAATGCTAAAATGATAAAAGAAGCAATTAAATCAGGAGCCGCTTTTGAAAAATTTAAAGAAATGGTTTCAGCACAAGGTGGAGATGTAGATTACATTGAAGACCCAGAATTATTTGAAAGATCTAAGTATATTATGCCAGTTTTATCTACAGAAACAGGAACTGTGGAATCAATAGATGCAGACATGGTTGGAAGTATAGCAACTTATTTAGGTGCAGGAAGAATGAAAGATGAAGGAAAAATAAATAGAACTGCGGGAATTACTTTAAACAAGAAAATTGGAGATCAAGTTGCAGTAGGTGAAACTTTGGCTTATATTCATACAGATGAAGATTCAAAAATTAACGGAACAACACAAAATTTAAAAGATGCTTTCCAAATAACAACAAAGAAAATAAATTTCAAATCAAAAATATTGGAAATAGTTAAATAAAAGGAAAAATATGAATATTTTAGATATTATTGAAAATAAAAAGATAGGAAAAGAATTATCAAAACAAGAAATTGAATATTTTATAGAAAATTATACTATTGGTGAAGTAAAAGACTATCAGGCGGCTGCTTTAATTATGGCAATTTGCATAAATGGAATGACTAAAAATGAGATAGTAAATTTAACTATGGCAATGGCAAATTCAGGTGATATTTTAGATTTACGTGAAATACAAGGTAAAATTATAGACAAACATTCAACAGGTGGAGTAGGTGACAAAGTTACTTTAATTGTATTGCCAATAATATCTGCACTTGGAATTCCAGTTGGAAAAATGAGTGGAAGAGGACTAGGAATAACAGGAGGAACAATAGACAAACTAGAATCAATACCACGGATATAATGTTAATTTAAGTATAGATGAATTCAAACAAAATGTAAAAGAAATAGGAATAAGTTTAATAGGCCAAACTTTAAATTTAGCCCCAGCAGATAAAAAAATATATGCACTTAGAGATACTATAAGTTGCACTAATAGTATTCCCCTTATAGCATCTAGCATAATGAGTAAAAAAATTGCAGCAGGAGCTGATGCTATAGTTTTAGATGTAACTTGTGGAAAAGGTGCATTTATGCAAAATGTAGAAGAAGCTAAGGCTTTGGCTGAAATGATGAGTATAATTGGAAAAATGGCTGAAAGAGAAACAGTATGTGTTCTTACAAATATGGATGAGCCATTAGGATATGCTGTTGGAAATTCTTTAGAAGTAATAGAGGCTATAAGTGCTTTAAAAGGAAGTATGCCAGACGACTTAAAAGAAATTGTTTTAAATATATCAGCTGAGATGATGTATTTGTCAGGAAAATATCCTGATATTGAAGAAAATAAATTTAAAGTTTTAGAAGTAATTGAAAATGGAGAGGCTTTTGAAAAATTTAAAAGCTTGGTAAAAAAACAAGGTGGAGATATAAGTTATATTGAAAATATAGAAAAATTTGAGAAAGCTCCGATTATTGGCAAAGTAGTATCAGATGAAGAAGGATTTATAGAGGAACTAGATGCAGGTAAGGTAGGAAAAGCAGGAGTTGAGCTTGGAGTAGGTAGAATTCATAAAGAAGATAAAATAGATAGCAGATTGGGAATAGTATTTAATAAAAAAATTGGAGATTTTGTTAAGGAAAATGAAGTTTTGGCTTATATACATGCAGGTTCAAAAGAAAAACTTGATAAATGTATTAAAGACATAAAAAATGCTTATAAATTTGGAAATAGAAAAATTATGAAGAAAAATATAATAGAAATTATATAAAAGTTAATAATAACTTTAAGACAAAAGAAAGGTGGTAAATTAATGGAAAATACGGATGGAAAGATACTAAAGGAAAAATTGTTTGATGGAAAGCAAAGTGGATGGTATAAATTAAGTGATGATGAATTAAAAAATATTTTTCAATATGCAGATGAATACATGTATTATTTGAATACATCAAAAACAGAAAAAGAGATTGTAAAAAATTCAAAAGAAATTTTACTAAAAAATGGATATGTAGACATTTCTGAAAAGCAAGAGCTACAGGCAGGAGATAAGATCTTTTTTGTAAATAGAGGTAGATGTGTTTATGCTGCTGTAATTGGAGAAGAGGATATTGAAAGAGGCTTGAGAGTTGTTGCAGCTCATTGTGATTCTCCAAGAATAGATTTAAAATTGAATCCATTGTATGAAGATAGTGAACTTGCATTATTTAAAACTCATTATTATGGAGGAATAAAAAAGTATCAATGGACAAATATTCCACTTAGTATACATGGAACTATATTTAAACCAAATGGAGAAAAAGTAACAATATGTATAGGAGAAAAAGAAAATGAACCTATAATTACAATATGTGACTTACTTCCACATTTAGCTATGGAACAAATGGATAGAAAATTAAAAGATGGAGTACAAGGTGAAGAATTAAATCCTTTAGTTGGAAGTATTCCTTATGATTGTGAAGGAATAACAGAAAAAGTAAAATTAAATATTTTAAAATTATTAAATGATTCTTATGGTATAACAGAAGTTGATTTTACAAGTTCTGAAATTGAATTAGTACCAGCATTTAAAGCAAGAAGTATGGGACTAGATTATAGTATGATAGCAGGATATGGCCAAGATGATAAAGTATGTTGTTATGCGGCACTAAGAGCTTTATTAAACATTGATAAACCAAAGAAAACAGCAGTATGTGTAATTACTGATAAAGAAGAGGTTGGATTTAATGGAGTAACAGGAATGTATACAGAAACTTTTGAGACTTTCGTATTAGAGCTTCTTGAAAAAACAGGAAATATGAAACCAAGTGGTTTAAATAAAACATTTTCAAATTCAAAAGCTATATCTGCTGATGTTGATGCTGCATATAATCCAAATTTCCCATCAGCATTTGAAAAGAAGAATACAGGATACTTAGGAAAAGGAATGTCTTTAGTAAAATATACTGGTTCTAGAGGAAAATCAGGAGCCTCAGAAGCTCCAGCTGAATTTGTGGCTGAGATAAGAAAAATTTTCGAAGCAGAAGGAATAAAATATCAAGCTTGTGAACTTGGAAAAGTTGATAAAGGTGGTGGAGGTACAATTGCCTTAACACTTGCAAACAGAGGAATGGAAGTAGTAGATTTAGGAGTTCCAGTTATGGGAATGCATTCTCCTTATGAAGTAACAAGTAAATTTGATGTATACCAAGCATATAAAGGATATGAAGCTTTTTATAAAGCTTAAAATAAAAAATGGAAGTATAAACACTTCCATTTTTTTTAATAGTAAACTGTTATGAATTTTCTATTAAATAAAGTCACAATTATCATAATGTCCTTTTTTGCTCTAAAGCTAGTCTATTATATTAAATTTTAGATAAATTTTGTAATAGCCAGGATTAGACAGTATTAGTAATTTTTTCTAGTTTAAATACTTTTAATTTTACACTTGCTAAACGCTTTACATAATATGGAAAAGGTGTTATAATGGTAGTGTATTAAAAATAAGGAGATAAGAATATGGTTTATTTAATTCCTATACCAATAGTAATAACAGCTTTTTTAGTGAAAATAGTTTCAGTAAGATATAAATTAAAAATTATGGAATCAATTTCAAATATAGTAATTGCGATTGGAACAGTATTTTTTATATATCATTATGCAAAGTATTGTGGATTTGATATATCTGAATATTTAAAAGAATTATTTAGTTTTTAAAAATAAATTCTAATTTATAGAAATAAAGTTTGTAGCTGTTAAAATGTTTTAAAACATTTTAACAGCTTTTTCCTTTCCAAAAAATCAAAAAATTACTAGTAAAAAAATGTTGTTTTTTGTAGAAAAAAAATATGTACAATGTTATAATCAATTTGGATTTATTATTTAATAAAATATAGCACTCTATTCCTATTAGTTTTTACTTTAGCAAAAACTAATCACAATGTTCTAATATTAGGCTATATTAAATAAAATTTAATGAGGAAAGGAGATATGTTAGAAAAGTTCTAACATAAACAGGTTAAATGGAGAATACTAGATGTGAAGGTTGCATGCGGAAATGATCCTAAAATGCAAGAGATACTATCAAAGTACAATAAAGACAAAGATAATTTAATTCAGATTTTAAATGAGGTACAAGAGTATTATGGTTATATACCAGAAAAAGCGCAAGTCTCAATTTCTGAGTATTTATCAATGCCAATGGCTGAAATCTATGGAGTTGTTACTTTTTATTCAAGATTTACACTAAAACCTAAAGGAAAATATCATATAGCAGTTTGCTTAGGAACAGCATGTTTTGTTAAAGGATCAGAAAAAATTTTAGATAGAGCAAAAGAAAGATTAGGAATAGATGTAGGAGAAACGACTAAAGATGGAGAATTTTCTTTAGAAGCAACTAGATGTGTAGGTGCTTGTGGTTTAGCTCCTGTTTTTACAGTAAATGATGAAGTTTATGGAAAGGCTACTGTAAAAATGATGGATGAAGTACTAGATAAATATATGGGAAATAAAGAATAGAAAGGAGCTTAAAAAACTATGAAATCTTTAGAAGAAATTAATAAAATAAGAGAAGATAAAAGAAAAGAATTAGACTTGAGAGTAAATACATCAGCTGATACTCGTGAGAAACATATTTTAGTTTGTCATGGTACTGGTTGTACTTCTTCAAAATCCCCTAAAATTTTAGAGAAGTTTAGAAAAATTATTGAAGAAAAAAACATAGAAAATGTTAGAGTAATTCAAACTGGATGTTTTGGATTATGTGCAAAAGGTCCGATAGTTATAATAAGACCAGAAGATGTTTTTTATGCTATGGTGAAACCAGAAGACTGTGAAGAAATAATTGAAAAACATATTCAAAATGGAGAGATTGTTGAAAGATTACTTTGTAAAGATATAGATAATAAAACTGTAAAAAAATTAGATGAGTTAAATTTTTATAAAAAACAAAAAAGAATCGCATTAAAAAATTGTGGTGTAATTGACCCAGAAAACATAGATGAGTACATTGCATTTGATGGATATAAAGCATTAGAAAAAGTATTGTTTAATATGACACAAGATGAAGTTATAGAAACTATTTTAAATTCAGGATTAAGAGGTCGTGGTGGAGCAGGATTTCCTACAGGAAAAAAATGGTCTTTTACTAAGATGGCTAAAGGCGATCAAAAATATGTCGTATGTAATGCAGATGAGGGTGACCCTGGAGCATTTATGGATAGAAGTATATTAGAAGGTGACCCACATTGCGTAGTAGAAGCAATGATGATAGCAGGATATGCAATAGGAGCAAATAAAGGATATATATATGTAAGAGCAGAATATCCAATAGCAGTTAAACGTTTTCAAATAGCTATAGACCAAGCTAGGGAATATGGAATATTAGGAAAAAACATTTGGAATTCAGGTTTTGATTTTGAATTAGAAATAAGACTTGGAGCAGGAGCTTTTGTTTGTGGAGAAGAGACAGCTCTTTTAGAATCTATAGAGGGAAGACGTGGCCAACCAAGACTAAAACCACCATTTCCAGCAAATGAAGGTTTATTTGGAAAACCAACATTAATTAATAATGTTGAAACTTATGCAAATGTTACTAAAATTATTTTAAATGGAGCAGATTGGTATTCAGGCATAGGAACAGAAAAATCAAAAGGAACAAAAGTGTTTGCCCTAGGTGGAAATGTAAATAATATAGGCTTAGTGGAAGTACCTATGGGAATAACTTTAAGAGAAATTGTATTTGATATTGGTGGTGGGATACCAAATGGAAGAAAATTTAAAGCAGCACAAACAGGTGGACCTTCTGGGGGATGTTTAACAGAGGAACATCTAGACACACCAATAGAATATGAATCACTACAAGCAATAGGTTCAATGATGGGGTCTGGTGGACTAATAGTAATGGATGATTCAAAATGTATGGTAAATTTAGCTAAATTTTATTTAGGATTTACTGTAGATGAGTCATGTGGAAAATGTACTCCTTGTAGAATTGGTACAAAAAGATTATTAGAAATGCTTGATAAAATAACAGAAGGAAAAGGCGAAGAAGGAGATATTGAAAAATTAGAAAGATTATGTATTAATATTCAAAAAGCTTCAGTTTGTGGACTTGGTCAAACAGCACCTAATCCAGTTTTA
Source organism: uncultured Clostridium sp. (assembly GCA_947570695.1). Lineage (GTDB taxonomy): Bacteria > Bacillota > Clostridia > TANB77 > CAG-508 > Scatovivens. The sequence continues at coordinate 119,926 of CANOVB010000001.1, forward strand.
AGTACAATTAAGTATTTTAGAGAAGAATATAGAGAACATATAGACCATAAACAATGTAGAGCGGGAGAATGTAAAGCTTTAATGAAATTACATATAGATCCAGAATTGTGCAAAGGTTGTGGATTATGTAAGAGAAACTGCCCTGTTGATGCAATTTCAGGAGATGTAAAACAAACACATGTTATAGATGAAGAAAAATGTATTAAGTGTGGAACTTGTATTGCTAAATGTCCATTCCACGCAATCAAAAGTTAGTTTGAAAGATAAGCTTCGTTTGGCGGCGTTGTTTGAGGTTGCTGAAGGTTTTAATTCTTACAATATCAGTATATAGTTTACGAAGTATTAAATTCTTGTGCCTAGCCAAACTTGCTTCTTTTCCAAACTATATAAAATAGGAGGTAAAAATGGTTAATTTAACTATAAATGGAAGAAGTGTAGAAGTTCCAGAAGGAACAACTATATTAGAAGCTGCTAAAAAAATAAATATAGATATTCCAACATTATGCTTTTTAAAAGATGTTAATGAAATTGGTGATTGTAGAATGTGTGTTGTTGAAGTTGAGGGAAGGCGTGGCTTTGCAACATCATGTATACAAAAAGTTGAGGAGGGAATGGTTGTAAAAACTAGTACACCAGCTGTTATTGAAGCTAGAAGAATAGTTTTAGATTTGATACTTTCAAATCATGATAGAGAATGTTTAACATGTACTAGAAATGGTACTTGTGAACTTCAAAAATTAGCTCAGGAATTTTATGTTGATGAAATAAAATATAAAGGCGATAGAAATAAACATGAAATAGATGATGTATCACCTGCTATAGTTAGAGACTTTAATAAATGTATACTATGTAGAAGGTGTGTTGCAACTTGTAAAAAAGTTCAAGGAATAGGTGCCATTGATTGTACTGAAAGAGGATTCGCATCAACAGTATCAACATATAAAAATAAAAGTTTAAATGATGTAAATTGTACATTTTGTGGACAATGTATAGAGGCTTGTCCAGTAGGGGCATTAAAGGAAAAGGATAGTACTGAAGATGTTTGGAAAGCTTTAAGAGATGAAGAAAAATATGTTGTAGTTCAAACAGCCCCAGCAGTAAGAGTAGCTTTAGGTGAAGAATTTGGAATGGAAATTGGGACTAATGTACAAGGAAAAATGGTATCAAGTTTAAAACTGATGGGATTTGATAAAGTATTTGATACAAATACAGGTGCTGATTTTACTATTATGGAGGAAGGTACAGAATTTTTAGAAAGATTCAAAAATGGTGGAACTCTACCTATGATTACATCTTGTAGCCCAGGATGGGTAAGATACATGGAAATGAATTACCCAGAATTGATTCCAAACTTGTCTACTTGTAAATCGCCACATCAAATGTTTGGTGCACTTATCAAATCTTATTATGCAGAAAAGATGGAAATTGATCCCTCTAAGATATATGTTGTATCAGTAATGCCTTGTATTGCTAAGAAATTTGAAAGAACAAGAGAAAATATGCAAGGAGTAGGACTAGATGATGTAGATAGTGTAATTACAACAAGAGAACTTGCAAGAATGATAAAACAAGCACATATTGATTTTGTAAGCTTAGAAGATTCACAGTTTGATGATCCAATGGGAGAAGCAACAGGGGCAGCAGCAATTTTTGGAACAACAGGTGGAGTTATGGAAGCAGCATTAAGAACAGTTCAAGAAAAAGTAACAGGAAATCATTTTGAAAAATTAGAATATGAATCAATTAGAGGACAAGAGGGAATAAAAAGAGCAAGCTTAAATATGAATGGAACAGAAGTGAAAGTTGTTGTTGCATCAGGATTAAAAAATGCTCAAATCATAATGGATGAAATAAAATCAGGAAAAGCTGATTATCAATTTGTTGAAATTATGGCATGTCCAGGAGGATGTGTAATGGGCGGTGGTCAACCAATTAGAACTTCAAAAGAAAGAGCAAGTATAGATATAAGGGCTAAAAGAGCAGATGCATTGTATACAATAGATGAAAAAAGTACAATAAGAAAATCACACGAAAATCCAGTACTTAAAAAGATTTATGAAGAATATCTTGGAAATCCAGGCGGACATAGAGCACATGAATTATTACATACAAGCTATGTAGCAAGAGAAAAATATAAATTTGATAAATAAACAACATTTTAAAGTATTTATTAGGAATTTCAGAGTAATTTTATAATAAATAAAAAAAGGGGGCAGCGGTCAGTTCAACCGCTGCTTCCTTTTTGGAATTTGCTGTTACTCTTCCTCCTCTGCTTCAATTTTCTGGTAGGCGACTTCTTCACTCATCAAGAGCCCCATGCCGGTGGTCAGGTAGAAGGAATCCTTTTTGAGCTCGCCGATACCCTTTACAAAATGCTTGGGCTCGGTAGTGTCAATGATGAGGCGGATTTCCTTGCCTGTCAGGTTGGGGAACTGCTGGCTGGATGTTCCAGTAAACTTCAAAAGTTTGTTCAGCTGGCACACGTCATTGGTATTGCTGGTGTCGAAGCTGATGGGGACGGTCTTGGTATTCTTCATGGATTTGATTTTCTTATTCTCAGACAGAGAGAAATCCATGATTACGATAAACAGACCGTTCGCACTGAAAGAGAGCCGGATTGTTGCTGTTACAGTTTTAAGCGCCATATTGCTTAACCTCCAAAATTTCAAAATGAATTTGTAAAACCAAATATATTATAACATTTTTTGAGTAAAAAGTCAAACTAAGTATTGACATATTATAAATAATGGTATAAAATAATAATTTTTATAAAACATAAAATAAATTGCTTTTCAAATTAAAGCTCTAAAAAGATTATTTGCTATTTAATAGAAAATTGCTTTACATTGTCTATTAAATAAAATCTTTGCATATTTGACATGTTTTAAATTAGTATAAAAGTGAAGACACTTGCGAAAATCCCTTGAAGTAGTTTACCATATAAATAAGGTTTTATTGATATATTTTCTTTGCATATTATGCTATATACTTGAAGTAGTACTGAAATTCCACCAAAACCTAGTAAAAATGAAGTGATTAATATGCTAAGAAGTGGTAAATTTTGATATAGCATTGCAGATAAATTAACACCGTTTGTAAGCTCAATAAAACCAGTGATAATGCTAGTAGATATGTTTTCTACAATCCCTATTTGTGTAAATATTGAAGTTATAATATTTAAGATTCCAGAATTTTCTAAAATAGATAGAATTACAGAAAATAAAACAACAAATCCGCCAATAGATAAAATAGAAGAAACTGCTTTTCCAATACTACTTCCTAAAGTTTCACCAATATCAGAAATTTTTAATGGTGTAAGTTTTGAATTAAATTTTGTTTCTCTAAAATTTACTTCTAATTTATTTTTCTTCCAAAATCTGAAACAATATCCAACAGTAAGAGATGCTAAAATATGAGATATTAACAATATAAACCCAATATGTTTATTTTTAAATAGGGCAATTCCAACTGTTCCAAGTATAAATAAAGGTCCAGAATTATTTGTAAAAGCAATTAAACGCTCTGCTTCGATTTTGGAAATAATTTTTTGCTTTTTTAAATTGCAAACAACTTTTGCTCCTACTGGATAGCCACTAATTGTACCTAATAATATCGCAACAGAAGCTTCACCAGGAACATTGAAAATCGGTTTCATAAATTTATTTAGTAATTTTCCCATAATATAAGTAAAATTTGTTTGGCAAAGTAATTCTGTTGCAACAAAAAAAGGAAAGAGTGTAGGAACAACAGAGGTAGCCCATAATACTAATCCATTTTGTGCAGCGATTAGATTATTATTAGAAAACAAAATTAAACAAATTGTAAATGCTAAAAACATAAAAGTGAAAAAGTATTTTCTTATAGAAATTACAATAAAATTCATAAAACCTCCAAAAAAGAATTACTTTAAAATGTTATATATTAATATAAAATTACTTTATAATGATTATATATTCATAAAATTGTATAATATGAATAAAATTGGAATAATATATAAAAATAAATCTGAAAAATTTCAAAGAAATTTTTCACATATTGAACGAAGGCGTGGACAATTTAGTAAAGTTTTCTCTTTTTCATATTAAATATTTTCCACTTTTATTCACGTAAGAAATTATTGATATTACCTAAGCTTAGCTCTTACAATATAAGTTTAATATTGATATTGATATAATTTAATTTGTATATAAAAATGATGTGCGTAGCTTCTCTAGTAATAGAGAAGCTACGCACATTGCGGAGTATAAAGTTATTTATTCAAAGTTACGCTTGCAATATCGCCAGTATTAGTGAATTCGACATTGTAGTTAAAGATTTCTGCAATAACTCTAACGGGAATCATTGAACGGTTATTTACAAGGCAAGGCGGAACATCAGTAATTTTTTCTACGCCATTAATAGTATAAGTGTTTGTATCAATCCAAAAGATAATAGTATACTCACTGTTTGTGATTGTGATTTGTGTATTTTCATAAGATATTTGGCACCCAAGAGCCTCTGCTATAGCCCTAACAGGAACCAAAACTCGATTTGAAACAAACACTGGCTGTTGGTCTGAAAAGTTTAAGACGGTGTTTTCAAGTATAACTTTTATTGGTTTCTGACCGTCATTGTTCAAATAGATACGAACACCTTCTTGATAGTAAGAATATCCATAAAAGCTTGCCCATAACCGAAGTGGAGTTCCCTCTATTTCAGTAATATCAGATAAGTTTTCAATTTCAGGGAAGATGCTACAGGCGGTGCTAATAGTGTCGACTTTTGCGATGTTACCTTCCAAATAAACACTGTTATAGGGAAGGTCAAGCATTACATTGTTTAGATAGACTTTCAAGGACGTTTTTTCTGGTATGGAGGTGAAAGTATCTGATGAACTTGATTCAGGTGAAGATGGAGTTTCTATTTTGCTGTTTTTTTGCATATTGCTCTCCAAGTCTAAAACTGGCAGCCACACAGACTACAATCAAGCCTAAGACAAGAAAGAGAACGAGAATGTTCCACCGTTTCATAGCGGACTTTCTTCTGATTTTCCGTTTCATACTTATTTACTCCCTTACAGTAAAAAATTTTATTTGAAATCATAATAAGAAATCCTTATTATGGAAAGACGGTTAGTCATGATGATATATTTTGTTAATTACCATAACCGTAATTTATATAAATACCTAAAATGGTATACATAATTATTATATCAAAAAAATGGATAAAATACAAATTAACATAATTAAAAGACGCTGGGGGCTACTCTATTTCTAGAGAGCCCCCAGTGCCTTGGAGTGCATCATTTTGTGATGGTTACTGTGATAACTTCTTTGCTGCCGTCGTATCCAACAGTGCAGCCAAAAGCTTCGCTAACCAGTCTTACAGGAATAAGAGTCCTGCTATGAATGAGCTGAGGAGAGACGTCCATCACTTTTTCCACACCATTTATGGTGTAAGTGGTGGAACCAATCCAAAGTACAATGGTGTTTTGATCATTTGAAATTGTAACACGCCCATCCGCATAATCAACATTCCAGCCCAGTGCTTCGGCAAAGGTTCTTACAGGAACCAAAGTTCTACCTGAAAGAATAATTGGTTGCTGGTCTGGGAAGTCGAGAATGGTGTCATTCAAGACCACTTCCACGGGCTTGGCCGAAGGTTTGAGGAGATAATTGCTCATGTAGCAACGGATGCCATTTTGAACATATTTATACCCCAAATTGGAAGCCAACTGACTCAGAGGGATTCCAACAGCATTGCTGCCCAGATTTTTTGCTTCAGGGAAAATGCTATGAATCGCGTTCATGCTGCCAGGCATAACAATATTGGTTGAATCTAAATAAACGTCAGAAGTGTTTATTTTCATGTCGTTTACATAGACCTTAACAGTATTGTTAGGGGTAGTAGGAATCGTCGGGATAGTTGGCACAGATGGAATGCTGGGGTGTGTGGGAATGCTGGGAGTCGGTGTGACAGTAAACTGTTTCTCCAAATAGACTGCGTTATAGCTGATACTTATGGTATAGCCGAATGCGTAAGTCCAGCCTTTCAGAGATGTTTCAGCAACTGTCTGAGGCAAGTTCATGTCTCGGGTTTCCTGCGGGAAAATTCTGTATACATCAGAATAAGTTACCCACAGGTTGTCGTCTTGATCACGATATGCACTTGCTCCGACGACCATTTGGTTGTTAACGTACACAGGGATTGCCTGGTGGTTTTCTGGTATCTGAATATCAGGGGTATGATTTCCTGAATTACCCTTTTCCAAATAGACCGCGCCGTATTGCAGGTAAAGGGTATAGCCAAAGCTTTCCGCCCAACCGTTCAGCTGGGTTTCAGCAGAGAGCGTTGGGAAGTTCATGCCAGAGGTTTCATTTGGAAATACTCGGGAAATATCCGAGTAGTTGATCCAAACGGTGTTTTCCTGGTCGGCATAGACATTCACGCCAGACACTTCATGGCCATTAACATACACAGGCATGGCGGTGTGGTTCTCAGGGATACCGAGCTCAGCAGCATTGACCGAGGGAGCCAGACAGGCAACCATCAGCACAAAGCTGAGCAAAGTCGCGATTGCATTCCGAAATTTCATTTTGTGACACTCCTTTTCTTCACGGAAAAATTTTTCTATGTGAAAACATAATAAAGATTAGAAAAAAGTGAATTTAATCTTTATTATGAGAAAGCGTTGTTATGATGAACAAATTGAGACCATCATAACAAAAAGAGCTAATATATGTATAACGTATTCTGAAAAGAATACGGATCAATTATATTATACCAATAATTTAAAAAAAGTGCAATTAATACCCAAAATTCCTTGAAAAAGCTGCTGATTTGTTATATAATAATAACGCATTTTTTATATAATAGGAAAGTAATACTTCCATATTATATAAAAGCTTCGCTAAATATTATACACAAATTAGATGATGTTAATATTAAAATATTGATACTGTAACAGCTAGACTTAAGCAGTATCAGCAATTCGACACACGGCAAAATTACTGAAAAATCTTTGATTTTTCAGATTTGTTATTTAGTAGGAAAGTGCTCTGCACCTACTACTAAATAACGGCTTACGCTAATTTTGTACACAAATTTATTTCATAAATTTAGTGCGAGCAGATATTTCTTAGATGTAACAAATGAAATGAGCTACAGATAAGGAATTGCAGAGAAAAGACGCGGACAATTCAGTAAAGTTTTGTCTTTTGCATATTAAATATTGTCTACTTTTGTTCTTTTCTAATAAAGTTATTTCATATTATATATAATATAAAGAGATAAGAAAGGAAAGAAAATGAATTCATTAATTAAAACAGTACCAAATGTTAAAAAATTTAATGATTATTTATTTGAGGTCAAAAAAGGTACTAATCCTATAATGTTATCAGGATTAACAGATGTAGGAAAGATACATTTGGCTTATAGTACAAAGTTTTACTCTGAAAAACCAATTTGTATAATTACTTATAATGAAATGCAAGCTAAAAAGATAATAAAAGATTTAGCGTTTTTTGGTGAAAAAGTTAAGCTATTTCCTAAAAGAGATGTAATTAGTTTTGATTATGTATCTGAAAGTAAAGATACATTATTTAAAAGAATTTCAGTATTAAATAAATTGGTAAAAAAAGACAAAAAGATAATAGTTACTACTATTGAAGCAGCAATGCAAAAAATGATAACAAAAGAAGATTTATATAAAAATGTAATGAATTTAAAAGTAGGAGATACTTTTGATTTAGAAGAATTAAAAGAGAAATTAGTTTTACTAGGATATGAAAGATATGATCTAATAGAAGGAAAAGGTCAATTTAGTGTAAGAGGCGGAATTGTTGATATTGCTACTTCAGTAAATAGTGGAGTTAGAATTGAATTTTGGGGAGACGAGATTGATTCTATTAGGAAGTTTAGTTTAGCCACACAAAGAACAGTTAGTATGTTAGAAGAAATAGAAATTTTTCCAGCATATGAATTTTTACTTGCTGATAGTGTTGAAAAAGTATGCAAAAGAATAGAAGATAAAACTTTTCCAAAAACTGTAAAAGAGAAAGTAAGAGAAGATATAGAGCAAATAAAATCTGGAGAATTTCTAACTAAAATTGATAAATACTTTGATTGTTTTTATGAAGAAACAGATACTATTTTAGATTATTTGGAAGATGATTGTATCATTTTTATAGATGAGATATCAAAAATCAAAGCAAGAGCAGAAAATATTACAAAAGACAATTCTAATTTAATAAAAGATTTAACTGAAAAAAATAAAATAGTTCCTGGTATTTTAATAGAAATGAAGGACTATATTAAATTTTCAAATTCTCTACAATCAAAACAAGCAATATACTTAGAAAAACAAGATGTTGGATTTGTAGATAAACAAAGTATGCATGCAAAAAGAAACGGATATAGCTTTAGCTATAGGGAGGTCAACTTTTTTCGTAGTTCAATGGATTTACTGTTTCAGGAATTACAAGAAGCAATTAAACGAGGAAAACAAACAGTAATTCTAGGCGGAAGCACGGAAAAATGTAAAAAATTATCTAATATTTTATTAGAAAAAAATATACCTAATATATATACTGATTTTTTAGAAGATGACATAACTCTTGGTGTAGTTAATATAACACCAGGAGCTTTTTCTACAGGATTTGAATTTTTTGATGCTAATCTTTTAGTAATATCAACAGAAGAACTATTTGAAGTTAAAAGTGCAAAAAGAAAAAAAGCACCTTCGATATTTAAAGAAGGTGAAGCTGTTGTATTTGCAGATTTGAAAGAAGGAGATTATATTGTTCATAAAACACATGGTATAGGCCAATTTGTAGGGGTAAATACAATTAAGGCGGATGGAGTTACAAAAGACTATATAAAATTAAAATATAAAGATGATGATGTTTTATATATACCAACAAATGCTTTAGATAATATTAGAAAATATGTTGGACCAGAAAAAATCGGACCACGATTAAACAGATTAGGTTCTAAAGAATGGGATAAAACAAAAGAACGAGTAAAAAACAATTTAAGAGAAGTGGCAGAGGAATTAATACAACTTTATGCTAAAAGACAGAAAATGGAAGGGTTTGCTTTTTCAAAAGATACTCTTTGGCAACAAGAATTTGAAGATGAATTTAAATATGTTGAAACTGATGATCAATTAAGATGTATTGAAGAAGTAAAAAAAGATATGGAAAAGCCAAAACCGATGGATAGGCTATTATGTGGTGATGTAGGTTATGGAAAAACAGAAGTAGCAATAAGAGCAGCTTTTAAAGCTTGTATGGACCAAAAACAAGTAGTTTATTTAGTTCCTACAACAGTTCTTGCAAATCAACAATATGAAGAATTTAAGGAAAGAATGAAAGAATATCCTATTAGAATAGAACTTTTAAATAGATTTAGAACTAAAAAAGAGCAACAAGAAACTTTAAAAAGAGTAGAATTAGGCGAAACAGATATTTTAGTTGGAACACATAGGGTTTTAAGTAAAGATGTAAAGTTTAAAAATTTAGGATTATTAATAATAGATGAAGAACATCGTTTCGGAGTAAAAGCAAAAGAAAAAATAAAAGAATTAAAAAATAGTATTGATGTTTTAACAATGACAGCAACACCAATACCAAGAACTTTGCATATGTCAATAGTTGGTATGAGAGATATGTCAGTTATTTATGAACCTCCACAAAACAGAAAACCTGTTCAAACCTATGTATTAGAATATGATCCAGAGGTTATAAGAGAAGCTATTACAAAAGAATTAGAAAAGGGTGGGCAAGTATTTTATTTATTTAATAATGTAGAAGGAATTGAGAAAAAAGCGTTAGAAATAAATGAACTTGTAGATGAGGCAAAAGTTGAATTTGCTCATGGCAAAATGAGTGGTAATGAACTTGAAAATATTATGCAAGATTTTGTTGATGGAAAATCAAATGTTCTTGTTTGCACAACAATTTTAGAGTCTGGAATTGATATCCCAAATGCAAATACAATAATTGTTGAAAATGCAGATAGATTAGGCTTAGCACAACTTTATCAAATTAGGGGAAGAGTTGGACGTTCAGATAAGCAAGCTTATGCTTATATAACATACAAAAGAGATAAAGAATTAACTGAAGTATCAGATAAAAGATTAAAAGCAATAAAAGAATTTACTGAGTTTGGTTCTGGATTTAAAATTGCAATGAGAGATTTAGAAATTCGTGGCGCAGGAAGTTTAATGGGAGAAATTCAGCATGGTCATATGGAACAAATTGGATATGATATGTACTGTAGACTTTTAGATCAAGTAGTAAAAGAGTTAAGAGGAGAAAAAATTGAAGAGGAGATAGATGTTCAAATAGATTTAGATGTTACAAGTTATATTCCTGATGAATATATTGAAAACTCTAGTCAAAAAATAGAAATTTATCAAAATATAGCATTATGTAAAAGCGAAGATGATATTCAAAATGTAACAGATGAAGTTATAGATAGATATGGACAAATGCCTTATGAAATTGAGAACTTATTAGATATAGCTAGAATAAAGATAATGTCTAAAGAAAAATTTATAACAAAAATAAGTCAAAAACGAGAAAACATAATATTTTATTTTGATAATACAAAATTTAATTTTGACATAGTAGATAAATTAATGAAAACATATAGAAACAGAATAAAATTTTCTCCATCTAAAGATCCATATATAACATTTAAAATATCAAATTTAAAAAATATTTTAGGAGAGTGTAAGGAATTTTTGTCCTTTTAGGACGTTTTGCTGAGGCTGCTAAATTTTAATTTTTACAGCTTTCAGTATGTGGAATGTTTATATACATTGGACATTTATGTCTTGTTTTGGACACAGATTAAATTGCTGGATATAATAAAGTAGTTATATAAAGATAATTAAATTTTATAAAAAGAATAATTTTTTCAAAAAACATAAATACTAATTTAAAGAAATTTATTTTAAAAGGTGATATTATGCTTATAACAAGTAAAGATAATGAATTAATAAAACATATAAAAAAGTTAAAAGAGAAGAAATACAGAGAAGAATATAAAGAATTTATTGTAGAAGGAATAAAAATGATAGAAGAGGCCATTTTAGAAAATGCAAAAATAAAATCTATCATTATTTGTGATGATTGTAAATCTCAAGTTAGTATTTCAAGTGAGTTAATGTATGAAATAGCAAAATTTAATTGTATATATGTTACAGAAAAAGTTTTTAATACAATAACTGATGTTATTAATCCCCAAGGAATAATGGCCGTTTTGGAAAAACCTGAAATATCAGAAAATCAAATAGATTATAATGAAGATATTTTTTTATTACTAGATAATATTCAAGATCCCGGGAATTTAGGAACTATATTGAGAACTGCTGATAGTTTAAACTTAAAGCAAATTATAGTATCAAAAGGAGTAGCAGATGCATATAATTTAAAAGTAGTTAGATCAACAATGGGAGCAATTTTTAGAGTAAAAATTATAGAAGTTAAAGATTTTAGAAAGACTATAAAAGAATTAAAAAAGCATAAGATTAAAGTATATGCAACAGATTTGGGAACAGATAAAAGCATTTATGATATATCTTATGAAAAATCAGCAATTATAATTGGAAATGAAGCAAATGGAGTATCTAATGAAGTTTTAGAAGAAGCAACTGAAAAAATAAAAATTCCTATGATAGGAAAAACTGAAAGCTTGAATGCAGCGGTTGCAACTAGTGTTATATTATATGAAGCGTTTAGGAATACAGGAAAGATTAAATAGGTTATTAAAAATATAATAAATTATTTAATAAAATGTTGTAGAAAAAGAAATTATCTGATAAAATAAAGAAAAAAATTGGGGGTAAAGAAATGGAAGAAGAAGAAAAATTTGTACCATCAGATTCAAATGAAAAGAAAAGTGGAAGTAAAGTATTAGTTGGAATTATAACATTATTAGTAATAATTGCTGTAGTTGCAGTAGGTACATACTTTGCTTTATTAAAACTTGAACAAAATAGTGCAAAGAAAGCTGTTGAAGATGTGTTTGAAAGCTTAAGAACAGGAGATCAAACTACAATGGAAAAATACTTAGGTGAAGGAGAAAGTGTTGCAGAAGATGATCAATCATTTATGTTATTTTTTAAACCATTAAATTACAATATTAAAAAAGTAGAAGCTGATTTCAAAAATGCTTCAGTTGAAGTTGAAGTATCTAACAAAGATAGTGGAAAAATATTCCAAAATTATTTTTCAAAAATATTCCAATTATCTTTTTCAAATGCACTTTCAAGCAACTATAGTGAACAAGATCTAGAAAATGAATTAACAGCATTTTTACAAGAGCAAATTGAATCAGAAGAAATTGAAACAGTTACAACAACAATAACATTAAAATTACACAAAAATGGACCAGTATGGGAACCAAATGATGATGATGAAAATGTTAATCAATTTGTAAATGCAGTATTACCTAACTTTTCAAGTGCTATGGAAGGAATACAATCTTCAATGGGTAGTTTAGAACAATAATAGAAAAAATAAAAAATTCTAGCTAAGCTAGAATTTTTTTAATTTTCATTTCCAATTAAATTTTCCAAAATTTTTGGATAAATTTCAATAGCTTTATTATTCCAATTTTTAACTATTTGTTTTGCTTGTTCTCCAGAGCCCGCATGTGCTTGTAAGTCAAAAATTGTAATATTGTTTTCGACAATTTTACATCTAACAGAAAATTCTCTTTCTGTTAGTGGAGTATATTCTGCAGAAATTGAAAATTTATCTTTTATTGTATCTAAGTTTTCATTAAATTTGCTATCAACTTGAAGTTTTAATATTCCTGGAACTATATCTATAGTAAGTTCTATAGCATTTTTCCCATCATCTGTAATTTCATAAATTTCTTGATTTTCCTTTTTGTATTTAAAAATATAATTATCTTCTAATAAATCTAATAAAAATTGTTCAAAATAAAAATAATTCATATCGACAATAGAAGTAACAAGTTCTAAAAGTTCATTATGAGATATAGGTTTTCCAATTTTGCTTAAAATATATAAAAGTAATATTTTACTTTCGGCAAGAGATTGATCATCTGAATTTAATTTCAAAATATATCCTCCTTAAGTTTAAACTTACCATATTATATCACAGAAATATAAAAAGTAAATAAAATTTATTGCTCTATATAAATAAAGTATGATAAAATTAACATATTAAAAGATTGAAGGGGTTTTAGAGTGAAAACTGAATTAGAAGTATCAGATATGGTAAGGAAAATGACAGGAACCATAGATAGAGAAGATGTTAGAAGAGAAGTTGGAAATGAAATTGCCAAAATATCTTTAATAGCAGACCCAAGTGAATTTAGAGAATTATTATCAAGATTTATTAGATTTTCAGATGCAGCAGAGGTTTTAAGGGAAAAATGGAGAATAGTTTATAATAATTCAAAACAACCTCTAGAATTAATAGCAATTTTAGCACAAGATGATAGTATAAGATTAGATATGCTTAGCAATATAGATTTTCTGATAGATTATGGAGAAGATGTATATACATCTAGATTAGCTTTAGCCATTTCAAAATTAGAAGGTGGAAGTGAAGCAATTACAAGCAATTTTGAAAAACTATTTGAAGATTCTGATGAGAAACTTGAAAATATAGTAATTCCAATGCTTCAAAATGAAATCGGAAGAGGAAAAGTAAAGAACAATTTTGAAGCTATAAAAAATAAATTTTTAACAGGACCTAGAACAAATGTAAATGGATTTTTAGAAACAATAAAGGCATTAAAAGGAATAAAATGCTTTGAAGACATATATGAAGAGTTTGGATTTTGGGCAGAAATTTTTGATCAGATAGAAGTTCCTAAAAGAAAAAAAGTTTCAGCTCATACAATATTTAAATTATCAAAAAAGGAAATAGAAAAGCTAATAGAGCTTGACTCAGCAGAGCTTGTGAAAGATGAAACTTTTACACAAATATTGAATTCAGAAAGTAGAGAAGAAAAGAAATTAGTATTACAAAAAGTTGCAAATGGTAATGAATATAGATATAAAGCTTGTGGGTCTTCTAGTTTTATTATTCAGGCAGGAGACCAAATAGTTAAACTAGGAGCAGGAAAAAGAAAATTTGAAGTTCCTTACCATCCAAGAATTATGATGCCGTGGTTTAGAAAAAAATATCAAGATAACACAATTTTAGAAGTTTTTAACTATGGTAATACAGAGTCTGCGAAAATAACAGATGAAGAATTACTTGATATATACAAAGAAATGGAATCTGCTGGAATATTATGGGGAGATGCTAGAAAAAGTAATTTACTTGAATTAACAAAAGATAATGACTTACCAGATTTTATAGCAAGTGAAGATTTTAATCTTTTTGGATTTTTAGAAGATGCTAGATATCCAACAAACAATCATATAGCTTTAAAAGCAGGAGATATTGTTATATGTGATTTGGATATGCTTTATGTAAAAGGTGATCCTGATTATGAAGTAGGAATATTAGACGATATAATAGCAAATTATTTACTAGCTCAGAAAATGAAACCTCTTAAAGAAGATGGTTTAGAATATTAATAAAATTAGAAAGGAGACTATATAGATTAAATGGATAGTAAGTTTGAATGGAATTTAAAAGAGATTTTTGAAAATGATGAAGCACTAGAAGATGCTATAAAAGAATTATATTCATATATTGAAAAAATAAAAGAAAGCAGAGGAAAACTAGGAGATAGTGCAGATGAGGCATTTAAATGCTATAAAAACCTTGAAAAAGCATTAGAATTACATGAAAAAATATATGGTTATAGCATGCTAAAATATCATCAAGATATGAGCAACCAAGAGAGTATGAAATTATATAAAAGGGTAGAGGCAATAACTACAGAATTTTCAGAGGCAGAAAGTTTTATTTCTCCTGAAATGAGTAAAATTGATAATGAAAAATTAGAAGAATATTTAAAGAATAGTAAAATGAAGGAATATGAAAAAACAATAAGAGATATCCAAAAAGAGAAAAAACATATTTTAAGTGAGGAACTTGAAGCCGTACTTGCAAAATACTCAGAAGTGTTTGGAGTAGCAGAAAATGCATATGATATATTTACAAATACTGAATTTGAATTTCCAAGTATAAAAGATAAAAATGGGAATGAACTAAAAATGAGTTCTGCATTATTTTCAAAATATTTATCTGATAAAGATGAAAATATTAGAAAACAAGCTTTTGAATCAATGTATTCATTATATAAAAAACATATAAATACAATTACAGAATTATATTTGTCAAGAGTAAAATCAAGAGTTATTTCAAGTAAGATAAGAAATTATGCTTCTTCTTTAGACTCCGCAACAAATAATGATGATGCAAGTGTTCTTGTTTATGATACTTTATTAAAAGAAATGAATAAAAATTTATATTTAAATCATGAGTATATAAAACTAAAAGCAAAATTATTAGGAAAAGAAAAAATAAATATGTATGATGCTTATGTAAATACTTTAGATGCAGAAGAGAAGTATATAGAATATGAAGAGGCTAAAAATATAGTATTAGATGCATTAAGTATTATGGGAGAAGAATATATTTCAATATTAAAAAAAGCTTTTAATAATAACTGGTTAGATGTTTATGAAAAAGATAATAAAATGAGTGGAGCATATAGTATGGGAGTTCATACAGTACATCCTTTTGTTTTATTAAATTATATAAATTCTTCAAGAGATGTCTCAACAATAGCTCATGAACTTGGGCATTCAATGCATAGTTATTATGCAAGCAAAAATCAAAATATTATAAATGCAAATTATACAATAATGGTAGCAGAAGTAGCATCAACTGTAAATGAAATAATACTTGCAAATTATTTAATAGATAAAGAAACAGATAAAATGAAAAAAGCAGCTTTAATAAATGAACAATTAGATATGATAAGAGCAACATTAATAAGGCAAGCAATGTTTGCAGAATTTGAAAAAGATGTACATTCAAAAATTGAACTTGGTGAAAGTTTAACTTCAGATAATTTAAACAATATTTATTTTGATTTAGTAAAAAAATATTTTGGAGAAAATGCTATTATTAATGAAGAGATAAAATACGAGTGGGCTAGAATTCCACATTTTTATAGATGCTTTTATGTATATAAATATTCAACAGGAATAACATCAGCAATAGTAATTGCAAATAAAATATTATCAAAAGAACCAGGGTATGTAGAAAAGTACATTAATATGTTAAGTATGGGAGGATCAAAAGATTCTTTAAGCTTACTTAGAAGTGTAGATGTTGATCTAGAAAAAGAAGAAACTTATGAAGATGCTTTTAAATATTTTGAAAATAAATTAAATGAAATGAAAGCTTTAATAGATTAGTTAGATATTTTCACACAAAAAACATAATAATGTTATATAAGTAAAATATTAGATATAATAAATAATTACTAAATTATTAGGAAAATATGGAGGTAAAAATGGCTGATTTAACAATTTTAGTAGTAGATGATGAATCTAGAATGAGAAAATTAATAAAAGACTTTTTAATACAAAAGAACTATAATATTTTAGAGGCAGAAGATGGAGAAAAAGCTTTAAAGATTTATGAAGAAAATAAAGAAAAAATTAGTTTAATATTATTAGATGTTATGATGCCAAAATTAGATGGATGGTCAGTTTTAAGACAAATTCGTCAATCAAATAAATTATTACCTATAGTAATGCTTACAGCTAGAAGTGAAGAGCAAGATGAATTATTTGGATTTGAACTTGGAGTAGATGAATATATTACTAAGCCATTTAGTCCTAAAATATTAGTAGCTAGGGTAGAAGCAATTTTAAAAAGAACAAAACCAGAGGAAAAAGAACTAAAAAGCTATGATGGAATTGTTATTGATAATGAAGGAAGAACTGTTAAAGTAGATGGAAAACAAATTGAATTAAGCTTTAGAGAATATGAACTTTTAAAATATTTATTAGATAATGAAAATATTGCATTATCAAGAGATAAAATATTAAATACAGTTTGGAATTATGATTATTACGGAGACTCTAGAACTATTGATAGTCATATAAAAAAGATTAGACACAAACTTGGAAAAAAAGGAAAACATATTCAAACAATTAGAGGAATTGGTTATAAATTTGAAATAAAATAAAGGAGAAAGATGTGTTTAAAAAAATACTAGGTTCGGTACGTGTTAAGCTTTTCCTTACTTTATGTGTAGTTATATTTATGATAATTGCGTTTTTTATTATAATAAATAATTCTGTTTTAGAAGCACTTTATTATTATTCAAAAAAAGAGGCAACACTGGAAAGTTATAATTACATAAATGATAATATTCCTAAAGTTTTGAATAATGATGAAAATAATTATAATTATGAATTAGAACTAGAAAAAATATCAGTAAATAATAACTTTGAGATATTGATTTTAAATGGAGAAGAAGAAGTTTATAAAACAAATAAAAACTATTTGCAAGATTTTGGAACAATTAATGAAATAAAATATGAAGTAAAATATAGTATATTTAATAAATCTGATATTGTTTATTCTGAAGATGGAATTAATATTAGGAGGATTAAAGATAAAAAAACAGGAGTAAATTATATATTATTAAAAGGCAAATTAAAAAATGAAAATCAAATCTATATAAGATTACCAATTACTCCAATCCAAGATAGTGTAAATATATCAAATAGATTTATTTATATTATAGGTGTAGCAAGTATTATACTTGGTGCAGTTGCAGTTACATTTATTACACAAAGATTTTCTAAGCCCATAGAAGAACTAAATGATATTGCAAATGAAATGAGTAGTTTAAATTTTAAAAGAAAGTATAGAATAAATGATAGTGAAGATGAGATAAACAAGCTTGGAAAAAGTATAAATACTTTATCTGATAAATTAGAAGAAACTATTAATAAATTAAAGATTAATAATAGTGAACTTGAAAAAGATATTGAAAGTAAATCCAAAATAGATGAGATGAGAAAACAATTTATATCTGATGTATCACATGAATTAAAAACACCAATATCTTTAATACAAGGATATGCAGAAGGGTTAGTAGAGAATGTAAATTCAGATGAAGAAAATAGAAAATTTTATGCAGAAGTTATATTAGATGAAGCTAATAAAATGGATAAACTTGTTAAAAGACTTCTAGAGCTTATGAAATTAGAGTATGAAGATAGAAAATTTAATGATAATAAATTTGATATAGTAGAATTAATAAATGAAGTAATAAGAAACTCAAAAGTAATTTTAACTGAGCAAAATATAGATGTTGAATTTAAAGAAGAAAAACCTATTTATGCATATGCTGATGATTTTTATATTGAGCAAGTTATAACTAATTATTTTACAAATGCTATAAAAAACGTTTCGGAAATAGAAGGTAAAAAAAGAATAAAAATAGCTATAAAAAGAGGAAAAGAGGAAGGAAAATTAAGAGTTACAGTATTTAATACAGGAAAAAAAATAGATGAGGAAAATTTAAATAGAATATGGACTAGATTTTATAAGGTTGATGAAGCACGTACTAGATCAAAAGGAGGAACTGGAATAGGGCTTGCTTTAGTTAGAGCGATTATGATGAAGTATAAAAGTATGTATGGAGTTAGTAATAAAAAAGATGGAGTTGAGTTCTATTTTGAAGTTACAGAAAGTAAATAAATATTAGATTAAGAGAACGTTAAGATTTTATAATCTTAATGTTCTTTATTTAATAGGAAAGTGCTTTGTACTTCCTATTAAATAAAAGCTTTATGTACATTGAATATTCACTTTTTTCTTAAAATTTATATTAAAAATCAAGTAAATTTAAAAAAAGTATTTACAAATGAAAAAAATCGTAGTATTATAATTAAAATTTATTTCAATAAATTTTAATTCTTTAAGGTCATGTTTTCAAGACCTAAAAAATCAAATTATTAAAACTAAATAGAAAAGAGGTGAGGGTTTGTTTTAGTTATACAAAACTTAATATTAATGTACTATCTATTACTTTTAGTATAATAATTACCCTTTTAAGTGGTTTATTAGTTAATTCTCAGGAAAGAGTAAGTATAAATGCTAAAATAGAGAGTAAATTAGAAAATACAAATGAAATTATACCTATTTCTGAGATTGAAGAAAATTATATTCATGAAAATAGCAATGCAATAGATAAAAATATATGGAAAATCGAAATTCCTAAGATTGAATTAATTGCAGGTATTTCTGAAGGCGTTAGTAAAGAAATTTTAGATGAATATGTAGGTCATTTTGAAGCAACCTCTAAACTTAATGGAAATATTGGGCTTGCAGCGCATAATAGAGGATATAAAGTAAATTATTTTGAAAGAATAAAAGAATTAGAAATAGGAGATGAAGTTATATATACATATAATGGAAATAAAAAAGTTTATGTAGTTAATAACAAAACAATAATTAAAGATACAGACTGGAAAAATTTAGAAAATACAGAAGAAAGCAAAATAACACTTATAACATGTGTTGAAAATATGCCAGAATATAGAAGGTGTATTCAATGCATAGAAATTTAAAACAAGAAAGGAGAAGATATTAAAAAATTAATATCTAAAAATATAAATGAAAAAAATTATAATAACAACATTATTGTTAATAATTCTAATAAGTGCATTTTATAGTAGTTATGCATTTGATATAGGAAAAAAGGATTTGATATGTTTAAAGCAATGTGACGTATATTTAAAACAAGGAGATGCAGATAAATATATTAATTATGTAGTTTACAGAAAAAATGGAGTAGAATATCCAGCATATTGTTTAAACCCAGATTTAAAAGGTATTGGACCAGGAGGTGTAACTGAATATAGTGTTAATGTAAATAGTAAAATTAAAGATGAAAAAATATGGAGAGTAATAATTAATGGATATCCATATAAATCAACAGAAGAATTAGGAGTAGCAAACAAAGAAGAAGCATATTCAGCAACAAAGCTTGCAGTTTATACAGCTATGCACAATTATGATACAACTATTTATAGAGCAGCAGACACTGATGCAGGAAGGAGAACCTATGCAGCTTTGGTAAAAATAGTAAATAATGCAAAAAATTCTACTGAAAAATTAGAAGATGATGTTCAAATTATGGTAGGTCAAGAAAATACTAATTGGGAAGTAGATAGCAAAGATAAAAACTTTATAAGTAAAACCTATTATGCAGATACTCAAATGAGTCAAGGAGAATATGATGTATCAATTTTTGAAGGAAAACTACCAGAAGGAGCTCAAATTGTAGATGTAAACAATAACGCTAAAACTAGATTTTCAGTTAAAGAAAAATTCAAAATAATAATGCCAATAACTAATTTAAAAGAAGATGATACTTTTATTATTAAAATTAGCTCTCACTTTGAAACAAAGCCAATTTTATATGGAGCAACTAGCATTCCAGGCACACAAAATTATGCATTAACTGGAACTAGCTTTGAAGATACATCTTGTACACATAGAGTAAGATATTCGAAAAATATTACAAAAATAAATATTATAAAACAAGATGGAGAAAATGGAAATAGATTGCAAGGTGTAAAATTTAATTTATTAGATGAAAATAAAAATGTAATAAAAGAAAATTTAATTACAGCAGAAAATGGAGAAATTGTGATAGATAATATGATACCAGGAAAGTATTATCTTCAAGAAGTAGAAACACTTGAACATTATAATCTATACACTGACTTAATTGAAATAAATTTAAATTTGAATGAAGAAGTAAAAGCAGTAGTGAATAATTTGCCAAAAGAAATAAAAACAATAGACAAAAATATTGAAAATATAGAGGTTACATCAAAATTAGAAGAAACAGAATATAAAGAAAATAAAATTGAAAAGAAAATAGAAAAAGCTACAAAAAAATTACCAGTAACAGGATATTAAAAATTAAATTATAATAATCTTTTTTTAGTAAAGTTTCTGGAAAACTATATTCAATAGATAACCTAAAATTTTCTTATTAAAATAAAACAAGGCAATTAGAAAAATATCTAATTGCCTTGTAATAGAATAAAGATGAGGGAATTTTCAGCTAGTTTTACTTTTGTATTTTCTATAATGCTTTTTTATTCTATTCCTAAAATGCTTTTTGCTTTACTAATTTCTTCTTGAGTAGGAGGAATAACATCTTCTAATTCATAAGTATCTCCGATTTCTTCCCATTTAAATTTTCCTAAATTATGATATGGCAGAATTTCAACTTTTTCAACATTATTTAAATTATCGATAAATTTTTTTAGATTTTGTAAATCAAATTTATCATCGGTGTATCCAGGAACAAGAACTTGTCTTATCCAAACTGGGATATTTATATTATTTAAATATTTTGCGAATTCTAAATTATTTTTATTTGAAAAACCAGTAAGATTTATTGCTTTTTGATCATCAATATGTTTTATATCTAAAATAACTAAATCTGTATATTTAAGCAATTCTTTAATTTCATTTGAAATTGGAATACTTCCAGCGGTGTCAAGAGCAGTATGAATTCCATGTTGTTTTAAATTTTTGAAAAGTTCTGTAACAAATTGGGCTTGAAGCAAAGGCTCTCCACCAGATACAGTAACTCCACCTCCAGAATTATCCATGTAAGATTTATAATTTAATATTTCTTTTATTAATTCATCAATAGAAGTAGGTGTGCCTGAATTTAATTTCCAAGTATCACGATTATGGCAATATTTACATTTTAAAGTACAGCCTTGCATAAATATTACAAATCGTATTCCTGGGCCGTCAACTGTTCCAAAAGTCTCTATTGAATGAATTTTTCCTATCATAATAAATCTCCTACTAATTTTTATATTATATAAAAAACAGACATTTATAAATGTTAAAGATTAACTTAAAATGTCTGTTTTTTTAGAACTAAAATTATTTTTATCTTATATTTTCATGAATTGTTCTGTTAATAACATCTAATTGTTGTTCCCTTGTTAATTTTATAAAGTTTACAGCATATCCGGAAACTCTTATAGTAAGTTGAGGATATTTTTCAGGGTGTTCCATAGCATCTTCTAATAAAGCTCTATCAAAAACATTTACATTTATATGATGGCTAAATTTAGCAAAATATCCATCTAATAAAGCTGTTAAATTTGTAATTCTAGAGTTTTCATCTTTACCTAAAGCATTAGGTACTATAGCGAAAGTATAAGAAATTCCGTCTTCAGCATATTTATAAGGTAATTTTGTCATAGTATTTAATACTGCTAAAGCACCATGAGTATCTCTACCATGAATTGGATTTGCACCTGGTCCAAATGGAGCACCATCTTCTCTACCATCAGGAGTGTTTCCAGTAGCTTTACCATAAACAACATTAGAAGTTATAGTTAATATAGACATTGTTGGCTTTGAATTTCTATATGTTGGCTGTTTTTTTAGTTTATTCATAAACATTTTTACTATTTCAACTGCAATACTATCAACTCTATCATCATCGTTTCCATATTTAGGAAAGTCTCCTTCGACTTCATAATTTGTTGCTAAACCTGTTTCATCTCTAATAACTTTTACTTTAGCATATTTCATAGCTGAAAAAGAATCAGCAACTATAGATAATCCAGCTATACCACAAGCCATAGTTCTTAAAATATCTTTATCATGTAATGCCATTTCTAATTTTTCATAAGCATATTTATCATGCATATAATGTATTATATTTAAAGCATTTATATAAACTCTAGCAACCCAATCGCACATTTTATCAAATTTTTCCCAAACTTCATCATAATCTAGATACTCTGATGTAACAGGTACTGTTTTATCTGTAATTTGTTTTCCAGATTTTTCATCTCTACCACCATTGATTGCATATAATAGAGTTTTTGCTAAGTTAGCTCTGGCTCCAAAAAATTGCATTTGTTTACCAATTCTCATTGCAGATACACAACATGCTATTCCATAATCATCACCCCAATATTCTCTCATTAAGTCATCGTTTTCATATTGAATTGAACTTGTTTTTATAGAAAGACCTGTGCAATAATCTTTAAATCCTTTTGGTAATTTAGTAGACCATAAAACTGTTAAGTTAGGCTCTGGAGCAGGACCTAAAGTTTCTAATGTGTGTAATACTCTAAATGAATTTTTAGTAACTAAAGTTCTACCATCGATTCCCATACCACCAATACTTTCAGTAACCCAAACAGGATCGCCACTAAATAACTCATCATATTCAGGTGTTCTTAAAAATCTAACCATTCTTAATTTCATAACAAAATGATCCATAATTTCTTGAGCTTGCTCTTCAGTTAATATTCCAGATTTAATATCTTGTTCAAAATAAATATCTAAAAATGTAGCAGTTCTACCAATACTCATAGCAGCACCATTTTGTTCTTTTATAGCACCTAAATATCCAAAATATGTCCATTGCACAGCTTCTTTAGCGTTACTTGCTGGTTTAGAAATATCAAAACCATACTTTTCCGCCATAACTTTTAATTCTTCTAGTGCTAGAATTTGATCAAAATGTTCTTCTCTTTGTCTAACTGTTTCTTCAGTAATATTAGAAATTTCAAGATTTTTTAAATCTTTTTTCTTTTCTTCAACTAGAAAATCAATACCATATAAAGCAACTCTTCTATAGTCACCAATTATTCTTCCACGACCATATCCGTCTGGAAGACCAGTAATAAGATGAGAACTTCTGGCTGCTCTAATTTCTGGAGTATAAGCAGTAAATACACCATCATTATGAGTTCTTCTGTAGTTATGATAAATATCTTCTAAGTTATCAGAAACTTTTGTATTATAAGCTGCACAAGATTTTTCAACAATTCTTATACCACCATTTGGCATAATTGCTCTTTTTAAAGGTGCTTCTGTTTGTAGTCCAACAATTTCTTCTAAATTTTTATCTATATATCCAGCATCATGGCTTGAAATAGTAGAAGCAATATCATTAGAAATTGCTAAAACTCCACCAGCATCTCTTTCTTTTTTATATAAGTCTAAAACTTTATTCCAAAGATCTGTAGTTTTTTTAGTAGCATTAGATAAGAAAGAAGAATCGCCTTCATAAGGTGTGTAGTTTTTTTGAATAAAATCTCTTACATTTACTTCTTCTTGCCAAGAACCTGCTGTAAAATTTTTCCATTGTTCAAATTTCATATAAACCTCCTTAAAGCATATATTATTTTTTACTTTTATAGAACGTTTTATTCTATATCATTTTTCCAACTACAAATTCTAACATAATAATAAATTTTTTTCAATAGAAAAAAACGACATTAAATTTTTTATTTTTTTGCAAAAAATAAAAAAGGCCGAGATGTCACATAAGTGACTTCTCAGCCTTTAGAGACTTACATGCCGGGATCGTTAGCTGTTTCCCAGTCCCAACCCCGACAATCTTTGATGAAAAACAGCGGGGTGTAGAGGATGCCAAACAAAGATGTCTTACAGAGATACAAATCTCCAGCGTATTCGCGCAGCTTGTAGCCAGTAGGGATTTTAAGGGCCTTCGGATCTCCCTCATAGACAAAGCCTGCTTCGAATCCGGCGTTGGGATAGTAAGCAATATCAGTTACCCCCATCATATTTACTCGAAGCAGTGCTCTGTAAGCTTGGTTTACCGGCTCACAAAACAGGCTTGTTGTTAGTCTCATTTTACTCACCTCTTTTCACATTAATTAATTGCAAAATTCGGAGAGTTAACTCTCCGAACTTTACATCGAAGAGTTAGTAACTCTTAAAACGAAAAAATTATATCACATATCATAAATTATGTCAACTTAACAAAAAACTAATATTTATACATATTATAATTTATTTTAAAGTATAAAAATTGACATTATATTTTTTTAAATATATAATTTTAAAAAATATAATATAGGAGGCATAAAATGAAAATAATATTAGCATCACAATCTCCAAGGAGAGCAGCTATATTGAATTTGGCAAAAATTGATTTTGAAGTATTACCAAGCCATTATAGAGAAAATTTAGAAGATTTTTATGATATAGAAGAAAAATCAAAAGAACTAGCTTATGGCAAGGCTTTTGACGTGTTTAATAATACTCAAGGAGATAGAGTAATTATTGGTGCAGATACGATAGTTGTTAAAGATGAAAAGATTTATGGAAAACCAAAAGATAGAGCGGAAGCCATAAAAATGCTATCAGAGCTAAGAGGAGATAGACATTCTATTTATACAAGTATAGCAATTCTAATTGAAAATAGAGGAGAATATAAAGAAATAAAAGAAGTTTGCAAAAGTAGTGTAAAAGTTGCTAATATGTCAGATGAAGAAATTATAGAGTATATAGATACAGAAGAACCTTTTGATAAAGCTGGTTCATATGCAATTCAAAGTTCTTTTTGCAAGTATATAGAAAAGATTGATGGAAATTATATGTCAATAATAGGGCTACCAATTAATAGAGTATATAAGATTTTAAAAGAAAATGAGATAATATAAGTTATTTAGAACAAATATTAGAAAATGTTTTCTACCAAATAAAAAGAAGAGCTTTATTTTAAAAGTTCTTCTTTTTTATTTATTCATTTTTGCAAATACTTTAAATTGGAGACATTTTTTTACAATATTCCAATCATCATCTGGAATATCTGAAACATATATTGTATTACCTGCTTCTTTTATTATTTCTAGGATGTCAAGATTAGCATATCTACTATTTTTTTCAAAAACATCTTCACTACTGTGTAAAACTACATAAGTTTTACCACTTTCTTGACAAGTAAATGAAAAAACTAATTTCATATCTAATAATTCTTTATTTGCATTAAAAATTTTAATTTCTTTCATTTGTACACCTCTTAAATTATATAGGTTTTAAAGTTTGAAAAAAAGAATTTGATAATATATCATCATCAGAGATTGGGTTTCGGTTTATATCTGTATTAGTATTTTGTAAAGAAGTTGAATTTTTTTGTGCAGTAGTCCCTTCTTGAGATGTTTCTCTATAAATTCCTAAAAGCTTACGCATTTTTTCTATTGTTAATAAATTAGCTTTATATAATACTAAAGAGTTATGGGCAGGGATATAGTTAAAGCTCCCTACTTGAACCATAGAATTAGATGTTTTATAATATTCAGACATTTTTGAAGTTAAAAGGGAAGTGTTATAAAAAGCACTTAAAGTTTCTAAATCTTGTTTTAATAAGACTAAAGATCCTTTGCAAGGAAAAACTACTTTCACTAAATTTTCACCGCCTATGACAATATTATTAATATACTATCAATAATATGTAATTTTTTCAATATTTTTATTCAAAGTTATATATTTGTAATATTTATTATGGTATAATTTTTATGCAATTTAAATAAGGAGATTATAAAATGAAATTAAATATAGTTTTAGTAGAACCTGAAATACCACAAAATACAGGTAATATAGCACGTACTTGTGCAGCAATCGGAGCTAAATTACATTTAGTTTATCCATTAGGATTTTCTATATCTGAAAGAGAAGTAAAAAGAGCAGGATTAGATTATTGGGACAAACTTGATATTGAAGAACATACTAGTTTTAAAAAATTTTTAGAAAAATATAAACCAGAAGAAAATAATATGTTTTTCGTTACAACAAAAGGAAAGCATGTTTATTCCGATGTAGAATTTTCAAAAAAAGAAGAAATATTTTTGTTATTTGGAAAAGAAACAAAAGGCTTACCAGAAGATATTTTAAAAAAGCACTTAGATAAAACAATAAGAATACCAATGAGAAAAACTTTACGTTCTCTAAACTTATCAAACTCAGTTGCAATAGTTGCATATGAAGTATTTAGGCAAGTGCAATTTGATAATTTAGAAGAAATAAGTTCTTACTTTGATGATTAAATTAAGTACTTTATTTTTTTAGAATTATGGTATATTATATTTTAAAGTTTAAATTTAGGGGATTAAAATTTATGAAAAAAATTATAGTAAATTTAATATTAATTATGATTTTATTCGGAACTTTATTCTTTTTTACTGGTTGTACATTAAAGATTGAAACTACTGAAAATTCAGTATCGGCTTCAGTTGACGGAGAAACTTCTGAAAAGGTAGATAGTATTATTGATTGGATAAAGGAAAGAATAAATAGAATTTTTAATAAAGAAGAAAAAGAAATTCAGAAAGCCTAAAAATAATAAATAGAAAAGGAGAAGAAGAAATGAAAAAACTATATAATTTAATTGGAATTTTAGCATTAGTTTTTATTTTAACAGGATGTAGTAGTCAAAATATGTCAAATACAACAAAAAATACTACAAAAAATACATCAGTGTCAAATAGTAATACAACTAAAAAGCAAACAAGTTTAGAAGATGTAAATTTTGAAGAAGCTGCAAAAAAACAGATGAGCATGCCGGAAGAAGGAGAAACAGTTGCAATAATACATGTAAAAAAATTTGGAGACATAAAACTTAAATTTTTTGAAGATGTAGCACCAAAGGCAGTAGAAAACTTTTTAACTCATTCTAAAGATGGATACTATAATGGAGTAATTTTTCATAGAGTTATGGAAGAATTCATGATACAAGGTGGTGATCCAACAGGGACAGGAACTGGTGGAGAGAGCATATGGGGAAAAGGATTTGGAGAAGAAATATCTTTAGAAATAGTACCATATAGAGGTTCTTTATGTATGGCTAGTACAGGATATGGAACTAATGGAATAGGAAGTCAATTCTTTATAACACAAGCAAACTATTCAGAAAAGATGGAATCTATGCTAAAACAAGGAGGATATCCAGAAAGATTATTAAAGCAATATAAGGAATATGGAGGATACTTAAGCTTATATACTCAATATACAGTATTTGGTCAAGTATATGAAGGAATGGATGTAGTTGACAAAATAGCATCAGTAGAAAAAAGTATGTCAGCAACAGGAGAATTGAGTGTTCCAGTTGAAGATGTTGTTATTGAAAGTGTTGAAGTTACAACATATAAAGCAAAATAAGGGGAGTAAAGATGTATAACGAATTTGAAATTAGTGAAAAAGTACAAGATGTAGCAAAAGAAGTTGAAAAAGAATTAGAACCAATTTTTGAAGAATTAGAAGAAAATTGCATGAAAGCAAGCATGAAAGTTTTAAAAGCTTTTCAAGACAATAGAGTATCAACAACAGATTTTAATGAAGTAACAGGATATGGCTATTATGATGGAGGAAGAGAAAAATTAGAGAAAATATATGCTCAAATTTTTAAAGCAGAAGATGCACTTGTAAGACCACAAATAATGTCTGGAACACATGCATTAACTATTACTTTATTTGGACTTTTAAAATATGGAGAGACAATGATAAGTATTTCAGGAGAGCCTTATGATACTTTAAAAAGTGTAATAGGGCTTTCAGGTAATAGCGAGAATTCATTAATAAAACATGGAATAAAATATGAACAAATAGAACTTGTAAATAGTGATTTTGACTATAAAAAAATTGAAGAAAGAGTAAAAAAAGGAAATATTAAATTAATAGAAATACAGCGTTCAAGGGGATATTCACAAAGGAAAAGTTTAAATATTGACAAAATAGAAAAAGTAGTTAAACTTATAAAATCAATAGACAGCAGTATTATTATAATGGTAGATAATTGTTATGGAGAATTTGTAGAAGAAAAAGAACCTACAGAAGTTGGAGCAGACATTTTTGTAAGTTCTTTAATGAAAAATTTAGGTGCAGGAATAGCAACAAGTGGTGGATATATTGTTGGTAGAAAAGATTTAATTTATTCAGTTGCAGAAAGATTAACTTCACCATGTATTGGAAAAGATTTAGGAGCAAATTTTAACCAATTACTGTCATATTATAAAGGAATTTTTATGGCACCATCAATCGTAAAATCGGTTTTAAAAAGTATGATTTTTGCAAGTAGAATGCTAGAAAAATTTGGATTTGATGGAGTTAGTCCAAAATTTGATGAAAAAAGAGCAGATATAATTCAAACAATAGAACTAAAATCAGAAGAAAAACTTATAAAATTTTGTCAAGGAGTTCAAAAAGGTTCTCCGATAGAAGCTTATGTAAAACCAGTGCCTGACGAAATGCCAGGGTATCCTCACAAAGAAATTATGGCGGGAGGAAGTTTTACACCAGGAGCAACAATAGAATTAAGTTGTGATGGACCACTTTGCGAACCTTATACTGCATATATGCAAGGTGGACTAACTTATGAATATGGAAAATTAGGAATACTAGTAGCAATAGAAAATATGCTAAGAAACGAGGAATAAAATGTGGTTTATATGTGCTTTATTTACAACAATAATATGGGGACTTGCAGAACTATTTTATAAAAAAGGTGCAATAGAAAATGAAAAATATAGTCATTTAAAAACTTGTATCTGTGTTGGAATTGTTATGGGAATACATGCAATTTATGTATTATTAACAACAAATATACAATATGATTTTAGAAATATAATAATGTATTTACCAGTATCGTTTTGCTACATCTTTTCAATGACATTATCTTTTTTTGGAATGAAGTATATAGAAGAGTCAATTTCAGACCCAATAGAAAATACTTCAGGAGCGATTACTTCAATATTATGTTTCATTATATTAGGACAAACAATTTGTAAGTTATCTTTATTTGGAATAATACTAATTGTTATAGGAATTTTAATGATAGGCTTTTTAGAAATGAAAGGTGATACTAGTAGAAAGAAAAAACTTGGAAAAAGAATGGCTATAATTGCTTTTTCAATGCCATTTTTGTATGCAACTTTTGATGCATTAGGTAGTTTTTTAGATGCTTACTTTTTAGAATTAGAAACATCACCATTATTAATGGTAAATGAAGATAATATTGAATTAGTTGCAAATACTTCTTATGAATTAACATTTGCAATTTCAGCAATTATACTTATGATATACATTTTTTTACATAAAGAAAAAATAGATATAATTCATCAAAAAGATAAGATGTTAGCAGCAATTTGTGAAACAATAGGTCAATTTACATATATATATGCAATGAGTGGAAATGCAATAATTGCAGCACCAATGATTTCATCAGTTTGCATAGTTTCCGTAATACTTTCAAGAATATTTTTAAAAGAAAAACTTACAATTAAACAATATTTAGCAATTTTTACTGTTATAATAGGAATTTTAATGTTAGCAATAGCTGAGGTTATTTAGACCTTAGCTTTTATTTATATAATAAGAAATTACTACTATTTCTATAATATAAAGACCTTTCAAAAATTTGCATACAATTTTACTATGCAAAATTGGTGTGATGACAAAGATATGGACAATTCAGTATTTTTTTCTTTTTTATATTAAATATTATCCATTTTTGATCAAATTTAAAATTTAGTATAATTTATAAAATTAAGTTTGACAAAAAAATATATTAAGATTAAAATTATTAGAGTAAAGATGTTTAAAAAATATGTGAAAAAATTGATAAATTTACTAATTTAGGTTGATATTTTCTAAGATTTATTGTATTATATTATATGTATAATATTGAGAAAAAACGACCTAAAGGAGGTTTTTAATAAATTATGTTAAAAAAAGTGTCAATAGCAACAATAATATTTGTAATACTAGTTGTAACAATCTCTATACAAAATAATTGCTCAGCAGTTACGGGAGAAGAAGTTTTAAATTCTGAACAGGCAACTGAATTAGTAGAGATTAAAGAATCAACTAAAGCTAAACTAGCAGAATATGTTGAAAAATATGGGTCAGCAACTTTTGGTATGGCAGCATATATACTAGATATAGTAAGAGTTTATAGTATACCATTTTGCTTTATAGGAATTGCTATTGGATCTATATTTCAATATGTTTTAGGTATAAGAAAATTGGATGTTAGGGATAGAGGCTTTATGCTTATTATTACCTTTGTAACAATTTTATTAATATGCCAAGTGCTACCATTAATTTTTGCAATAGTAGTAAATGGTTGGAGGGGTTAAACAAATGAAAGTTTTATTTGCGGTAAGTAGTGAAAGCATTTCAGATGCTATAATAAAAAAGTATCAAAAAGAATATAAGGAGATTCTTTCTTATAAAAATGTTTATTACTTCAACGCAATATTAAAAGAGATACAAAAAGATAAAACTTATGATAGAATAATTATAAGTGAAGATTTAGAACCATTTTCAAATAATAATTATGATGCAATAGATAAATTTATCTTTGAAAAACTTGATAATATTAGCGACGAAGCTCAAGATATAGATGGAAATGAAACTTCCATAATTTTGATATGTACTGATAGGCATACAAAAGGAAGTTCATTTTTAGTTAAACTTTTTGGTATAGGTATTTATAATGCTCTATTAGGAAGCGAAAGAAGTATGGAGCAAGTTTGCAAGTTAATAAATAAACCTAGAGTAAAAAAGGAAGCTAAAATTTATTATAAAATTGATGCAGAAGACGTTAATTATAGTAATAAAAATGAAAAAGAAGTTAGTGAATTAGAAATTCAAAATATATTAACACATTTTAAAAAATTAGGAAAAAACACAGATAAATTTGCAGAAAGCTTTAATAGTATAGCTTCACAATATACAGATGAACAGCTAAAAATAATAATAAATTGTTTGCCTATAAATGTAAAAGCAGTATTAGAAGAAGATTGTCCAAAATATCAAGAATTAATGTCTGTAAATGGCTTAATAACGAGAGTTAATAGTGAAACAATGAAAACAAAAGCGGCTCAAAAGCAAACAGGAATAAAAATTGATATTATTGAAAATAAAATAAATCAAAATAAAATGTCTGGACCAATAGTTATACCTTCTTCTGTTAGAACTTCAAAAAATAAAGGTCCAGCACCAGTTAGACCAGTTGGAAATAATATTGAAGTAAAAACAGAAAAAAGTCAAGATACAAATTCAAAAAAAGTTGTAAAAAGGGTGGAGCCACCTCAAACTATTAATTCTACAAGACCGATAAGAACTCCAGAAGCTACAGCAAGAATTGAAGCAAGAAGAGAAAATCTTTTGAATAAAAAAGTATCTAATCAGGCAGGGCAAGAAGCTCAAAATAGACCAGTAAATAGAATTGAAAAAAATAATTCTACTGCTAATGTAATAAATCCACTTATTAATAAAAAAGCACAAAGGACTGAACCTGATATACAACAAGTATCTTCAAGGCCTCCAGTTCAGATGAATGAGACTGAAACGGCTTTTGAAAAAGAGCAGGTTCTAGAGAAAAAGAAAGGAAGAGGAAGACCAAGAAAAGAATCAGTAGATATAGAACCAAAGGAGAAAGGAAAAAGAGGAAGACCAAAAAAACAACCAGAAGGCGAAGATGAAGTTGTATTACCAGGAATGGATGATGATTTTGAAATAGACAATTCAATTTTACCAGGACTAGATGATAATTTTGAATCATCAGATATAGATGAAGTATTACCAGGATTAGATGGTTTTGAAGATTCAGATGATGAAATTTTACCAGGACTAGACGATTTTGAAGATTCAAGTGATGATGATTTATTACCAGGATTAGACGATGATTTTGAAAATTCAAATGAAGATGATTATACTGAGTTACCAGGACTTGATGATTCTGATGATACAATAGACGATGAAATGCTACCAGGATTAGATGATGATTTTGAAGATTCAGATGAAGAAGAATATACAGAATTACCAGGAATGGATAATGAATTTGACGATTTAGAAGCAGCTGATGAAATGCTGCCAGGAATAGATGATGATTTTGAAGATTCAAATGAAGAAGATACAGAACTACCAGGATTAGATAATGAATTTGACGATTTAGAAGCAGATGATGAAATGTTGCCAGGAATAGATGATGATTTCGAAGATTCAAATGAAGAATATACAGAATTACCAGGAATGGATAATGAATTTGACGATTTAGAAGTAGATGATGAAATGTTGCCAGGAATAGATGATGATTTTGAAGATTCAAATGAAGAAGAATATACAGAATTACCAGGATTAGATAATGAATTTGATGATTTAGAAGCAGATGATGAAATATTGCCAGGAATGAATGATGATTTTGAAGAAGTAGATGAAGAAGATACTGATGGTGCATTACCAGGACTAGATGACGATTTTGATGATGTGCAAGATGCAGAAGATTATACTGATGAAGTTGATTTACCTGGGTTAGATGAATTAGATGAGCTAGATGATTTAGATGATTTTTCTAGTAGTACAGATACTTTTGAATCAGATGATAATGATGATTTATTACCAGGAATAGAAAATGATGATGATATAGATACAAGTGATAGTTTATTATCAGAATTTGATGATGAAGAACCATTAAATCAAACTCAAAATATCTATTCAGAGCCAGCACCAGAAATAGAAAGTATAAAACCAAGAGTTGATTATTCAATGTCTAGTTTAAATAGTTTATTAACAAAAGATAAAAAGATAGTAACATTTTTAGGAACAACAAAAAATGGAACATCTTTCTTAGTTAATAATTTAGCAGCATTGTTCTCATCATGTGGAATTAGTACAGCTATTTTAGATATGACAAAAAATAAAAATTCATATTATATATATACAAATAATGAAGAAGAGTTAAGGAATATTGCTTATAATTCAATAAGTAAATTACAAAAAGGATTTGCAGAAGGAATAAAAGTAAATAAGAACTTGAGTATTTATACAGCACTTCCAAATGATGGAAAAGATTACTCAGATGCAGAACCAATTTTATCAACATTAGTTCAAAATCATTCATTAATATTAATTGATTGTGATTTTGACACAGATCCATCATATTTTGCAAGTTGTCAAGAAATATATTTAGTTCAATCAATGGATATATTAACAATTCAACCTTTAACAGCTTACCTTAGAGATTTAAAAGCAAAAGGAGTATTAGAGTCTGAAAAAGTAAGAGTAGTAATAAATAAAGAAATAAAGGTTAGAAGCTTAACAACAAAAGCAATTATAGGAGGAATGTCTTTCTATAATGATCCTTCTATGTCTTTTATGACAGAATTATTTAATAAAGATATGGTAAAAGCATGTAGTATTCCGTTTGAAGATAATGCATATTCAAAATATTTAGATGCAATGGTAAATTGTAATGTATCTTTAAATGGATATTCAAAATCTTTCTTAAACAAATTAAAAAATTTAGGAGATATGGTTTATCCATTAGTAAGTAAATCAAGCTATGGGAAAGCTGCTCCACAGCAAATAAATTATGGAAAAAATGCTTTTTCTAAAAATATGAATAATACTCTAAATCAAATGAAAAATAAATTTTAAAATAAAGCATTAAAGTAATAGGGGTGATATTTTGGTAATAGTAGTGATAGCAGTTTTAATAGCTGCAATAGTTGTTCTAGTTGCATATAATATTCATATTCAAAAAAAGATTGAAGCATTTAACAATATCAATCAAAAAATAAGTAATTTATCTGTTCTACAAGACTTTATGAAAGTAGCAGGAGAGGAAGAAACAGTTGAAGATAAATTAAATAAAATAAATGAAATAGTTATTGAAAAGTATGAAATAAAATATTCAACTATTGTTGTTTTTGATGGAGCAGAATATGTTATTAAAGCAACAAATGTAGATAAAATACATCATGAAACATTAGCTAATCTTCATACAGAAGAGATTTTCCAAGATAGTGTTGCAACAGCTACTCCTAAATATATAACGATTGATAATGAAAATGAAAAATTACCTTATCAAAAAGTAGAAATGGGAAGAGCAAAATCAGCAATGTTTTTCCCACTATATATAGACAATATTTATATTGGATATTGGATTATGGAAAGTGGAAAAATGCATGCTTTTGATAAAACAGATACAACTATAATTGAAGTTGTAAAAGATAATATTATTTCTGTTTTATCTACAATATCTTATCAAGATGCAATGGAAAATATAATAAGAGTAGATAAATTTACAGGTCTATTTTCAGCAGAATATTTATATAGTAAAGGTAAGAAAACATTTGATAAATATCCAACTTCAGCTGTGTGTATGTTTAAAATAACAAACATAGAAGAAATAAATGAAAAAGCTAGTAGACATATTGGTAATGAGATAATTACTGAAATGAGTAATATAGTAAAATCAAAAGTACCAACCCAGTATGTATTTGTAAGGTACATGGGACCAAAATTTGTAATAGTATTTTCTGGAGTTGAAGAAGGAAGTGTTGAGGAATTCTTAAAAGAATTAAAGAAAGAGATTGAGCAATTAGAAATAGTTGAAGAAGCAGAAGAAGTTGAAGTGGTAAAAGTTATAAATGGAAAAAAAGTTAGAGTAAGAGAGCTAAAAGAAGAAAAGACTGCATCACCAAAAATCAATTTTGTAGTATCAACTTATTATAAAGGAACAGGTATAGAACAGTTAAATAAAAAACTAGAAGAATATCTTGATTCAGCAGAAAAAGAAGAAAATCAAATAAATTATATTTAGGAGGAATAGTAATATGGCTATGGACAAAACAATGAGCTTTAAGGTAGATAAGGACAAGAGTATTAGAGCAAAAGAAATTTTAAAAGAAGTATATCAAGCTCTAGTAGAAAAAGGATATAATCCAATTAACCAAATAGTAGGTTATATTTTATCAGGTGATCCAACATATATAACTAGCCATAATGATGCTAGAAATTTAATTAGATTAATTGAAAGAGATGAACTTCTAGAAAAAATGGTTAAATATTATATAGGATTGGAAGATTAATTTTATGCGAATATTAGGAATAGACTATGGAGATAGCAGAGTTGGAATAGCTATTACAGATCCATTAGGTCTTACTGCGCAAGGGTTAGAAACAATATCTTATAATGGAAATGACAAAATATTATTAAAGAGATTAGATGAGATATTAGAAGAGTATCCAGTAGAAATAATAGTAGTAGGAATGCCATTTAATATGAATGGAACAAAGACAATAAGAGCAGAAGTTACAGAAAAATTTATTCATAAATTAAAATGTAAATATAACAAAATAAGAATAGAAACTATTGACGAAAGGCTTACAACTGTTGCTGCACATAGAACAATGAATTTCCTAGATGTTAATAAAAGTAAGAAAAAAGGGATTGTAGATACAATA
This sequence comes from uncultured Clostridium sp., assembly GCA_947570695.1. Lineage (GTDB taxonomy): Bacteria > Bacillota > Clostridia > TANB77 > CAG-508 > Scatovivens. Next base: position 155,940 of record CANOVB010000001.1, read on the forward strand.
TCTGCAGTATATATATTAGAAATGTATATAAATCGTAATAAATAAAGTTTTTAATGTATAAAGATATTTTTTTTGTAAATAAATTAAAAAAACTATTGCAAAAAAATAATCTTTAGTATATCATATTTTTATAAATTTGTATGATGAATTTAATACAAAGGAAGGAGAATATAAATGGACGAAGAAAACAATGAATTTGATGAGAACATCAGTAATATCATAGTTTTAAATGATGAAAATGGAAATGAAGTACAATTTGAATTTTTAGATTTAATAGAATATGAATCAGAAGAATATGTAGTGTTATTACCAGTACTTGAAGATGGAGCAGAGGATGATGGAGAAGTAGTAATACTTAAAGTAGACGATACTGATGAAAACAGTGATGAAGAGTCTTATGTAAGTGTTGATGACGAAGACACATTAACAGCAGTATTTGAAATTTTTAAAGAAAAATTTAAAGAAGAATTTAATTTCACAGATGGTGAATAAGAAATAAAAAGTGCAGGATGACCTGCATTTTTTTATTTAGTAGGAAGAGTAGAGTACTTTTCTATTAAATAAAAGCTTTATTTTAGATATTGATATTAAAATAAAATTATGTTAAAATGAATTTGTCAAAGGGGGTATACAGATGACAAGTTTGTTTAGTTATTTACTTACATTTTTTGGAATTATGTATTGGTTTTTTAGAGCGATAGCAACATTGTTATATCAATTAGACGTTGACTTTTTTGCACAACCAATAAATGCTAATATAGAAATACTAATATTATTTTTATCTTTACCTTGTATGGTATTAGTAATAAAAAGAAATATAATAGGCGCAGCAGGATATTTGGGCTCTTATGCAGCATATTTTGGAACAGCATTATATGAATTAATAATGGCATCTCAAGAAACAGGGCTAGACATTCCAAGTAGTGCAAATTTAATTTGTATTTGTGTGGGAATAATATTACCATTATTAACGTTTTTTGATATATTATTTAATAAAAATAGAACACTTGGAAAAGGTGGTAAAAAAGAAGATTGGTTTTACAAAAATGAAAAATTTGATAGAGAATTTGATGAAAGAGCAGATAGAAATCAATATAGATTATAAAAATAAAAAATTAAGAACTGATAAAATCAGTTCTTTTTTATATAATAGGAAAGTGCTCTGCACTTCCTATTATATAAAGCTTTCAGCAATTTGTACAGAAAAATTTCTCAGAAATTTTTCGCACATCGAACATTTCTTAGCTGTGTGAAATGAAATGAGCTACAGCTAAGTTATTGCAGAAAAAAAGAATAGGAGATATTAAATTAGTTTTGTATCTTGCATTTTTCATAATGCACTTTTTTATTCTCTGTATTTTTTTATATTGGAATAAAATAAAAAACATGATATAATAAATAAGTAAAATTTAGGATATAAAAATATAATTAGTAAGAAACAATTTATTTAAAGCAAGCAAATTTATAAAAATAAATAGGAGTAAAAATGAAAATTTATATTTCTCATTCAAGTAAATATGATTATGAAAGTAAGATTTATAATCCAATAAAAGATTCAGATATGGGAAAAGAAGATATATATTTTTTTCCACATGAAAATGATAATATAAAAATAAAAACGGAAGATGTTATTTCAGATTGTGAATTAGTAATTGCAGAAGTGTCAGTTCCTGCAACAGGGCAAGGAATAGAACTAGGAATGGCTTATTGTGCAAAAGTTCCAATATTGTGTATTTATGAAAAAGGAATGAAAATAAGTTCTTCATTAAAATTTATTACAGATAAATTTATAGAATATGAGGGAAGTCAAGACATGATAATAAAAATTGGTAATTATTTAAACGAATTTAAAAATGCTAAAACAAAATAGTAATTTAGAAATAGTAAATAAATAATAATTAGCTTAAGGAGAAGAAATGGTAATAACAATAGATGGACTAAGTGCAAATGGAAAATCAAGTTTAGCAAAAATAATTTCTGATAGTATAAAATTCAAGTATTTTAATACAGGTGCGATTTATAGATGTATTGCTTTACATATTATTGAAAATAGGTTAAGAATAGAGGAAATAGATAGAATTATACCGATAATAAGTAAACTAAAAATTGATTTTGAAAATGATAAAATATACTTAAATAATATAGATGTTACAAATAGAATTAAAACAGAAGAAATATCTATATATTCAAACAAATGGGCGACCATTCCAGCAATAAAAGAAGTTGTACGAAAGATACAAAAAGAGTTTATAAAAGAAAATAATACTATTATGGAAGGAAGAGATATAGGTACTAGAATAGCGCCAAATGCAGATTTAAAATTTTATTTATATTCTGAATTTGAAACAAGAGTAAATAGACTATTTAATATGAAGAAATGCATAGATATTAATGAAATAAGAAAAAACTTAAAAGAGATAGATGATGTAGATATAAATGGAGGAAATTTTGTAAAACCACAAAATGCAATAGAAATAGATACTACCAATTATTCTATTAATGAGGTATATGAAAAAATGATGAAAGAAATAAATAGAATAATTTAAGAATATTGTTGAACAGCTATATTAAATTAGTAGTTATTAAAATATTAAGAAGGAAGTTAAACTATGACAAAAATGGAAGATATTAAATTAGAAAATATCAGAAATATAGAATTTATAAAACAATATTTATCAAAAACAAATTTATCAACTAAAATTATTATCCATCCAAGATATGATTCAATTCTATGGAAAATTAGTACATTAATGAGAGATGTGGGAGTAAAGGCTTTTTCACCAGAAGCGATCAATTTATTAGATTCAATCTTAGTAGTACAAAAAGATGGAAGCATAGCTATATTTAAAAATGATAGTAGAACCGCAAGTTTAACTAGTACAAGGTACTTATTTGATGAAGATAATAATAAGCTCAGAAGAATTTTTTGTGAAACTACTTGTGATGGTTCAGAAATAACATCGATAAGCACTTATGATGAAGAAGGAATAGAAGAAAGTTTAATGCTATCACAAAAACTTATTGATGGAAGCAAATATTATAGTAATACAGTAAGAGTTCCAGATAGAATAGATATGATAAAGATTGAAAGTATTTCTGAAAAAAATAAGCAAAGAGAAAGATTAGAAGATGCATATCAAATAAGAACTTTTTGTTTTGCTTATGAAGATATAAATCCAACAGCTGATGAAATAGATCCATTAGACATAATACATTTATCATTTTTAGGAGTACCAGAGATTTATCGAGATTTAGAATCAGATGAGAAAGAAATAATAGAAGAATGTGATGGAGAAATATTTCCATTAGATGACGATAATAAAGAAAGACAATTAAAAGATTATATGGCAACAAATAAATTTTATGGAAGAACAAGAAAATTTGAAAGAGCTATTGCAAGGTATTTAGATATAGAAGATAGACTTCCAGAAGAAGGACCAACTTCTACTATTGTGTAATAAATAGGTAAAACGAACTTAAAATATATATGATTAGAAGTGGATTTATATTTAATAATATTTGAATTAGATTAAAATAGTTATAATATAATTAAAATCACCTCCTGCCATATATTACAACAGCAGGAGGTGAGGTCAGTCAAAACGCTATTTGGTTATTTGAACTTGGCACCTCTTATAATAAACACTCTTCCATCATAGGACCAGCATTCATCACAGCTAATACCCAGCTCACCAAGCACTTCCAAAAGTTCATTGGAAAATTCTTCACGATACTCATAACCTACCTCCCAACGGATAGAAATTTCTTTCAGAAAAATTTCACTGTCGGAAAAAAATTCAGAAACGAGCATGCAGATAACTCTTCCTTTAAATGTATGAGTTTGGTACTTGTCCCTTAGTTCCTGAGCTTTTTCATAAAATTCCCTGTTTTTCATTATGGCATACACCTCATTAAATTATTAGATATGCTAGTGCATGAACAGTGACTGACCATAGCTGTTCAACTCAAACGTGTATAATATTACTATATAAATATATCATAAAAGTAGTATATTGTCTAATAAAAATAGGTTAATTAAAGTAGATACTTAAAGATTAGAAAATAGAAAATGAATTAAAAGAACTTATGTGCAAATTTGAAAATGTAACTGAAGACGAAATTCCACTTACTATTTTAAATAATGTAAAAGTTAGAATATTGAATCCTTTAGTTAATGGAGATAGATTAAGTAATTTATTTAAATAGTTACAATGATACAAAAATTATTCTAGAATTAAAGATAATTTAAGAAAAGATATGATAAAAAGTAAAATTATTGGGAGGAGAAAATGAATACTGAATATAAAGAACATGAAATAAAAGTTTTGGATGTAGATATTGAGCAATTAGTGAAAAAATTAGAGAAAATAGGAGCAAAAAAAGTTTATGATGATGAACGTACTATAATTGCACTAGATACTCCAGAAAGAATGTTTTTAAACAAACATGATAAATTGATTAGAGTAACAGATGAAGGCTCTATAAAAGTAACAATGCATGTTAATCAAAGTAAACCAGAAATTAAAGAAGGAATAAAATTTAAGACAAGTAGATTAAAAGAAACTATGGATTTCTTTCATCAGTTAGGATTAGATCCTATTAGTAAAGTAAAAGCAAAAAGAATATCATATGAATTAGGAAAAATTGATTTTGATATAGATAAATTCCCTGCTATTCCAGCTTTTTTAGAAATAGACATAGAATTTATAAAAGAAGAGGGATATGAATTAGAACAGTTATTAAAAGAATTAGGATTAGAAAATAATAAAGTAGTAGTTATGGGAACAGAAGACATTCATAATTTATATGGTAAAGATTATTTTGATGAATATAAAATGTAAATCGAGTATCTAATCTAATAGGCAAAAACAAGCTAGAATTTATATTTTTACATATTAAAAAATAAAATTATTAGGAAATACTAATATATAAGGAGTTAATAAATGAGAATATATATAGTAAGGCATGGACAAGTCCCTCATAATGCACTAGGTCAGTACAATACAGATGATGAAGATTTGACTGAGGTAGGTATAAATCAAGCAGAAGAATAAAAGAAAAAATAAAAAATATAACATTTGATATAATTATATCTTCACCATTAATAAGAGCAAAACATACTGCCAATATTATAAACATTAATAATAAAAAAATTATAACAGACAGTAGAATTAAAGAAAGAAGTTGTGGAGATTTAAGTGGTAAACCATTAGAAATAACTAATAGAGATGAGTATTGGAATTATAATACAACTATTCAATATGGAACAAGTGAAAATATTAAATTGTTTTTTGAAAGAGTTTTTGAATTTTTAGATGAATTAAAAACAAAAGAATATGATAGTGTTTTAATAGTTGCTCATAGCGGAGTTTCTAAAGCTTTTAATGCATATTTTGATGGAATAAAAGACGGGAATTTTTTAAATAGAGGGTTGAAAAATTGTGAAATAAAAGAATATAAATTGCAAAAAAGAAAATCAAGAAGTGATATCTAAAATTTCCATTAACTGATATACCAGAAAATATATAAACTCATAGTTAAAGCCTTATAACTAAAGATTTTGCTCAAAACAAGTTTTTACACGTTTAACTAAAAACATGAAAAAGAGGTGAAAAATGATGAAACAAGGAGTAATAATTGCAGGATTTGCGACCTGTGGAAAAAGTGTGCTAGGAAGAAAATATAAAAATGTGATAGATTTAGAATCAAGTAATTACAAGCATATTAATGACCTTGAAAATGTTCCAGTAGAAATGAGGAAAGGTACTAAAAGGGAAATAAATCAAGAATGGCCTGAAAATTATTATCGAGCAATTAATGACGCTATAAATAAATATGATGTAGTTTTGGTTCAATTAAAACCAGAACATTTAGATTATTTTGATAAAAAAGATATTAGATATAGTATAGCTTATCCTGATATTAACGATTGGGAAACAGTTGAAATGAAATGTATTGATAGAGGAAATAACCCTAATTTTATAAAAAGACTAAAAGAAGTATTTATTCCATATTATGAGGATGTTATGAGAAGAAATTATGAAACATTGTATATTATTGGTAAAAATGAAACATTAGAAAGCGTTTTAATTAAAAATAATTTCAATTTAAAAGGAAGTGATATAAATGAATAATGAAAATAGGCATAATACAATAATTAACTGGGAAGTGGGGATTTAAGAAAACACTTGCTAAAAGCCTTTAAAATAAGCATTTCTTTAAAATGAGTTTTACATATTTTAATAAAAAGAGAGGTGAAAAAGACTGAAAAATAAAATTATTGAAGTTCAAGATATAAGTATAAATGTAACAAATATAAATGAAAAAGATTATATTTGTATTTCTGATATCGCAAAAGCCAAAAGTGATAAATCACGAGCTGCAGATGTTATAAGAAATTGGTTGCGTAATAGAAGTACATTAGACTTTTTAACTGCTTGGGAAGAATTATATAATCCAAATTTTAAAGTGTTCGAATCTGAACACTTTAGAAAGCAAGTAGGGTTACTAACTTTTACACCAAGTGTTACAGAATGGTGTGAAAGAACAAATGCTATAGGTATGTATTCTAAAATGGGTAAATATGGTGGAACTTATGCACATAAGGATATTGCATTTGAATTTGCTTCGGCAATAAGTTCTGTATTCAAATTATATTTAATAAAAGAATTTGAGAGATTAAAAGAGTTAGAAAATCAGAATAGAGAATGGGATGTAAAAAGAATATTAACCAAAAATAATTATTTAATACATACTGATGCAATTAAAAATTACATATTGCCAGATAATGATTTTTATAAGAATAGAGAATGGTTAAAATATGCTGAAGAGGCAGATATTTTAAATGTTGCTATTTTTAATACAACTGCTAAAAAATGGAGAGAACTAAATCCTGATTTAGCAAAAAATTCAAATGTTAGAGATTTTGCAACAATTAATGAGTTAACTGTATTGTCTAATTTAGAATCCCATAATGCAGAGTTAATTAAAGGAGGAAAAAGTAAGGAAGAAAGATTTGAGATATTAAGTAGTATTGCTAAATATCAGTTAGATGTACTTAATAATGCAGAAAATATAAAATTACTAGTAGATAAAAAGGATAAGGAAAAAAATAATGAATAACAAAATTCAAGAAGAAATAAAAAAGATTAAGGATGAAAAAGAACAGTTAGAAGTGTCTAGAGAGATAAACAAAATTGATGAGTATAAAAACAAATTACAATTAACTAATTATACATATGATTATGAAATTCAAGAATTTATTAGTAATATTATTAATAAATATAGATATAAAATTGAAGTTCATAATTTTTATAATGCACCAGCTGGACAAGATGAAGTATCAGACCAATATAATACTTTGTGCACTATAGAAAAAATGATTGCTCAATATGTATCAATAAAGATAGCTAATCAAAGTGAGTAAAATAAATTGAAAGTAGAGAAGGTGAAATAGATGAATGAAGAAATGTCAAAGATGAATATCAACTGGTATCCACGGACACATGGCTAAAACCAGAAGACAAATAGAAGATGATTTAAAATTAATAGACGTAGTAATTGAGTTATTAGATGCAAGAATACCAATATCAAGTAGAAATCCAGAAATAAAAAAAATAACTCAAAATAAGAAAAGAATAATTTTGTTAAATAAAAGTGATTTATCAGATGAAAAAATAAATAAAAAATGGCTAGAAAAATTATCTAAAGAAGCACCAGTAATTTTAACAGATTCTAATTCTGGAAAAGGTATAGAAAAAGTTACTAAAAAAATTGATGAATTAATGAAAGAAGAAATTGCAAGACAAGCAGCAAGAGGAAGAATAAATAAAACAATAAGAGTAATGATATTAGGAATTCCAAATGTTGGAAAATCTTCTTTTATAAACAGAATTTCTAAAAGAACTACAATGGAAGTAGGAAATAAACCGGGAGTTACTAAATCAAAACAATGGATAAAAATAGGAAAGAATCAGGAATTGCTAGATACACCAGGAGTTTTATGGCCAAAGTTTGAAAATAATAAAATTGCTTTAAATTTAGCATATACAGGAACAATAAAAGATGATATATTAGAAAAAACAGAAATTGCTTATGAATTATTAAAAGAATTATATGGAAAATATAAAATTAATATACAAGAAAGATATAAAATTACAGATGAAGAAATAAAAAATATAGAAGAAAAAGATAATTCTATTTATGAGCTAATGAGCTTAATTGGAAGAAAAAGAGGAGCATTAGTTTCTGGTGGAAATATAGATGATGAAAAAACAGCTAGAATTATTTTGGATGATTTTAGAAATTGTAAATTAGGGAAGATAAGTTTAGAAGAGCCTTAAGAAGGAGTAAAATGTGGATTTTATAAAAAGAGAAAAAGATTTAAGAGATGTAAAATTATTATCGCCATTAATATGGGCATATGTTGGAGATAGTGTTTATGAATTATATGTTAGAACAAGGCTAGTGAATTCATCTAATGCGAAACCACATAAATTGCATATTGAATCAATAAAATATGTTAAAGCAAAAGCACAGGCAGATACTTTAAAAAGAATATTAGATAAATTAACAGAAGAAGAAAAAGACATTGTAAGAAGAGGAAGAAATACAGAAAATCATCATATAGCTAAAAATGCGAATTTAGAAGACTATACATATTCTACAGCTTTTGAAGCATTAATTGGATATTTATATTTAACTAAACAAGATGAAAGATTAGAAGAAATTTTAAATATTTGTATCAACTAAAATATAACAAATTAGATGCTTTTAAAATTTACAGTATTATTGGCAAATACAAAAATAAATAGTATTTTACAAAATAAAAACAGAACAGTGTATTACTGTTCTAATATTAAAAAATATGGTGACCCCTACGGGAATCGAACCCATGATTCCACCTTGAGAGGGTGGCGTCTTAGCCGCTTGACCAAGGGGCCATATATCAACTACTTATTTATACCATATTTGAGGTCTTTAGTCAATATATACATTTTAATTTTTAAAATATAAAGGAGGAAAAAATGAAAATAATTTATGGAACAGGAAATCGTGGCAAATTAGATGCTATGAGAAAAATAATAAAAAATCATGGTTTTGATGCAGAATTATATACAATAAAGGATATTGGATTTGATAAAGAAATTATAGAAAATGGAAAAACTTTTGAAGAGAATTCTGAAATAAAAGCAAAAGCAATAAAAGAATTTTGCAATCAAAATAAAATAATAGATAAAATAATTATAACAGATGATGCAGGCTTATGTGTTGATGCTCTAAATGGAGCTCCAGGAATATATACAGCAAGATATGCTGGGAAAAATGCAACTCAAGAAGAAAAACTGAATAAGTTGTTAGAAAATATGAAATTATATACAAATATGGAGGATAGAACTTGTAAATTTGTATGTGTATTAACAGCAATTCTTCCTGATGGGAAAAAATTTTCTGCAAGAGGAGAATGTGAAGGAAAGATTGCATTAAAAATGGGAAAATTAGGAGGAATAACGTATGGACCAGTATTTATTCCAAAAGGATTTGATAAACCACTTAGTGATATGACTGAAGAAGAATATGCTAAATCCCATAATCATAGAGATCTAGCAATGAGTAAATTATTTAGTAAATTAAAAGAAGAAGGATATTAAAAAAATCCCTTTTGCTAATGCTTAAGCAAAAGGGATTTTTTTATATTATAGAAAATTCTATGTAATTTTTATGATATAAAGCTTTTGTCAAACATTACACAGAAAAATTACTATTTTTTTTTAAAAAAGCGAACAAATGTATTGACATTTTTTAAAAAAAATATATAATAATTATACGAACATAAATTCGTATATAAATATAGACTATTATTTAGCCTAAGTAAATATAAGGAGAATAAAGTTATGATAAATACATTGCATATAAAAAATATAGGAATTATTGATGATATAACAATAACATTAAATGAAGGATTTAATGTTTTAACAGGAGAAACTGGAGCTGGGAAAACTCTAATAATTGGATCTTTGCAGATATTAGCAGGTGGCAGATTTTCAAAAGAAATGATAAGAAAAGGCGAAAAAAATTCATTTGTTGAAATGTCTATGTATATACAAAATAGTGATTATGAAGATAATAATGTAATAGTATCAAGGGAAATAAATGTAAATGGAAAAAATACTTGTAAAATAAATGGCAGACTAGTAACAGTAAATGAATTAAAAAAATTTATGAATAATGTAATTGATATACATGGACAAAATGATAATCAGTCTATTTTAGATATAAGTACACATATAGAATTATTAGATGATTATTCAGAAAGTAAAATAAAAGAATTAAAAAGTAAATATCAAATTCTATATAATGAGTATAATGAAGTAAAAGCAGAAATTAGTAGAAATTATGGAGATGATAAAGAAAAACAAAGAAAATTAGATTTACTAAATTATCAAGTTAATGAAATTGAAAATGCAAATTTAAAAATTGGTGAAGAAGAAGAATTAGAAAATAAGAGAAAAATGATGATGTCATCAGAGAAAATTGCTAGTAATTTATCAGAAGCAGAAGAGCAATTAAATGAAAATGCAATAGATAGTATGAATATAGTAATAAAGTGCTTAGAAAGAATAGAAAATTATAATGAAGAATATACCAAAATAGCTACTAGATTAAAAGAATGTTATTATGAAATTCAAGAAGCATCAAGAGATATATCTTCATTAAATTCTGGCATGGAGTTTGATGAGGAAGAGCAATCAAAAGTAGAAGAAAGATTAGATTTAATTAGTTCATTGAAAAGAAAATATGGAAATGATATAAAAGAAATTTTAGATTATAAAGAAAGAGTAAATAGTGAAATATATGAAATTAATAATTTAGAAGGATATTTAATTTCTCTAAAAACTAAATTTAAAAATTTAGAAGAACAAATGTTAGAACTATCAAAAGAAATGAACAAAATAAGAATAAAATATGCAGATGAATTATCTCGAAAAATAAATAAAGAGCTAGAAGAACTTGAAATGAAAAGTGCAAAATTTAGTATAAAAATAGAATTTTCAGAAGAAAAGGAATTTAATAAAAATGGTTTAGATAAAGTTGAGTTCTTAATTTCAACAAATATTGGAGAGGAAGCAAAGCCTTTAATTAAGATAGCTTCAGGTGGAGAAATGTCTAGAATTATGCTTGCAATTAAAAGTATTTTAGCAGATGTGGATAAAATACCAGTAATTATATTTGATGAAATTGATACAGGAATAAGTGGAATAGCAGCAAATGTAACAGGTGAAAAAATAAAGAAAATATCTAAAAAACATCAAGTTATATGTGTTACTCATTTAGCTAGTATAGCTGCTAAGGGCGACTATAATTATTATGTGTGTAAAGAAATTGAGGCGAATAAAACAAAAACAAAAGTAAAAGAATTAACAGAGGAAGAAGTTTTAAAAGAAATAGCTAGAATTTCTAGTGGTACAGTAACAGACATTTCTATTAATCATGCAAGAGAATTAAGAAATATGACATTAAAAGAAATAGCATAAATGTAAAAAATAGTATAAATTAGAGAATTGTTTGACCATAAAAAATATTAATGTTACAATATTTTTATAGCACTTGCACAGTTTGAAAAAATCAAAGCAGAGTTTGCTTTAGAAACAAGGAGAGATAACCTATGCAAGAAAAATTGTTCCGGAATTGCCCATACGAATTAGAGTATGCATACGAATTTGAGTGTGATTGCTCTAACTGCCCACTTTATAGGGATATTTGCTCCCCAAGAAAGCAAGCCCTACGAGCAGAAAGAGCGAAAGCACGTGCAGAAAGAGCACAACTTCGTGCAGAAAACATGAGAAAAATGACAGTTCTACTTTTGACCATTTTCGTGGTTGTTGTTGCTATTTTAATTTACGCATTCTGTAGCGACGCCAAGCAGTCAGACAAAGGTCAAGAGATGCAATCTGAAAATTTTAGCGTACAAATGAGTACTGCTAATTCTATGAAAGATGCAATAGTTCTGAATGAAACTCATGGATTCGAGGCTTATTCCAAAAAGCAAGAGGCAGACCCAGTCGAAAAAATTTCTTTTGGTGCTATTTTGGCCCAAGAAGCAGGTGTAGAACTTGTATATTGTTCGACTACAGTATTAACAAAAGAGGAGGCGGAGGTCACTAAAGAAAACTTTTCGCAAATTTCATTTGTAGGTCCTAGCGAGGAATACTATTATACATTTTCAAAAGAAGAAAAGGTATGTATAGCAAAACTTGTTTACGCAGAAGCAAGAGGAGAAGAATTTAAGGGGAAAGTTGCTGTAGCAGCAGTTGCGATTAATCGGTACTTCTCTGACATTTCATGGTATGACTGTTCTTCAATTTATGCTGTGATTACTCAAAAGTATCAGTTCGCTGATATAAGTGGTGTTACAATGCAAGACTTGGAGAACAATCCCGAATGCATGGAAGCTGTTGAGGCAGCTTGCAAAGGTTGGGATCCGACACGTGAGGTTTTTCCTGAAGGTGCGAGGTATTTTTATGCACCAGACCTAATTGGCCCAGAAGAAGCAAGCAGGCGCGAAGGAGTGCTTGTACTTCAAATTGGTGGGCACAATTTCCACAATGATTTTGCAAATTAACTCTTGGCGAGAAAATCGGTTTTAGTATAATAGCTGAAACCGATTTTTCTTTTGGGTCATGCACAAAGCAAAAAAAACAACATATACTAGAGTTATAAAGCCTAAAATTGATGGAGGTATATAGATGTTTAATTTTGCTATATCAAATATCATTATGATTTTAAACCAAATTATATTTGGTGTTGGATACATACAAAGTGGAAATTTATTTCCAGAACCATTAACACCCGAAGAAGAAAAAGTGTGCTTAGAAAAAATGAAAAACGGTGATGAAGAAGCAAGAAATATTTTAATAGAAAGAAACTTAAGATTAGTTGCACATGTAGCTAAAAAATATTCTTCAAGTAATGTTGATCAAGATGATTTAATTTCAATAGGAAGCATAGGCCTAATAAAAGGAATAAATAGTTTTGATGTTAATAAAAGTTTCAAGCTTGCAACATATGTTGCTAAGTGTATAGAAAACGAAATTCTTATGTATTTAAGAAGCAACAAAAAGAGAGCCTCAGATGTGTATCTTAATGAACCTATTGGAAAAGATAAAGATGACAATGAAGTAACTCTTCAAGAAGTTTTAGAGAATAATGATAGAAATGTAGAAGATGAAGTAGATTTAAAATTTAAAATAAAGAAATTGTATGAAAAGATGAAAAAAACATTAAAGGATAGAGAAAAGGTAATTATTGAATTAAGATTTGGACTTAATGGAACGAAACCAAAAACTCAAAAAGAGATAGCAAAAATGATGAATATTAGTAGGTCTTATGTATCAAGAATAGAAAGTAAAGCAATAGGAAAATTATCAAAAGAATTGAGCCAAGAGTAAGCTAGAATTGAAATATTAATATAGATCTGGTATAATCCATTTGGAAAGGAAAGGGCTTTTCAAATGGATTCTGAAATTTTAAAAAAATGTACGTTATGTCCTTGTGAATGTAATGTAAATAGATTAAATGGAAATATAGGAAAATGCAGAGCAAAAGGCAAAGTAAAAATTGCACTTGCAAATTTACATTATTATGAAGAACCTTGTATAAGTGGAGAAAATGGGTCAGGAACAGTATTTTTTTCTGGTTGTAATATGAGTTGTAAATTTTGTCAGAATTATAAAGTAAGTCAGAACTATTTAGGAAAAGAAATTGAAATAGAAGATTTGGCATGTGAATTTTTAAGGCTTCAAAAAGAGAAAGCTAATAATATAAATCTTGTAACAGGATTTATGTATATTCCTCAAATAATAGAGGCAATTAGAATTGCAAAAAGTAATGGATTAATTATTCCAATTATATATAATTCAAGCGGATATGAAAAAGTAGAAAGCCTTAAATTATTAGAAGGGTATATAGATGTATATTTACCGGATTTAAAGTATTATTATAATGAACTTGCACAAAAATTATCTGGAATAAATAATTATTTTGAAACAGCAACTAGTGCTATAAAAGAAATGTATAATCAAGTAGGAAATCCATATTTTGATGAAAATGGGTTAATAAAAAAAGGAATGATTATAAGGCATTTAATATTACCAAATCATATTCAAAATAGTAAAAGAGTATTAAAATGGATAAAAAATAATATCAATAAAAAAGTATTAATTAGCATAATGGCACAATATTTTCCAACTTATAAAGCTCTGGAAACAGACGATATAAACAGAAAGTTAACAAAAGAAGAACTTGAAGAAATTGAAAAATATGTATATAAACTAAATTTAGAAGGATATATGCAAGATTTGGAAGATGATGAAGAAAAATATGTCCCAAATTTTAAATAATATAAAATAATAATCAGATTTTAATATAAAAATTAGACCAAAAAATAAAGGTGCAAAACTTGCACGCTTATCTTATTATAGCATAATTCTTAAATAAATTCAAATAGTATAAACATATGAAAAAGTTAGAGAAAATGAAAGGAATTAAAAAATAAACCGAATATATAAGATTAATTTAAAAAAATGGAAAAAAATAAAGTTGAAACTAAAATTCTTATATGGTAATATTAAAGTATACTAAACAATTAAATAATAATTTTCCCTGCGTAGTACGTATAGACTGAATTTTTAGAACCTACAAGTTTTGGATAAGGGAGCTCAAACTCTATATATGGCGTGTATGCTTGCATTTATGTAAGAAACCCAGAAGTATGTAGGAGGCACCCACCTGTGTGAGTACAGGTCCATAAAAATTCTTTAAACTTACGGCTTGAACGTGGGGCTTTTTTTGTTTAAGAAGCAAAATTAAGAGGCGATAAATAAAAAATACTAATTAAAAAATAACAGGTAATAAAAAATAGATTTTGTTATTTCTTGGGGAGAGAGGAATAATAAAAAAAGTCAAATAGAAAATACAGTTAACAATTATCAAAAATTGACTATTTATGGAAACTATGATATAATATACTTGTCCCTAAAATTTTGAGCAAAAGCTCACTCATCATATCATTATTAACTAATGTAGATGAGACTACAACGAGGAGGAATTCGTAATGAAAACTTTGCAGCACACAGCTATCTACTTCTGGGCACTTTGGGCCAAGCACGGCAAATTGCTCGGCGTTCCGGCGACCTACAGGGAGTTCCATGAGGAGCTGCCGTTTGTGTTGCTTCCCGATGCGATTCGTGGCTACATCGGCCCCCGGCAGGCGAGCCACTTCGAGATGAGGCCCGACGGCACCGCCAACTCCTGGATGGTCTTCCCCAACGAGCAGGTCCTCAAGGATCTGAGCAAGGAGACTTCCGCCGAGCTGGTCAAGTACAGCGTTGAGCCAAACATCCCCAAGTGCGTCATCGGCGAGATGAGCTGCCTCCGCTCCTTCGAGAAGAAGAACTGCGGACACAGCCACTTCTTGGCCCTGCGGGCGCATATGGTTCAGGACGATGTTCTGGATACTGTGCTCCGCGAGGAAATGATCGATGCCACCAAGCGCTTCAGCGACACCTTCATCTCCAGATACAACCGCACCATCGTCATGGATGGTCAGCAGCTCCGGCAGGAGATTGAGAAGTTCGAGAACATCGGCTTCATCTATCTGGCAGGTAAGGTCTATGAGGCAACTCATGAGTTGTTGAACCGCACCTGGTTTGAGCGCAATGTTATGCCGGCTCTGCGAGTCGCTTACCCGACGGATTTGGCGGACAACACGTTCCGCTACATGAAAATGTCGGATGAGATGAACGACCGCATCAACAGCCTGCATTTTGAGCCCACCGAGGAGGAGGTCGAGGCGTGCCCGCTGGCGGAGGATCTGGTGGACGTTCTGGACACCATTTACGCCGAGGCGTTCATTCGGACGCTGGACTGCATCTAACCCACAGCACATTTAAGCGAAGTTCCAAATCAGACGAGGACCGGTTATAATGACCGGTCCCCGTTGCGTTTTATAGAAAAACATGATAAACTATAGAAAATTAAATTTTATGAGGAATAAATTTGTGAAAATAAAAGAAATTCTTGAAATAGGTAATAATATGCTAAAAGAAAATAATATTGAAGATAGTAGTTTAAAAGTCAGAATGTTACTTGCTAACATATTAGATAAAAATAAAGAATATTTATTAATACATGATAATGAAGAAATAAATGAAAATTTAAGTAATTTATTTTTTGAAAATATTGAAAAATTAAAAAATCATGAACCAATACAATATATTATAAAACATAAATATTTTATGGGATTCGATTTTTACGTTGATAAAAATGTTCTTATTCCTAGAAGTGATACAGAAAATTTAGTAGAGGAAGTAATTTATTTATCAGAAAAAAATAATAGAAAAATTAAAATTTTGGACTTATGCACAGGAAGTGGTGCTATTGCAATTTCACTAGCAAAATTATTGGGAGATAAAGCTTTAGTTTATGCTTCTGATATAAGTGAAAGTGCATTAAAAATAGCTGAAGAAAATTCAAATTTAAATCAAGCAAATGTACTATTTTTTAAATCTGATATTTTTAAAGATATTTCTAGATTATATAAATTTGATATTATTGTTTCAAATCCACCTTATATAGAATCAGAAACTATAAACAAGTTGTCAGAAGAAGTAAAAAAAGAGCCTCTAATAGCATTAGATGGTGGTGAAGATGGATTAAAGTTCTATAAGGAAATTATAAAAGAAGCTAAAAAGTATTTGAATATAGACGGATATTTAGCATTTGAAATTGGATATAATCAAAAAGAATTAGTAGAAAATATACTTAAAGAAAGCAAGTATATTAATATATATTCGAAGAAAGATTTGGCGGGAAAAGATAGAATTGTTGTTGCTCAAATAAATAGTGCTAAAATAGAATATTGATAAATGGCTTTTTTAGAGTATTATACTAATCAAATAAAAAGAGAAGTTAAAATTAATATTCAAATAATTTTTGTAAATATAAACCTTAAAAAATAAAGTAAATTTATAAAAGAATATGAAATTAGTGTAATTTAAAAGGAGAAAAGATGTCTTTTTCATCAGATATAAAAGAAGAATTAAGTAAAGTAAATAATTTAAAAGATATAAAAATTTTGGAAGCTGAATTTTTAGGATATATATTAACAGGAAATACAATTAATAATAACAATGTACTAGAATTTGTGACTGAAAATGAATTCAATATTGAAAGATTTTATAAAATACTTTTTAATTTAGAGATTGATTATGAACCAAGTATAAGAGGAAAGGTATTTGTTGCAAAAATAAAAAAGACAGAAAAAGTAGAAAAATTTATGCAAATAAAACTCGAAGTAGCAGAAGAAGTACAAAAAGCTATTGTAAAAGGTAGCTTTTTAGGAGCAGGATCAGTTACAGATCCTGAAAAACAATATCATTTAGAAATAATTTTTCAAGAGAAAAATAATGCTGAGTACATTTTAAATATATGTAAGAAATTTGGTATTTATCTGAAATCGCTTGAAAATAAGAGCAGATTTTGTTTATATATAAAAGATGCAGAGGAGATATCAAAATTTTTGGCTTTAATAGGAGCAAATAAAGGAGTATTAAATTTTGAAGATGTGAGAGTTACAAAAGAAATAAAAAACAATGTAAATAGATTAGTAAATTGCGAAACTGCTAATTTAAATAAAATTATAAATGCTTCAGTAGACCAAGTAAATGATATAAAACTTATTCAAAATTTAAAAAAATTCGATGAATTGCCAGAGTACTTAAAAGAAATAGCAATTTTAAGATTGGAAAACCCAGATGCAAGTTTAAAAACTTTAGGTGAAATGCTTGAAAATCCCATTGGAAAATCTGGAGTAAATCATAGATTGCAAAAAATTCATGAAATAGCAGAGGAATTAAAACAAAGAAAATATTAAATAAAAGGAATAAAAATGGAGAGATTTGGAATTTATATACATATACCATTTTGTAAAAAGAAATGTAAATATTGTGATTTTATTTCTTTTTCTTGTGCTGAAAAAATATGGGAAAGATATTTTAATAGTTTAATAAAAGAAATAAGAAATTGTAACATAAGTAAGAAAGTGACAACAATTTATATTGGTGGTGGAACTCCATCAGTAGTTGATGAAAAGTATATTTCATTAGTATTAAAAGAAATATATAATAAATTTGAAATTTCGAATGATGCTGAAATAACAATAGAAGTAAATCCAGGCACTATTGATGATAGAGAAAAGAAAAAATTTTTTAAGTATAAAAATTTAGGAATTAATAGAATAAGTATAGGACTGCAGTCTACAAAAAATGAAATTTTAGAATTAATAGGAAGAATACATACTTATGAAAAATTTTTAGATACGTATAATTTAGTAAAAGATGCAGGATTTAAAAATATAAATGTTGATTTGATGCTTGCTATTCCAACTCAGACTGAATTTGATTTATTAGATAGTTTAAATAAAATTATAAATTTGGAACCATCACATATATCAGTATATTCTTTAATAGTAGAAGAAAAAACAGAAATGGAAAGATTATTAAGCAATAAAATATTAGAAGAAGTAAGCGAAAATACAGAAAGAAGAATGTATTGGGAAACTAAAAGAGTATTAGAAAAAAATGGATATATTCAATATGAGATTTCAAATTTTGCTAAAAAAGGTTTTGAGTCTAAACATAATTTAGATTGCTGGAACCAAGAAGAATATTTAGGTTTTGGACTTGCAGCACATTCATATTTTGAAAATAAGAGATTTTCTAACATAAATAATCTTGAGAGCTATATTCAAAATATAGAAAATAATGAATTTGAGAAAAATGTTGTTGAGCATGAATTTCAAACAAGAGAATCAAAGGCAAAAGAATATATGATGATAGGACTTAGAAAAATAAATGGAATTAGTATATCAGAATTTGAAAGAAAATTTAGAATAAATCCGTTATTTTATTTTAGATTTGAAATAAGTAAATTAGTTGATGAGAGTTTAATTGAAGTAGATTTAGATAATATAAAATTAACTAAAAAAGGACTTGACTTAGCTAATATTGTATTTGAAGAATTTATATAAATAGAATTTAGAAAATAATTAATATATTTTAGAATTAGAGATGCGCAGCCTTGGGAGAGAAGCGACCAGCAAAGAGCGAAATGATAAAATATATTAATTATTTTAATAACAATTTAATAAAAAAATATTTATAATTTTTACTTGACAAACATATAATAAAGTTATATTATATTAGCAGTCAAACATCAAGTTTGCTAAAAGAGGTGAAATGATGTCAGGGGATTTAGATAAAAGAAAAAAGAAAATATTGCAAGCTATAATTGAAGAATATATTGAAACAGCAGAACCAGTTAGTTCAGGGAATTTAGTGAAAGCTCTTGAATGTAGTAGTGCAACTATTAGAAATGAAATGGCAGAACTAGAAAAAATAGGATTTTTAGAAAAGCCACATACTTCAGCAGGTCGTGTCCCATCACAAAAAGGATATAGGTATTATGTAGATGAACTAATAAGAGATGACAAGTTAAGCAAAAAAGAAATGGAAATTATAAGAGAAAGACTAGAAACAAAAGTAAATGATTTAGAAGAATTAACTAAAATTGCAACAACAACATTGTCAGAAATAACTCATTATACAACTATAACTATATCACCAGATGTTCATAATCACACAATTATAGATATAAAATTTGTACTATTAGGTAGTAGAGTCTTGATGGCAGTAATTCTTACAGATTCTGGAATTATTAGAGAATCAATTATAAAATTTGATGAAGACATTAATCAAGAACAAGTTGATGATTTAACATATTTATTCAAAAATAAATTAGTAGGAAAACCATTGGAAACAATGAATGAACCTTTAGAAGAATTTATAATGAATGAAATGAAAGCGGGAATAAACATTATAAAAAAAGTAATTGAGGAAATTAACAAAATAATATTTGAATCACAACAAATTTACTTAGATGGTGCAAACAAAGTAATAGATATGCCTGAATTTAAAAAAGTTGACGTAGCAAAAGATTTTTTGAATGTGTTAGATGCAAAAGATTTAGTAGCAGATGTTTTAAATACAGGAATTGCTGAAAATATAAATATATATATAGGTGAAGAAACAGAAAAGGAAGAACTAAAAAACTTTAGTATAGTAACTTTTAATCACCTATTAGAAGATAAAGATATAGGAACGATAGGAATTATAGGACCTACTAGAATGGATTATTCAAAAGTAATTTCAGTTATGAAATATATAAGCAAAAAACTAAATGATGATTTCAAAAAAGGAAAATTTTAGAAAAGGAGAGGAAGTATTTTTGGAAAACGAGGAAAAAGATTTAAATGAAGAATTACACGAAAGTGAGCAAGTAGTAGAAGAAAAAGAAAATAGCGAATATGAAGAACTTAATGATAGATTTAAAAGATTACTTGCAGAATTCGAAAATTACAAAAAAAGAAGTCAAAAAGAAAAAGAAAATATTTATGGAATGATTACAGGGGATGTTGTTGCAACAATGCTTCCTATAATGGATAATTTAGAAAAAGCAGCAGAAGCTAAAACGGAAGATTCTGGATATCAAGAAGGAGTGAGGCTAGTTGCTAGACAATTTCAAGATGCATTAAAAAGACTAGGCTTAGAAGAAATTGAAACAATAGGACAAAGATTTAATCCAGAATATCATGAAGCAGTTAGTCATATAGAAGATCCAAATAAAGGAGAACAAGAAATAGTACAGGAATATAGAAAAGGCTATAGAATAGGTAATAAAGTAGTACGTCATTCAATGGTTATAGTCGCTAATTAAGTTAATAATTTTAAATTATTATATATAAACTAAAGAAAAGCAGTTTAAAAACATTTAAACAGAGAGAAATAAAGTATATTTAATATACAAATCAGTAGAGAAAAAAGGGAGGAATTTTCAAAATGGGAAAAATAATTGGTATTGACTTAGGTACAACAAACTCTTGCGTTTCAGTTATGGAAGGTGGAGAAGCTGTTGTAATACCTAACGCAGAAGGAAACAGAACAACACCATCAGTTGTTGCATTTTCTAAAAATGGAGAAAGACTTGTAGGACAAATTGCTAAACGTCAAGCTGTTACAAATCCAGATAATACAGTTATATCTATTAAAAGAAAAATGGGAACAAATGAAAAAGTAAAAATTGAGGGAGATGAATTCTCTCCACAAGAAATATCAGCAATGATATTACAAAAATTAAAAGCAGATGCTGAGAACTATTTAGGAACAACAGTTACACAAGCTGTTATAACAGTTCCTGCATATTTTAGTGATAGCCAAAGACAAGCAACAAAAGATGCTGGAAAAATAGCTGGACTTGAAGTATTAAGAATTATAAATGAACCAACAGCAGCAGCTTTAGCTTATGGAATGGATAAAGAAGATCAAGATCAAAAAATTATGATATACGATTTAGGTGGAGGAACATTTGATGTTTCTATACTTGATATTGGTGATGGAGTTTTTGAAGTTCTATCAACAAATGGAAATACACACTTAGGTGGAGATGATTTTGATGAAGCAATTATTAATTATTTAGTAAGTGAATTCAAAAAATCAGAAGGAATAGATTTAAAAGCTGATAAAATGGCAATGCAAAGATTAAAAGAAGCAGCTGAAAAAGCTAAGATTGAGCTTTCAGGAATGCAACAAACACAAATTAACTTACCATTTATTACGGCTGATAGTACAGGACCAAAACATTTAGATGTAACATTAACAAGAGCAAAATTCGAAGAACTAATTAGTAAATTAGTAGAAGATACAAGAGTTCCAGTTGAACAAGCTATGAAAGATGCAGGAATAACTGCTTCAGATATTCATAAAGTATTATTAGTAGGTGGTTCAACAAGAGTTCCATGTGTTCAAGAAATGGTTAAAAAAATAACAGGAAAAGATCCAGACAAAGGAATAAATCCAGATGAATGTGTTGCTATAGGTGCAGCTATCCAAGGTGGTGTTTTATCTGGAGATGTTAAAGATTTAGTACTATTAGATGTAACACCATTGTCATTAGGTATTGAAACTTATGGTGGAGTATTTACAAAATTAATTGAAAGAAACACAACAATACCAACTAAAAAATCACAAGTATTCTCTACAGCAGGAGATGGTCAAACATCTGTTGAAGTTCATGTTTTACAAGGTGAAAGAGAAATGGCAGCGTATAATAAAACATTAGGAAGATTCCAATTAACTGGAATTCCACCAGCACCAAGAGGAGTGCCTCAAATTGAAGTAACATTTGATATAGATGCAAATGGTATAGTTCACGTTTCTGCTAAAGATCAAGCTACTGGAAATGAACAAAAAGTTTCAATAACAGCTAGTACAAATCTTTCAGAAGATGATATTAATCAAGCAATTAAAGATGCTGAAGCACATGCTGCTGAAGATAAAAAGAGAAAAGAAGAAATTGAAGTTAGAAATAATGCTGAAAGTTTAGTATATAATAGCCAAAAAACTTTAGATGAATTAGGTGATAAAGTAAGTGGTGAAGAAAAAGCTAAAGTTGAAGAAGAAGTTGAAAATGTTAGAAAAGCATTAGAAGGTTCAAATATAGAAGCAATAAAAGAAGCAACAGAAAAATTAACAAAAGTATTTTATGAATTATCAGAAAAATTATATTCTGCTCAAGCAGCACAAGGAACAAATCCTGATGAATCAGCAAGCAGCCAAGGAGAAGCTAAAGAAGGAACAGTTTATGATGCCGATTATAAAGTAGAGGATGATGACAATAATAACTAATGACATTCGGAGATGTTGTTAAAGAACATTTTGATTCACTAGGAAAATATGTTAGTTTATAAAATAATGGTTATAAGAGAGGTCAGAAAATATATTCTCTGACCTCTATATAGCTATTATGAAAGGCATTAAATAGTAAATATGCTTATTATAAATAATATTAAAACAGTAATGGAAGGCTTTTAATATGGAAAAAGATTTAAAAATATCAGAATTGAAACAAATGCAGTTTAATTTATATGAATTAAATAAAGAAAAATGGCATGATATGGAGCCTAAATATGCAAAAGACCACATATTATTTATGGTTGAGGAAATTGGTGAATGTATATCAATTATTAAAAAGAAAAAGATTGATAATGTAATGAATGATGAAAAAATAAGAAATAGATTTATAGAAGAACTAAGCGATGTTTTAATGTATTACATAGAAGTTATGAATAGATTAGATATATCAGCAGAGGAATTTACCCAAATATATTTAGAAAAATATCATAAAAATTTAAATAGAAATTATGAAGAAGAGAACAAAAAGAAATATGTTTAGAACATAGGAGGAGAATATACTAATGGCACAAAAACGTGATTATTATGAAGTGTTAGGTGTACAAAAAAATGCAACTGATGATGAATTAAAAAAAGCATATAGAAAACTTGCAAAAAAATATCATCCTGATGCTAACCCTGATAATAAAGAAGAAGCAGAGAAAAAATTTAAAGAAGTAAATGAAGCTTATGAAATTCTTTCAGATAGCCAGAAAAGACAAATGTATGATCAATTTGGATTTGACGGACCTCAAGGATTTGGAGGAGGTCAAGGTGGAGGATATTACTCTTATGGTTCAGGATTTGATGGATTTAGTGGATTTTCAGACTTTGGAGATTTTGGCGATTTAGGAGATATTTTCTCATCTTTCTTTGGTGGTGGTTCTTCAAGGAGTAGAAGTTCAAATGGAGCAAGAAGAGGTGCGGATCTAAAAATAAATTTAGACATAACTTTTGAAGAAGCTTATTCTGGAGTAGAAAAAGAAATTAGTATAAATAGAAATGAAAAATGTACTTCTTGCGGGGGAACAGGTGCTAAAAGAGGTACTTCTCCTGAAAAATGTTCTGTATGTAATGGAACAGGAAAGATAAAACAAGTTGTAACAACTCCATTTGGACAAATGGCAACACAAAAGGTATGTACTGCATGTGGTGGAGTAGGAAAAATTATAAAAGAACCATGTACTGACTGTAGAGGAAAAGGTATAGTTAAGAAAACTGTAAAACTAAAAGTTAAAATACCACAAGGGATAGATGAAGGTCAAACTATTGTACTTAAAGGAGAAGGAGAAGTCGGCTCTAATGGTGGAATAAATGGAGATTTATATATTGTAGTTCATTTAAAAAGACATAATATATATTCAAGAAAAGCGGAACATGTTTTATGTGATATACCAATTACTTTTACAGGAGCAGCTTTAGGAACTGAACTTGAAATTCCTATGGTAGATGGCACAAAAGAAAAATATAGAATACCAGAAGGAACTCAAACAGGAACAAAATTTACTATAAAAAATAAAGGTTTTAAAAGTGTTAATGGAAATTTTAGAGGAGATTTTGTATTTACTGTAATTGTTCAAACTCCTAAAAAATTAACACGTGAACAAAGAGATTTATTAACAGAACTTGCAAAAACAATGAATGAACAACCACCAATAAAGAAAAAAGGAATTTTTGGATAGAATAAATTGGAATTAAAAGGACAAATAGAAGAGATAATATATCAAAATGAATCAAATAGCTATACTATAGCAGTATTTCAGGCAGATGACCAAGAGGCTATAACCGTTGTTGGTTATTTGCCTTTTATTGCAGTAGGAGATACTTTGAAACTTCAAGGAAAAATGGTTATTCATCAAGAATATGGTGAGCAGTTTAAAATAGAAAATTTTGAGAAAATAATGCCTGAAAGTGCTCAAGCACTTGAAAAATATTTAGCTAGTGGAACAATAAAAGGGATCGGACCTGCAACAGCAAGAAAAATTATTGAAAAATTTGGAGAAGAAACTTTAACTGTTTTTAAGTTTGAGCCATTAAGGTTAGCAGAAATAAAAGGTATTTCTAAAGATAAAGCTTACGAAATTGGCGAAGAATTTAATGAAAAATGGGAAGTATGGCAAATAGTTAGTTTTCTAGAACAATTTGGAATAGGAGCAAATAATAGTAAAAAAGTTTATGATGCTTTAGGTGTAAATGCAGTAGAAAAAATTCAAGAAAATCCATATGTTTTAGTAGATATAGTATATGGAATAAATTTCAATAATATAGATAATATTGCTATGCAAATAGGTATTCCTTTAGATAGTGATTATAGGATAAGAAGTGGAATAAAGTATGCACTTTTAGTTGCAAGTTATAATGGAAATACTTGTGTGCAAAAAGATAATTTGATTGTGTATGTAAAAAGTATTTTAGAAGTAGATGAAGATAGAATTGAAGATAATTTAATTAATTTAGATGTTAATTCTGAGATTCATATAATAGAAAAAAATGATGAAAAATGGGTTTTTTTAGAGCCATTATATAAAGCAGAAAAGAATATTGCAGAAAGATTAATAGTTTTGAGAGATTGTGAAAATACTAAACACATAAAAAGTTTTGAAAGCGAAATAAAAAAATGTGAAGAGAAGATTGATATTGAATTATCAGAAAAACAATTTGAAGCAATAAAGCAAATTAATGAAAATAATGTATGTATAATAACAGGAGGACCAGGTACAGGAAAAACAACTATTATAAAATTTGCTATAGAAATTTACAAAAATCATAGAAAAAAAGTAGTGTTATGTGCACCTACAGGCAGAGCAGCTAAAAGAATGAGTGAAACAACAGGAGAAGAAGCTAAAACAATACATAGACTATTAGAAATTGGAAAGTTTGAAGAAGATAAATTAGGTAGTATAGATACAGAAGTATCACCTGTTGATGCAGATGTGCTTGTTGTTGATGAAATGTCTATGGTAGATGTATTTCTAATGAATTATTTAATTAAAGCAATTTATTTAGGAACTAAAATTATATTTGTTGGTGATCCAAATCAACTTCCATCTGTAGGTCCAGGAAGTATTTTAAAGGATTTAATTGATAGTGATGAATTTGCAACAGTTCACTTAGACAAAATATTTAGACAAGCTGCTAAAAGTAAAATCATTGTAAATGCACACAATGTTAATCATGGAATAAGTTTTATAGGAAAAAAAGATTATGAAAAAGATTCTGAAAATGATTTTTTCTATATAAATGAGTCAAACCAAGATAAAATGTTATATCAAGTTTTATCTCTAAGTAAAGAAAGACTAAAAAATTATGGTGATTATGAATTTTTTAAAAATATACAAGTTTTGACTCCTACTAAAAAAGGAAAAATGGGAACTAAAGAATTAAATCAAAGTTTACAAGAAGCATTAAATCCTAAAATTGAAGAAATAGAAGAAAAAGCTTATGGACAAATTGTATTTAGAGAAGGCGATAGAGTAATGCAAATTAAAAATAATTACGATATTTATTGGGAAAAGGGAAGTAAAAACAATTTGCGTACATTTGAGGCAGGAACAGGTGTGTTTAATGGGGAAATAGGAAGAATAGTAAAAATAGATTCAAATGAAAGGCAAATGGAAATTGAATTTGATGATGGAAAAGTTGCTTGGTATGTTTTTTCTGAACTAGACCAATTAGAACATGCATATAGTATAACAATTCATAAAGCGCAAGGTAGTGAGTTTGATGTTGTAATTTTAGTAGTTCCTCCATCATCTAATATGTTACTTACAAGAAATCTTTTGTATACAGGATTAACAAGAGCAAAAAAAATGTTGATAGTAATAGGTAATAAAAATTTAATAGAATTTATGATAAATAATTGTGATACTAAAAAAAGAAATACAGGATTAAAAATAAAATTTCAAGATATAAATTAGCAAATGATATATTTGCTAATTTTGTTATATTATAGAAAATGCTTGAAATCCTATAATATAAAAGAATCACTAAATTTTATACGAAATTAAGTTATGTCAATATTAAAAAATTGACATATGAATAAAGCGTAACATTAACTGAGAATATATGTAAAATCTTGACCATATTATGTAAATATGATAAAATTTAATTAGTCAGATTTAGTCAATGAAGATATTGTTTTGCCTTTAACCAGATGAATACAGGAGGTTTTATGAAAAAACTCAGCATTATCATAGCCATGATTGCACTCACAGTAGCACTCAGCGGCTGCAACAGCAAAACCATCTACATGCAGGATGTAATATCGGCAAACACTCTTGCAGCTGAACCCACAAGCTGGATATCTGAGGAGTCCGTGAATACTTTAATCCAAACTAATTTGCCTGCTGAACTGCAAAAAGAGTATACAGAGCTGATTAGCAGAGGATACAAAAAAGTTATCATGAAGGATTCTGAAGGATGGCAAATCGGAGTTAATTCAGATGAAAATGGAATCTATCTCGGAGTAAGAAGAAGTATTATTTTTAGGTTCTTCCAAAGCTCTTCGGGGAACCTCGTTGAAGTAATCAAAAACTACAGAACATTAACTCGTAGTGAATACTTTGACGGTGAAAAACAAAAGAGTTATGATTCCATTGAACTTGATTATTCTACCGAAGATACAAATTTGATAAAAATGGCTGTTACAGATGATTTTTCCGTTATGTATAATGTATCGGACAATACATATCAGTGTATGAGATTCGGAGAAGTTATCGGGACAAGCCCCGCTACAAATTTGGATGCTATTATTCAGCCTGAGAAAGCGCCTAAATCCTTAGGAGCCAACAAGGGATTTTGCTACAATAAGGAATGGTACCTTCCCATAATCGAACGAAATGGAAATATTGTTACCTTCCAAGTTGTAAAAGAATCTGAATTTGAACCAAAAGGCGATCCGACGTTTTTCTATGTGCCAATGAAAATTGGAACACTTGAGGTAAAAGCTTGCGAAATCAATTATTAACGTACCTACAAACTAATAAAGGCAAAACAAAATAATCTTCAAAAATGAAACGTAGCAGCCCCAAACCATATATGTTAAAATGGTTTGGGGCTGTTACCTATTTTTTAGAAAGATAATCTGTCTTTATTAATGAACAAAGAATTTTGGAATGATTTATATAAATTAAATGATGTTAATATTAAATATTGTTCACTTTTTCTAATATGTGATATAATTTCTATTAATAAAAATTTAAAGAGAAAGGAATATTTTATGAAAAAAATATTAATATCAATAGTAATTTTAATTATAGTATTAGTGATTATTTTTACTACTATTTTTGCTATAAATAAAGAAAATGAGAGGATTGATAGAGAAGCAGTAACTTTGAAAAAAGATTTAACTGTAGAATTTGGAGATAAAGTAAAAGTATCAGACTTTTTAGAAAATCTTAATGGGACATTAGTTAATGATAATCAGATAGATACAGAAAAACTAGGAGATATTGAAGTATCATTTGATTTTATTAATATAAAAAATAAACCAAGAACATATAAATTTACGATAAAAGTAGTAGATTTAGATGCGCCAAAAATATTTTCAGGTGATTCATTTACAGTAAAAGTAGGTTATGAAAAAAAATTAACAGATGTTTTATTAAGTGGTGATGATATTGATGATAATCCAAAAAGAGAAATAATAGGGGAATATGATGTTAATACTCCTGGAGAATATAATTTAACTTATTCTATAACAGATTCTAGTGGAAACAGAACTCAAAAAGACTTTATACTTTATGTAAAAGAGGAAACTAAAGATAAAGAAAAGGAAGAAAAGAAAATTGAAATTGATGAAATTCTAGAAAAACATAAAACAGAAAATACTAAAATAGGGATAGATGTATCAAAATGGAATGAAGAAGTTGATTGGGAAAAAGTAAAAAATGCTGGTGTTGAATTTGTAATAATAAGAATGGGATATCAAACAAAATATGATGGAGAATATGTAATTGATCCATATTTTATTAGTAATATTGAAGGTGCGGAAGCTGTAGGACTACCAGTTGGAATTTATTTTTATTCTTATGCTAAAAATGTAAATCAAGCAAAAGAACAAGCAGAGTGGGTAAGAGATAATTTAGAGAATTATAAAATTGATCTACCAGTAGCTTTTGATTGGGAGAGTTGGAATTCTTTTAACACTACAGGTATGAGCTTTAATACATTAAATAAAGCCGCAAATGTATTTTTAGATACTTTATCAGATGCAGGATATAAAGGTATGTTATATGGTAGTAAAACATATTTAGAAAAGATATGGTATCCTACTAAATATGAGATTTGGCTTGCACAATATAGTACGAAAGCAACATATAATGGAGAATATCTAATTTGGCAAATGACTGAAAATGGAAAGGTTGATGGAATAAAAGGTGATGTTGATATAAATGTAATGTATTTAGATAGATAAATATTAGAAAAATAAATATTATAAAAAGCACAAGTGGGTAAACTTCACCCACTTGTGCTTTTTTGCCTAAGAGATATATTGCATTAGTCTTCCCCAGCAATCAATTCCTTTCTGCTCTAACTGAATAGGTAAAGCCTCTTTAAAAAGGTTAAAAAGAGCAGCTTCATTACGGAACTGATAGTAGAATTGATTTTTTCCATTGGGGATTGTTACTGCAATTTCCCTTGATTTTACTTCGAAATCTTTGAAACCTTTAGTGCTGAGATTGTTTAAAACTTTGTATATTTTTTTAATATCATACATTGTGAAATATGGTAAAGATGATGTCTTTATCCGGTGCCATTCACCAAGGCGAGATTTGGAAGAGGAACATTTATCATATTCCAAAGCGATTGCCATAATATCTACCTCCAAAAGGTTATTGCAAAAATATTATAACATGATTTACATAATGTGTCAATTTAAGCAAATTAATCCAAATAAATCTTTAATTAGATTAATAGTTATATATTTTTGAAACATGTAAATAAAACTTTAAATTAAATGTCGAAAAGCTCTAAAAATACGACAAAACTTCTATTTTTTCATCGAAGGGAAAAAAAATAAAATTTAGAATATTAATACAAAGAACAAAAGAGAAGAATAGTTAAAAATAATTGTTCATAGTATTGTTCAAAATATAAATTTAATTAATAAAATAAAGGAGGGAAAAATGAGAGTAAATCATTTTATTGAGGACAAGCTATTGCTTTTTGAAATTACAGAAGAATTGGATCATCATGCATCGGAAATTATAAGAAAAAGAGCAGATTATGAAATTCAAAGATTTATGCCTAAAAGAGTGGTATTTGACTTTAAAAGAGTTAGTTTTATGGATAGTGCAGGAATTGGATTAATAATAGGAAGATATAAGCAGACCAATTTATATGGTGGAAAATTAGAAATTATGAATGTAAATGAAAAAATTAAAAGAGTTTTTGAGATGGCAGGTATTTTAAAAATTATACCAATAATTGATGAACTGAAAATAGAAAAGATTAGTTAAACTTTTAGCTAATTAGTTTATTAAAAGATAACTATATAATTTATTTATAAAAATTGATTATAAATGAATAAAGACTAATTATAAAAAAGTTATTATAAAGAATAAAAATTAATCATAAAAAATAATTATAAGAAGTTATTATAAAGTTTAAAGACTGATCATGAATAATTATAAGAAGTGCTTATAAAGAATAAAGACTAATTACAAAGAGGTATTGTAAAAACAATTTATAATGCATTAATAGTAAAGAAATTAAAAAGAAAGAATATGTTTTGCATACATATTAAATGAGGAATATTGAAAATGAATAAAATAAAAAATGAAATGAAAATAGAATTTGCAAGTAAATCTGCAAATGAAGCTTTTGCACGAATTGCTGTTGCAGCATTTGCTTCACAACTTGACCCTACTATAGAAGAAATTGCAGATATAAAAACATCGGTTTCTGAAGCAGTTACTAATTCAATAATACATGCATATCCAAATAAAGATGGAGTAGTAAAAGTAAAAGCTAGTCTAACTGATGATGAAATTGAAATAGAAGTATCTGATACAGGTTGTGGAATGGAGAATGTAGAAGAAGCAAGAACACCACTTTATACAACGAAAAGCAATTTAGAAAGATCTGGAATGGGGTTTACGATCATGGAAAACTTTATGGATGAATTAAAAGTAGAATCTATAGTTGGATTAGGGACAAAAGTTACAATGAATAAAAAAATAAAAAAAGAAAACAGCGTAGAGAATACATATTAAGAGGGGGATAAAATGCATGAAAAGGATAAAACTCTTATCCTACTAGCACAGCAAGGTGATAAAGAAAAGTTGGCACAAATTTTAGAAGAAAATAAACGGACTTATTTGGAATATTGTAAAAAGATTTTTAGGAAGAGGATATGAGGCTGATGACTTATATCAAATTGCTTGCATAGGATTTATTGAGGCAATACAAAGATTTGATTTTGATTATAATGTTGAATTATCTACATATTCAGTTCAGTACATGATAGGTGAGATAAAAAAGTTTTTAAGAGATGATGGAATAATAAGAATTAGTAGAAGTATTAAAGAACTTGGGATAAAAATTAAAGAATTAGAAAAAGTTTACATGGCAAAAACTGGGGAGCAGGTATGTATTACAAAGATGTCTGAGATTTTGCAATTACCAGAAGAAAACATATCTACTGCTATGGAAGCTTTACAAACAATAGAATCAATTAATGCAAAAATAGGGGAAGATGGAAAAGAAATAATAGAAACTTTGGTATCAGAAGATGATGAGCAATCTAGAATTGTAGATAAAATTACTATTTTAGGAATGATAAAAGAGCTTAGTAATCGAGATAGAGAAATTATAGATTTAAGATATTTTAAAGATAAAACTCAAACTCAAGTAGCAAAAATTTTGGGTATTTCGCAGGTTCATGTCTCTAGAATAGAAAAGAAAATTTTAAATGAATTTAGAAATAAATTATTAGCATAGGAGAGAAACTATTTGAAAAAGATATTATTTTATTTTGCTTTTGTAATTATTTTAATTTTTGCAATGCCAATTATTTTTACAAACCAATTTAAATCAAAAGAGGTTGTTTCAGAGCCAGAAGAAATAGAAGAAGAAAAAAAATTTGATTATGGAGAATTTAATACTATAAGATTATTGCATGTTGAAACAGGAGAAGTAGAGAATCTAGATTTGGATACTTATTTATATGGTGTAGTAAGTAGTGAAATGCCTGCAAGTTTTGATTTAGAAGCTTTAAAAGCACAAGCTGTTGTTGCAAGAACTTATACTATCTATCATATAAAAAATGATAGTAAACATGAAAATGCAGATGTTTGTGATAGTTCGCTTTGCTGTCAAGCTTGGATATCAAAAGAAAATAGATTAGCAAGATGGGAGGAAAATTTAAGAGAAGAATACTGGAATAAAATTGTTAAAGCTGTAAATGAAACTAAGGGAAAAGTAGTGCTATATAATGGAGAACCAATTAATGCATTATTTCACAGTAATAGTGGCGGAAGAACAGAACTCTCAATAAATGTATGGGGAGGAGATTATCCATATTTTCAAACAGTAGAAACTAGTGGAGAACAAAACTATACTTCTTATAGTTCAGAAGTTCAAGTTTCAAAAGATGAGCTTGTTAAAAAGATGTTAGAAAAGTATTCAGGATTTAAGATTGATTTTAAAGATCCATTATGCATAAAAATTTTGGAATATACAGATAGTAATAGAGTAAAAAAGATGCAAATAGGAAATATCGAATTAAGCGGAGTAGAAGCAAGAAACTTATTTGGTTTAAAATCGGCAAAATTTAATTTTGAAATATCTGGAGATTTTGTAAGTTTTTCTGTTGTAGGCTATGGTCACGGTGTGGGTTTAAGTCAATGTGGAAGTGATACTTTAGCCAAAAATGGAAGGGATTATGAGCAAATAATAAAATATTATTATAAAGATGTGGAAATTAGTGAATAATCTTCAAAAAATTGCAAATACTTATAATAGTTATTTACTTAAAAGTGGAGGTTTTTTATGAGAAGAAGAGAATTTTTTGAAGAACAGAAATTAAAAAGAATGGTATATGTATTTAGTATTACTTTGGTAATATCTATTGTATTATTTTTAACTGTTTTTGTTATGTATAATAAAAAGCTTAAGGAGGAATCAACTGAAAGTTTATTAAATTTAGGTAAGATGAGTGATATTGTTCAAAATGATGAGCTTTCAGAAGCAAGTTCTTCATTAGATAAAAACATTGCAAAGGCATCTAATACTGTGAATACAACAAATACAGCAATAAATAAAGCAACTAATACTGTTTCAAATACAGTTAAAAACACTAGTACAAATAAAACACCAGTATCAGCTACTATACAAAATCAAGTAAATGCAAATACTGTAAATCAAGTAACAAATAATGTAGTTGAAGAAAAGAAAGAATTAGCATTTGTTGCACCTGTTTCAGGAGAAATTACTAAAGATTTTGCAACAGATACTTTAATTTATTCAAATACTTTGGAAGAATGGACAACTCATAGTGGAATAGATATTAAAGCTGATAAAACTACTATAGTTGTAGCAAGTGAAGCTGGAACTGTTGAAAGTATTAAAAATGATCCAAGATATGGTTTAACAGTTACGATTAATCATGGAGAAGGATTTAAAACTATTTATTCTAATCTTTTAACTTCAGAATTTGTTAAGGAAAATGAAGTTGTAGAACAGGGACAAACCATAGGTACAGTTGGAGATTCTGCAAGCTTTGAAGTAGCAGATGAAGCTCATTTACATTTTGAAATGTATAAAGATGGTACTTTAGTAAATCCTACAATATATTTAAAATAAAATATCAAAGATAAAAAATCAATATTATTTTAATATTGATTTTTTTGTTTAATATTATAATTAGTGATAGTTCTTTATCAATTAAATTTGACGTATAAAAAAGAGAAACTGAAGAAGGCTAAGGATTAGATGATGAATGGTAATAATTTAGAATATGTGCAAAAATAAAATTAAAGTTTTATTTCCTTATTTTTATATTGAAAAAAAAATGTGTTATGTTATAATTATTATTATGATATTTAATTTATTTTGAAATATATTAGAAAGAGGATGAAATTTATGGATAAGAAAAAATTATTTACAAAAATACTAGCAGGAGTACTTTTAGGGTTAATGGTATTTTCAGTTTTTGGAACTTTATTGTTTTATTTATTTAGATAAAACTATAAATAAGGAGAAAAGTATATGTTAGGTCAGAATTTTGAGAGTTTTTTTCAAACTCAATATTTAGATTTTATTAATAATTTATCTAATCAGCCATTTAATTTAGTAACAACTATCTTAGATTTGACTATAGTTATATTTTTAATATATAAGGCTTTTAAAATGCTAAAAGAAACTAGAGCATGGCAACTTTTGAAAGGAATGGCAGTACTTATTTTAATTACTATTATAAGTGGATTTTTTAAGTTAACTATATTAAATTATATTCTAACTTCGCTTATGTCTTATGGAGTAATTATGCTTATAATTATATTCCAACCAGAACTTAGAAGAGGGCTAGAACAATTAGGAACTACAAATAAATTTAGCAGACTTTTAGGAATAGATCAAGATTTGAATGCTAAGAAAAAAGAAAATATTTATAAAATAGCAATAGCTGCTGTAGAGCTTGCAAAACAAAAAAAAGGAGCTCTAATGGTTATTGAAAGGGATATAAAAATACAAGATATTATTTCAACAGGAATTATAATGAATTGTGAAATATCACCTCAATTATTAGTAAATATTTTTGAACCAAATACACCACTTCATGATGGAGCAGTTATAATTAGTGATAATAAAATAGCAGCAGCATCTTGCATGTTACCACTTGCTGATGATAAAGATATAGCAAGAGAACTTGGAACTAGACATAGAGCTGCTATAGGAATTTCAAAAGAATCAGATAGTATAGTAGTAATTGTTTCTGAGGAAACAGGAAAAATGTCAATAGCAAAAGATGGTACTTTAATTGCTGATGTTAGAGAAGATGTCTTGAAAAAAATATTAATAAAGAATTTAATTACTGAACCTATACATACTACAAAAATGAAAAAACAAAAAATGCAGTAAAATAATAAAATTTTGATAAATATATTAATAGAAATAAAAAATATATAAAACCCAAATTGTTAGGTAATGGTTTAACAATTTGGGTTTTTGTTATATAAATTTTTCAACTGCTTCTGCAAAAGCTCCATCTGAAACAGAAGCTTTAGTAACATATCTAGCTACATTTTTTAATTCATCATATGCACCATTTACAGCTACTCCAATTCCAGATTCTTTTACCATTTCTAAATCATTTACATTGTCACCAATCGCCATTATATCTAATTTAGAAATAGATAAATGTTTTTCCAAAAATTTTAGAGCTTCATTTTTATTAATATGAAGAGGTGAAATATTTATATAATCATAATCTTTATTTATTATTGTGTCTTTGTATTTTCCTCTTTTACTTATAAAAGTACATACAATATTATTGTTTATAGAAAGTAAATTAGTAAATTCTTCTAAAATAGAACTTTCAGTAGATATAACTGCTGAAAAAACATCAGATTTTGATTTTTCAATATAATCTATAATATTAGGTACAATTTTGAATTTCAAAGAATTTGTAGGATTTCTTGATTCAATTATAAAATTCCTTAAATCCATGTATTTTAGTTCTTCTGAAATTATTTGAGTATCTGTATAAAGATGTATATGAAAATTATATCGTTTTGCTAAAGTAGTAGAGAAAAGTAAATCCTGTTTTGATAGTGTATTTCTAAGTAATTCTTTTCCATTTCGAAAATCTATAATTTGAGTACCATTTCCAAAAATACCAAATGATGCGTTAAATTGCTCGCATATTTTTTTAGATACAGAATAAGATTTTCCTGTACAAACTGCAAAATTAATATTTTTCTCATGAATTTTATTTATTGCTTCAAAGTTTTTTTCTGATATATTATTATTTCTATCTATAATAGTACCATCTAAATCACTAGCAATTAGTTTTACACTCATAAATTAAAAATTCCTAATTCTCATCTTCTTCTATAATGCTACTTTTATCAATTAAATGAACAGTATTATCAGGATAGAAGGATGTATTCTTTGCCTTTAGTGATTTTACATTAAATTTCTGATATGTGTAATTTGAATTTATTTTAAATTCAAGTGTTATTTGATAATTTGTTTTTATATCTTCAACAGTTCTAGTTACAGATGAGGATACAGTATAAATACCATTTGATTCATCAGTTATTTCTAAATCAGAACATTCATATTTTTCATTAGTTATAATAGAACTATCTTTCCCAAAAATATAAGATTTTGTTGCTTGAGAATAGCCTATATAATTGTTGTATGAAGGTATAACGTCAATATTAGAATAGTCTTTTCCAGTTAATTCAGTTAAGTAAGTGTGCATGTTATCAAGAGTTGCAGCATATTTAGTATCAACTTTTAAAGAAGTTTTTGATGAATTTGAATCAAAATATTCTTTTGCTATAAAAAGCAAAATAGTATTACCTTCTAAAGTTTCTTTATCTGTTAATCTCTGAATACCCACTGAATAGCTTTCAATTAAAGTTTTAAGTTCTTCTAAATCAAATTCTTGAGAATTGTAAGAATTATTTTTTGTAGGAGTTAAATCTGCAACAATTACATTGTTAGAGATAGAATTAGTAGTATTTACTAAAGTGTTTTTTACTTCATTTTTAATAGAATTATTTGAGGTTTTGTTAGTAGTGTTTATCAATGTATTTTTTGTAGAAGTAGTATTTGATGATGATAAACTTTCTAAATTATCAGCTGGCTTAATAAATAAATTTTTATTAACTAAAAAAATACATAACAAAATAATTATTAAAATAGGTAAAAGTATAAAATATTTTAAAGGAGAAGATTTCTTTTTTACTTTTATATTTGAGTGTTCAATATATGTAGCAAAATTGTCTAAAATTGGTTGATTAACTACTTTGTCTTGCTGAAGTGTTTTTTTTATAAAATCATCTTGTTCTTGATGTAATTTATTAAAATTATCCACTACAAATCAACCTCCTTATTTTTTATTATTTCATAAATTTTTATTCGTACAGTATCGATTTTTTTTCTAATATCAGACTCAGAAATTTTTAGAATTTTTGAAATTTCTGAAACAGAAAGATTAGCATAATAATATAATAAAGCTGTAGGTCTAAATTCTTCTTCAATACTTGTAATATATTCTTCAACTACAGAAGAACGCCTATATGCTTGATATTCTTCTGAGCCGATAATAGTTTCTGTAGAAGATATTGTTTCATTAATGCTTACTGTTAACAATTTTGAATTTATTTTTTTATTAATATTTCTATCAAATTTCTTTTTTAGAGATTCACAATTTTTGATTAAAATTTTTAAAGTTAAACATAAAAAGTCTTGTTCTGTATTTACTTCTGCTAATTTTTTAAAAGTTTGTGATAAAGAGTGCTCTAAAACTTTGTATACATCATTATCAGTAAAAAAATATATTCTTGCTGTTTTATAAAAAATATGATTATATTTTGATACTAATTCGTTAAAGGCTTGCTTATTAGATAGTTTGGCTTCTTGTAACAAATCCATTTTTACCACCTCTATAATATATTTTTTAATAACGAAATTTTATCATAATAAATGAATTAAATCAATTAAATTTGGAATATATTAGCGATTTTAATTTACATAATTTAAACTGTTTTGTTGAATAGATTATAAAAATATGGTAAAATAAAAAATATATTTAAATTATGTAAATTGGAGATAAAAAGTTGAGAAATATTAAATTAATAATTGAGTATGATGGAAAAGGTTTTAATGGATGGCAAAAACAACCTAATAAATTAAATATACAAGGTGAAATCGAAAAAGCAATAGGAGAGATAACAGGAGAAAAAATAGAATTAATTGCTTCTGGAAGGACAGATAGTGGAGTTCATAGTTTAGGTCAAACAGCTAATTTTAAAACTAATAGTCAAATTTCTATAGAAAAATTTCCACTTGCAATAAATTCAAAATTAAAGCAAAGCATAAGAATAAAATCGGCAGAAGAAGTTGATGAAAGATTTCATAGTAGATATTCAGTAAAATTTAAAAAATATAGATATACAATAAATAATTCTGAATATGGAAGCGCAATATATAGAGACTTTGAATATCATTTCCCAGTAAAATTAGATGTAGAAAAAATGAAATGTGCAGCAAAACTTTTTGAGGGAGAACACGATTTTAAAGCTTTTAAAGCAAGTGGTACTAGTAGCAAAAGTAGTATAAGGACAATTTATAAGGCAGAAGTAATTAAAAATGAAGATAGAATATATATAGAACTAACAGGAAATGGATTTTTATATAATATGGTAAGAATAATTGCTGGAACATTACTTGATGTAGGAATAGGAAAAATAAATCCAGAAGAAATAACTGATATTATTGAAAATAAAGATAGAAAAGGAGCAGGAAAAACTTTGCCTGCTAAAGGTTTAGTTTTAGTAGAAGTAACTTATTAAAATATAAAAAATAAAATTATGGTAACATGAAAATAGTTAGTAGAATATTATATATAAATAGTTTATTAAAATAGGAGGTATTTATATAATGAATGTTTTACTAATTTTTTTTGCAATTCCAATAGCAACAATAATACTTTCAAGCATACTAGAAAGCTTTATAAACTGCCCATATAAAGTTGCGGGAATATTTTTTTCTATTTTTATTGTTGTGGCATTTGCACTAGGTGGAGCTGCAGAATATTTAGTTGCTGCTATTGTTTATACAATAATTTCTTTTGTAGTAGCATATATAACAAAGCTAATTCAAAATAGAAATTGCTGTGAAAATAATAATTGCAATACTGAAAGAAATAATAATTATAATCTAAATAACACTTTTTCTAGTTTTAATCCAAATAGTTTTAACTTTAATAATGAAATTACACCTAATACTTTTTCTGAAACAGATAATACAGCTATTACTACAAATAGCACAAATTATAATTGTAGAAGGTATAGATAAGCCCAAATTTAGATTAATGTGTTTTATTTCACAAACTGTAATGAACAAAATCTTAGCAGTTTGTGAATTTTTTTCCCTTGAAATAAAAAAGCTAGAGTGGTATAATTTATAAGAAAACAGAGGTGATAAAAATAAAAGTAGCAATTATATCAGATATTCATGGAAATTGTGTAGCATTAAAAGAAATAGTAAAAGATGCGAATAAAAATGGAGTTAGCGACTTCGTTTTTTTAGGTGATATGGTACATGATTTACCTTTTGGAAATGAAACTTTAGAGATTGTTAGAAGTATTAGTAATAAAGTAATAAAAGGAAATAAAGAACAATATTTAATAGAATATGATCAAGAACAATATGATTGGGATAATGTACAATTTAGAAATAATAAATTTATGTATAAAGAAATATCAAGGGATAATTTAGAATATTTAAAAACATTGCCAATTTCTATAACAGTAGAGTATGAAGGAGTGAAAATATTGTTTGTACATGGATCTCCAAAATCTGTTGAAGAACAACTACATAGGGTAGATAGAGAATTATTAGATAAATACACATCAAATTTAAAAGAAGATGTTTTAGTTTTTGGACATACACATGAAAAAATTTGGTATGAATACATAAATAATAAATTGGTTGTAAGTGCTGGATGTGCAGGAGTATCACCATGTTATATAGGTGGTGCAGAATATGTTATATTAAATATCGAAGATGGAAAAATAGAAGTAAAGCCAAAGCTAGTTAATTATGATATTGAAGAATTAAAACAAAAAATAATAAGATGTGGAATTTTAGAACAAGACAGGGTTTTTATGAATTTAACTTATAATGCAATAAGAGGAGAAGGAGATATAAGATATAAATTCTTTAAGGAAGCAAAAACAATAATGTTAGAAAGAAATGGAAAATGTTATAAAGATAATGCTAAAGGAATTTTTAAATATTTTAAGTTATATGATGATGACATTTGGCTTGGACTAGCAGAAAAATATAAGGAATATTTTATACTTTAAAAGTAATAATAAGTAAGGAAAAATTATGAGATTAGATAAGTTTTTAAAAGTTAGTAGAGTAATAAAAAGAAGAACTGTTGCAAATGATGCAGCAGATAGTGGAAGAATTGCAGTAAATGGAAAAGTTGTAAAACCTAGTTATGAAGTTAAAGTAGGAGATATAGTTGAGATAAAATTTGGAGATAAAGTTTCTAGATTTGAAATATTAAAAATTCCTACAGTGCAAGGCAAAGATTTGGGAGAGATAATAAAAATATTATAAAAAAATGAAGCAATAGCTTCATTTTTTGTTCTATAATAGGAAAGTGCCTTGCACTTCCTATTATATAAAGCTTTCAACAATTTGTACAGAAAAATTTCTCAGAAATTTTTCGCACATCGAACATTTATTAGCTGTGTGAAATGAGCTACAGCTAAGTTATACAGAGGAAATACGTGGACAATTCAGTAAAGTTTCGTCTTTTGCATATTAAATATTGTCCACTTTTGTTCTAAAAATACTATATATTTAGTAAAAAGATATGCGTTTTTTACTGAATAAAAGTTTTACTAATAGTAATATTTTTGCAAAATATATTGATAGAATTGACATTACAGGAAAATAATAGTATAATATTATACAGTATTAATGAGATTTATATAAAAATAAAAAAGTTTAGATCGGAAATATAAAAATAAAAAATGTACGGAGCAAAAATTAAATATTATTAATTATTAAAAAGAATGTTTTATTAGAGAAAGAGAGTAGCTCTAATATTTGTTGGTGTGTAAATTTTAATAAATATTTATTTTGAAATCATAGATTATATCTATGATTATTAGTATTAATTGTAGTTTTATTTTTGAACCTTTTAAAATTTAAGAAATAATTTTAAATTAAACTTTTATTGAAATTTATAAATAAGATTAAATTTCAAGATATAAATTTTATATACGAGAAGAAAAATTGTAAAGGAAAGGAGAGTATATTAGAGGTTCGTTGTCTAATATACGAAATATTATGGAGGAAAATAAAATATCAAAAGATGAAAAGGGGACAAAAATAAGAAGATATCCTCGAAATGTTAGTGCGCAAAAGAATAGCAAAAAAGATAATTCAAATGCACAAAAGGGAAATCAAATTATTAAAAATCCAAAAGAAAATAAGTCTAATAGAAATGCTAAAAATTCATTAAAAAAGACTATGAATAATCAAAAAAAATCTATAGTTAAAAAAGAAGCAAATCCTATTGTAAAACTTGAAAGAAGAGATATGGTAAAGATTTCAGAAAAGCCATTAGCAATAAAAGAAGATTTTTCATTTAAAAAAGATAATTTAAAAATAATTCCTTTAGGAGGAATTGAAGAAATTGGCAAAAATATTACTGTTTTTGAATATGGAAATGATATTGTTTTAGTAGACTGTGGTGTTGCATTTCCAGAAGAAGATATGCTTGGTATAGATTTGGTTATACCTGATTTTACTTATCTTGAAAGAAACAAAGAAAAGATAAGAGGACTTGTTATAACACATGGACATGAGGACCATATTGGTTCTATAGCGTATCTTTTAAAACAAATGAATATACCAATTTATGCTACAAAATTAACTATTGGTTTAATTTCTAATAAATTAGAAGAACATAAATTATTAAAATCAGCCAAATTACATGTTGTAAAACAAGGGCAAACTATAGTACTTGGAAAAATTAGAGTAGAATTTATAAGAAGCTGTCATAGTATTCCTGATTCTGTTGCTTTAGCAATTCATACACCAGTAGGTACAGTAGTTCACACTGGAGATTT
Source organism: uncultured Clostridium sp. (assembly GCA_947570695.1). GTDB lineage: Bacteria > Bacillota > Clostridia > TANB77 > CAG-508 > Scatovivens. The sequence goes on from CANOVB010000001.1 coordinate 197,614, forward strand.
TAAAATAGATTACACTCCTATTGATGATCAAAAAATAGATTTAGGACGTTTAGCTGAATTAGGAAATAGAGGAGTTTTGGCATTACTTTCAGATAGTACTAATGCTGAGAGAAAAGGATATACGATGTCCGAAAGTACAGTAGGAGAAGTGTTTGACAAGTTATTTATGAATTGCAAAAAAAGAATTGTAGTTGCAACTTTTGCTTCTAATATGCATAGAGTGCAACAAATAGTAAATTCAGCAGTTGCAAATAATAGAAAAATAGCTATATGTGGAAGAAGTATGATAAATATGATACAAACTTCTGTTGAATTAGGATATATTCATGCTCCTAAAGATGTATTTATTGAAATAGATATGATTAAAAATTATACAGACGAACAATTAGTTATTATAACTACAGGTAGTCAAGGAGAGCCAATGTCAGCTCTAACAAGAATGGCAAATGGAGAACATAGAAAAGTAAATATTAATTCTAATGATTTAGTTATAATATCTGCCACTCCAATACCAGGAAATGAAAAATTTGTTGCAAAAGTAATTGATGATTTAATGAAGATAGGTGCAGAAGTTGTTTATAGTTCTTTGGCAGATGTACACGTTTCAGGACATGCTTGTCAAGAAGAACAGAAATTGATGTTATCTTTAGTAAGACCAAAATATTTTATACCAGTTCATGGAGAATATAGACAATTAATAGCACATAGAAATACAGCTAGACAAATGGGAATTCCAGCAGATAATATTATATTAATGAAAAATGGTAGAGTTCTAGAATTAAATGAAACAGAAGCAAAATTTTCTGGAACAGTACCAGTTGGAAAAGTATTTGTTGATGGTTTAGGAGTAGGAGATGTAGGAAATATTGTTTTAAGAGATAGACAACATTTATCACAAGATGGATTAATTATAGTTGTACTAACTATGAATCATGCTGGAAATGTTGTTGCAGGACCTGATATAATTTCAAGAGGATTTGTATATGTAAGAGAATCTGAAAACTTAATGGAAGAAGTAAAAACTCTAGTAAATGTAGAAGTCATGAAATGTGTTGATAATCATATTTCAGATTGGTCTACAATAAAAACTACAATAAGAGATTCATTAAGAGAGTATATTTTTCAAGTAACAAAAAGAAATCCGATGATTTTGCCTATTATAATGGAAATTTAATAAAATGCAGTAATACCAAGCTAGTTACAGCTTGGTATTATTTGTTTGTTACCCTTTTGTTACCCACCAAGTAAACTCAGATAAGTTTTAAACTCTTTTTCCATGATAATTAAATTATAAAAAAAGCGATATGCTGGCATATATTTCAGACGTTCATAATGACTTTTTACGAACTCATAAGTTATATCTATCTTAATATATGTCAAAATAAGTTTTTTTAAAAAATGTAAAACAAACTTGACATTTTTTAAAAAAGAAACTATAATAAAGTAAAGTTAACTTTACATTTTTTTAAAAATGATAGGAGATTGATGAGTTGAAGAATAAAGTTGAAGAATTTAGAAAATTATTAAATGAGAAACAAGAAGACTTAGCTAATATATTGGGGGTAACTAGACAGACTATTATTTCTATAGAAAAAGGAAAGTATAATCCTTCAATATTATTAGCATTTAAAATGGCTAATCACTTTGGAAAATCTATTGAAGAGATTTTTATTTATGAGGAGGAAGAATAAATGGGAAAGAGGTTAAAAATAAAATGTGTTTTATCAGCAATTCTTATGATAATTGGAATAGCATCTTTAATATTTGCATTCCAAATAGGAGAAGATAACGAAGTAAAAAAAGGCTTTATGAGTGGATTTGGAACAAGTCTTTTAATTGGAAGTTTTGTTTTATTAGTAAAAAATTTAAGTGCATTAAGAAATCCAGAAAAATTAAGAAAAAGAGAAATAAAAGAAACAGATGAAAGATCTGTTGCAATTTATACAAAATCAATGGCAGTAACGTTTAGAATAAGTGTAATTTTAGAGGCAATTATAGCAGTTGGCTTAGTATGTGCAAATGTTGAATATGGAGCACATTTAGGGTCGCTTATAGGAGCGCAAATGATAATTTTTATTATTTGCAGTATAATAATTTCAAAAAAAATATAAATAATTATTAAAAAGTGATTCTTAAAAATAATTAATGAGTAGAGAAAATATTTTATGCTTTACTTGTTAATTATTTTTTTTAATGATATCATTTTATATAGAATTTATTATAAAGTGAAAATGGTGGTAAAATGGTTAAAAACTTGATATTTGACTTAGATAACACAATAATTTTTGATGAAGAAAATTTTATGGATTATTATAAAATAGCTTTAGAAAAATTAAATTATGATATTAATTATTATGATAAAATTTGTTATGCAATGGATGAATATGAAGAATTAGTTACAGAAAAGACTTTATATACTTCAAAAGACGAGTTATTAAAATATCTTAATCAAAGTTTAAACCAAGATTATAAACCAGAATTAATAGATGAACTTCTTGAATGTGTTGGAAAATATTGGATAAAACCAGTACTTTTAGAAGAGAAAATAGCAAGATATTTATCAGAAAAATATAATTTATATATATATACTAATTTTTTTGAAGAGGCTCAAGTTAAAAGAATAAAAAATATTGGATATGATAAATATTTTAAAAAAGTATTTGGAGCAGATACTTGTGGATTAAAACCTTTTAAGCAGGGAATTAAAAATGTTTTAAATAAAATTGGAGCATTACCAGAAGAATGCGTAATGATAGGAGATACAAAAGGAAAGGAAATATTATCTGCAAGTTTAGTCGGAATGAAAGCAATTTTATTTAATTACGATGGAAATAGAGATAAAGAAAATATAAAAATAGATAATTATATTAGTATAAATAAATTTGATGAATTATTAAAAATATTATAAAGAAGTAAAAAATGGAAACAGACAGATTGTACAGAAAAAATATAAATGTCAAGATACAAAGAATTAGAAGGGAAAGAGAAAGTACATATTTAGACTATTATGACGGAAAACGTTGGTAATCTATATTGAAAAATCATAAAAGGTTTGGTATAATTGAAAAGATAAAATTAGAAAAGAGGATTAAAGCATGGATAATAAAGATTTAGCAAATTTAATATTTCCAAATGTAAAAGGTACAGAATATTATGAAGAAAAATATAAAGAAAGAAATTTGCCAGAGGGAGCAATAGTAACAAGATTTGCACCAAGTCCAACAGGTTTTGTACATATTGGAGGGATTTATCAAAGTTTAATTGCAAAACTTATGACAAAAGAAAATGGTGTATTTTTTGTTAGAATAGAAGATACAGATCAAAAAAGAGAAGTTGAAGGCGGAACTGAGGAAATTTTAGAAGCTTTAAAAGATTTTGATTTATCTCCAGACGAATATATAGATGAGAATAATATAGATCATGGAGATTATGGACCTTATAAACAATCATTAAGAAAAGATATATATCAATCTTATGCTAAAAAGTTACTTGAAGAAGGAAAGGCATACCCATGTTTTTGTACTCCAGAAGATTTAGAAAAAATTAGAAATGATCAAGAAAAAGCAAAAGAAAGAACTGGTTATTATGGAAAATGGACAAAATGTAGAAATATGCCAGTAGATATGGCTATTGAAAAAATAAAAAATGGAGATCCATATATTGTAAGATTTAAATCACCAGGAAATCCAGATAAAAAAATTAAACATAAAGATGTTATAAAAGGGAGTGTAGACTTTCCAGAAAACGATCAAGATATTGTAATAATAAAATCAGATGGACTTCCAACATATCATTTTGCTCATTTAGTAGATGATCACTTAATGGGAACAACAATGGTAATAAGAGCTGATGAATGGCTTGCTTCTGTTCCACTTCACTTGCAACTTTTCTATGTTGCAGGTTTTAAAGCACCAAAATATGCTCATATATCTCCAATGATGAAAACGGACGGAGAAGGAAAACGTAAGTTGAGTAAAAGAAAAGATCCAGAGTCAGCAGTAGGGTATTATAAAGAAGAAGGTATACCAAAAGACTCAGTTTTAGAATATTTAATGAATATAGCAAATTCTAATTTCGAAATTTGGAGAAAACAAAATCCAGATAAATCAATGTATGAATTTGATTTTGATATAAAGAAAATGAGTGTTAGTGGTGCATTATTTGATATGGTTAAAATGCTTGATGTATCTAAAAATGTTATATCAAGATATTCAGCAGAAAAAGTATATAATGAAGCATATGTTTGGGCAAAAGAATATGATGAAGAACTTAAACAAATGCTTGATAATAAAGAATACTCTCTAAGAGTTTTAGGAATAGAAAGAGGAAATTCAAAACCTCGTAAAGATATAGCTAAATGGTCTGATATAAAACATTCAATTTATTATATGTATTCAGAAAAGTTTGATAAAAATGGGGAATTTGAATATCAAAAAATATCAGATAAAGAAGAAATCGAAAAAATAGTAAAAACATATTTTGAAAAATATTATAATGAAAATGATGATAAAGAAACTTGGTTTAATAAAATGAAAGACCTAGCAGAAGAACTTGGCTATAGCAGAGAAGTAAAAGAATATAAAGCAAATCCAGATTCTTATAAAGGACATGTTGGCGATATTAGTACAGTTATAAGAGTAAAATTAACTGGAAGAAGTAATACTCCAGATCTTTATGAAATCATGAAAGTATTAGGAACAAGTGAAATAAAAAATAGAATATAGAACAAAAGAGAGAAAAAATGGAATATAATATTGGAGATATAGTAAAAACTAAAAAAGAACATCCATGTGGAAGTAAAGAATGGGAGATAATAAGAATAGGTGTGGATTTTAAGTTAAAATGTTCTGGCTGCAAGCATGTAGTTATATTGCCAAGGGAAAAAGCTATAAAAATAATAACTAAAAAAGTATAAATAAGAATATTATCATAAAACTTTTGTTTGACAAATCAAATGTTTTGTGATAATATTTTTTTATCAAAGAAATAGGTATTTTATAGAAAGGAAATTGGGGTATAAAATGAGAAAAAAAGATCCAGATAGCTTAAATAAAAGAGAAAAAGCAATACTAAAATTTATTGAAAAACAAGTTAATTTAAATGGTTATCCACCATCAGTTAGAGAAATAGGAAAGGCTGTAGATTTAAAATCAACAGCAACTGTTCATGGTTATTTATCATCATTAGAGAAAAAAGGTTATATAAAAAAAGAAAGCCAAAAGGGGAGAACATTAAAATTAATAAAGGGTGGAGCTTATGAAGGAGAACAAGTTTCATTTGATAAAGAGGCATATTCAAGTAAAGAAATGGTTGATGTACCTGTTGTTGGAAAAATTACAGCCGGAGAACCAATTTTAGCTGTTGAAAATGTAACAGATACATTCCCAATTCCATTAGATTTTGTTGGAACAGGAGAAAGCTTTATGCTTACAGTAAGAGGAGAGAGTATGATAGAAGCTGGAATTTTGAATGGAGATTATATATTAGTTAGAAAACAAAACACAGCTCATAATGGGGAAATAGTAGTAGCTTTAATTGGAGAAGAAGCAACTGTAAAAACTTTCTATAAAGAAAAAGACCATATAAGATTACAACCAGAAAATTCTACAATGGACCCAATTATAGTTCCTGATTGTCAAATTTTGGGAAAAGTATCAGGAGTATTTAGAAAAATAAGATAATAAATATAAAAAGTAAAGAGATAAAAAATATAAAGAAAGTTAAAACATAATAAAAAAATAATATATAAAAAATATAATTTAGAAGTATATTTAAAATAGGCAGTGCTAGAAAAAGCACTGCCATAAATTTTATAAAAAATATTAATTTATTGTATGAATTTTGAAAATTTATTTTTTTATAGATTTGCATTATTTAATAACTTATATAATTATTTAATTTATTGTAGGATAGATTTTACTAGTTTGTATGTATAAAAGCTTCCAACAATAAAGTTAATATCTGAATCAAGTAGTTTTATAGCATGTTCTAGATCATCTGCTATAGAGCAATTAGAGTATTTTTTTGCAAAATCATATAAAATTTCTTTTGATAAATATTTTTCTTCTTTTGTTCCATCAGTAAAAATTAATTTTGCAGATTTAAAATTTGAACCAAGTTTACTTATAATAGTTTTATAGTCTTTATTTTTTATTATAGAAATAATAAAAGTAATAGAAGAAGTTCCTTCAAAATAATCTTTTATTGTTTCTACAAAATTATCAATCGCGTTTTCATTATGTGCTCCATCAAATATTATTTTGGGAGTATTTGATAAAATTTCAAATCTTGCTGGATGAGTAATTGAGCACAATGCATTTTTTATAATTTCTTCATTAGTTTTAAAACCTTGTTTTTTTAAAATTTCTATAACTTCCAAAACTACACTAGCATTTTCAAGTTGCTTTTTTCCTAATAAATTTAATTTTATATTTTTAAAGTTTTTATAATCAAAGCTTTGGTATAAATTATTATCTTTAATAAAATTAGAGGTAGTGCTTTTGATATTATTATGAATCTTTATATTAGATAAAGCTGTTTTTTTTACTATTGTAATTTCATTATTTTTTTGCTTGCAGATTTTATCTATCAATTTACTAGCAGGTTGTTCAAAAATAACTGTTTTACAGTTTTCTTTAATAATCCCAGCTTTTTGATAAGTAATTTCTTCAAGTGAGTTTCCTAAAATATTTGTATGATCTATAGATATACTTCCAAAAACAGAAATAGAAGAATTTATTATATTAGTACAATCATATTTACCACCTAATCCAACTTCCAAAATAACAATATCACAGTTTTTATCGTAAAAATATAATAAAGCTAAAGTTGTTTCAATTTCGAATTTTGAAGGCTTTTTATTAAAAATTGATATATATTTTTTTACAAGTAAATCAATTTGCGGAAGATATTTTTCTTCATCTTCTTTTGAGAAATAATTATTATTTATACAAATTGCTTCATTTGCAGTAACTAAATATGGAGAGATATATTTACCAACAGTATAATTGGAAAGAAACAGTATTTTATTAAGCATTTCACAAATACTACCTTTTCCATTCGTACCAGCCACATGAATAAATTTTAGTTTTTCATTTGGATTATTAAGTTCCTTCATAAACCATTCCATTGCGACTAAATCTGGTTTATCTGAAGTCATAAATTCGAAATTTGATAGGTATTTTTCTAAGGTCATAAGAGTTCCTTTCCTCCAATTTTTATTTAATATAAAGTTTTTATATTATTCTTATTTGTATTAGATATTGTTAGTTTTAGATTATTGATTTATAGATTAGTTTTCTGAAAATCCTTTAGATTTTAATGAAAGCTCCATTTCACTTGTTTTTTTAAATATAGAAATAAGTAAAATTTTTAAAGTATATTTTATTCCTGAAATAGAATATGGTTTGCAAGCTTTTGAATATAAAGCGTATTTTATTTCCCTTAAATTTTGGATAAAATTGGGAATAAAAACTATTGCTATGTTAATAATTAAACTAATTTCAGCTGGATTTATACCAAAAATTCTAAATGGAGCAAAAAGCATTTCAATCGATTTTAAAATTTTAGTATTTCCAAAAATAGTTTTAAAAATAAAAGTTATATTACATACGATTATTAGTTTAAAAGCTATTAATAAGGCACTAATTGAATTTTCAAAAAATAGATTTATAATGCTTGTAATTGCTATGAAAGGAAGCAAAAAAAGAATATTTTTAATTATACTTTTAAAATTTATTTTAAAACAAAGTATTAGAATAATATTTGCAGCTAAAAATATTAATAAGACTAAGAAATTATTAATTGCAAATATAAAAAATGCATAAATTAAAAAAATGATAAATATTATAAAATCTTTCACTGAATTTACTCCTATAATAGTTTAAATTATATAGAAATTTGTTTTATTAAGCTATCTATTGAAAAGTCTTTTAGAGGTATATTAATTCCTTTTTTATACAATTCAGAAATAATATAAACAATTCCAGGTACATTAAATTCATTTAAGCAATTTAAGTTTAAAAACAAATCTTCTTTTTTAAAAAAATTAATTATTTGACCACTTTCAAATACAGCAATTTTATCTGATAGTAAAATCTCATCAATAAAGTTAGTAACAAAAATAATTGTAATACCAGATTTTTTCAAATCTTTTAAAATTTCATAAATTGAGTTTTTACTAGAAGGATCAAGCATTGTTGTTGGCTCATCTAAAATTAGTATTTTAGGATTTATTGCAAGAGCAGAAGCTATTGCTATTTTTTGTTTCTGACCAAGTGAAAGTTCAAAACTCGAAGAATTTTTATATTCTAACATATTTACTTTTTTTAATGCTTCGTCAATTCTAGAATCAAATTCAGAATAGGGAATATCTAGATTTTTTAGTGAAAAGGCGATATCATCATAAACTTTATCAAATAAAATTTGATTTTCAGGATTTTGAAATACAATACCAATATTTTTTCTAATTTTCAAAAAGTTTTTCTTGTCTTTTAAATTTATTTCATTAATTATAATGTCACCAGTTTTAAATTTAGTAAGTCCAGCTAAAATTTTTGAAAAGGTAGATTTGCCAGAACCATTTTTGCCAATAATACAAATAAATTCTCCGTTTTCTATTTTTAAATTAATATCTGAAATAGTGAAATTTCCAGTTTTATACTTATAATTTAAATTTTTAATTTCTATCATGATTATTCCTTTTCATATATTTTATATTATAGAAAATTGCTTTGTGATTCCTATTAAATAAAGCTTCAAGCAACTTTGTTAATCCTCCGTATATAAATATTTTTCAGATAAATTTTTTAGATATTTTGATAAAAAATACATAACTATTACTTGAATAGGAAGCATTATTAATTTTGTAATTAATCTTGTGGAAAGAATAACTATAAAAGCATTTCCATATAAGAAGTGGAGCATAATACTCATAAATAAAAGTTCTATAATTCCTAAAACAATAATACTACTTAAAATAAGTCGGATTAATAAAGTTTTTCCAATATAAAATCCATTTTTTTTATATAAAAATAATCCATAAATTAGACCAACCAGCCCTTGAATAATAGTAAAACCAACAAAGTATTCACCAAATGGAAATAAAAGTGCCCCTATTAAGTCTGAAGTAGCAGATATTAAACATGAATATACAGGACCTAAAAGATATGCAGATATCATAATAGGTAGAAAACTTAAACTAATTACTAGTAGTGGTGTTTTTATTGATACAAATCGAGAAAGCACAATTAGTAAACCAAGCAATAATCCAGATAATATTATTTTTTTTGTTTTAGACATATAAAATTTATTCCTTTCCAATTTTTAATTTCATGTTATATAAAGAAAATTATCTCAAACTAATTTCTTATTATTTTTATACAGTTATTTTAATTCTACGATTGTAGCACCCATTTCACCTTCACCAAAGCTTCCAAGTCTAAAAGATTTTACATGAGGATGGTTTTTTAAAAACTCATGTATTCCTTTTCTTAAAGCTCCAGTTCCTTTACCATGAATTATTCTAACGGATACAATATTACTTATAGCACAATTATCAAAATATTTGTCAAGTTCAAAGCAAGCTTCATCAACTGTTTTTCCAAGCACATTAATTTCAGGTGAAATGTTTTTTGCTTTTAAATCTTTTCTAATAAAATGACAATTTGAGTTCGATTTTTTTGTAGTATTTTCCGGTTTTAATTCTAAATCTTCAGCTTCAAAAAACATTTTTCCTAAATCAAGTTGAACTTGGATTTTTCCATTTTTTGAGATAGAAAAAATAGTTCCTTCCTGATTTATTTTTGGTATAAATACTTTTAAGCCTTCTTTTAAATCAGATAAATTTACTTTTTTCATAGAAATAGAAGTTTCTCTATTTAAATTTAAGTCATTAATTTTTTCATTTAATTTATTTCTAAGCTTGTTAGTTTCTTTATTGTTAGAAGAGTTCTCAAGTTCTTTTATAATATCATTTGCTTCACTTTTGGCATCAATTAATATATCTCTAGCTTTCTGCTTTGCTTTATTTATAATATCTCTTTCTTCTTGTTTTAATTTTGAAAAGTCAAATTCAAGAGATTTTTTTAAAGATTCAATTTTTTTAGAATTTTCAAGAGCTTTTTCTTTTTCATTTTCTATAGTTCGTTTATCTTCATATATGTTATTAAGTAATTCTTCAATATTTATTTTTTCTGTATCTATAAATTCTTTTGCTCTACTAATTACTTCTTCTGAAATGCCTAGTTTTCTACTAATAGCAAAAGCATTACTAGCTCCAGGAACACCAAGTAATAATTTATAAGTAGGGGAAAGTGTTTCTAAATCAAATTCTACACTAGCATTTTCAAATCCTTCTGTTACTAAAGCAAAATGCTTAATTTCAGGATAATGAGTAGTAGAAAGAGTTAAAGCACTTAGAGAATTAAGCTTCTCTAAAATACTTATTGCTAAACTTGAACCCTCTATTGGATCTGTTCCGGAACCTAATTCATCTATTAATATAAAACTATTTTCAGTGGCTTCTTTTAAGATTGTTGAAATATTAGTTATATGTGATGAAAAAGTACTTAAAGAATCACTAATACTCTGATCATCTCCAATATCAGCAAAAATGTTATCACAAACAAAAATACTACTTCCTTCTTTAGCCGGAATATGCAGTCCACTCATTGCCATAAGCATTAAAAGACCAGCTGTTTTTAAAGTTACAGTTTTTCCACCAGTATTTGGACCAGTTATAATTAAACTATTATAATTTTTTCCAATGGTAATATCATTTTTTACAGCAATTTCTTTATTAATTAAAGGATGCCAAGCGCTTAATAAATTTATAAATTTCTCATCATTTATAATTGGTTCAGTTGCATTTAAATAATTTGAATATTTTGCTTTTGCAAAAATAAAATCTATTAAGCCAATTAGATTAGAATTATTTTCAAGATTTGGTATTATATCAAAGAAAAGAGAAGTAAGTTTTTGTAAAATTATTTCTATTTCAACTCGTTCATCATTTTTTAAATTATTTAAATCATTGTTTAAATCAAAAATTGAAATGGGTTCAACAAAAACAGTTGATCCACTTGATGATATATCATGTATAAAACCTTTTACTTCTTGACGATATTCATTTTTAAGAGGTATTACAAAACGGCCAGAACGCATTGTAATAACTGGCTCTTGAATATATTTTGAATGTAGAAATGAATTTAATTTTGAGCGAATTTCTTGTTCTTTATTTCTAATATTTTTTCTAATTATATTTAATTCTTTTGAGGCTTCATCTGAAATTGTATCTTCATCTATTATTGATGAAAAAATATTTTTTTCTATTTTAGGATTTGTATATAAATTATTAAATAATCCATTAAGAATTACAAATTCTGACATATCGATTTCACTACTAAAAAAGTAATTTTTTAGATTGTTAGATATTTTTAAAATTGAAGCTAAGTCTAATAATTGTTTGGCAGATAAAAATAAACCACTATTTAGTTTTTTTAAATGCTCAGTAATATCTTCAATTTTAAAGATAGGAATAGAGCCTTTTCTATATAGTAAAATAGAGGCTTCTGTAGTTTGCTTTTGAGCTTTTATAATTTCAGATTTACTATATAAAGGTTTTAAATTATTTATATAATTTTTTCCAATATAAGTAATTGCATATTGGTTTAAAATATTGCAAATTTTATCAAATTCTAGTTTTTCTATACTTTTCAAATTCATATTAAATATCCTTTTCCACAAGTAAAGTTTTTTGTAACTTTATACAGAAAAAATTTAAAAGAAATTTTTTGTATTATTGAACATTTCTTATTTGTATTTGATGAAATGACCTACAAATAAGTTGTTGTAGCTGAATGATATAAGCAATTCAGTAAAGCTTTACATTTTGTATATTAAATGTTCTATAAAATGTGGATATTTGTTTTATTTTTCGTTTAATATAATAACATAAAAAACCTTAAAAATAAAGTGTTTGCAAAATTATTTATAACAATATAAAATAATTTTGAAGTTTTTTGTAACAAATTTATTTTTTTAGACACTAATAAAGTAGAAAGGGGGAAAAGCTATGCAGAATATTGAAGAAATATACAATAAATATTCGAAGACGGTATATAAATACATATTCTGTTTAAGCAAAGATAAAGAAATTTCAGAAGAAATTGTCCAAGAAACTTTTTTGGTGGCAGTAAAAGATATAGATAAATTTGAGGGTAAATGCAAAATAAGTACATGGTTGTGTCAAATAGCAAAAAATATATGGTATAAAAATTTGAGAAAAGAGAAGAGATATAAAAAAATACCTATAGAGAATATAACAGAAAAAGTACTATTTGAAGAAAATATAGAAGATGTTATATGCCAAAAGGAAAGTAAAATACAATTATTTAAAAAACTACAAAAACTTGATGAGCAAACAAGAAATGTTATAATTTTAAGAATCTTTGGAGATTTAAGTTATGAAGAAATAGGTGAGATTATGAATAAAAATTCAAGTTGGGCAAGAGTTGTTTATTTTCGTGGAAAGCAGAAATTGAAAGAATAATTAAAAAATAAATGAAAGGGGAAAATTTATGAATAGAGATTGTGATATAACTCAGGATTTACTTTTCGGATATAATGATGAAACATTAAATTTTGGTTCAAAAGAATTTGTTGAAAATCATTTAAAAACATGTGAAAATTGCAAAAAGATATATGAAGAAATAAAAAAAGATAAAGATCCTGAAATGAATAATGAAGAAATAGATTTTTTAAAAAAGATAAAAAATAAAAATAAAAAGAACCTTATATTGACTGTAATTATAACCGTTTTAGCGATTTTTTTATTTATTACTATTATAGCGTTTGTAAATTATGCAAATAAAGCAAATAAAATAGAAATATTTTTGAAAGATAATATAAGTAGTGAAGAGATTGAAGAAATTAAAAAAATGGTAAAAGAAAAAGACAAAGGTTCTGAAATAATACACAAGTCAAAAGATGAAGCACTTAGAGAAATAAAGTCAAAATTGCAAGATCCTAAACTTTTAGATGGATACGAGGGAGAAAAAAATATTTTTCCATCAAGTTTAGTAGTGAAAACAAAGTTTTATAAAACAAAAGAAATTAAGGAATATATTATAAACAAAGAAGGAATAAAAAATATAACTATAATAGAGACTAATCCTTATATGTTACTTATAGCTGAAATATATACAAAATATTTTAATTCTTCTAATGAAATAATTGAAAGAGAAAATATTAATTATAATCAATAGTGGTTTTGTATATTAATTTTTTTATTTAATAGAAAATGGCAGAATGATTCTTTAAAATATAAAATGCAGGAGGCCCCCGGCATAGCCGGGAGCCTCTGGCGTTTAAACGCGTGGGTTTTTAAAGGAGGGTAAAATCCTGTATGAGAAATCTCTGCAGCCTGCGGCTGTTAAGTTTCCCATCAGAACACTGCACCTATTCTCCTCCTACTTCGACGACGTTTCCGCCGCAGAAGTCTGCATACATATTCGGAAGCATCTTCACTCGGGGTGAAGACGATTGCCGTTACGATATGGTCGGGGTTTCCAAAACGGCAGTATTTACTACGGAATTTGAACACCACGACTAACGTAAAAAGAAGGCATGCAGTAAAGGCAAAAAACGTCACGTCTAAACACCTCCCTTCCAAAAAATCCTGATGCATTTCTGCAAAAGGGGTGCAACAACATTGTTGCGGGAATGTTCTTAATTATACAGGCGTTTTTGCAAAATGTCAATACTTTTTTTAAAAAAACTTAAAAAAATTGAAAAAATTGCTTAATATTGAAATATAGCAGTTTTAATATGTTGAAAAAATTTAATAGAGAAATGCTATGGGATACTACGTATATATTTAAATAATAACAATTTGAATTATTGTTACTTAAATATCTATAAATTTCTAATATTGATAAAAGAGTAAAATTGTGATATATTTTAATCGAATTTATTTAAGGAGAAAATTATGCCAGATTTTGTTCATTTACATGTACATAGTGAATATAGTTTGCTAGATGGTATGTGTAGAATTAAAGATTTACCAAAAAGAGCAAAAGAATTAGGAATGAAAGCTATAGCTCTTACAGATCATGGAGTTATGTATGGAGCTGTTAATTTTTATAAAGAATGTGTAAAAGAAGGAATAAAGCCAATTATAGGTTGTGAAGTTTATGTTGCACCTAGAAGTAGATTAGACAAAGAGGCTGGAATTGATGATGACTATGCACACTTAATTTTACTTGCAAAAAATAAAACTGGATATCAAAATTTGATAAAATTAGTATCAATGAGTTTTACAGAAGGATACTATTATAAACCACGTATAGATTTAGAAATTTTAGAGAAATATCATGAAGGATTAATTTGTTTAAGCGCTTGCTTAGCGGGAAGTGTAAACAAAGCTATATTGAAAGATGATTTAGAAGAAGCAAAAAAAATAGCTTTATGGCATAAAAATATTTTTGGTGAAGATTATTATTTAGAAATACAAAATAATGGACTTGCAGAACAAGTAATGGCAAATCAAAAATTAATTGCTTTATCAAGAGAATTGGATATTCCACTTGTTGGAACAAATGATGCACATTATTTAAAAAAAGAAGATAGTTATAATCATGAAATTTTGCTTTGTATACAAACAGCTAAAAAAATTCATGATGAAGATAGAATGAAATTTGAAACAGATGAGTTTTATATAAAATCACCTGAAGAAATGGCAGATTATTTTTCAGCTGTACCAGAAGCAATAGAAAATACAGTAAAAATAGCAGATAAATGTAATTTTGAATTTGAATTTGGTGTTACAAAACTACCTAATTATGATGTTCCTGAAGAGTTTAAAACACATGAAGAATATTTTAGAAAATTAACTTGGGATGGGATAAAAGAAAGATATGGAGAAAATTTCGATAATAAAGTAAAAGAAAGAACAGAATATGAGCTTGGAATAATATCAAAAATGGGATATATTGATTATTATCTTATAGTTTGGGATTATATTCATTATGCTAAATCAGTAGGAATTCCAGTAGGACCACGGACGTGGTTCTGGTGCAGGTTCAATAGTAGCATATGCAATAGGAATAACAGATATTGACCCACTAAAATATAACTTGCTTTTTGAGAGATTTTTAAATCCAGAAAGAATTAGTATGCCAGATTTTGATGTTGACTTTTCAGATGAAAGAAGGCAAGAAGTAATTGATTATGTTTCAAGGAAATATGGTAGAGACCATGTATCACAAATTATAACTTTTGGTACAATGTCTGCAAAAAGTGTTATAAGAGATGTAGGAAGAGTACTGGATGTTCCATATAGTGATGTAGATAAACTTGCAAAAATGATACCATTTGAAATCGGAATAACTATAGATAAAGCTTTAGTAGAAAATAGAGAATTTAAAGATTTATATGATACAGATGAAACTACTAAAAAGATTATAGATATAGCTAGAGGACTAGAAGGAATGCCAAGAAATGCATCTACTCATGCTTGTGGTGTTGTAATTACAAAAGATCCAGTAGATACTTATGTACCACTTTGTACAAATGATGGTAACGTTGTTGCACAATATACTATGGTTTTACTAGAAGAACTAGGGCTTTTAAAAATGGATTTTTTAGGTTTAAGAACTTTAAGTGTAATAGCAAACTGTTTAGAACTTGTGAAAAAAAATAGAGGAATAGATGTAGTTTTTGATGAAAAAATGAATGATCCAAAAGTGTATAAACTATGGCAGGAAGGAAAAACTTTTGGAATATTTCAATTTGAAAGTACAGGAATTACAAACTTTATGAAAGAACTAAAACCAGATTGTTTAGAAGATATAGTTGCTGGAGTTTCATTATATCGTCCTCGGACCTATGGATCAAATACCAAGATATGTAAAAGGAAAATTAAATCCTGGACATAATGAATATACACATAAAGCATTAGAACCAATATTAAATGTAACTTATGGATGTATGGTATACCAAGAGCAAGTTATGCAAATAGTTAGAGATTTAGCAGGATATTCTCTTCGGAAGAGCAGATTTAGTAAGACGTGCAATGGGAAAGAAAAAGCTTGATGTAATGGCAAAAGAAAGAGAAATCTTTATAAATGGACAAGTAGATGAAAATGGAAATATTGAAGTGCCAGGTTGTGTTAGAAATGGTATTGATGAAAAATCGGCAGATAAAATTTTTGATGAAATGGCTGAATTTGCAAAATACGCTTTTAATAAATCACATGCAGCTGCTTATGCAGTAATATCATATAGAACTGCTTATTTAAAAGCATATTATAAAGAAGAATTAATGGCTGCAACTTTAAATAGTTTTTTAGGAAATTTAGATAAAATTCCAGTTTATATACAAGACTGTAAAGATATGGGAATTGAAATATTAAATCCTAATATAAATGAAAGTGAAACAAAATTTACAGTTATTGACAATAAAATAAGGTTTGGACTAGGGACTATAAAAAATGTTGGAATAGGTGCAGTTGATAGTATTGTTAAAGAAAGAGAAAAAAACGGACCTTATGAAAGTTTCACAGCTTTTTGTGAGAGAATAAAAAATGAATCAGTTAATAAAAAGTGTATAGAAAGTTTAATAAAAGCAGGAGCATTTGATGATTTTGGAAAAACAAGAGCAACACTTTTAGCTTCATTTGAAGCAATAATTGATACAATTAATAATGAAAGCAAAAATAAAATTGAAAATCAAGTTTCAATGTTTGATTTGATGGAAGAAAAAGAAGAAACATTAGAGACACAAAAATATAAATTTATAGAAAAAGAAGAAATGGAAACAAGAGAATTACTAAGTTTAGAAAAAGAGATGCTAGGAGTCTACATTTCAGGTCACCCACTTGACAAATTAAGAACTAATATTGAAAAACAAACTAATATATCAACATTAAATATGATTAAAATTAATGAAGAAATGGAAACAATCGGAAAAACTATAGATTATAAGGATGGTCAAAATGTTAAATTTGTAGGAATTATTTCAAAAGTTACTAAAAAATTTACAAGAAAAAATACTACAATGGCATTTGTTACATTAGAAGATTTTTATGGAACAGCTGAAATCATAGTATTTGATAGTATTTACTCAAAGTCAAGTAATTTTATAATTGAAGATAATATAATTTTTGTAGACGGAAGACTTAGTATAAGAGAAGATGAACCAGTAAAAATAGTTGCATCAAATATAAGGGAATTTTCTGAAAATGGTACAAATAATGAAAATTCAGAAACTAAAATTAGTGTCGTAAAAACAATAAATATAGATATAACAAGTTTATCTGAAAAGCAAAAAGAAAAATTAAGAGGTGCAATAAAGTTTTTTGGTGGAGATAGAGTAAATGTAAAAATGGAAATTACAGATAAAGGGGAAATAAAGCCTTGTGGCGGAATCTTTTTAAATAATAAAATATTAGAAGTATTCAAAAAAATAGCTTTAGATAAAAATGTAAAACTTTTATAAGTTTATTAAGCATTTTTGCAAAAAAATGGCATATAATTAAAAATGCAGCAAAAAATAACGATATCTAATAAGAAACTTTTTATTGAAAAATATAGAAAAAAATAGTATAATTTTAAATGAAATAAACATAAGAGTTTAAAGGAGCATATATTTGTCATGAAAAAAGAACAAGGATTTTCAGCGATATCATTAATTATCGCAATAGTTTTAATAGTAATAATAATTGGAGTTATAGCAAGTAATGCTTGGAAAATTCTAAATGAATATAAAGAAGAAGATACAGAATTTAATAAAATAGAAGTTGTAGATACACTAAATAATTTAGTAAAAGGAAAATATGTATTAGATAGTAAATTTGCACAAGAAAATAACAAAAATATAGATGAGATATACAGCCAAGATACAGTAATACAATATTTTTTAGAAAATAAATATATAGAACCACTAAAAGATATTAGTAATAACTTAGTAGCAGATCAATATTATATAAATCCAGATGCATTAAATAGCGATATAGCAACAGATACATTAAAAGGAAACGGAACTGATGGAAATGGGACAAAAATATTTAAAATAAAGAAAATAGAAAATAGATATTTAATATATTTTGTTGATAAATACGGCGAAGAGGAAGAACTTGGAGAAGTAAACATGAAGCCAGAAGTTTAAAAAATTAGTAGAGTATATTAGATGATTTAAAAGAATAGAAATAAATGCAAATATTCTTATCTTTTTAAATAATAAAAATGGATGTATAAAATGTACATCCATTTAATTATATAATAGGAAAGTGATACTTTCCTATTATATAAAAGTACATTGTACAGAAATTTTCTAACGAAAATTTTGCACAAGAACAAATTCACGAAAAGTCAAAAAGAAAAGTTGAAACTATACTAAATGTTAATGCTTCCTGATTTGTTCCTTAAAATTTATTTTTTATAATTTAAACCATATATATTTTGTTCAATTAAAGTGTTAACTCTTTTTAGAGTTCTAGAGTTATCTGATTTTAAAGCATTTTCTATAAATTCAGGATTACTAATTAAAAATTGTTTCATAGATTCATCAGGATTTTTCTTAAAATCTCTAAGCATTTTTAATTGTTCAGTATTTATAACTCCTAAATCTAAAGCTTTTATGAATAAATCATCATTAATTTTTAATAGAGAATGAACATCAATGTCTAAATTTGATAAAATTTCAGTACCTCCTTCTAATCTATCAACCATAAATACAGCCCAAACTATTGAAGAACCTAAATTTTTAATTGCTGGAATCCAAGCTCTTGTAAAACTTGCTGATTGGTTTAGCATATCTGCAACATGTAAAAATTTTTTATTTTCTATTTTAGAAATATTAGCATTTTCAGTAAATTGGCTATTACTTACAACTGTTGTTAAATCTTTATATATTGTAACATGAGGTTTATTTAAAAAATATGCTATTAAATTTGAAAAATACCAATCTCTTCTTTCACCACCTGAAATATAGTCTATAGAAGATACATCAATATTTTTTTCAATATAATCTTTTAAAGAATCTATAACATATTTATAAGTTTCATTTGTTTTATAATGTGCTAAAACTTTTTCAAAAATATGAGCTGGAATATCTTTTTTATCTTCATTTTCAAGTTCATTATCAATAAAACCTAAAAGTTCTTTTGAATCAGTTTCACTTCCATAAAGATAATCACCATTTACAAAATAAGGTCCGATTTTTCCTGATGTATACCAAAAAGGATTATTTTCTGGTGCAACCTTAAAGGCATGTGTTTCAAATAATAATGACATTAATTTACTCATTATCTTACCTCCAAATTTTTAATTTTTTTTAAATATCAAAAATATGATATAAGAAATAAATTAAAATGTCAATGATTTTATGAATTGTAGCTATTTAAGAATAAATTATAGTTAACATTTTTATAAAAAAGATTATAAATCAAATGTAAAAATTATGAAACAAAATAGCAAAAATACTTACGGATAATAAGTGTTTTTTACTATTGAAAAATAAAAATAAAAATGATAAAATGAAAAAAATTATATAGGAGGTAAAAATGAACACTTTATTAAAAAACGGAACTGTAATTGATTATGCAAGTAAAACGGAAAAAAAGTTAGACATATTAATTGAAAATAATAAAATATCTAAAATAGCTGAAAATATTGATATTCAAGTAGATAAAATTATTGATTGTACAGGACTTTATATTATGCCAGGTATGATTGATATGCATTGCCATTTAAGAGAGCCAGGTGGAGAGCATAAAGAAACTATAGAAACAGGATCAAAAAGCGCTGTTGCTGGAGGATTTACTACTATTTGTCCTATGCCAAATACAAATCCAACTCCAGATAGCGCTATTGTTTTGGAAAAAATAATTAGTGAAGCAAAAAGAGTAAATCTTTGTAATGTTATTCCATTTTCAAGTGTAACAAAAGGAGAAAAAGGTCAAGAATTAGTTGATTTTAAAGCACAATTAGAAGCAGGAGCTATAGCATTTTCAGATGATGGAATGCCAGTTGAGAATGCAAGAATGATAAGAGAAGCAATGATAGAAGCAAACAAACTTGGAAGTTTTATTTCTGAGCATTGTGAAGAAAAATCTGTATCAGCTGGTGCAATAAATGCAGGACCAGTAGCAGAAAAATTAGGTGTTGGTGGAGTACTACCAGAAGCAGAAGAAATAATGGCAGCAAGAGATATAGTAATTGCAGAAACTAATAATTTACATACTCATATTTGCCATATAAGTACAAAAACATCTGTAGATATGATAAGAAGTGCAAAACAAAGAGGAGTAAATGTAACTTGTGAAACATGTCCACATTATTATAGTTTTACAGTAGATGAAGTACCAGAATCAGGAGTAAATGCAAAAATGAATCCTCCTTTAAGAGAAGAAAAAGATAGACAAGCTATAATACAAGGAATAAAAGATGGAACAATAGACGCAATAATAACAGATCACGCACCACATGCAGAAGAGGAAAAAGCAAAAGGATTAGCTACAGCTCCAAATGGAATAATAGGATTTGAAACAGCACTTTCTGCAACAATAACAAATTTAGTAGATAAAGGATTAATAACATATTTAGATATGGTGAGAGTAATGTCTTATAATCCTTCTAAATTATTAGGATTAGATAAAGGTGAAATTAAAGAAGGAAAAGTAGCGGATTTAACAATATTTGATCCAAATAAAGAATATGTTTATAAAAAAGAAGATATAGTATCAAAATCTAAAAATACACCATGGATAAATAAAAAATTAAAGGGAAAAGTAGAATATACAATAGTATCTGGAAAAGTAGTATTTGAGAGATAGTATATGTGCTTCACCATTTAAGATAGACTTTTTGTCGAGAGTATTTAGAATATGTAGTAAAGGTAAGAATAATTAATATGGAATATATAGATGTTGTTGATGAAAATAATAATTTTACTGGTGAAGTGGTTGGCAAAAATATAGTACATGAAAAAGGTTTATTTTATAGAGAAGTTATAGGAATTATTGTAAATAATAAAAATGAAATATTATTACAAAAAAGATCTCCTAATAAAAAAACATACCCCAATAAATGGGAACTTTGCTATGGACATGTATCATCAGGAGAAATGCCAAGAAAAGCAATGACAAGAGAACTTGCAGAAGAAAATGGACTTAAAGTATCTGAAAATGATTTAATCTTCTTAGGAATTGAGAAAACAGCAGAAGTTAATGGAGATAATTCAGGATTTCACAATGTTTTTTCATATATTTATTTAATTAAGACTAATAATAAAATTGACGATTATAAATTTCAAACTGATGAAGTAGTTGATGCAATATATACAACTATAGATAAACTTGAAGAAAGACTTTTAAATAAAGATGAAAGTTTAGGCTTTTTAAACTCATCAAATGTTGAAAAAAGATTAGATTTAGTTAAAAAATTTTTGAGTGGGAGTAATAAAATGAAAAATGCTATTGATATTTTAATAGATAGAATAAAAGAAACTGATAATCCAACAGTTATGGGATTAGATCCAAGATATGAAATGCTACCAGAGTGTATAAAAGCTAAATATGGGACAGATGTAAAAAGTGTTTGTGAAGGAATTTTAGAATATAATAAAGCTTTAATAGATAGCACTTATGATATTATTCCAGCAGTAAAACCACAAATAGCTTTTTATGAAATGTTTGGAGTAGAAGGTATAAAATGTTTTAAAGAAACTTGCAGATATGCTAAACAAAAAGGAATGATAGTAATTGCTGATATAAAAAGAGGAGATATAGGAACAACAGCAGCAGGTTATTCTAATGCATATTTAGGAAAAACATTAGTAGGAGAAAAAGAAGAAAGTTTTTATGATATAGACTGGGTAACTGTAAATCCATATTTGGGAATTGACGGAGTAAAACCATTTATAGAAGACTGCAAAAAATATAATAAAGGAATATTTATTCTTGTAAAAACATCAAATAAATCTTCTGGAGAATTACAAGATTTAAAATTAGAAGAGGGAAAAACTGTATATGAAAAAGTTGCAGAGCTTGTTAATTCTTGGGGAGAAGAATTAATTGGAGAATATGGATATAGTAGCGTTTCTTCAGTAGTAGGAGCTACTTATCCAGTGCAAATTAAAAATTTAAGACAAATTATGCCAAAATCTTATTTCTTAATTCCAGGCTATGGTGCTCAAGGTGGAAAAGCAGAAGATATAGCCTTAGGATTTAAAGATGGTTTAGGTGGAATTGTAAATGCATCAAGAAGTTTAATGTGTGCTTTTAAATCTGATAGATGGAAAGATAAATTTAAAGATGAAGAATATGCAAAAGCGACAAGGTTTGAAGCAATTCGTATGAGGGATGAATTAAATCAATCAATAAAGAATATATAGTTATTTATAAAATAAATTCAATAATAAAAAGGAGAAGAAATATAATGAAAATTCATGCATTTAGATTAACAAAAGGAATGGATTTAAAGAAAAGTATAGAACAATATGTTGTAGATAAAAAAATAAAATCGGGTATAATTTTATCAGCAGTAGGTTGCTTATACCAAGTTTGTTTAAGAACTGCTGATGGAAAAACTGTAAAAACTATAAATGAAGACCATGAAATAGTATCTGCAACAGGAACTTTATCTATGGATGGATGTCATATTCATATAAGTTTATCTGATGTTAATCTTAATACTATTGGTGGTCATTTAAAAGATAATTGTTTGGTAAATGTAACAGCAGAGATTGTTTTAGGAGAATTTGATGAATATGAGTTTTCAAGAGAATTTGATGAATCTACAGGATATAAAGAGCTTGTAATAAAGGAGAATAATTTATAATGCTAGAAATTAAAACAGTGAAAAAAGGAGCAGAACTTATTTCTGTAAATTTTAATGGAATTGAGAAATTACATGATGGACAAAGTTTTTGGAATAGACACAGTCCAGTTTTGTTTCCTATAGTTGGAAAATTAAAAAATGGAAGAACTATAATTAATGGAAAAAAATATGAAATGGATCAACATGGATTTGCTCGTGATATTGATTTTGAAGAAATAGGTGAAAATTCTTATGTTTTAAAATCAAATAAAGATACTCTATCAAAATTTCCATTTAATTTTGAATTTTATATTTCTTATGAAGTTATTGAAAATAAAGTAATTACAAAATATAAAATAGTTAATAAAGATGAAAATGAGATGCTATTTGGGCTCGGTGGGCATCCAGCTTTTGCTTGTGAATATTCAAGTGGAAAATATAGATTAGAATTTGAACAAATAGAAGATAATATAGAGATTTACCAATTAGAAGATGGACTAGTAAAAGATGAACCAGAAAGAACAATTAAATTTATTAGAGAAAACAGAATATTTTTAGATAATAAAACTTTTGAAAAAGATGCAATCATAATGAAAAATTTAAAATCAGAAAAAGTATTTTTAAGAACAGAAACAAAAAAGGTATTAACTTTCAATTTTAAAGATTTTCCATATCTTGCGATTTGGTCAAAACCAGATGCTTCATTTATTTGCATAGAACCTTGGTTTAATACAGCAGATAAAGTATCATCAAATGGAATTTTTGAAGAAAAAGAAAATTTAATAAAACTTAAATCAAATCAAGAATTTAAAGCAGAATATAGTGTGGAATTCTTTTAAAATCTAACAAACGAAAGGAAATATGAAAAATGATATTAGTTGATAAAAATATAAAAGAATTAGTTGAGCAAGGAACATTGATAGTTTCTAATTATAAACCAGAAAATTTAGGATGCGTTTCTTATGATTTAACAGTTGACAATATTATTAAAGATGATAAAAATATTGATGAATATACATTAAAACCAAAAGAATTTGTAATGATAAAAACTAATGAAGAATTAAAAATACCAGAAAATTTAGTTGGAAAAATTGGAGAAAAAAATTCTTTATTAAGATCAGGATTATTTGTTTCAGGACCTGTATATCAACCAGGACACCAAACTTATGTATTTTTAAGAGCTTTTAATATGAGTGATAAAGAAATAGAGTTAAGAAAAGATTTTAAAATAGCACAAGTATTTTTTGAAACTTTAACAGAAGTTCCAAATGAGCCTTATAATAAAAAGGAAACTGCTTCATTTAATAATGAAAAAGAATATTTAAAATATGGAAAATATGATAATGATTATAATAAAATAATAAAATAAATTACATATATAAAATTGTAAAATTTAAGGATCTAAGAATTACTAACAAAAAAAGTCTAATTATAGTAATATATAAATGCGTTTTGAAAATGTGAAAATTAAAATTTAGATTATTGCTAAAACATTCTAAAAAGGAAAAGGGAGGAATTATGGGAGTAAAAGTTAAATGCGAATTAGTTAAAAAAGAAAAACTTATAGAGGGAATTTATAAATTTTCTGTAAAAGCACCAGAAATTGCAAGAACTGCTAAACCAGGTCAATTTTTAGAAATTAAAGTTTCTGAAACAGGAGAACCTTATTTAAGAAGACCTATTAGTATTTATAATATTGATGGAGATATTGTAGAATTTATTTTTCAAGTAAAAGGAAAAGGAACAGAACTTCTTTCTAAAGTAGAAGAGGGAAAATTAATTGATATAATGGGACCTCTTGGAAATGGAAGTTTTAAGGTACAAGAATATAATAATGTTGCAATTATTGGTGGTGGAATTGGCACATATCCATTATATGAGCTTACAAAACAATTAAAAGGAAAAACAAATTTAAACGTTTATTTAGGTTTTAGAGATAAATCTTTAGTTACATGTGAAAAAGAATTTGAAGCAATAGGTTTAAATAAATTGGTTGTTACAACTGATGATGGAAGTTATAAAGAAAAGGGTTTTGCGATTGATTTTATGAAAAAAGATATTGAAGAACATAAAGTAGATATGATATTTGCTTGTGGACCACTTCCAATGCTTAAAGCAGTAAGAAATTATGCAATAGAAAATGATATTCCATGTCAAATATCTTTAGAAGAAAGAATGGGGTGCGGAATAGGTGCATGTTTAGGTTGTGCTGTAAAAGTTGTGTCTGGTAGTGAGCCTAGATTTGGACATGTTTGTAAAGAAGGACCAGTATTTAATGCTAAAGATGTTGAAATTTAATAATAATAAACAGAAATAACATTAAAAAAATAAAAATTATTCTTGAAAAATTGAATAGTAGAATATAGGAGGAAATATGAATACAGAAGTAGATTTATGTGGAATTAAAATGAAAAATCCAGTAACTGTTGCATCAGGAACTTTTGGATATGGAAGAGAATATTCAGAATATATAGACTTAAATAAATTGGGCGGAATAATAACAAAAGGGACTTCTTTAAAATTAAGACCTGGAAATAAACCACCTAGAATTTGTGAAGTACCAGGTGGAATGTTAAATAGTATAGGACTTCAGAATCCAGGTGTTGAATATTTTGCGGAAAATGATTTACCTTGGCTTAGAGAATTTGATACTAAAATAATTGTAAATGCTTGCGGAAGTACTATTGAAGATTATGTAGAATTATGTAAGATTTTAAATAAATTAGATATTGATGGTGTTGAACTTAATCTTTCTTGTCCAAATGTTAAGGCAGGTTGTTTAGCATTTGGAACATCATATGATGGAGTAAAAGAAGTAACTTCTAAGGTTAGAAAAGTATTAACAGATAAACCATTAATAGTAAAACTAACGCCAAATGTAACTGACATTACACTTCCAGCTAAAGGAGCAGAAGATGCTGGGGCAGATGGAGTTTCAGGAATAAATACATTACTTGGAATGAAAATAGATATAGATAAAAGAAAACCAGTTTTAGCAAATAACACAGGTGGATATTCAGGACCTGGAATTAAGGCTGTTGGTGTAAGAATGATATATCAAATGGCACAAGCTATAAATATTCCAATACTAGGAATGGGCGGAATTACAAATGGAGATGATGCAATAGAATATATGCTTGCTGGAGCAACTGCTGTATCAATAGGAGCTGGAAATTTTACAGATCCAGAAACAAGTATTAAAACAATAGAAGGCATAGAAAAATATATGAAAAAACATAATATAGATGATATAAAATCTATTATTGGAACAGTTCAAATGAATTAAAAGGTTGTGTAAAAATGGGAAATGAATTAAATACTGCTGAATTTATATATATGGGAATTTTAATATTAATAGGATTATTTTTTATAGTAGAATTTAATACTTTCATAAAACTAAAAAATAAAATAAAACAATCAAAATCAAGTATTGAGATATATTTAAATAAAAGATTTGATTTAATTCCTAATTTGGTAGAATGTGTAAAAGCTTATACTATTTATGAAGAGAAAATTTTAACAAATATAGTAAATATGAGAAAAGAGTATAATAATCAAGAAAATAAAGATTTTAAAAAGGCAAATATGATTAATATAGAATTTAATAAAATATTAGGTACTATAGAAAATAATCCAAATTTAAAATCAAGTGAACAATTTTTAGAACTTCAAAAGAGCTTAAGCAAAATAGAAAATGAGCTTCAAGCAGCAAGAAGATTATATAATGGAGATGTTACTTTATATAATACAAGCATAAGCATTTTTCCTAATAATTTATTTGCAAAATTATTTAAATTTAAAGAAGAGGAATTGTTTGAACTAGAAGAATATAAAAAGAAGAATATTAAAATTTAGATATTCTAAAAGAAAAAATAAGAATTTCAAAAGACTTATAGAAAATTTAGAAATAAAAAGTACATTATATGGAGATTGTAAATGAAAACTTTTGAAGAAATTTATAGTAATATATATAATGCAAGTAAAATAAAACTATATGAATTAAAGAGTAAGAATAATAAATTTATAGTAGCAATTTTAGTAATAGAAATAATCATAAATTTAATAGTATATTTTTATCTAGAAAAAATATATATGAGTTTAAGTTTTTCATTATCAGTCTGTTTATTAGTGTTTTTAGTAGTTAATTATAAGAGAATTTATAGAGATTTTTATAAAAGAAATGTTATAGAAAATTTAGTAAAAGAATATAACAAAGAATTAAACTTTGATTCTAAAATTGGAATATCAAAATTAGACTATTTAAGTAGTAAGTTTGATAGAAAGTTTGATGAATTTTATTCAGAAGATAGAATTTATGGAAAATTAAAAAATAATATAAGTATTCAAATTTCGGAAATAGCAACTTTTGCTATTGAAAGTTATATGTCTGGTGGAGAAAGAAGAGAAAATAAAACACAAACTTTTAGGGGAATGTATGGTTTTGTAGAACTAGAAAAAAGCATAAAAGGAAATATAATAATTTCAAAAAATAGTAATATAAAAAAATTTGATAAAGATAGAATAGAAATTGATTCTGCAGAATTTGAAAAATATTATGATTGTTTTTCAGATAATAAGATTTTAGCAATGCAAATTTTTACATCAGATTTAATTGAAAAATATGTTGATATAGCAAGTATAAATGATTGTCCATTTGAGCTTAAAATTGTAAATAATAAAATTTATTTTAGATATGAATGTGGACAAATGTTTGAACCACCAACATTTAAAAATGATTTAGATGAAAAAATTATAAGACAATATTATATGTTAATATTTTATCCAATGGAAGTACTAGATAAAACGATTGAGAGTATTTATAGCCTACTAGATATATAGTAGTAAATAAATATTAAAAATAATAATGCTAAT
Organism: uncultured Clostridium sp.; assembly: GCA_947570695.1. GTDB lineage: Bacteria > Bacillota > Clostridia > TANB77 > CAG-508 > Scatovivens. Next base: position 225,304 of record CANOVB010000001.1, read on the forward strand.
AGCAGAGGAAAATAATATAAAGACTTCATCAACATTCCACAGGTGAACATTTATTAGATGTAGCAAATGAAATGAGCTACAAACAAGTTATTTCAGAGAAAAGGCGAGCTATTTAAATACAGTAGAATGTTTGAAAAAATTAAAAGTGGCGCTTTTGCTCTTATAAAAATTAATTTATAGGGTGTATAGAATTTTAAAATAAGTATTGCCTTAATATGAAAATTATGTTAATATATTAAATATATTTAAAGACTATGAAAAAGAGGAGTAAAACAAAATCACTATTTTAAGAGAAAAGAAGTCATAGGCTGTAAACTTCTTATAGAAAGATTTGTTTGAATGTAGCTTTGGAGTCGATATACTGAAAATAACTTTAAGTATATCCGCATAAAAGATGCGTTAAAATCTAAGAGATATTTATTTTTTATAAATAAGTAAGGTGGTACCGTGAAAGTAAAGCTTTGCCCTTATATGGCAGAGCTTTTTGTTTTTTAGTAATACATAAATTAAAAAGATTATAATTAGGAGGTATTTATTATATGAGTAATACAAAATTAAATGACAAATTTAATCCAAAAGATTTTGAAGACAGGTTATATGAAAAATGGGAGAAAAATGGCAATTTTAAACCATCAGATGATAAAACAAAAGAGCCTTATTGTATAATGATGCCACCACCAAATGTAACAGGTAAATTGCATATGGGACATGCTTTAGATGATACTATACAAGATATTTTAATTAGATATAAAAGAATGAGAAAATATAGAACATTATGGCTTCCAGGAGCTGACCATGCAGCTATTTCAACAGAAATGAAAGTTGTTCAAAAGTTAAAATCAGAAGGAAAATCAAAGGCAGATTTAGGAAGAGAAAAATTCTTAGAAGAGGCTTGGAATTGGACAAAAGAGTATGGAGGAATTATTCAAGCTCAACAAAGAAAATTAGGTTGTTCATGTGATTGGGATAGAAATAGATTTACTTTAGATGAAGGAATGTCAGACGCCGTTTTAGAGCAATTTATAAAACTTTATGAAAAAGGATTAATTTATAAAGGAAAAAGAATGGTAAATTGGTGTACAAGTTGTAATACATCAATTTCTGATGCTGAAGTTGAATATAAAGAAGAAGCATCTCATTTATGGCATATTAGATATAAAGTAACAGGAACTGAGAATGATTATATTGAAGTTGCAACAACTAGACCAGAAACAATGCTTGGAGATACAGCAGTTGCAGTTCATCCAAAAGATGAAAGATATAAGAATTTAGTTGGAAAGACTTGTATACTTCCAATAATGAATAAAGAAATTCCAATAATTGCAGATGAATTTGTTGAAATGGAATTTGGTACAGGTTGTGTTAAAATAACTCCAGCACATGATATGAATGACTATCAAGCAGGATTACGTCACAATTTGGAAATAATTGAAGTATTTGATGAAAACTTTAAAATGGGAAATTTAGTACCAGAATATGCTGGAATGGATTTAATAGAAGCAAGAAAAGAAATAGTTAAAGAATTAGAAAGAATAGGCGCATTGGTTAAAACAGAAGAATATACACATAATGTTGCTAAATGTGAAAGATGCAAAAATACAATAGAACCTAAGATATCTGAGCAATGGTTTGTAAGTATGAAGGATCTAGCAAAAAGAGCAGCAGATAGTGTAAGAAATGGCGAAACAAAGTTTGTGCCACAAAGGTATGAAAAACAATATTTCCATTGGTTAGATAATATTCAAGATTGGTGTATTTCACGTCAATTATGGTGGGGACATAGAATTCCAGCATACACATGTGATGAATGTTCACATATAAATGTTTCAAAAACAAAACCAGAAAAATGTGAAAAATGTGGTAGCACAAAACTTACTCAAGATCCAGATACATTAGATACTTGGTTTAGTTCTGCATTATGGCCTTTTTCAACACTTGGATGGCCAAATGAAAATTCAGAAGATTATAAAGATTTTTATCCAACACAAACTTTAGTAACAGGATTTGATATTATAACTTTTTGGATTTCAAGAATGATGACTCAAGGATTAGAGTTTACAAACCAAGTTCCATTTAAAGATGTTTTAGTTCATGGTATAGTTAGAGATAATCAAGGAAGAAAGATGTCTAAAACACTAGGAAACGGAATTGATCCATTAGAAGTTATAGATAAATATGGAGCAGATAGTTTAAGATTCTCACTACTTTCAGGAACAACAATGGGAAATGATATTAGATTTATGTCTGAAAAATTAGATCAAGCTTCAAATTTTGCAAATAAAATATGGAATGCTGCAAAATTTATTACTATGAATTTAGCAGATGAACAAAAAGTAAGAGATTTTTGTCTTGAAGTTTTTGAAAAAAATAAGGCTTATGAACCAGAGCTTTTAAGAATTGAAGATAAATGGATTTTAAATAAATTTGATAAATTAGTGGTAGAAGTAAGTAAAAATTTAGATAATTATGATTTAGGAATTGCACTTGATAAGATATATAGTTTTGTTTGGAATGAATTTTGCGATTGGTATATAGAAATGGTTAAACCAAGAATTTATAGTGAAGATGAAGCTACAAAAGTAGCTGTAAGTGATGTTTTAAACCATGTATTTGCATCATCACTAAAATTATTACATCCGTTTATGCCTTTTATTACAGCAGAAATTTATGAAAATTTAATTTGTTTTGGAACATCAGATTTAATGATGGCAAAATGGCCTGATATAAGAGAAGAGTTTGTTTTTAATAAAGAAGAAGAAACAATAGAAAAATTGAAAAAAGTAATAGTTGAAATTAGAAATGTTAGAACAAAAATGAATGTTCATCCTTCTAAAAAATCAAAATTATTAATAATTTCAAGTGCTTTAGATGATAAAATAAAAGAGGCAGAAGAATTTTTAAGTAAATTAGGGTTTGCAAATGAAATTATAATAGTAAAAAATGAAAATGAAATTCCACAAAATGCAGTTTCAATAGTTGTAGATGAACTTAAAGTATTTATACCTTTTGAGGAATTAGTTGATATTGAAGAAGAAAGAAAAAGATTAGAAGGTGAAAAAACAAAATTAGAAGCAGAAGTTACAAGAGGAGAAAAAATGCTTTCAAATCCAGGATTTGTAAATAAAGCACCAGAAGCAAAAGTAAATGAAGAAAAATCTAAGCTTGAAAATTATAAACAAATGCTTATTAATGTAAAAGAAAGATTAGAAAATTTAAAATAAGATTATAGCACAGTTTTTTAGGAGAAATAATGATAGTATTATTAATAATATTTACTCTTTTTACTACAAGATTTACCAAAGAAAATGAAAATTATTTATCAAAACAAGATACAAATATAATAAAAGGATTTTTCTTATTTTTTGTTTTTGTAGGTCATTCACTTGCATATGTTTCATATAACTACTATCATTTAGATATTTTAGGATTAAAAATAAATGGAAGATTAGAACAATTAGTAGTTGTAATGTTTCTATTCTATTCAGGTTTTGGTATAATGGAACAGCTAAAACAAAGAAGCAATATATATATTAAAGAAATGCCTAAAAGAAGAATATTTACAACTTGGTTTAGATTTGCAGTTGCTGTTACAATATTTATGATAGTTTCACAATTTATGAGAAGTAATAATTTTACAATAATAAAATATATAAGAGCATTATTTGGATTAAGCCATTTTGGAAATAGCAACTGGTATATATATTGTATATTAAATTTATATATAATAGCATATTTGTCTTTAAAAACATTTAAGAATAAGAATGCAAGAATTATATCGATGTTTATTGGAACAGTAATTTATTGTTTATATACGAAATATATATTTAGAGCACCAAGGATGTGGTATGGAACTTCATTTTGCTTTGTATTTGGAGTGTCATTTTCTACATATAAAGAAAAAATTGAAGAATTTTTTAAAAATAAAGAATTTATAACATTTATTTTAATTTTAATATCTTTTTTAATATTATACAAATTAAGAAAAATTAATTTTATATTATATGTTTTACAAACTATTTTCTTTGCTATGTTAGTATTATTAGTTACAAGAAAGATAAAGATAAAAAACTTTCCACTAGAATGGATGGGAAGAAACTTATTTCCACTTTATATATATCAAAGATTGCCTATGATGGTTTTATGTAATTATAGAATTTTAGTTGATTATCCGCATTTATTTTTTATAATATGTTTTGCTTTAACAGTATTGATAACTTTTTTATATAATTTTATAATTAGAAAAACAAAATCTTTCTGTACAAAGTATTCAAAAACTTAATTTAATAGAAAATGCAGAGTTCTGTCTTATTAAATTAGAAAAGATTTTATTAATAAAATAAAGGATAATAGAGTAAAATCTTGAATTGAATAAGTAAGAAAGTATAAATGTATAGAACTAAAAAAGCAGAAATGAAAAAGTATATACAAAAATAAAAGTATGCTATAAAATAAGTACATTAAATAAAATTAAGATAAAAATTAGAAATTATAAAAGAGAGTAGGTACAAAAAGATGGGATTATTTGATAGATTTTTAGGTAAAAAAGATGAACCAAAAGAAATAAGAGATTTAGTAAATTATAGTGAAGACTTAAAAACTGGAGAAAAGGTTTCTGTAAGTGGTTTGTCAAGAAAAGGAGCAATTAAGCATAGAGATAATTCACAAACAGAAATAATACTTGGAAAAATTATAAAAGTTCCAGAAGGACATGCTATAATGGTTGATGAAGAAGATTATATAGCATTTGAAGTGCCTAAAGGTAGAAAAATTACTGAAGATGTTTTACATTCTGTTATAAGCCAATATGATATGGAAAAAGCATCAAGTAGAGTTAGTGGAAAAACTTGTTATTTAGGAAGATTAGAAGACACTAGATCTGGAGTAGTATTTGGTAATAAAAGTGTAGCTGTAGAAAATATGGTAAGACAAAGAGTTGAAACCTTAGAAAATGAAAGAAAAGAACTTATTCAAGATGAATACCAAAGAAATCAGGCAGCAAGATTAAAAGCAGAAGAAATAGTTGTAGCCCAAAGAGATATGAGAATAAGTGAAGAACAGGAGAGAATGAACAGAGAAAAAGCTTCTAGACTATCAAATCCAACTTTAATATGTACAGGTAGACAAGAAGTTGATGGGAAAATATGTATGGATTATGATGGAGTAGATATGCAAACTGGAGATATTTTAAGACTTAGAAGAGTTGACAAAATATGTAAAAATCAATATGGTCAATACTTATATACAGCTTATGTTAGTTCAGTAGAACATGAACATGATGCTAATTTATTTAATGAATTTGGGGAGCCAGAAGGAAGCTTAGTAGCATTTGTTTTACCAGGAAGGCTAGAAGATTTTGTACAAGCTGGAAGACCAGATCAAATAGGAAGCATATTAAATTTACTATCAAATGGTAAGAATTTGGCAAGACAAGGGAAAATGTCCTATATTGGTCAAATAGATAAAACCGGAGCAATAAGGAGTGATATAGCGATTGGAAATGCTGTTAAACAATTACAAGACCAATATGCTATGAAACATGCTAGAACTAATAAAAATTTTAGCGAGGATGATGGACGTTAATATAAAAAATAATATTGGGGGCAAATGAAAGGAGAAAAATGCTTGAATTTGTTCTCAATTTTTTTGAGTATATAAAACGAAATACATTTTTAGATATCATTTTTCCACAAACTTGTATAATTTGTGGAAAGTTATATAGAAATTATGTATGTAAAGAGTGTAAAGAAAAACTAAATAAATATAAAAAAATAGGAATTATAGATAATAAAAAATTAATTATGGATAAACTAAATATTCATAATATAAATTTTAAGCAGAAGTATTTTTTTATATATGGGAAAAAAATATATTGGGAAAAAATGATATATTATTTTGATTACAAAGGGATTATCAGAAAAATAATTTTACAATATAAATTCGGAGGAAAACCATATATATCAAACTTTTTTGCAAATGAAATTTTAAAAAATAAAAAAGTTTACGAAATTTTAAAGTTATATGATATAATTATTCCAGTTCCAATGGACAAAATTAAAAAGAAAAAAAGAGGATATAATCAAACAGAATTAATATCAGAAATAATAGCAAAAACAGGTATTATTTTTAATGGAAATAATGTATTAAAAAAGATAAAGTTTACAAAAACACAAAGTACATTAAAAGAAAAGGAAAGAAAAGATAATATAAAAGATGCGTATTTAGTGGTAGAAAAGGAAAAAGTTAAAAACAAAAAAGTAATTTTATTTGACGATATTTTTACAACTGGAGCTACAGCAAATGAAATATCCAAAATACTAAAAGAAGCTGGAGCAAAAGAAATATTAGTTTTAGTAATAGCAAAAGATTAAAATAAAATTCATTAGTATTAAAATTTTAGAATAAAGAAGATTTTATTATTTCAAAATTTCTAAAATTAAAAATAGAAATGAAGCAAATATGGGAGGATTAAATGGAAGATTTAGTTGAAAGTATTTTAGATTATGTAAGAGCAGATTACACTGATTATGCAATAATGATAAATGGAGAATGGGGAAGTGGAAAAACTTATTTTTGGAACAATAAAATTAGAAATAAAATAGATTCACTTTCATTTAATGGAAAAAAATATACAACAATATATATGTCTTTATATGGTATATCAAATTTAGAAGATATTAGTAAAAAAATATTTATAGAAACTACGCAACTTATGGACAAAAATATGAGAAAATTTATGTCCACTCATGATAAAACATCTATACCAGAATATGCTAAAACAGGACTTGATATGGCACATCTTTTTGGGGTAACACAAAATGGGGACAAAATGGACTATGCACAATTCTTTTCAACAGATGATAAAGTATTATGTTTTGATGATTTAGAAAGAGCAAATGTTGATGTTATAGATATTTTAGGATATATTAACAATTTTGTTGAACATGATCATATAAAAACAATTATAATTTGTAATGAAAAAGAATTATCAACAAAATTAAAAAGTTCAAATTTGGAAATGAAAACATTTATTGCTACATATTTATTAGATAAAGAAGGAACTCTTTTAACAGCAGATAAACCAATGGTTGAGAAAATTGGTGAAAAAATAGAATATGTATTTGATAAAGCAAATGATTATGAAAGAATAAAAGAAAAATTAATTGGAGAAACGTTTGAGTATGCACCTAAATTTAATTATATTATAAATGGTTTGCTAATGAGGTATGAAAATAATCCTGATTTAATTAGATTTTTAAGAGAGCATACAGATTTAATAACAAATACATTTATAAAATCAGGAACAAGAAATCTTAGAATTTTAAAGCATGCATTAAATGATTTTAAGAAAATTTTTGAAACAGTAAATAAATTTTATCCAAATACAAATTTAAGAGTATTACAAACAATGCTTATATTCACAATAGCTGTATCTTTTGAAATAAAAGCAGGAAAAATAACAAAAGATAAATTTATAAATATTACAAGTAATGAAGAATATAAGGCAATACTAGTATCCTCAAGAGTTTTAATGGATAATAGACAATTTTATATAAAAGAATTTGATAATAATTATTATTTTAATTTTAAGTCTGAATATAGATTTTTCAAGTTTATAGAAGTATATGTAAGAACAAGAATTTTTGATATGAAAATTTTTAAAAATGATATGGAAATGATTATTCAAACAATAGATACAGAAAAACTACCAGGATATAAAAGATTACTTACAGAAGAATATTGGAAAATATCAGATGATAGATTTCCTTATGTTATTGAAGAAGTATTATCAAATGTAAAAAATGGTGATTTAAAATTAATAGAAATTGTAAAATTATTTGCATATTTTAGCTATTTTTCAAGAAGAAAATTGATACCTTATGATATGCAAACAATAAAAGATTTATTTATAAAAGGAATGGATTTAGTTGTAGAAAATTCTGAATATTGCAGTAACATTGAAGAAGAATTATCTAGAATAGGAATTGATGTTGGAGAAGATATGACAGATGTTCTAAAACATTTCTATGAACTTAATAGAAAATTAAAAATTAAAATGTACAAAGACAAGGCAGAGGATATTTTCAAATGTATACCAATGCGTATGGAAGTATTTTATGATAAATTTACAACAGAATGTGCCAAAACTCCAACATTAAATTATTATGATGTAAATAAAATGATGCAAAGAATTACTTGTGCAAGTAATGAAGACATTATGAAGATAAAAGAAATGTTACTATTAAGAGCTAAAAAGAATACAAGAGAACTTGAAGCAGAAATTCCATTTATTACTGAATTAAAAGAAACACTTGACGCATATTGCACAGGAAAAGAAGTAAATATTAAAACAGTTACTTTAAGAGAGTTCTCAAGTGATTTAGAAAATATTTTAAATCTTTATAAAGATTTACCAAGAAGACGTATATATACAAGAAAAAAGAAAATAGATTTTGATAGTATTTAATTTAAAAATGAAAAAAGTGATACTTTCCTAATTGTATTAAGGTTTTGCTAAATTTTGTACACAAGTTTAATGATGTAAGTATTAAAATATTGACATACTGATACTGTAATAGCTAAATCTAAATAGTATCAGTAATTTGACACACAAACAAATTTGCCGAAAAATCAAGAATTTTTCAAATTTGATTGTATAAAATAACCTTTAGAAAATAAAAAATGTTAAGAAATTTATATGAAAATTAATAATTTTTTAAGCTTATTTTAAGAAACATCGGATAGAATTAAAACATACTAAAGAGAGAGGAGAGATGCGATGGTTCTTAAAATTTAAGATTACGATAACAAGAAGTTTAGTAAAATCCCCAAATTAAAATAAAATGAAGGCAGCGATTATTTTTAATCGCTGCCTTCACGGTTTTTAAAGTATTACTTTAATTATATTATTGTACACAAATTTACTGAAAAAATTTTGATTTTCCAGATAAGGAAAATCAGTTAAAATTAATCTTGAAATAAATCATAGTATATGATATAAATAGCAAAGGAAAAAAAGTGGAGGTAATAAAAAATGAAACATGTATTAAGAAGTGGTCAATTTACGAGAGAAAGTTTGGAGGAGTTATTTAAGTTAGCTGATGATGTAAAATTAAATCCTAAAAAATATGCTGATTCTTTAGATGGTAAAATTGTTTCTGTAATGTTCTTTGAACCAAGTACACGAACAAGAATGTCTTTTGAATCAGCTATTTTAAGATTAGGGGGAAAAATAATAGTAACAGAAAATGCAGGTTCAAATTCATCAGCTACAAAAGGAGAAACTCTAGAAGATACAATAAGAGTTTTATCAGGTTATTGTGATGCAATAGTAATGAGACATTCAAGAGATGATGCAGCTGAAGTTGCAGCAAAGGTTTCAAGTGTTCCAATTTTAAATGCAGGTAGTGGAAAAGGTGAACATCCAACGCAATCTTTATTAGACATGTATACAATAAGAGAAAAAAGAGGAAAAATAGATGGAGTAAAAGTGGCTATTTTAGGAGACCTAGTATATGGAAGAACAATACATTCTCTATTAACATTATTGTGTTTATATGATAATGTTGAAGTTTATGGATTAAGCAAGGAAGCATTTGCACTTCCAGAAAAGTATATAACAATGTTAAAAGAGCATGGAATTGATTATAAAGTATGTAAAAGTTTTGACGAAATACCAAAAGATGTTGATGTATTATATCATACAAGAATTCAAGCAGAAAGATTTGAAGGAGATTTTGGAAAAGAAGAATACATAATAAATAAAGAAATTTTAAATCAATTTTCAAAAGATACAATAGTATTACATCCATTACCAAGAGTAAATGAAATTTCAGATGATATTGATGATGACCCAAGAGCGATGTACTTTAAACAAGCACACAATGGAATTCCAATTCGTATGAGTTTATTACTTCAAGTGCTAAATAAAGCTTAAATATATCTTTTTTGTAACAATCCTTTAAAAAAATAATTTTAGTGGTAAAATAAAGAAAAATATTATTTTGGAGAATTTGTTATGAAATTAACTAAAGACAAAGAAGATTTAGGTTTACCAGAATGGATGAAATTCGGATTAGAATTAGAAGTTGAAAATCTTGATTATAAAAGTATTACAAGTAGAATAAAAGAAATGGGATGGCATTCAGATAAAGATGCATCATTAACTGATTCTGGAACTGAATGTGTGTCACCAATACTACAAGAAAGAAAAGATAAATCAGTTTGGGAAGATGTTTATTCTGTTTGTGAAAATATAGAAGAATGTTCAGCAGACGGAAAAAGACCACCATATACAGATCATACTTGTGGGGGACATGTTCACTTTGATGCTGAATTGTTTAGAAAAAATCCAGAAATGATGAAAAATCTTTTAAGATTATGGGCAGAATCTGAAGAAGTAGTATATAAAATGTGTAATGCAGAAAACGATCCAATTAGATCTGGTGCTATGAATAAATCAAGGATAGGATTTGTTAAAGATGTATTAGGGACTATAGTTACATCACCATTACCAACGGAAAAGAATAATGAGGCTGGAGAGCCTAAAAATGTAATTCAACTTGCACGTGAAACCTTAAAAAATGTAAAAAATAATTTTGGAAATTCATATAGAAAATTAAATGTTCTTGCAGCAGACTTATTGATGGCAAGAGCGGGGATGGCAGCACCAATCGGAAGTAAAATAAAAAAGCAATTAGAGGCTGGAAAATTAAAATTGGCAAAGCCCAAATCTCGCATATATAAAGCAATTATATCTGGACAAAAATTAGATTCAAATAGATATGCTTCTATGAATTTAACAAATTTTGGAAAAGGTAAAAAAAATACAATAGAATTTAGAATATCAAATGGAACAAAAAATCCAGAAACTATAAAACAAAATGTATTTTTATATGCTTCAATATTGAATACAGCGGTAGAAATGACAAGAAATCCAGAACAATATGCTGCTAGATTACAAGAGTTTTATAAAAGAGATGTATCAGAAGAAGAAAAGGCAAATGCATTTTTAGGATTAATTATGGATGAACCACAAGATAGACAAGTTTATATGAACAGATGGAGAAGTGTTAAAGATAATCCTGTTTTTGAAGCATCTGATGGGTCAAAAAAATTTGCTAGTGGAACATTTAATAGAGATGGATATAGAGAAGTAGCAAATAGAACACCAGTACAAAGTTTAAAAGCAGCTTTTGGACAAATAACTAGTTTAATTAATGGCACATTAAGTCATACAAAAGAGGAGGTAGTAGCAGATGGACGTTGATGTAAATGATGAAAAATATAAAATAGCTTTAGCTGAAGTTGATGATATTTTATATTTTACAGATGAAGATATGAAGTCTCAAATACCAGTAAGTTTTTTGAATTTTATAAAACAAAATAAAAAAGAAAATCATATAAATAATATAAACCCATATTTAAAAATAGAAGAACAAAATATAAGTGAAGAAGTTAAAGCGATTATGGCTTTGATTTATAGAAGCTATATAGCAAGTGAAGAAGAAAAAAAGGAATATCAAAGAAAAGATAAAGCAGATTTAGAAAAATTAGAAGAAGAAAAAAGACAAAAATATAGTGCAGATAATCTTTTTAAAAATCAAGAAAAAGATTCAAATGAAGAATATGAAGATGACTATGAAGAAATAGAAGAAAAAGATTTAGTAGCTCTTGAAAAAGCGGGAATAATAGAAAGAATAAGAAACTTCTTTAAAAAATTATTTAATAAAAATAAAGAATAAAACTTTAAAAATAGAATTTAAGGATACTTAAATTCTATTTTATGTTATAGGAAATTACTTTGCAATTATCATAATGTCTACTTTTGTTCTTTTTGTCTATTTTTGTTTAAATAGAAAAATATATAAAAATAAAATATAAAATTAATAATAAAAATGTATAAATTTTTCCTTATTTGTCATAATAAAAGTATAAATACAAAAATAAGGAGGAATTTATGAAAGCAACAGGAGTTGTAAGAAGAATAGATGATTTAGGTAGAGTTGTAATTCCTAAAGAAATAAGAAAAGTCCATAGAATAAAAGAAGGAGATCCATTAGAAATTTTTACTGATAAAGAAGGAGAAATAATATTAAAAAAATATTCTCCAATAGGTGAACTTACTGAGTTTGCTAGCACTTATGCTGATTCAATTGCCAAAACAACTGGACATATAGCATGTATAACAGATAAAGATACTGTAATAGCAGTTGCAGGAGGAGCAAAAAAAGATTTCTATGAGAAAAATTTAAGCAAAGAATTAGAAGAAGTAATTGAAAACAAAGAAGTTTTTAAAAGTAAAGAAAATAATGAAATAGCGATTCCTATAACACAAAATGAAGGAAGAGAAAGAATATATAATTCACAAGTTATATATCCAATAATATCTGATGGAGATGTTGTAGGAAGTGTCATTCTCCTTTCTAAAGAGCCTAATAAAAAAATGGGAGAAGTTGAGGACAAAGTTGCACAATCAGCAGCAGGTTTTTTAGGAACACATTTAGAAATTTAATATTTAAGTTTGGTCTAAAGTTTTATAGCTTAAAATTTTAGACCACTTTTTTTGTAATATAATACTAACTTTGTTGCGAATTTGTATTAGTAATGTAATCGAAAATTTATAGTAAAAAATACCATAAAATGTTAAAATCACTATAATAAAAAAAGAAAATATCGAATTATATCGATACTTGTACGAGGGGGATAAAAAATGAGTGCAAAAAGTATTGTAGAATTAAAGGGCTTAGCTGACAATGGAGATGTTGGAGCAATTTATGAATTAGGAGAAAGATATTTTAATGGAGTCGGAGTTGGAGTTGATTTTGAAAAAGCTAGAGGATATTTTGAAGTGGCTGCCGAAAGAGGATCAAATGGCTCTAATTATTATTTAGGAAAAATATATTATAATGGTTGTGGAGTAGGAATTAATTACGGAAAAGCAAAGGAATATTTTGAAAAATCAGCAGGAGCTGATAATGTATTTTCTAAATTCTATCTAGGAAAATTATATTATTGGGGTGACGGAGTTGAAAAAAATTATGATAAAGCTAATGAATATAAAACATCAATTTTGGCCAAACCATTATATACAAATAAAGAAGCTGGATTAGAAGAATTTTATAGTATTCCAGATTTTGAAGGAAAAACAAAAGATTATGTAGGAGAATTACAAAATAAAGTTTTAGCTGAATATAAAGATTTATTTGGAAAAGAATATTAATTTTAAAATAGTCCCAGTTACAGTGAGGTAATTGGGACTTTTATATATATTAGAGAAGCTTTCTGAACTTTCTAATAGATAGGATTTACCAAATTTTGTACGCAAATTTTACTTTGTAAAATTTGGAACAAGATTATTGCTTATATTTAGTAAATAAAGGAGATAATATGTTAAATAGTAGAGCATATACACAAGCTTATTATATAATAGAATTGTTAAGCGAAGAAAAAAAAGCTAAGATTCCAAAACATATAATGAAAAATATAGAAAGCAGAATGGATAAAACTTATGAGTTTTTAGTAGATGAAAATAATATTGAAGAAATTGAGCTATTAGAAGACACAGAAAAAATAATTTCTGTTATATATACAGATTACTTGGCGAAAGAAGAAGAAAGAAAAATTATATTAGAAGCAGAAAGAAAGATAGGAAGTGCAAATAGTAAGCAAATAAAAGTAAATGAAATGTTTTTAAAAGAGAAACAGGAAAATGAAAAAGTTAAAGATAAATCTGACACAGAAAAGATATTTTCTAATATATTAAGTTCTATTAAAAAAATGTTTCGGATAAGAATAGTAGAATAATATAAAAGAAAGAATTAGATATATATTAAACTATTGAAAAAAGTGAAATTTTGTATTATAATTTTATGGAAAATAAGAGAAATAGAGGAGAATTTAATGAAAGCAATAGAAATAAGAAATAAATACTTAAATTTTTTTAAAAAACATGGTCATAGTGTAATTCCTTCAGCACCAGTAATTCCAGAAAATGATCCATCAGTTTTATTTACTACAGCAGGAATGCAGCCATTAGTACCATATCTTTTAGGTCAAAAGCATCCAGAAGGCACACGTCTAACAGATTTTCAAAAATGTGTTAGAACGAATGACATAGATGAAGTAGGAGATAATCGACATTTAACATATTTTGAAATGCTTGGAAATTGGTCACTTGGAGATTATTTTAAAGAAGAATCAATTACAATGAGCTATGAATTTTTAACAAAAGAATTAGAAATTCCAGTAGAAAAATTATCAGTAACTTGTTTTGCAGGAGATGAGGATTGTGTAAAAGATGAAGTAGCTTATAATGCGTGGAGAAAAGTAGGAATACCAGATGAAAGAATTTATTTTTTTGGAAAAAATGATAATTGGTGGATAGCAGGAGAAGAAGGACCTTGTGGACCAGATACGGAAATGTTTTATGATACAGGGAAGCCAAAATGTTCAGAAGAATGTAATCCATCATGTGATTGCGGAAAATATGTAGAAATATGGAATAATGTTTTTATGGAATTTTATAAAGATAAAAATGGTTATTCAAAGTTAAAACAACAAAATGTTGATACTGGTTTAGGTTTAGAAAGAATGACAATGCTTTTGCAAGGAAAAGAAACACCTTATGAAATAGAATTGTTTGCTCCAGTAATGGAAAAATTATCTAAGCTTCAAAATGTAGATAATATAGAAAGTAGAAGAATTGTAGCAGAGCATTTGCGCTCTAGTATGATGATAATAAATGATGGTGGTAGACCAAGTAATGTAGATAGAGGTTATATTTTACGTAGATTACTACGTAGAATGACAAGACATTTAAATAAGTTAGAAATAGATTTAAATAAATTAGGAGAAATTATAGATGTTTCAATAGAAGCATTAAAAGAGTTATATCCAGAATTAGAAACAAATAAAGAAGTAATAAAATCAGTTATTATTGGTGAAAAAGATAAATTTGTTAAAACACTTCAAAATGGTGAAAGAGAATTTGAAAAAGTTGCAAATAGAACAAGAAATTCGGGTAAAAAAGTTTTAGATACAGAAGCTGTATTTAATCTTTATGAAACTTATGGATTTCCACCAGAGATGACAGAAGAACTTGCTAAAGAAGAAGGTTTAGAAGTAGATATGTCTGATTATCAAAAGCTATTTAAAGAACATCAAGAAAGATCAAGACTTGGAAGTGAACAAAAATTTAAAGGTGGACTAGCTTCAACAGGAGAGATTGAAACTAAATATCATACAGCAACACATCTTTTAAATGCAGCATTAAAAGCGGTTTTAGGTAATCATGTGCATCAAAAAGGAAGTAATATAACAGAAGAAAGAATGAGATTTGATTTTTCACATCCAGCTAAAATGACAGATGAAGAAAAGCAAAAAGTTGAAGATCTAGTAAATGATTATATATCACAAGACATACCAGTTGAAAAATTGGAAATGAAAAAGGATGAAGCAATTAGTATGGGAGCAGAAGCAATGTTTTTAGACAAATATGGAGACATTGTAACTGTATACAAAATAGGCGATGTATCTATAGAATTATGTGGAGGACCTCATGTAGAAAGCACAGGTAAGCTAGGGCACTTTAAAATAAAAAAAGAAGAAGCTTCTTCATCAGGAGTAAGAAGAATAAAAGCAATATTGGAATAGAAGAATTATAGACATTTATTTTGTACAATTCTATAGGCAAAATAAATGTCTTAATTTTTTTATTATATGAGGTTTTCTATTAAATATTTTCTGTTTTTGCCCTATAAATAAAGTGTTATTGATTTAACAAAAATAGCATTTGGGTTTTAAATTAGTTAAAAATAACATTTAAAATTTATGAAAATTGTGAGATAATTAATATTGAAATTTATGCAATACAATAATGAAATTAAAAAATTTGAAATTAATATATGAATGTGTTATAATTAATATATATGTGTATTTTAATATTATGATTGGAGAGATGTGTATGTTTAATAATAAATATAGTAACATATTAACTATGATTTTAGTAGTTTTAATAGTTGCAATTTTAGGAATAATAGGTTATTTTGGATATGATATAATATCATCAAAGGCAGTAAATTCAAATGCTCAAGCAGCTCTTGAAGAATTTGAAAAAGCAACAAAGAAAAATGTAAAAAGAGATACATCAAATTTATCAAAAAATAATACAACAAATACAGCAGATGTTGTTACTCCTACAAATGATCCTTTGGCTGAATTAGATAATTTAATGGCAGAACAAAATACGACAACACAACCAGAAGAGGTTTCAGAAGATGATATCGAAAAAGTATATATGGAAGGTTACGAAGTAAAAGGAAAAATTGAAATACCTAAAACAAAAGTTAATTGTCCAGTTTTAGGAAAGTTAGCCAAAAGAAGTCTAGAAATAGGAACAGTTATAGCCTATGGTCCAGGACTAAATGAACCAGGAAATACAGTAATATATGGACACAATTACAGAAATGACTTGTTTTTCTCAAATAATAAAAAACTTGCTATAGGTGATAAAATATATATTACAGATCAAAGAGGAAATAAAATAACTTATGAAATTTATAATATGTATGAAACTACTCCAAAGGATGCAGAATATATGACCAGAGCAGTAGATGAAGGAGTAAGAGAAATTTCATTACAAACTTGTACAGATGATAGTAGTGGAAGAATAATTATATGGGCAAGAGAAAAAGAAAATGGATAGAGATTAATAAAAATACTAGTTACAGAAATTTGTAACTAGTATTTTTTATTAATATAGTGTTAAGTAGTTTTTAATATATCAAACATTTTTTTATTTATTAAAAGAAATAAGATATAAAAATAATATTTAGGTACAAAGTTTAAAATTAATCTCCAAAAATTTTTATAATCAAATTTTTTATAAAAGTAATTGCTTTTTTACAAAAGTCCCAGGCAGTATTAGATAAAGTTGGTAAATTTTCATTTTGTGAGTTAATTTCGCGATTTTGTACATCAATTTTTGTGAAAATATTTTGTTTTTCTAATTGCGAATTTAATTGATTTTGAGTTCTTATATCATTAATTGAATATCTCATTATAAATTCGTCTTTATTTTTAGTTTTTGTCCAATAATTCAGATTTAAAAGAGAAAGCAAATCTAAAGTCTTTTCTTTTAGTCGTTCTTCTCCAATAGATTTTGTCATTCTAAATTCATAATCAAGTGAACAATTATCATAGAAAAACATAATTATTTTTTTTGGAATCATATTAACATAAAATTTATCCATATGTCGTAAAACTTCTAAAACCTCACTATAAGCTTCACGTTGTTCTAAAGATATTTCCATTTTTATTTACCTTTCTTTTTTATCTTTCGTCACCATCTTGACCTTTTTCATCTATTTCTTTTTCGCTACCTACTACAATTTCTTCTAGTTTAAGGGAAGAAGATGCAACTACTGATTTTGGTTCAAAGCTTCTTTTATTTTCTTCAGCTAAAATAAGAGAAGAAAGTTCTGGATTTTCGGCTTTTGCTGTAGCAGCTTTTTGTGAATCTAAAATTTTATTCATATCTTGAGCTGAGTATAATGTATCATAATTAAGACCTTTTTTATTATGTTTTTCATCTAAAGATTTTAAAAAATCAAATGTATCCATTTTTTATTAACTCCTTAATATTCATATAAAAATTATAGCATTAATTTAATAAGTCTACAATAATTGTAATATAAATATTAATAAAATGAAAAGAAAGAAGTTGAAGAACTAAATATTAGTGAGACTTTGTAGAAAATATGTATATAATTGCTAGGCAAAAGGGATATTTAGATGACGAGATAGAAGAATTAAGAGCAAATATTATTTAGGAAAAAAGTAATGTAGAAGGAAAATTTTGGATATATAAATAGAATATAAAAAAATTGAAAAGTAAATATATAGAGTGGCATAAAAGAAAAAAGACAGATTTTTAAATCTGTCTTTTTTTGGCTGGGCTGTCAAAAATGTAACCCTTTTCAACCCCTCTATTTCTGCGAAAAAATCGACTTAACTACTTGTTGGGACACATTTTTGGAACTCAATCAGGTAAGAAATAGCTTAAAACTCCGTTACTAACTAGGTTTAACCCATATATTAAATCTTTTTTATAATGTACTTAAATATTATTTTAACCCTATCATAGAAGCATATAAGTTGTCAAGTGCTACTTGACAACTTATACATTTATTTTATTAAGTTATATTCCTTGATAGTTTAGAAATCTTTGCTTGGTATGAATATTCCATTTCCACTTGAAACAGAGGTATTTTTGTTGATTTCCATTAGTTCCGTGTCTGTTAGTAAATGGGTGATAGGTATTAGTTTATTTACTTCTTTTTTCTTTGTTGGTGTGGAGTTTAGCATTGCTTTTTTACCTAATCCTTCACTATGGGCAAAGTAATCATCTTTCTTATGATAGTATTTGTTTATGTATATAACTATTTGATTTTCACTGTTATAGCATATCGTAAACTTTAGGTAACTTTCCTCATCTAGTTCTATACATTTCATTAGTTGCTTTTCTCCATGATATAGGAAATATTCTAAGTCTAATTTCCAACCGATTTGAACATTTGGCATTGATTTTCTTTACTTGTTCTGTACTTATTTTAGGCATTGTTACTGCTCCTTTCTTATTTTTAATTTAATCGAAATCGGCAGTTTCTCACAAGTTCTAAGCTATTCATAAGATAGAATTCAAATTTTAATAAACCGTAAATATGAACCCAAATATAAAAGTTTAAATAAGGTCAAAATAAGAGCAATAAATTAAGTTTCTCGATATTGAGTTCTTAATTTATTGCTCCCTTGGTTACATTCTTAGATACTTTTGATTAGATGTGAAGTAGACTACTTCGCCATTCTGCCAGTTACCATTTGGCTTGATACTGTTGATACAGTTTTTAAATCCTTGCTCATTTTAATTGAAATTGACTTATTCCACAAGTTTTAGGCTTATTTAGTATTCTATAATGTATCGCAGCAATCTGTACTGGTTGTATTGTTTGGTTTTCTTTGCATTTGTTAGCATTATGAATTATTTGTAGCAGATTCTGCGTTGTCTGTAAATAGTTAAAAGTATATTCATAATTATTGTTATATCCAGTATTCCTTTTGATATTTCTAGTTTGTGTTTTGAATTGGTCTAAGGTGCTTAATAGGGAATAGATTAGGTCTAGCTTTAATTGGCTATCTTGATTTGCAGATACCCCTTGTCCTGTTTTTGATAATTCTAATATAATATCTTTTACTTGTTCCTCCAATTTAGGGATATTAGCAAGTCTTATTAGTTCTTGTTTGAATATTTTGACTGTGCTTTCTTCTAAAGTATTAAGGTCTAGTTCTTGTATTTTCTTGAATAAAGCCTCCATATCTTCACTTGTTCCCTCATAAGTTAGATAGGTTATAAATTCGTCAATTGTTTCTGCCGTTAATTGTTGCATAGATTGTTCAGCTTCTGCATAAATATCATAGGTTGTAGCCATTTTTGCGTGTCCTAGTAGCATTTGGAGAGCCTTAGGTTCTGCTTTCAGTAAAACTCCGTAAAGAAGCATATAGATGCCTTAATTGATATTGAAAAACCTCCGAAGTATTGACGGTCGTAAATTTTCCGTTCGGTTTCTTCTTTTTATATGTTGTTGGTCTTATTCCTGCATTTTTACATATCTTCTTGAAATGTGCATTTAGAGTTGCCACAGCTATTAGCTTTCCGTCATTGGAGAATACTAGACTTTCAGGGTCATTTTCATTTACTCTAGGTTCCAATATTTCTTTGAGTAGGGGCGTTATAAAGAGTGTCCTTTCTGCATTTTCTGTTTTGCCGTTCCTCGTCATCTAGGATAGTTTTATCGTTCCCATCTCTAGTTAGTGAACCTTTTAATTTTATTTGACCGTTCTTTCATTTTGCACTTTTTTGACTTTAAGGCAAGACATTCGCCCGGTCGAACCCCTGTTAGAGTGATAAACCATAGTTCATCTTTATATTTGTCAGTTTCAATCGTTAATTGTTTAAGAAATTTCTTCGTTTCTTCTATATCCAGTGGGGACACCTTGCGAGTTTTCTTTCCAGCTTTTGGTCGTTTCACTTTAGTTTTAGTCTTGAACGGACTTTGTTCAAGAGTTAATTTATCATTATCAACAGCATAGAAGAAAGTTTGTCTTGTAACACTAAATATTTTATCCAAATATGATTGACTGTACTTATATTTTCCGTTCGGTTTCTTCATATTAGCAAACTTCTTTAAGTCTGATTTTATTTCTTCTGCCGTTATCTTCTGAATTGGTCTACTGGCAAAGGAAGTTTGAGAAATAAGTTCTGCTGTTCTCTTTTTTCTAAGCATAGAACCGTGGTTTTAGTTCTCGATTGTCTTCTTGTTCCTTTAACATATCATTCATTACTTGATTAAACGTATCAGGTACTTTCTCTATATATGTTCCATATTTCAAAGCTCTTTGTATTTCACGGTGGTTGTCTATTACTTCTTGTAATGTTGCTCCGATAAACTGGTCGCCTTTTACCAGTATTAGGGTCTGTATATAATA
Source organism: uncultured Clostridium sp. (assembly GCA_947570695.1). Taxonomy (GTDB): domain Bacteria; phylum Bacillota; class Clostridia; order TANB77; family CAG-508; genus Scatovivens. Next base: position 245,845 of record CANOVB010000001.1, read on the forward strand.
TTCGCCACCTTTTCCTAGCTTTATCATACCAAGGTTTACTACCGTTCGCCGGTTCTTCCTTTTTACTCCTGTATTTATACTCATTGTTACATACTCCTCTGTACCACGAAAAGAACCTACATTGTGATATTGTCATCTGTTGGCTTATATGTTCTTTCAGGTATTAGATTTTAAACTGCTAGTGTAATTTACGTATTATAATTTCACTCACAGTTTGGTATGTAATAATAATAAATCCAAACTATTATTCTAATCTATTGCTTACAACTTTTATAAACTTCATTATACGTTTACCGTCCTTTCGATTGAATTTTATAATAATATAGAAGTCTTTATTTCGACTTTTTAACTGTCGTAAGCTTGGTTGCTCCATATTGCTTTTATTATCTATTATCGTGTACTTCATTAAAATATCTTTGTATATTATAAAAATATCTGTTATCTTTTACAATTTTAATCATCATATCTTGTATAGAATTATTTAACCCTCTATCTATTTTGTGTAGTAAATATTCTTCAAACTCTTTAAGCATTTCTTGAAATCTTGTTATATTGTCAAATTCAATATTTACTTCTTTACCATTACTGTAACTAACTAGATTCTCACATTCCTTTATAATAATATCATATCTATTTGCCCAATGCTGATATACTAGGAAATCTAAATATTTATAATATTCTCCTTTGTAATAACATACATATTCTACATATTCTAATAAGAATTTTATTTTTGATATTTCTGCCTTGTTCAAGGCAGTTTTACTTTTAACCTTAATGGAAATCTTATCTAATATTTCTTTTAAAATGTTATTATTAACATAAGTTACAAATATATATGGGTTTAAGTCATTTGATACATTTTGAGATTTTATCTCGTCCATAAACTTATCAAACGAACCTAGAGTATTGTTGTCCCATTCTTTAATATCATAATTATTTGAAATATCGCTTTTTCCTTCAACTCTTCCTAATAAATAATCTAATGAGACTTCTAATATATCGGCAACTTTTATTAAGTTTGCAACTGTAAGGCTTCTGCCTTCCTTGTTACTTTCTACATAATTAAGGGTTTGCCTTTGAACTCCTATTGTATCAGCTAGTTGCTCTACTGACATTCCTTTTGACATTCTCGCCTCTGTTAATCTTCTTGCTAGAATTTCTGTATAAGTATTGTTTCCTTTTTCTTCCATTTTAACATATCTCCTATCATCTTTGTTACTTTTTTAAAAAAGATGTAACTTTTTTGTTATTTTTTCTTGACAACAAATTCGTTACTTGTTATAATCATATAGTAACATACCTGTTAAGGTTTGTCAACCTTATACAGAAATATTTTTTAGAAAGGAGATTTTTAATATGGCTAATTCTGTTACAGTAGAAGAAATCGCAGAATTACTACTGCAGATTTTACAATCTACCAAAGATTCAACCTATGATGTTACCAAAGAGAAGTTGCTTACTGTTGAACAGATTTGTAATTTGACACGGCTTTAAGGAACGGCTTTATTCGTTCTGAATTACACAAAGGCAATCTTGCTTATGAGAAATATCGGTCGTGGGGAAATTCGCATTTCTGAAACAGCATATAAGAATTATAGGGCTATTGCTCGTGATAGAGGGGAGGGTATCAATGGGTAAAACTATAGATAAGGAATTATATCGTGAGATTTTACGTGATATGTTAGAAGATTTAGAGACAGATGATGTTTGCTGGATAGAGTGTCCTTTGGAAGCTGACGGCAAAGATAAAGTTTGCAGTTGCGAAGTTAATTACACAACAGGTCAATTCTATTGCCATAATTGTCATAGATTTGGCACTATTGCTGAACTACACCAGTTACAGCAAAATAAATTTTTATTATAAAGGAGGGGTTTAGATATGAATTCTAACAGTGAAATAGAGGAACCAACTTTGGACAGTGCAGTTCCTCAAAATAACTCTACGGAGACAGAAGTTCATTCTTCTGCTCCTGCTACTAATGATAATTATACATCAAATGAAACGCAAAATCAAGCTACTTCTAATAATAGTAGTAGCAAACCTCAAATTCCTAACTTCTTTGGCAGTACAGGACATTTTAAGCATAGTGTGTTTGCTCAATTTGCACATATACAACGTATCAATGGTACAAATCATATTTATAAAGGTTCAACTACCGGTACTTATGTATGTGATGATGACTTAATTCAGTTTGCTATACAAAGTTATGTACCAAGATTTAACTTTGCCCAAGCTAAAGAAGAAGTAAAACAACTTAGCATTACTACTAAGATGTCAGAACGTACAGAAAGTTCTAGTAATTTTGTAGGGTGTGCTAATGGGGCATATGACATAAATACTTCTGACTTTAAAGAATTTAAGGACTGCACTGCTACTGATTTCATCTTAACTAATAAATTAAGTGTAGAGTATTCCCCCAATATACCTACTTCAAATGAAACAGTAGATACATTCATAAATGAGACTACAGGTTATGACCCAAAGTTACGGATTGTTTGTATGGGAAGTTTCGGGAGCCTGTTTATGCAGATGTAGTCTTCCGTTAGCTTTTGCTCTAACTGGGGATAGTTCTACTAATGGTAATGACGGCAGAGATGTTTTGTTAGATATGATTAGTGCTAGTGCTGGAGAATGTGTCTCATTTAAAACTTTACAGGAACTTACTACTGATAAGTCATTTCATTCTTTATACAGTAAGACCTGTAACATTTCGAATGAACAACGTCCAAGCAAAATGAGTAATATCAATAAGTTAGTAGGACTTATTCGTGGTAATAAAGTTTTACCTTCTAAAGAATTTGGTGGCTTAACTTTTACACCATATACTACATTATTATTTAATGTTAGAGATATTAGAGATTTTGACGGAGTATTCTCCGAATTAGGCGAATATTTTAAGGTTATTCCATTTAAGAATCAACTAAATGTGGATAAATCTTTTAAGGACACTTTACTATCGACTGAAAACTTACAGTATTTTACTTTTAAGGCATTAGACGCATTTTCTAAAGTTCTACAACGTGGTAGCTTTACTATTCCTGCTGTTGTAGAAGAAGCTACTAACAATTACTTATTGAATAATAATAGTGCTAGGGAATTTATTATTGAAAATCCTATATTTTATATTGAGAGAAAATCAACTTATTATAAGGACTATTGCGATTGGTGCGACAGTAATAATAAACGTCCTGTTGACTGTTCTCCATTTGGTAAAGAAGTTTTGAAGTCTGGATATTTGACGGATAGATATTCAATCGGTGGCGGTAGACGTCCTTGTTATTATAAGACAAAAGATTTTAATGTTGATAAACTTTTTGATGAATATGCAGGTACTATTGAAGCAAATTCGGTTGAGATAATTCGTAATAACGGCACTTATTCAAAGGGGAATTTTATCGAGGCTTTTATAGACTTTTTTCGTAGAAATACTCTTGAGGATATGGACGAGAAATCTCTAACTGAACAAGATGACGTAAACGATAGAATAGAACAAGCAGTAGCTAGTTTAGAAAATGTTACTTTAGCAAAATAATTTTTATTGATTTGCACCGTGGCACGTATGGTTACTATGGCAGAGAAATTTTATTTTTGGGGGTTAGGTTTATTCCTAACTCCTTTTATATTTTATTTAACTTTCTTATATTTGGAAATTTTATAATGATGTTTACAGGGTGCTTTGGTATGGTTTCAATCTTATTTGGTCTGTTTGGATAGTTCCAGTTGCTTTTGATTTTGACTACTACATTTACGAGGGCATTTCCTAGTAGGTGTCTTGCATTGGAGAATTTGAGAATAGAAATGTATAATTCCCACTTAATTTTACAGTTCTATTCTCTTAACCTTGATTTATCATTCTTGAGATGTAACAGGGAGATATACCTGTTTTCTCCTTGGGAAGATTTTAGTCATATTAGCTTGTTTTAATGAGTGTATAGTATCTTCTACACTCTGTTTACGTTTTTATATTATTTAATATATATATAATACAAGTGGCAAAGTGGTTCTTTCCATTAAATCCTGTATCAAAAAATTTTTGATACATAGCTCTATTTGTTCATTGGGGATAGACGGCACAAAAAATACGTCAATTTGGGCACTTTTCCATCTAATAAAATAAATAAAACGTAGATTGGTAGTTTTGTGGCAAAAAAGCTAAAATAAGCTTAATAAAATAGAAATAGAAAGTTATTTTAAATTATAACTTTCTATTATTGGGGGTATGTCTTTTCCTAAGATGTAAAATGACTGACATTTATATTATTACTTAATTTGTGAATCTTGTCTATTCATTCTTTATTTTAAGAAGCAACATAAACGATATTCTTTCTCTTTACATTCAACTACTGCTATTAAATCATTTCCAATATTTCGCTCAATTTGATTCTTGTAACTTTCTTGTTTCTGTGGGTAATACATATATTTAAGTTTATATTCTTCTCTCGATTGGGTTTGTAGATTAACAATTAACCATTCAAAGCCTCTTGGAAGTTCTTTATCTTTCATAATTTCTATGTTTTCTATTCTGCCTCTAATTAAATGATATTTGCTATCTTTGAATAGGTCGCTGGATATAATGCTCTCTACGACTGTTTTATCTGTAATAATTGTTTCTACACTACTGATTAAGTATTCTATGTAATTATGCTTTAATAATAACTTTTGAATTTCTATATTGTTTAATTCTTCATTATCTCCATATCCTATATATCTGTCAAATACGTCTTGTGAAGTCATATCTTCTAATTTAACATTTTTTAATCTTTCTTCAACTTCTTCAAAGGTTATTACTTTTGGCTCTTTAGCGATTAGTATATCTACATTGTTTTTTGATTTCTCATATAAGAATATTACTGTATCAGCTAACTTGCCTAAATTCTTATTCTTAATATCCTCTAGCATAGGTCTTTTATTTGCTCTTGTTTTTATATCTCTTGTTAGTTGAGATGTTACTATTATTGTTATTTGTAGTTGCTCCGTTAGTTTTTTTAATTTACTACTTATATCAGTAGCAGGGTAGTCCTTTATTAGTTGTATATAGTCAATAATTACTAATTTTATATTGTGGTCTTGTACTAACTTTTTCGTTTGCTCCTCTATATAATTGATAGATACATTTGGGATATCGTCTATATAGATATTATCTTTATTAGTTAATCGGCTTAGTGTCATTTCTTTTGAGTTCTCTAAACTGAATATTGCTACTGCCATATTTTGACTTAACATTTTATCAGCTATTTGTAGGGTTAGTGTGGTCTTGCCTAAAGCTGGTCTTGAACCGATTATGATTAGTTGGTTCTTTGTTTCTAGTATTTGGTCTATATTAAGATTCATAATAATTTACTCCTTTACTTCATAGATTTCCATATCTTTTAGAATAACTGCTTTGTCTGTTAATTCTTTTATTGCCTCTGGTACTTCGGTGTGTATGGGTATAACAATATCAGGGTTCGTAATATCTATAACTTGTTTGATACATTCTCGGTCTCCGTGTCCTGATGTATGACAGGTTATGACTGGTATTCCGTAGTTGTTCCATTTTCTCTAGGAATTTTATTGTAGGCTCGTCCTGTGTTTTATATCCGTTCCCATATTGAGTAAATAACACAAGCATTATCTAGTACCTTATTTTTTAACTTTAGCTTTTCTATATCTCGCCACATACTTACACGACAGTTCATTAAAAATTTTCCGTTCACGTAGCTTTTGACCTGTTTGTTTTATCTTCTTTAGGTATGGTTCTATGTATTGACTGTATGGCTCCTTGTTTCTCATTCTGTATAGATATGAGGGGAGATAGCAATACACTTTAGGAGAATTGAGGGCATTTGGTATCTTCTGCGTTACCTTTTGTAGTACCATATTGAGTAAGATGTCCCATATTATGGTTTTACCTGTTCTGTTGGCTACTCGTGTTATAGTTGTGATACGGTCTATCGTAGTTGTAGATGTTAATACTAGGACTTGGTCGTATTGTTTGGTTTTCTCTGCTATCTCGATTGCCAGTTCTGCCTCTGTTTGTGCTTTCACATTTGGTCTTGATAGGGTTGTGCCGTTCTGTGATTAGTATGTCTATCTTTCCGTATCTTCTTTAGTGTTGGCTTGAATAACTTGCCCTTGTAACCGTGGTTTCTGTAATCTCCGTGTATAGAGTATTCTTTTATTATCTGCCTCTATTAGAAACATAAAGGCTCCGATATGCCGAGTGGTCTACTGTATATGGGGTTATTTTGACTTCTTTGATATAGAACGGTACTTGGTCTTTTATATCTATTGTTGGGTGGGTTATTTTACCTTTTCTTGTAAAGCTAAAGACTGTTTCTATTATGCTCCTTGCTTGGTCTGACATATAGACAGGTATAGTTGGAAGTACCTCGTTAATTCTTCCGTAATGGTCGCCGTGATAATGACTGGCTAGAATTCCGAGAGTAGGTTGGCTCTCCTGTATTTAGTCCGTTCTATTTCAGGAAGTCTTACTATATCGTCTAAATCCATTCCAAAATCACACATTATCTTAGTACCTTTTGAAGTAGTTATTGTTGTTAAGGCACCACCAATAGAAGTGGTGCCGTTTTAGAATTTGAATATACATTTATGATTGTTCACCATTTAGGGTGGTCTTGATAGATGTTATTTTGATTTGGTCTGTATCATAGGTCATATAGTGGTATTCAATACTATCAGTTTCAGCTTTTAACTCGTATGGTTCAAATTCTTTAATTTTAGTTGCTAGGTTCTTTGGAACTGCTATACATACTTTAATTGTTAGGTGGGGTGTTACTCGTCCGTGAAATCCCATAATTTTATACCATTCTTGACCTTGGTTCGTATGAAGTAGATTCAATAGAAAGATTGCTTTTGATGTTGCATTGGCTAATACTGTTTCAGGTGCTTGTGTTTCTGTTATAGGTTCTATTATAGTTAGCTTACGGACTTTGGTTCGTGTTAGAATATTGATATATCCTGTATCTTCTTTAGGGTTTAAATTGATTGGTATAGGAAAGAATAGGTTTTGATTGATTTTACAGGGTTGAATTCCGTGTTAGTAGCTTGTCATAGGAACTTGTTTTTGAGAATTCCGATAATAGCATACTTTCTATATGTGCCTGTTCGTCAATCTTTCCTTTGGGTTTCATTTCTTTATTGAAATAGGTTAGAAATTGATTTGCCTCTTTAGTATTCAGATTCATATTATCGAGTTTTAATTCACAATTATAGGTTTTCTTGTTGCTCTCGTCATATTCTTTGGTTGTTATTGTAGTATCATCTTTTGTTATTTCTATTGTTGCGATAGGTTGCCCTTGGTATCTTGCTTGAATTGTGAAAATGTTATCTTGTGTAGGGTTGACCTTCACTAGATAGAATTGAATTGCCTCGTAACTTTTGATTTGTTTGTGAAATTGGTCTAATAATGGTTTATTGTCTATTAGTGTTTTTGATTGTTCTTCATAGGTCTGTTGCCAGTCTTTTGATTGGCTGATTATCTTTTGTGCTTGTTCAATACTGTTTTGTAGTATCTTTTCATTCATAATAAATTACCTCCCATACCGTTATAATAACAGTATAGGAGACTGATTTGCTAGTGCTGCACTATTTTATTGATTGTGTTGTTTATATGATTTTTCGTTTCAAACGATATATTTAATTTGCTATTGGGAATGAGTGTATAGGTGTTCTTATATTCATATACGATTTATATATATATATATATATATTTATTTATTTATATTATTATATATAGAATAGAGAAGTAGCAACTTGTTCATTGGGTATCTATATCTAATGTTGGCACTTTAAATTTTCCCTAAAGTAATAAAATGCCTGTGCCTAGTATAGTGCCAAAATCTGCAAAATAAGATTTATAAATCGTAATTTTACTATGGCAGGTATGGCACCTATGGCAGATTGACTTTTATAATATGCTTTTTACTATGTCAGCTATGGCAGATGTTGAATAAAGCCCTCTATCGCTAGTGGATTTATTTTTAGTTATCAGATGTATCTGAATAAATATTTTCAAAATTTTGAAAGAAGTTGAAATAATCTTCAAATGTTCCTTCTGCTGATATTTTATTTTTATCTATTATATCAAATTGAACATCCTTTTCTTTACATTTTTCTATTAACCCCACATCAACAAACAGCTTTTCCATTTTCATATTATAATGACTAAATCTAAATTTATTAAATAAATCTATTTTTTGGTTTAATACGGTTTTTTCTATAGGTTTAAGAGCTTTTGATATATTTTCTATATCTTCATCTAGTTTTGACAATTCTTTTTCCCTTGCAACATTAAGTTGACCTTCTTCTAATATTTTTAAATTTATTGATTTATTAAGTTGTTTTTTTAATTCATATATCCTTATTTTTTTTGAGAAATAAAAACTTAATAATACTATAGCTAAACAGAACATAAAAAATATTGTCATATTTGCCCATATACTTACAATAAGTAAAGTTATGAATATACCAATTATAAACTTTTTTGTATTTTGGTCTTTACATTTCGATATTGCCTTTTTTTTAATATCATTTTGCTTTTTTAGTTGATTTAATAATGTTTGAATTTGATTATCATTATCAAAGATATTCCATTTTTCTGTTGATAAATCATCTATTTTAATTTTATCATTTACAAAGTCTTCAAATATCTTATATTTTTCGTTATATTTTACTTTTTTATTATTTATTGCAGTATCGTCATTTGAATAAACGGTTTTTTTGATATTTTCAAATTCTTCACGATGTTGGGTAATTAAATTCATTTTTTCTGATGCTAACCCAAAAAATGCTGTACGAACTTCTATACCTTCTTCATCTAAATCTTCATTCTTAATACTTAATAAATAGTTTTCAAAACTTTGATAAACATTAAATGGTATAGATACATCATCAAATAACTTTAATATTCTCATTTCCTTTTCATGCTTTATTCTTTCTTGCTCCATTTCTTTTTCTTGTTTATGTCTTTTTTCTTCTTCTTCTAACTGTTTAATCATTAATTGGTTTTGTTCAAAAAGTAATTTAGATTGCATTTCTTGTTGTATATATCTGTTATCAGCTCCACGTGCTTCGTCCCAAGTTTCATAAAATTGACCATCTTTTCCTAACCATCCTTTACCCATTTTTTCCTCCTTAAACTTTAATTCTATAATATATTTATCTATCTTTTTAGTCCATTATCAAGTCAAGTATATTATCGTTTTTCAATAATGTAAGTTCTCCTATCATACTTGATTTCATCTTATCATAGCTTTTATTGTTTGTAAAGTACTACGCAAAGATATATTAAAGTTTTTTACTTCTTATAATAAAATTCTCTTAGAATAAGTCTAGGAGAGTGATGTTATGTTAGATAGAGAACTTTTTGAATATAAGAATTATGGTACAATTCAAATTGATTTAGATAGAATTATGAAAGAGAAGGAAGTTACTACTTATGAATTGAGTAGTAAAGCCAATATTCGTTTTCAAACTATACAAAACTTGCGTAAGAATAGTTGCAGTAGAATTGATTTCGAGGTCTTGGCTAAGATTTGTTATATGTTGAATTGTAAAGTAGAGGACGTTATCAAGTATGTTATTGATTAACACTTGGTAACGTCCTTTTCCTTATGCTTGATTTTTAACAACTTTACATTCTCGGTCAAACTCTTTGGCTAGAATAATTGAGAATACGAAGATTTGCTCCTCAATTTCTCCGTCCATTTGAGAAGTTACCTCGCAATATTGGTCAAATAACTGTTTCTGTTCCTCCGTCCAGTCTTCTTGTAATTCATCTAATAAGCGATTTCGTTTTCTTCTTAACTTTCTAAATTTTTTGTTGTAATCGTCCAGTCCTTCTCTTACGGCATTATGCAATCCTATTATTAGTGGCACTTGGCTTAAATCAATGTACTTTTGTGCATTAGTACCGAATACTTTGTCAAATATTTCTAAATATTCTTGTTTCTTCTCGTTATCTTTCATAACTTTTACTCCTTCTAGGCTAATCTAACAATGCCACCCATAGAACCAGCTATTTGTATTCCTCCAAATTCAGAACCTTGTTTAGTTTCTATGTTCATTACATAAGCACAGGGTAGCCCTTCTTTTAATTCTTTTTTATCTCTCGTCCATTCTTGTTTTGTTTTTGATACATATAATAAGGTTAATACGATACCGTTATCATAAGTAGGTGTCAATATTACGTGATATACTAAGGCATTGTGTTTTTCTTCAAATTGCTTAATTGCTTTCTCGTAATCTTCATTGTTGCTTATCCAATAGAGGATAGCAGGACATTGTTTGTTGACGTATTCAGAGTAGTATAGGGTATCTTCCTTTTCAAATTCTTTTGTAACTGTTTCCATTAACTCGAATTTATCTTGTAGTATCTTTAGTCTTTCGATTGCCTCTGTCTTTTGTAATTGTTTTAGGTCTTGTTCCATAATTCGCCTCCTTTCTAATTTTGATTTCCTTAATTATAATTCTGTCATAAGGGAGACGTCTTGTGCTTATTTTATTAGAGTTTGTTTCATAACTAAATAAATAACAAATTAGTGGGGGAATTATCCCCCTAAATAAGCGAAAATAAGAGCAATAAATTTAAGGTTTGTTTTATTCCTTAATTTATTGCTCCATATTGACTATTTATTCAAAGATATTTTTTGTTTCTTCCTTTATCTCGTTACACATAACATAACCGAATATAAAGGCTTTTTCTGCAATTTCGTCATTGATAATGCTCTGAATACACTCTGAACAGTCGACTAATTGCTTTTGCCCCTTGGTGCAGGTGTTTTCTATTGCTTGGTCTATTTCAATTTTTGTCTTTCTTAATAAGCGATAGTTTTTGTCCGTATTTTGAATTTCCCTCATAAAGTTGATGTATAATTCCATTAGCATTGGGTATCTTTTGGCTCTTTCATCAGAAGTAAATTCAAATACCTTGTAGAATTCTTCAACATAATCGTCAATACTTTTTTTGACCTTCATAGCTTTTAAGTCTGCTACTACTTTGTTTAGAGTGATTTTGTGTGCCTCGGTTAGTGGCACTTCCAGTTTCTCTAAACATTCTTTCATCTTATTTTCATTCATAAGTTACCTCCTTGGTTTCAATTTAAACTAAGTCGGATTCTATTACAAGTGTTATACGAAGCATTATAATTCTTTTGGGGACACAATATAAAGATGTTAAATGCTTATACTTAGCTTGTGTCAACATATACCGTTTAAGAAGTGGGACACAATTTTGGAACTCCACGGCTATCATACCATATAATACCTTATGATACTTTGTGTGTTTTCGACAAAAATAATGACTGCCCTGTCAGACAGTCATATCAATACTTTGTGCTATTCTGTGATACTATATGATACTATATAAAATGAGGTCTTAGGATACCCTAAAACCTCGATTTTTGGCTGGGCTGGGTAGATTCGAACTACCGGAATGCCAGAGTCAAAGTCTGGTGCCTTACCGCTTGGCTACAGCCCAATATTAATTAGTGGGGTGGAAGATGGGACTCGAACCCACGGTCTTCAGTGCCACAAACTGACGCGTTAACCAACTACGCTACATCCACCATATTGTGGAGTTTTTACAACACTTCTATATTTTAAAACAAATTTGTAGTTTTGTCAATGTTTTTGAAATAAAAAAATAATCTAAATTTTATATAATACTTAAGGTTTTTGTGATATACTATTTGTATTGTAAAATAGTATAGGATTTGAAAGTGAAGAACGTTTTAGAAGAAATTAAAAGGAATAAAAAACAAATATTAGTAATATTAATTGTATTATTAATTATTTTTGGAGTGATTTTCTTTGTGTATAAAATAGTTGATTATAAAATAAACAATATAGATATATCAAATTCAATACATGGTATTATTGTAAAAGATGGTGCTAGCTTATACAGAAAACCAAAAATATCTAAATGGAAACATATAAGGGATTTAAATATAGGAGAAAATGTTTATATTGTAGGAGAATTTGCAGACGAAGAAAATAATGAATGGTATAAAGTTAAAAACAGAGATAAAGCTGGATATGTTCTTAAAAATGAAGTAGACTACTTTAAATTTTCAAAAGAAAATGGAAATTGTTTAATGTCTGATGTATCAAAGTTTAATATTCAATTTAAGCATTTTGAAAATGCTCAAGACTATGAAGTGTTTTTACTTAATTCAGATATTAATTATGTTTATATTAGAGCAGGTGGTAGAGGATACGGAGAAGAAGGAAATTTTTATACAGATTCAAAGTATAAAGTATTTATAGAAGCTTGTGAATACTTAAAGGTTCCATATGGATTTTATTATATTGATGAAGCAATAACTAGCGAAGAAATTGATGAAGAAGTTAAATTTATAAAAAAGTTTTTAGATGAAAATGCAAAAGAGCATTGTAAGCTTCCGCTTGTGCTAGATATAGAAAATCATGATGGTGTAGGAAGAGCGGATAAAATTTGGGAAGAGAGAGCAAATTTAGTATCAGAGCTTATAACAAAATTTAAAGAAAATAACATTGATACTATAGTTTATAGTAATGCAAAATTTGCAGATAAATATTTATCAAGTTTAAATACAAAATTTTGGCTTGCATATTATACATTAGAAAATAAAATACCAGATTATTGGTACACTGAAACTGATCAACAACCAGTTCAAAATATAGAGTTAATGGAAAAAATGGTAGCTTGGCAATTTACAGAAACAGGTGCAGGTAAAGCAATTCCATATAAAGTTGATATTAGCCTAGTTAAGAATGAATTTTTTAGAGAATTTGTAAAATAACACGGAGGAAAAATGAATTTTAGAAAAAAGATAATTATATTTTTTATTGTAATTCTTGTGATGTTAACTAATTTATCACATGGAAAAGAATTGAATAGCAAAGAAGAAATAATATTAGCAGAAGAAATAAATGAAATAGTACCAAATGATGAAATTCAAGAAAATCAAGGGATGCAAATTTATTCTGATTCAGTTATTTTAATGGAACAAAAAACAGGAAAAGTGCTTTTTGAAAAAAATATGAATGAAAGAAGATATCCAGCAAGTACAACAAAAATATTAACAGCGATAATTGCAATAGAAAAATGTGATTTAAATGAAATCGCTACAGCTAGTGAGCAAGCAGTAAATGCAATAAAATCAGGATATACAATAGCAAATATACAACCAGGAGAAAGCTTTACAATAGAACAACTTTTAGATGTTTTAATGTTACAATCAGCTAATGAGGCAGCAAATGTTATAGCAGAACATATATCTGGAAGTACTTCAGAATTTGCAAAATTAATGAATGAAAAAGCAAAAGAAATAGGGTGTATGAATACAAATTTTGTAAATGCAAATGGAGCTCATAATGAAAATCATTATTCTACAGCTTATGATATGGCATTAATTGCAAGGTATTGTATGAAGAATGAAACTTTCAGAAAATTTGCAAATAAGATGGAATGCAGTTTACCAATGACAGAAATTTGGCAGCAAAAGATAGATGAATTAAAAGAAAAAGGAAAAGATGAAGAACCAAATAGGTCATTTAAAAATACTAATAAACTATTAATTCCAGATAATATGTATTATTATCCATACTGTACTGGAATGAAAACAGGATTTACAACTCCTGCTAAAAATTGCTTAATTGCAAGTAGTAATAAAAATAATTTTGAAACAATAGTAGTTGTATTACATGCAGAAGCAACGGAAGAAGGTTTAAGTGCTAGATATTTAGATACTATAAATTTATTTGAATATGCATATAATAATTTTAATATAGAAAATATACTAGAAGAATATGATATGATAGAACATAAAGTAGAAGAGCTAAATCAAAATTTAGTAATTGGAAGTACTAATAATGATAGTAATGATGATAATAAAAAGGATATAATATTTAATCAAGAAAGCATAAAAATAGGAATAGGAATTTTAATTGTAATTATTGCGTTTATTATTATAACAAGAAGAAAAGGAAAGCATACATATAAGAAAAATGCATATTATATGGAAAATTAAAAAAGTAGTATAATGCTACTTTTTATATTATAGGAATTACGCAGTAATTCCTATAATATAAAGGATTTGCCAATTTTACAATAAAGCTTGTCTTTTGAAATGTTTTCTTTTTTTATTACAGAAAATCCGTGAGATACTTTATTATTCTTTATTTGATGTTACATTTATTATAGTTTCTTGATTTTCTTCTGTATCGATATTTATTGTAGTTTCTTGAGAATCTTCTGAATTGGTTTCAATGTTTATTTCAATTTCCTGTTTTTCAGGTGGAGTTGGAACTTCAAATAAAGACGTTATTTTACTAGAAGTATCAAACATATTGTTAAACTGTAAATAATGATAATTTTCAATTAATTTTGTATATTCAGTTTCTTCATAAAAATCATGATATATTCCATTTTTATCCATATATCCATTACCAGTAATAATTGGAATTTCTAAACGAAGATTATCTAAAAATTCTAGGTATGGAGTTTTTTGAATATTAGCAACATCTAGTATTAATGAAGCTAAATAATTTGAACTTATATCTGTTAAATTTTTATATTTTTCTGTATCTATATCATAATTTGCCCATATCAAAAATGGAGTAATATATCTTTTTTCAGTAGCTTCTTTTGAAGTAGGATTAGCATAGTTTTTGGCAAGTAAAGTATTATAAAACTCATCTTCAACATAAGGTTGATGATCGCCAAACAACACTATTATAGTTGGTTCTTCTTGCTCTTCAAAATAATTTATTAAATATTCTAAAGCTTCATCAGAAAGTTTAATTAAAGATAAATATTGATTTAATTTAGAATATTCATTATTAGAGGCTATAATTGAATTTGGAAAGTTTTCATCAGTAAAGCTTCCATGGTTTTGCATAGTAAGTGTGAAATTAAATATTTTCTCATTTTCGCTTTTATTTTCATAAAGACTTATAATATTTTGATAAGTACTTAAATCGCTAGGATATTCTCTTATGTATGTTAAATCTTTTAAAGTATGTATATGCCAAAAAGAATTAAATCCAAGTCTTGGATATGCTAAATTTCTATTATAACCCTGAGGATAATAACAATGTATTGCACTTGTAGTATATCCTTGAGATTTTAATATTGTAGCTAAAGAATATGAATTTCTAAGTACATATTGTTGGTATGGGACAGTTCTTTTCGGAACAAAAGCCATTGAATTTGAAGTTAAAAATTCCCATTCACTATTAGGTGTTGTAGCTCCAAAAATTGAAACATGAAGATTTCCTTTTATAGCATTTTTTTCAAGGCTATTAAAAAAAGGTAAGTAATCTGCATTTGTATTAAAGCTTCCTATTACTTTTAAATCAGCAAATGATTCATTCATAATTGCTATAATATTAGGATATTCAAAATTTTCATCATGTTCTACTAAAGGCACTTCTATTGAACTTACAAGTTCAGTAATTGAATCTATATCGTAACCTTCGGGAGTAGTAATAATAAGGTTCCTAGATTGTTTAAATAAGCTAGCAATTAAACCATTATTATGATATTCCTCTTTGGGATCCCAATTTTCATCTAATTCATATTCTTTAATCATATCTGTAAAATAGAAATCATGAATAAAAGTAACTATTATAATTAAAGCGATTAATCTATAAACTATTTTTAATTTTCCGTTCTTAAAACTTTTAAATTTTATTTTATGTAATATAAAAATTCCAAGTAAAAATAGCAAAATTCCAATAATACATTTTTTTGAAATAACTATTTTAAAAGTAGGTAAAACAGTTAAGGCAACATTTACTGAGAAAATATCCCATGGAACAAGAGGAGTTCCTCTAAAAGTAGTTATAAAATAATTTACAATTCCTACTATAAAAGTTAATACCATACTTAAATACAAACCAACTTTTATTTTTCCACAAATACAATAGAAAAATCCGATAATAAAATAAATAAAAATAAAATTTAGTTTCATTCTTTCTTCTTCAAAAATAAGCTTTCCATCACAGAAAAGTTGGCAATAAAGATAAATAATTAGTGGAATAGCAATAAGAGTAAAAGTTTTTGCCAAAATTTCTAAGTAAAAGTGCTTATCTATATTTTTTATTTTATTAACAATTTTATCTAATTTACTAATATGATAAAATTTATCTAAATAAAGTTTTCGAGCAAAAGAAATAAAAAAGCTTTTAATTTTTAATAAATAAGGAATAAGTAATTTTTTTAAGCTTTCTAGTTTAGAAACTATGATTAATTTTAATTTAGATAATTTAGAATTAATAAGTTCTTTTAATTTTATTTCAATCAATCCTTTCAAAAATTGGCAAATAGTGTTTTTATTTGTCCAATTTTGCTTTTAAAAGTCATTCACTAAATATAACACAATTATTAGGAAAATGGAAGAGCAAAAAGATAAAAAAAATAATTGTTTACCAAAAGACAAACCTGAAGGGAAAACTGGAATATCAATGATAATCTTAATGTTAACCAAACATACATACTGTACACATAAAAAATATAAATAAAAACATTATAATAAAAATGTAAAAAAAATGTGAATAAAATGTGTCGAAAAAGTATT
Source organism: uncultured Clostridium sp. (assembly GCA_947570695.1). Classification (GTDB taxonomy): domain Bacteria; phylum Bacillota; class Clostridia; order TANB77; family CAG-508; genus Scatovivens. The sequence goes on from CANOVB010000001.1 coordinate 262,408, forward strand.
ATAATAATAGTTATTCACAGAGTTATCCACATTATCCACAGGTAAAAATAATATAAAAAATAGTTTTCATAAAAGCAGAAAAATTAACATAATATTTGACAACAAATTTTTACAAAAAATTTAATTGATAATATAATGAGTTTGTAATATAATAAAAACAAAAATTGGAGGTATACATGAATTATTATTTAGATTTTGATAATACTTTATATGAAACAGCTAGTTTAACAACAAGTATGATAAATGCAATTTCTCAAGTGGTTTCAGAAAGTACAGGATTAGATATTAAAGAGATAGAAGAATATGTAAGAAACAATTTTGTTTCTACTACAGATAATATATTTACACATGCAGAAAAAGTAGCCAAGAGATATGGAATAGATGCTAAAAATTTAAAAGAGGCAGTAAAAGACGTTATTGACAATGGAGAAGAATTTGTATTTGAAGATGCCAAAAGATTTCTTGAAAGGTTAAAGACAAGCGGTCATAAAGCATTTGTTTTAACTTATGTTTCAAAAGGAAATCAAAGTTATCAATTAAGAAAAGTTATGGGATCTGGTTTAAATGATTATTTTGATGGTATAATTTTGACAGCAGAATTAAAATATACATTAGATTTAGATTATTCAAAAGGTGTATTTATTGATGATGATCCAAGAGACCTAACTGGATTATATAATGCTGGAGCAAGAAAAGTAATAAGAATAAAAAAGCCAAGTAATAAAAGATCAAAAATAGAAATAAATAATCCGCATATTGAGGAATATGAAACTTTTGATGATATAGAAATACCAAAAATAAGAAAAAAAGAAGAAGAAGAAGGAAGATAATTATATAAAATTAATATAGGTTTAAAATAGATATGTTAAATATAAGTTTAAAATAAAATCTTGACTTTAAACTAAAACTATTGTAGAATAAATAACATAATATAAATTGCGATGAAAAAGAGGGAATATATTAAAAACTATTTTTAGTGAATTTGTGATGGTGGAAAACAAATAATAGTAAATATATTTTGGAACTTTGGAGCAATATTAATTAAGAGGTGGGCTAAATAAAAAGCCAATTAGGGTGGAACCGCGTAAGTAGAACTTACGTCCCTAGCTTTATGCTAAGGATGTAAGTTTTTTGTTTTGTAAAAACTAATCCTTAGAGAAAAATATGAAAATTGCCATGTTTCATATTGAAAAAATAAAGAGGAGGTTTTTATTATGGTAGAATCAATGGAAAAAATCGTAAATTTATGTAAGGCAAGAGGATATGTTTATTCTGGTTCAGAAATTTATGGAGGTTTAGCAAACACTTGGGACTATGGACCTTTAGGAGTTGAACTAAAAAACAATGTAAAAAGAGTATGGATGAAAAAATTTGTTCAAGAGAGCAAATATAATGTAGGTTTAGATGCAGCAATTTTGATGAATCCACAAACTTGGGTTGCATCTGGACACGTTGGAGGCTTTTCAGATCCATTAATAGACTGTAAAGAATGTAAAACTAGACATAGAGCTGACAAACTTATTGAAGAATGGGCACATGATAATGGAAAAGATATGATAGCTGATGGTATGTCAGATAGCGAAATGATAAAATTTATGGATGATAATAAAATAAATTGTCCAAATTGTGGAAAACATAATTTTACAGAAATAAGAAAATTTAATTTAATGTTTAAAACTTATCAAGGTGTAACAGAAGACGCAAAAGCTGAAATATATTTAAGACCAGAAACAGCACAAGGTATATTTGTAAATTTTAAAAATGTAATGAGAACAACAAGAAGAAAAATACCTATGGGAATTGCTCAAATAGGAAAATCTTTTAGAAATGAAATTACACCAGGAAACTTTACATTTAGAACAAGAGAATTCGAGCAAATGGAACTTGAATTTTTCTGCAAACCTGGAACAGATTTAGAGTGGCACGCTTACTGGAAAGAATACTGCAAGAAATGGTTATTAAATTTAGGTATGATAGAAGAAAATATAAGATTAAGAGATCATGAACAAGCAGAATTATCTCATTATAGTAATGCTACAACAGATATAGAATTTAAATTCCCATTTGGTTGGGGAGAACTATGGGGAATTGCAGATAGAACAGATTTTGACTTAAAACAACATATGGAATATTCTAAAGAAGATATGAATTATTTAGATCCAGAAACAAATGAAAGATATGTTCCATATTGTATAGAACCATCACTTGGAGCAGATAGAGTAACACTTGCATTTTTATGTAATAGTTATTTTGAAGAAGAGGTAGGAGAAGGAGATGTAAGAACAGTATTAAAATTACATCCAGCATTAGCACCATATAAAGTTGCTATTTTACCACTTTCTAAAAAGCTATCTGAAAAGGCTGATGAAGTTTATACTGAGCTTTCAAAATACTTTATGTGTGATTATGATGAAGCAGGAAGCATAGGAAAAAGATATAGAAGAGAAGATGAAATAGGAACACCATATTGTGTGACAGTTGACTTTGATACTTTGGAGGATGGATGTGTAACTGTTAGAGATAGAGATACAATGGAACAAATTAGAATTAAAATTGAAGATGTTAGAAAATATGTTGAAGAAAAATTAGTATTTTAATTAAAAAAAGTCTTTTATAATTTTTTATAAAAGGCTTTTTTATATAATAGAAAAGTTCCCTGAACTTCTATTATATAAAGCTTTCAGCAATTTGTACAGAAAAATTTCTCAGAAATTTTTCACACATCGAACATTTCTTAGATGTAGCAAATGAAATGAGTTACAGATAAGTTATATAGGAAAAAGATAAGGTAATTTGTACTTAGTTTTGCTTTTGAGATTATGATAATGTCTTTCTTTGTTCTAAAAGTTGAATAAATTTACATAATATGGTATAATAAACATGGATTTGCGTCTAGTTTATGCACATATGAAGTGAGAGTACAGTGCAAAACTACTTGTTTATGGCGTATGGAGTTATGGAGGAAGCGAAGATATGGGAAATACCCGGAAACTGCTAAAAACCTGTGGCATGTTTATGCTGGTGATGCTTCTGTTTACTACTGGCTGTGCTGAGAAGAACGATGAAGGCACAAAGTATGAGGTAGATGGAGTCATTTTTGATAATGACTTGATAAGTATTACTGGTGTAAGTACTGATGAGTATTTGGAAGCTTTTGAAACACAAGAAGTCCTTTATTCATGCTTTGCCACAGATATGAAGGTCTTTAATGCTGCCAATATTATTGATTTAGGTGGAGCTGTTATCCAGATTGCTCCTGGTGAGGACTACTTGGAAGAACTCCCATGCTCGAATTTGCTGGTGATAGAAAACCATGAAACTACACTGGTAACAGATAAATTGGAAGAATTTTTTATCTGTGAGGATGAAAACGGAAACAGGACTTTATACTACGAAATATATCATTTGTATGATGAAAAAGAGGAAAAAGAGACTGTAACCAAGTATTTAACTCTAAAAGCGTACAAGATTGAGTTTAAATACTATTTGTCCATTTCACAGCCCAAAATAGAAGTGATTTAAGGCAAATCCAATTTCCATACACCATAAACGAAATCGAGTAAGATTGCGGAGATATATTCTGCAAACACTGCTCGATTTGTAATTATAAGCTTAAATTGTAATTAATAATATTAATATAATATCAAATTCGTGTTTATTGATAAAAGTATAAACTTATGATATTACACTAAAATAATTTATAATAAAAATGTATAAAAATATGTTAAAATACCTTAAAATCAATGTTTTTGAAGAATAAAAAAAGTTGTAAAAAATAAAAAAATGATACTAATAAGATACTAACCTCATAGAGCTTTATACAATCTTATAGAGCTTTTAGATGGAAAAATACAAAACAAAGTTTTATATTTATAAATATTAAAATAAAAAAATAAGTCAAAAAAGAAGTTTACAAAATACTTTTCTGGCTTATTATTTTTTGACTATTTTCATATACATTTTTTTAGAATAATGTTACAATGATAGCGATAACTAGTAAGTTGTCGCTTAGATTAAATTTAATTATGAGGAGATGTATATTATGAAAAAGAAAATATGTATTGTTGCAGGAATAACTTTAATAATACTTATTGTTGCAGGAATTATAACAAACTATGCAGATAGTGGCAGAGTAACAACAGGACATGAGCCAAAGTATTGCATCAAAATAGTTAGTAATGATGGTAGTAAGGTGACTTATTGGGGATTAGGTTATAAAGTTATTAGATATGTTGGAGTATCTACAAATGAGCCTTATGAAAATAATATTGGTGCAAAAATGGGAAGTTGGTTTATGAAATATGAATTACCAATAGATAGTGAGTTTAATAAAGAAAATAACAGTAGTATAAGTAACTTAAATGATTTTTACAATACTGAACTGACAAAAAATAGAGATATAAGAAATTTATCAAAGGAATATACATCTTTTGATGCTCAAAAAGATAACTGTTTTGTTATAGGTGCAATGGTTCATAATGATAATTTATATAGCGAATTTATGGAAAACTACAAAAATAAAAAGACAGCATTTATTAGAGTGGCTCAAAACACTGTTGAAGGAGATTTAATCTTAACAGATATTTTATATTACGAGAAATCAGATAAAGTATATATAGTTACTGATAATACAAGAGATAAATTTTCAGCAGAAACTGATAGAATAATTGAATTGAAAGAATATAATTATATATCAGAATATAAAAATAATAATCACTTATATTGGGTTTTATACAACGAAGATATAACTGAAGAAAATTTTAAAACGGATAATGTATTTGTGATAACAACTATTAACTAAAAATATAAAGGAGATATAAAAGTTATGAATAAAGAAAAATTAAAAGTAAAAATATTTTTGATTTTAAGTCTTGTATTTGCAATTTTAACTTTGATTGGTGGATACTTGGTAGTTACTCATAAATTAGATAATGCTGGTTATTCAGTTATACCAATGTTATTTACACTAATATTTAGTATATTATATAGAAATAGTAAAAAAGATAAAGAGTAATCCAAATTACAGGTATACTGTTAGATGTAAATAAATGAGTTTACATCTAATTTTTTTGGTTGTAAAATTATTTACAAAGAATTTAAGTTAGAACATCAAATTACAGAGGTCTTAGAATCTACCAAATTGACAGTTCGACTTTTATTCCTATTATTAATTTAGTTTTAGATAGTGAGGGCGATTTCGACTCTATATAACAAGCCTGATGAAATAATAGTAGAGGTAAAAGACTTAGATTCAAAAAGAAAGTAGGTGAATAATTTTGAAAACAGTATTAAGCGTAGATGTTGCAAAAAATAAAAGTATGATAATGCTTATGAATAGTGATGGAGAGATACTTATTGATACAAAAGAAATAAAGCATAATTTAGAAGAGTTTGAGAAAGTAAAAGAAAAAATAAAAGAAATTAATCCACAAAATCTAACAGTATTTATGGAATCAACAGGTACATATCATTTACCAGTAGAAAGATATTTTAAGGAAAATGGTTTTAATACTTTAGTTATCAATAGTTTAACAACTAAAAATAATTATGACACCATCAGAAAAACTAAAACAGACAAAGAAGATTGTTATAGATTAGCAAAGTTATTCTTTGTAAATGAAGTAGAATATCACGATTTATCTAAAAAGGATTTATATGCTGATTTAAAAGCAATGACAAGACAATATTTTTATTTGCTACAGAATAATGTTAGTTGTAAAAATAGATACAAGAGATTAATAAATATATGCTTTCCAGAACTAGAGAAAATCTTTAAATCAACAAGAATTTATGATGATACAGCATTGAATTTTATCAAAGAATTTCCACATGCAGAAATAGTGAAAGAGAAGCGAATTGATGCATTGTATAACAATTTATATAAGACTAATGGAAGAAATTTAAACTTTTATAAAAGACTAGCAGAAACAATAAAAATAGCTTCAACTAACTCTTATCCTGGAGTTAATAAAGAACACGAAGACACAAAAAACCTTTCGGATATGGCTAAAATAGTACAAAATAATAACAATATCATAAATGAATTGAGAGATAAAATGATAGAAACAGCAAAGCAATCTCCATATTTTAAAATAATAAATTCATTTTATGGAATCGGCGAAATATTAACAGCTGAAATACTTGGAGAATTAGGAGATATAACAAGGTTTGATAGTCCAAAAGAAATAATAGCTTTTTGTGGACTTGACCCAACAATAAAGCAATCTGGAAAAAGTATAAATGTGAAAGGAGCAATATCAAAAAGAGGAAACAAATATGCAAGATATATATTATTTAATTGTAGCCAAATGGTAGTAAAATGGTAGTAAAATTAGGAGCTTCAAATTATCCAGAACATCCAGTATATATTTATTACCAAAATAAAAAAGCAGAAGGCAAACACTTCTACGAAAGCCTAACTGCTTGTTCTACAAAAATTCTAAGAATGTTATATTCTATGTGCAAAAATAATAAACAATTCTTAGAAAACTAATCATAATTGAATTTTATCATAAAAGAAGTGAAAAAGATAGACTTTTTTAAAAAATATATCATTTTCGCTTGTTTGCCATACAAAAAAATAATATAATAAATTTATAAAAAAGGACTTGACAAAAATTAGATAGTCAATTTATAAAGGAGATTATTTATGAAAAAGGAAAAAATATTTAGAATTTTAACACTTATTTTTACAGTTTTAACGTTTATAGGGGCAGGTTATGTTTTTATAAATAAAGGAGAAGTAAATGCAGGGTATGCTGTAATACCTAGTTTGTTTAGTGTTATTTTTTCACAGTTAAGTATTAGTGAAAAGAATAAGAATAGTAAAAGTAATGAATAATTTTAAATAATTTTGAAAATAGATTGAATAACGAAAAAAGATAAAATGCTGTTATATCAATACTTACAAATAGTTTTGAATAAAATAAAAACCACTGAAATTGATTAAATTTCAATGGTTTTGGTGCAAAAGATGAAATTTTTAATGTAAAAGGATTATCAGAAAAATATAATGTAAAAGAAAAACTTATAAAAGATATGAATATAATTGCTAGACAAAATGGGGATTTAGACGATAATATAGAAAAAATAATAGGTGAATATTATTTAAGAAAAAGTGATGCAGTAGGAGAATTTTTTGACATATAAATAAAATATAAACAAAATAAAAAATGCAGTAAAATCAATATGTAGAGAGAAATAAAATAGAAGAGAGTTATTTAAATAACTCTCTTCTATGGTGCAGATGGCCGGAATCGAACCGGCACGGGAGGTTAAGTCCCGCAGGATTTTAAGTCCTGTGCGTCTGCCAGTTCCGCCACATCTGCATAATTACTGGCAAGTCAGTTTTCAACTGACAAGAAATATTATACTATCTAAAAAAATATATGTCAATACTTTTTTATTAATTTTCTTATATACATTAAGATATAATATCTAAATCAATAGCAATAAAAATATTTATAAAAAACTTGAACAAAGGATAGCCCCAGTGAATCAGTGAGATTCACTGGGGCCGGGGACTACAAACTGTATTAGCTTTGTATTTCCTGCTTGGCAAGCTTACACATTTCGAAAACTGTGTCAAAGCTTTCGCCCCTTATAAAGAAGCGACCATTATGGCAGAATGTTGCGCCAGGTATTCCGCATATTTCGGGCAGATTTTCCGTTTCACCAGCCCAGCTGGCAGGGAAAGGTACTCTTTTGCTGAATTTTTCATCAACAGACATGGGAACACATTGAGCTGCCCAACCACCATTGGGATATGGGAAGATGACGAAATCAATTTGATGAGATTTATCTTCTTCCCGGCTATTTATGCTTGTGACTGGAGTTAACCAGTCTATGGTTTGGGCTGGAATTTTGAGAATTCCAAAGTTGAAGCTGCTGGGATTTGCCCAGTTAGCTTCAATTATGCTTCTGGAAATTTCTTTGCCAATGGTTGTTTTTAATGCTTGCTCCAAAACTTCTGTAGTTACCTCTAAAGCTTTAGCAAATTGATGATTGAACTTAGCTGTGCTATTTTCAAACCAAAGAGGCAAAAAAGAAGCAATAAAGCTGAAGATATGGGGCGCGGTGGCAATTCCGTTATCTTCGCAATCTACCAAAGCAATATAACTTTCGTCAAAAGCTTTAAAGACTGTATTAACCACGATATCGGAATTGTTTTCAGGAAAGTATTTTGCCAATAGCTGTTTGATCAAATCTTTCCCGTAGTGATTCCACACTAAGCCGGCGCTTGCGTACAGCACGGTACTGGCTCTTGCTTTGTTAAAATCAGGCTGATGGTGGTCAAACTTTCCGCCACCAACATCAACGCAGATATCACATTTTTTGAGCATCTCAGAATCCCGAGAACGTAGTATCTGCACAGACTTGTCGGAATTGAGTAGGCATAAGGTCGCGCAGGCGACTACTTCATCAGAGTGGAAGATGCCATTGTGAGTTCCGATAACAAGTGCAGAGCAACCGACGTCAGTTTCAGTCAAGGAACTTAAAATTTTAATGTCCATTGATAATCCCTCCTCTAATATGATTAGACTCAAACTGCAATAATATTATAACATACTAATTTACATAAATCAATCAAAACGACTTTAGGGTCAAATAGCATAATAAAGAAAGTGCGACACACTACTTTTTTATCTATACATAAAAAATCAAAATATATAAATTTGAAAGAAAAGGTAAAATGTGGTACAATAAAAAAGTTATTAACAAATAGCAAAATTGAAATCAGAAAAAATTTCTGTAGAAAGGGGGAAACTTAGTACTAAAAATTTATAAAAAGGAGTGATCTTGGAAGGAAAACAAAACCAGCAGATCTAGTTGAGAAAGGACTTGTAAGAGATGGGAAAGAAAAATCTGAAGTTAAAAGCCACGTGTATTGTATTTCTGTTAATGATTCTTGGAATTGTTGTAAACGTTGTATATTCTTCACGGAGAGTTATTGAAGAAGACACACTTTCAAGAAACATTACAAACATCTTTTATCGCTTTGACACAAAACTGAATTTAAGTTCAAGAGAAATAGCATGGGACTCAGAACTTCCCAAATTTGTAAAAGAAGATATTGAATATATAATGGAAAATTCTTCTATTCAAACTATAAATTATAATTTTTTTGATTGGAAGTTCTATATTCGATTAGATGAGGAGAATCAGCCGTATATTGGATTATACAATGAAGGACATCCATATATATGGAACATGAGAAATTTTTCTTTGTATATGTTTGGAAACACAAGACTTTCCCTTTGTGGGTATGATTCAGGCATGTTTATTATGTATTCTTTTGAAAAAGATGGAAAGTATGCTGATAGAGTTCTTACATCTAAGGCGTCACTTCCATTTGATGAAAAAGAATCAGAAACAATTACTTATGGCGAACAGTATTTAATCTGTTTTTCTAAGTACAAAGATCTAGTGTATGTATATAGAGATGGAGAAATTGTTTCGCCTAAATACTCTTTTGAAAAGCCTAAGCAAACGTTTGATAATGGAATGATTATTACAGAAGACAATGAACTGGAAATGTTATATATTATTCCTGGATCAGACGGCAAGGTAAAGATTAGAGTTGAAAGTATTGGAAAAGTTCCCCAAAGTTGTGAGCAAACAAATATAAAAGTCAAGAGTGGTTTTGGGGATTATTTGAGTTTACCAATCTTTATTGATGAATTTGGACAAAATAAAATTCCTATACCTCAAGATTGGAATACCTTTATTTTGGCAAGAAATGGAATTTTTCTGGAAAATCCCAATTATGCTATAGAGTTTGAGAGTCTTGGGAGAGCAAATTTTAAAAGGGCAATATTCAGAAGCCATGCAAAAGACAGTGAAGATTTTGATGGTATATGGAATGCCGAAATCTTTTTTGATTTGAATGGAAAAGAGACATCGATCAAATATTTGGTTAATGGGTATGACAGAAATGTAAAGCTTCCACAGGAATTACCAAAGGAAAAAGCAGTATACAGTATAGATGAGTTTTGGAATTTTATAAATCAGATCCGAGAGGCTTATACTAAGTACTATGATTATCCCAAAAGTGCCGAATAAAGCACTGAGACCGGGGGCGGATACCGAAAGGTATCCGCCCCCGGTTACTTTTTATATTATAATAAATTTGTTCTTAAATAAACTTTTATGCAGTTTTAAATATAAATTTAATAGTATCAATATTGAAAAACTAACAAGTATATAGTAAGATTTAAATGAAAAGTATTATTTTGAGGATTAAATTAGATTAATTAATATAAAATAGAATTTAATTGTACAATAATATAAATTAAAAATAAAAAAATTCACAATATAAATGAGGAGGAAATAAATGGAGAAGGAAGTAAAATATGAATATACAAAAACACCTTTAGACTATCAAATAACAGAATATGATTGTGGAACAACTACATTATTAAATGCATTAAGATATTTATTTAAAAGAAGTGAAATATCTCCAGAAATATATAAGTATATTATGCAATATACACTTGATAAAAGTAATGATTTAGGAGAAATAGGAAAAGGAGGAACTTCTGTTTATGCATTAGAATTTTTAAGTAATTGGTTAAATGAAAATGCAATAAATAAGGGAATGAATTTAACAACTAAAAGTCTTTTAAAAGATGAAATATCTATATATAATAAAGAGTTAGAAAGTAAAATAAAAACAGGAGCAGTTGCAATATTAAGAGTATATCAGGAATGTGAACACTATTGCTTATTAACAGCTCTTGATGAAAAATATGCATATATATTTGATCCTTACTATTTAAATATAAATTACTATGATAAAGATAATTGTGTAGAAATAATTAAAGATAGACCATTTGAATTTAATAGAAAAGTAAAAAAGGAAAGGATTGAAGCTAATAGTAAAAATGATTTTGCGTTAGTAAAAGGAATTAATAGTGAAATTATAATTTTTGAAAGAAAATAATTAAAATAAAACCACCGCCCGAGCTTTACAGCTCAGGCGGTGTCCGTCTTCATTATACTAATCAGTATGCAATGTCAGGTGAAAGCAAAACTTAATATTCACCCGGGAAAAAGCCAAAGGCACGGAGAACTCCATTACGAAGCTGAAAGGCAATAAACGTGTTGCCATTTAACTCGCTGAAGGGGATGAGCTTGCCATCCACCAGATACTGGAACTTCGTGGACTGACTCCGGAAAAACTGCATCGGCTTAGAGAAAGTGGTAGCAGTACCAACCTCGATGCCGAATACCCGATTTTTCCTCGAAAAGCCCTCAAGGAACTCAAGGTCTGCTTCACCGATGGTAGCACCTTTGATGCTCTCAGCGATGCGCAGTGTTTCTATGCCGCGTGTTTTAGCCATGCTGTAACCTCCTATATGTTAATGTGTAAATATTATAGCAAAATTTAAATAACAAGTCAAATAGAGTAAGTCTACACAAACTTACTCTATTTTTGTTCATTCTAAAAATATGAACTCAAATGTAATTATAAAATTATATTAAAAAAATCTAATGCAATATTTTTCACTTGACAAATATATCTGTAAAGTTAAATTAAAAATAATTTATAAAGGTTTCGACATAAGTTCAGAAATTAATGATTTAGCTGTTAATTTCTCTGGATATATTTTTGAATCAAGATGTGAGTTCATATTGTTTATTGAACGAATGACAGACCATTTTACTTTTGAAATGCTTACTTTAAATTTTTGTGCAATATGAGGGTAAATATTCTTTTCTAAATTTTCAAATAAAAGTTTATCTTTTGTTTCATAAGAATATATTATTGATTCTAATAAGTATTTTGTACCAATAAGTTTAAAATCAAAGTTTAAATCATCTAAAGTATTATAGAAATTTTTACGTAAGTTTTCTTTACCAGCTTTTTTTACGAATTTTGACATATTTTTTACTATTGATTTGTAATCAGATTCTTGTGATATGTATAGACTATTTTTAGAATTCTTATATTTAGTTGGATTTTCACAAAAAATAATTTGGTTCTTAATGGTATTTAGTGTTGGAGAGAAGCCTAAATTATTTTTGCAACTTTCTGATGTAAGGAGTATATCGGGTGATTTATCCTCACATAAAAAAGAAAGTTCATTTTTGTTGGTAGCCATACCAATTAATCTTACGTTTTCTAACTTGATTAAAACATTGTTATACAAGCTTTTCATTAGTTTTAAGTCGTCATTGTAAAAAATAATGCTGTGCATATTTTATACACCTCCATATATAAAACAATTCAAAACCGCAAAAAGTGACAAAAATTTTCAAAAAAATTAAAAAATATTTTTTGAAAATAAAAAAATATTGGAAAATCAATACTTTGAAAAAGAAAAAAATTAAAATTAAAAAATAATTGTAAAAAAATCAATTTTAAGCTAAAATAAAATTTCAGAAAAAATTATATTTAAACTAAAATAAAATTCATGCAAAAAATAAAAAAGATTAAAAAATTAAGTTAAAATAAAATTTTAGAAAAATAAATTAGAAAATTAAAAACCGTTTTTTACTAAAATAAAATTTAGGCAAAAATAAAAAGATTAAATTCATAAGCTAAAATAAGATTTTAGAAAAAGTAAATTAGAAGATTAAAAATCATTTTTTAGCTAAAATAAAATTTTAGTAAAAGAAATTAATTATAAAAAAAGGTTGTTTTTTAGCGAAAAATGAAATATTAAATAAAAAAATGTAAAAAAGTTTAAAAATAATTTGAAAAATAGAAAATAAATATTATAATATTATAATGTTTATAAAAATTTACAAAAGAAAAGGGGAAAAAGAGGAAAAATTATGAATGCATTTGATTCACAGAAATTAGTTGATGAATGCGGCGATATGATTTATCGCATTGCTTTAAGTGTTTTAGAAAATGTAGATGATGCAGAAGATATTGTTCAAGACGTTTTTATGAAATACTTAGACAAGAAAATGAAATTTGATAATAAGGATCACGAAAAATATTGGTTGATTAGAGTAACTTTGAACTTATGTTACAATGAACTGAAATCATCTAGAAAGAAGTATAATGTAGAACTTACTGATGACATTGGTAAATATGTAGAATATTCAGATTCTAGTAATTTGATGGATAATGTAAAAGACTTGAAAGAAAAATATAGATCTGTTTTCGAATTATTTTATTTAGATGAATTAAAAATTTCAGAAATAAGTAAGATTTTGAAAATAAACGAAGCAACTGTTAAAACTAGATTGAAAAGAGCAAGAGAAAAGTTGAGAAAAACTTTAAAATTAGGAGGTAAGCTAGATGGAGAATTTTAATAAATCAATAGAAATATTAAAAGCAAAAAGAAAATCAATAACTATGAGTGATGAAGCTAAAAAAAGAATAAAATTAAAATTAGATGAAGAGTATGCTAAACGTTATTCTGAGAAGAAACCAAAATTTAACTATAGCTTTCCTCAGAAAGTGGCAGCAATATTTATTTGTTGTTTCATAATATCTGGATGTGCATTTGCAGATGATATAGGTGATTTTATAACCAAAGTATTTTCTAATCAAAATCCGCATATTGACTTTGCGGTTGAGAATGGATATGTTCAAAATATTGATATGGATTATATAAGTTCTAATGGTATTGATTTAAAAGCAGACTATTTTTATTTAGATGATTACTATATGTATATAGCGTTTGAAATAGATGCTGATCAGGAATTTACAAAAGTTAATTTAAATGAATTTGAAATACTAGATGAAACCAATAACATTATTTATTCAAATATTGAATTTTATGACGATATATTTTGTGCTTCAGAAACTAAAAAGATAAATAAGAAAAATGGAATGCTTTTATTAAAATTAGCAAAAATACAAAATGAATTCTTAAAGTATAATAAATTAAAAGTAAATATACAAGGGGTAGAATTAGAAAAAGATGAAAGTTATAAAGAGATATATGGAAATTGGAATATAGAGTTTCTAATTGATAATAGCAATAAAATTGAAAGTAAAAATACTAAATATTATTTAGAAAGTGAAAAATTAGTTAAAAAATATGACTTAGAATTAAAAAATAATATTTTAAAAGTTGATTTGAATTTTTCTGGAGATTATCTAGAAAATTTTAGCGTTACTAAAAATAATGTATACTTAGAAGATGAAAACAAAAATATTTATAGAATTACAAATGAGATTGTGTGTGGTAAAGACAAAATAAGAGTATTATTCCCAATAAAGGATGCTGATAATATAAATGATTTAAAATTAAATATAGAATATGATAATAAAAATGTTTTAGTATTTTACTTAAGAAAAGCAGATAGTTAGTTTCCTAACTATCTGCTTTTTGTACAAAAACAATTAGCAAGCACGATTTGCAGTGTTATGCCCAGCTATAATAGGTAATGCTGAAGTTCAGGGACGAGCTTGTGTTGTTATAAATTCTGAAATGGTAGTTGCCTGAAGTCATGGTAATCCAATCGGCCTTCAAAGGAGAGCCGTTAGCATCACCACTTATAGTGGCCTGTGCTGCAGAACCTCCAATAAGGGCAACAGCAAACTTGCCATTTACAGCTTGCCCGTCAATTCCGATAGCAGTTACCTCATAGGCAAAGTACCTATCGGAGACGTAAAACTCAGCCGTGTTAACGCTGGCGTTGTTTGCAACCGCAGGACCAAACTGCCCCCAGATAAGGGGCATAATGCCGGAGTCGTCGGTGCTTTCAGCAGGATCCAGAGTCAGCTCGATGGTGACAGCGTGCGCATCAGGAGGAATGACATTGGGAGAATCATCCTCGGCGGCGAATGCCGTAACAGAGCAGGTAAGGACCATGGCAAAAGCCAGCAGGGAAGTGAAAAAACGCTTAAATTTCATATCAAAATGCTCCTTTCGTTTCATCTACCAGCCTGCTATTTGTTTTTGTACGGGGTGCCATTTTCAAGGTTTTTACTGCACACTTCCTTGAAATAGCGGGTATTGCTAAAATTCAACTAAGTGAATTTTAAAAAATATATAAACATTAAAAAGTTCAATTATTAAATTATGCTAAAGACGGATTTAAAATAAAAATATATTATAAGACACATAAATAAATTAAAGACTTTTAATAATATATTCTAAAAGAAATTAAAAGAGAACAATAAATCTAAAAGCGGATTAATAAAAAATAAAATTTTGAAAGTTAGTTAAGAGTAAGAATAAAAATTTTTTTTACACTTTTAATCACTTATCCCCACAAAAAAATTATTTGTGATAATATTACATATAGTTTGTTTTAAAAAATCGAAGTCAGAAAAACAAGATTTGTGAGGCAAAACAAACAGAATTGTCGAAATTTGTATACTGAATTATGTTGAAAATGCTCAAAATTTATACTAATATAGTAAAGGTTTCGATAAAACATTATTTTATTTGGAGGAGTACGAAGGATGAAAACACAAAGTAATTTATGCAAATTTGAAATTTTAAAAAGAATTGAAGTAAGAGATATTATTAACTTAATAGTTTTTATTACAGGTATAGTAATATCAAATGTTGAGCTATTACAGCTCAGAAAGTTTTTAGTAAACGGAAGTCAAAGATTTATAATTTATAACATTATATTGTCTGTAATAATGATTTTAATGTTCATTTATGGAGTACGAAATAGAATAGAAAATATTATTAATATAATGAATGTAAAAAACTTAGAAGAAAAAAATAAAAATTTGTCAGAACTTAATGATCACATAAGATGTTTTAAACATGATTTCAATAATATATTACAAGCAATAGATGGTTATATTATTTTAGATGATATGAGCTCATTACAAAAATATTTTAATTCATTAATAAAAGAATGTGATCATGTGAATTGTATGGAAGTTTTAAATTATAAATTAATTGACAATCCAGCACTATATGGTGTGATATTAAATAAATACAAAATTGCCGAAAAAAATAATATAAAAATGAATATTGATATATTAGCAAATATAGAAAAATTTAATGATAAATCATATATACTTTCAAGAATGCTAGGAATATTATTAGACAATGCACTAGAAGCAACAAGTGAATGTAAAGAGAAAGTAATTAATGTTCAATTTTTGAAAGAAGAAAATAAAAATAGAGATGTAATTATAATTGAAAATACTTATGCTAATACAGATGTTGATACTAATAAAATCTTTGAAAAGAATTATACTACTAAAAAAGATAAAGGCAATTCTGGTTTAGGTCTATGGAAAATAAGAGATATTTTAAGAAAAAATAACAATTTAGATTTATTTACAACTAAAGATGAGGTTATGTTTAGACAACAAATTGAAATTTACCATTAAATACATAGAATAAAGGAGAACATTATGAAATTTGCAAAAAATAGATAATTTGAAAAAATTACATAAAAATATAATTAAAAATAAATTTAACGGGTTAAAAATATGATTACTTAAAAATTCCAAATATTGAAAAATATTTATGTACAAGTATTGCATTTTTAGTAAAAAGCTGTTATAATATCAGAGTTATAAAATAAATGCACATAGATGGAGTTTTAAATTGTGCTTTAAAAGTTGTTTAAAATGTTGAAATCTATGGAGGTAAAACAAATAAGGAGGAATAAAAAATGGCAGTAGTTGCAATGAAACAATTACTTGAAGCAGGTGTTCATTTTGGACATCAAACAAGAAGATGGGATCCTAAAATGGCTGAATATATATTTCAAGCTAGAAATGGAATCCATATAATCGATTTACAAAAAACATCAAAAAAATTAGACGAGGCTTATAAATTCGTCAAAGATCAAGCTGAAGAAGGAAAAACAATTCTTTTTGTAGGAACAAAAAAACAAGCACAAGAATGTATTAAAGAAGCAGCACAAAAATGTGATATGTACTATGTAGATCAAAGATGGCTAGGTGGTATGCTTACAAACTTTAATACAATTCAAGGAAGAATTAAAAGATTAAAAGATTTAGAAACAATGGCTGAAGATGGAACTTTTGAAGTATTACCTAAAAAAGAAGTTAGCGGATTAAAAAATGAAATGGAAAAACTAGAAAAAAATCTTGGTGGAATTAAAGAAATGAAAGAAATGCCAGGAGTAATGTTCGTAGTTGATCCTAAAAAAGAGAGAATAGCAATTTTAGAAGCTAGAAAATTAGGAATTCCAGTTGTAGGTTTAGTAGATACAAATTGTAATCCAGAAGATGTTGATTATGCTATACCAGGAAATGATGATGCTATAAGAGCTGTAAAATTAATAGCTGATGTTATAGCAAATGCTGTTATAGAAGGAAAACAAGGAGAAGATTCAGAAGTATCTTCTGAAATGGAAGAAGCTGTTAATGAAGAAGAAACTACAGATATTGAACAAGTAGTTGAAGCTGAAAAAGAAGAAACAGTTGAAGAATAATTTAAAAGGTTAATAAATAAAAGGGCGCTATTACGTAAGTATACACGCCCTAATTTTAAATAATAGGAGGGAACGAAATGGTAACAGCAGAATTAGTAAAAAACTTGAGAGAAAAAACAGGTGCAGGAATGATGGACTGCAAAAAAGTTTTAACAGAAACAGATGGAGATATGGAAAAAGCAGCTGAATTATTAAGAGAAAGAGGAATAGCAAAAGCAGCTAAAAAATCAGGAAGAGTAGCAGCAGAAGGCCTTGTTGCAACTTATGTTACAGCTGATAAAAAAGTAGGAGCTGTAGTTGAAGTAAATGCAGAAACAGATTTTGTTGCTAAAAATGATGAATTTGTTGGATTTGTTAATGATGTAGCAGAAATAGTTGCTATGAAAAAACCTAAAGATGTTGAAGCTTTATTAGAAACATCATATAAAGAAACAGGAAAAACAGTAAAAGAAGTATTAACAGAAAAAATTGCTACTATCGGAGAGAATATGACAATAAGAAGATTTGAAAGATATGAATCTCAAGGATTAGTTGAGAGTTATATACATGGTAATGGAAAAATAGCTGTATTAGTTGATTTTGCAAAGGGAGAAACAGAACTTGCAAAAGATGTATGTATGCAAATAGCAGCTGCTAAACCAGAATATTTAAAAAGAGAAGAAGTGCCACAAGATAGAGTTTCAAAAGAAATGGAAATTTTAAAAGCTCAAGCTATGAATGAAGGAAAACCAGCAGAAATAGCTGAAAAAATGGTACAAGGAAGAATTGGAAAATTCTATTCAGAAATATGTTTATTAGATCAAGAATTTGTTAAAGATTCTAGCATGAAAGTAGGAGATTTAATAAAAAGCAAAGGCGCTGAAATGGTAAGATTTGCTAGATTTGAAAAAGGTGAAGGAATAGAAAAGAAAGAAGAAAACTTTGCTGAAGAAGTTATGAAACAATTACAATAACAAAGCTTGTAAATGAGATAAACTTATTTATAATAAAATAAGAATTATAAATAATATATAAAATGAAAATAAAAGAGGTAGTAATAAAGTAATTTTAATTGAAAGAAATTATCTTACAATAAAAATACTTTAACGCATTACCTCTTTTTTATATTATAGAAAATTAGTAGATTATAAAGGTTTAGATAATGTTTGTATATTTATTATCTAAAATTGGCAAGAGAACATTCTTTAGATGTAGCAATGAAATAAGTTATAGATAAGATGTTATAGAGAGCTCAGTAATGTTCTGGCTTTTGTATATTAAATATTATTCATTTTGGGTCTTTAGAAAGTACTTTGCAGTTTTAATAAATGAAGATTTATAATATATGAAATTTTGTAGATTTTTTTTGAAGTTTAATATATAATAAATTCATATTTATAAATGGGGAGATAAAAATGAAAAAGAAAACATTACAAATAATAATATTTTTTGTGTTTTTTTTACTATTGTTAAACATTAAATCTTATGCAGGATCACAGAAATGGAATTCATTGAATTATGATGTAACAGTAAATTCAGATTGCAGTATGGATGTAGTAGAAACATGGGAAATTAAAATAAGTGAAACAAATACTTTATTTAAAGATTTTTATATTGATTCTTCAAAGTACTCTGAAATCACAGATGTAAGAGTTGTAAGAGTAGTAGATGGGGAAGAAGTTCCGTTAGATGAAATATTTGTAGAACAATATCATGTAGATGATGGATGTTTTTATGCATTACAAACAGACTATAATAAATTTGAAATAGCATGGAATATAGGACTTGACAATTCAACTGCTACGAGAACTTATAAAATTTATTATACAGTTAATGATGTAGTAAAATTATATAATGATTGTTCAGAATTATATTGGCAATTTTTAGGTACTGATAATGAAATTTCAGGAAAAAATATTGCAGGAACAATAAAACTACCATATGAAGTAGATGATATAGAAAATCTTAAAGTATGGGCTCATGGTGATTTAAATGGAAATATTGAAAGAACAGATAGAGATTTAGTTAAGTTTTCTATTAATAGTCTAAGTGAAAATACAATGTTAGAAGTTAGAGTAGTAATTGCAGAGGAGCAACCTTTTATAGGTGGTGCTTTAATAAATATTAATAAATTACCTGAAATATTAGAAGAAGAACAAAGGTGGGCAGATGAAGCTAATTATAAAAGAGAATTTTGGAAAAAGATGATTTTTATAGTTATTGGAGCAAATGCTTTAGTTTTTGCGTTGTGTTTTATTAAAGCAATAAAAATAATAAAAAAAGGTAAAGAGTTAAAAAAAGTTTATAAATACCCTGAATATGATATAGATTACTTTAGAGAGGTTCCAGATGAAGAAAATGCCTCTCCTGCAAGAGCTTCATTTTTGTATAGCGGAAAAGATAATAATTGCCCAAATGCAGTAGACATATCTAAAGTATTTGCAGCGACAATTTTAGATTTATCTTTGAAAAAAATGGTTGAATTTGAGCCTTTAGATGAAAAAAATATTAAAATAAAAATTAATCAAAATGCAAATAATGAAAATTTACCAGAAGATGAAAAAATTATATTTTCTATATTAAAAAGTGCAGTAGGAGAGAAAGAGGGAATAACAACAAAAGAATTTTCAAAATATGCGAGAAAAAATTATGAGAGTGTATATACCAAATTGGAGAAATTACATTTAATTGTTACAGATTACGAGAAAGAAAAGGGAAATTTAGACGAAGAAAGACGTAAAATTCGTAGCAAGATTGTAAATAGAGAATGGATATATATAATAATTGGAATGCTTTTGATAATGCTTATTCCATTCATGTTATTTCTTGTTGGAATTTATGCAGGAATAATAATATTATTAATTGTAAATGGAATGAATATTTCAAAAGTAGGAAAATTATCAAATGAAGGATTTTATGAAACCAAAAGATGGGTAGCTCTTAAAAAATATATGGAAGACTATTCTTTATTAAAAGAAAAAACTGTTCCAGATATTGTTTTATGGGAAAAATTTTTAGTTTATGCAACAACATTTGGAATTTCTAAAAAAGTTATAGAACAATTAAAAGTTGTTCATCCAGAAATGTTTATGTCTGATAACACTAATATGGTATATAATAGATATGCATATTGGTATATAATATCTAATAATAATTTTGGAACAGATTGTTTTAATAGTTTTAGTTCTGGATTAGAAAAAGTATATAGTAATGCGGCATCAGCCTATAGCTCAGCTCATTCTAGTGGAAGCGGAAGTGGCGGAGGCTTCTCAGGAGGCGGCGGAGGCCGGAGGCGGTGGAGGCGGCTGCGGTGGTCGTTAAAATATATCTAAAATTCCGTAAAATAATAAAAACAAAAGAAGTTTACAAAACAAATGCAAATATTCCTAAAAAAGGTTGATTTTTTTAGAAAAATATAGTAAAATTTCTAATAGTGTAAATAAATGAAAGGGAAATTAGAAATGATAATAAAAAATAGCTTAAAAAAAATAAGAAATAAATTAAATTTAAATTTTAAAGCTATTTTTTATTCAATAGTTTTATTTACATTTTCAATTTTTAAAGTTAATAATTTTTAGACTAAAAAACACTAAATTTATTTAGTGTTTTTTTATAAAAACTAAAATTGATAATGTAATCTAATTTTTCTTTAAATATAAAATTATAAAGAAAGGGCAGAAAGATGGTTGGATATTTAGTACTAGAAAATGGTGAAATTTTTGAAGGAGAAAGAATAGGATATAATGTAGATACAGCTTGCGAAGTAGTATTTAATACTGGAATGGCAGGGTATATTGAAACTTTTACAGATCCTTCTTATGCAGGACAAGGTATAGTAATGACTTATCCATTAATTGGAAATTACGGAATTATACCAGAGGATACAGAATCAGACGAAATTTGGGCAAAAGCAATATTCATACACGAGCTTGCTGAATTTGAAAGTAATTTTAGAACTAAATGTAATCTTGAAAAATTTTTAAGAGATTATAAAATTCCTGGTTTAACAAATGTGAATACAAGAAAGTTAACCAAAATACTTAGAGATGCAGGAACAATGAGAGGATACATTACTTCAAGTATTAATGATATTGATGAAATAATGAAAAAAATAAAAGAATATGAAATTGGAAAAATTGTTGAAAAGGTTAGCTCAAAAGAAATCAAAGTTTATGGAAAAGGAAAGAAAAATAAAGTAGCTTTATTAGATTATGGATTTAAACATAATATAGTTAATTCACTTTTAAAAAGAGATTGTGAAGTAACTACTTTTCCTGCAAATACTCCAGCAGAAAAGATAATTGAAATGAACCCAGATGGAATAATGCTTTCAAATGGACCTGGAGATCCTAAAGACTGCGAATTCCAAATTAAAGTTGTAAAAAAATTGTATGATACAAATATTCCTATTTTAGGAATTTGCTTGGGGCATCAATTAATGGGAATTGCAACAGGTTCAAGAACTGCTAAGTTAAAATATGGGCATAGAGGACCAAATCATCCAGTAAAAGATTTAAAAGATGGAAGAGTTCATATTACATCACAAAATCATGGATATTATATATTAGAAGAAAGCGTAAACAAGAATATAGCTGAAGTATCACATATAAGTTTAAATGATGGAACTGTCGAAGGATTAAAATATAAAAATAAAAAGATATTTACAGTACAATTTCACCCAGAAGCGTGTCCAGGACCAGAAGATACAGCATATATTTTTGATGAATTTATAAAGTTAATGACCAATTAATTAGGGATGTTATTTAATGGACATTTTTGCCCATTAAATAACAGATGTCTAAAATAATAATTAGAAAAATAAATATATGTATAAAAGCGGACAAAGATGTCCATTAACAAACGCCCCTAAAGGGACAAAAGGAGAGATAAATATGCCAAAAAATAAATCAATTAAAAAAGTTTTAGTTATTGGATCAGGACCAATTATAATAGGTCAAGCAGCAGAGTTTGATTATGCAGGAACTCAAGCTTGTAGAGAACTAAAAAAAGAGGGAATTGAAGTAGTTTTAATTAATTCTAATCCTGCTACAATTATGACTGATAAAAATATGGCTGATAAAATTTATATAGAACCTCTTACTGTTCAAACTGTTAAGAAAATAATTGATATAGAAAAACCAGATAGTATACTTCCAAACTTAGGTGGACAAACAGGACTTAATCTTGCAATGGAACTTGCTGAATCAGGTTTCTTAAAAGAAAAGAATGTAAGACTTTTAGGTACAGGTGTGGAAGGTATAAGAAATGCAGAAGATAGACAATGCTTTAAAGATATGATGGAATCTATAAATGAACCTTGTATTGCAAGTAAAGTAGTTCATACAGTAGAAGATGCTGTAGAATTTACAAAAGAAATTGGTTTACCAGTAATAATTAGACCTGCATACACATTAGGTGGTACTGGTGGTGGTATTGCCAATACAATGACTGAATTAGAGGAAATCGCTGGTTCTGGTATAAGAATGTCAAGAGTAAATGAAATATTAGTTGAAAAATGTATTACAGGGTGGAAAGAAATAGAATATGAAGTAATGAGAGATAGCAAAGGAAATTGTATTACTATATGTAATATGGAAAATATTGATCCAGTTGGTGTACATACAGGTGACAGTATAGTTGTTGCTCCATCTCAAACATTATCAGATAAAGAATATCAAATGCTTAGAACTTCAGCAATAAAAATAATTTCTGCATTAAAAATTGAAGGTGGATGTAATGTTCAATTTGCATTAAATCCAACAAGCTTTGAATATGCAGTAATTGAAGTTAATCCTAGAGTTAGCCGCTCATCAGCTTTAGCTTCAAAAGCAACTGGATATCCGATTGCAAAGGTTGCAAGTAAAATAGCACTTGGATATACATTAGATGAAATAAAAAATGAGGTAACTCAGAAAACATATGCATGTTTTGAACCAGTACTTGATTATGCTGTTGTAAAAATACCAAAATGGCCATTTAAAAAATTCTTAACAGCAAGTAGAGTGCTAGGAACACAAATGAAAGCTACTGGAGAAGTTATGGCTATAGCACCTAATTTAGAAGCTGCTTTAATGAAAGCTATACGTTCATTAGAAGAAAATGTTGAATATCTAAGATTAGATAAATTAAAAGAGTTAGAAAAACCAGAATTAGAAGAAAGATTAAAGATTGTTGATAATGAAAGAATTTTTGTTATAGCAGAAGCTATAAGAAAAGAAATATCTGTTCAAAGAATTCATGAGATTACAACTATTGATAGATTTTTTATAGGAATTGTTTATAAATTAGTAAAAATGGAAAGAGAACTAGAAATAAATCAAATGAATTCTAAAATGCTTGAAAAAGCTAAAAAAATGGGATTTACAGATAAAGTTATAGCAAAACTTTCAGGAAAAACAGAAGCGGAAATTAAAGAATTACGTAAGAAAAATGGAATTGTAGCAAACTTTAAAATGGTTGATACTTGTAGTGCTGAATTTGAAGCACAAACTCCATACTATTATTCAAGTTATGATGATGAAAATGAAGCAAAGGAAACTAATAAAAAGAAAGTAATGGTATTAGGGTCTGGACCAATAAGAATAGGACAAGGTATAGAGTTCGATTATTGTAGCGTTCACGGTGTTTGGGCTTTAAAAAAACAGGGATTTGAAACAATAATCGTAAATAATAATCCAGAAACAGTAAGTACAGATTTTGATATTGCAGATAAATTATATTTTGAACCTTTAACAGCAGAAGATGTTGAAAATATAGTAAATGTTGAAAAACCTTATGGTGCAATAGTACAATTTGGTGGACAAACAGCTATAAAATTAACTAAAGCTTTATCAGAAATGGGTGTTCAAATATTAGGAACACAAGAAGTTGATATGGATAGAGCAGAAGATAGAAAAGAATTTGATGAAGCATTATCAAATTGTGGAATTTTAAGACCAAAAGGAAATACAATTTATACTGTTGAAGAAGCAAAACGTGTTGCAAATTATTTAGGATATCCAGTTCTTGTTAGACCTTCTTATGTTTTAGGTGGACAGGGAATGGCAATAGCTTATGATGATAATGAAATAGAAGAATATGTAAATGAGATAAATACAATAGCTCAAGAACATCCTATTTTAGTTGATAAATATATATTAGGTAGAGAAGTTGAAGTAGATGCTATATGTGATGGAGAAGACATTTTAATTCCTGGTATAATGGAACACTTAGAAAGAGCGGGAATTCACTCAGGAGATAGTATTTCAGTATATCCAACACAGAATGTTGAAAAAGAACAAGAAGATACAATTATAAAATATACAGAAAGAATTGCTAAAGAACTTAATATAATAGGAATTTTAAATATTCAATTTATTATAAGTGAAGGAGAGGTTTATATAATAGAAGTAAATCCTCGTTCAAGTAGAACAGTTCCTTACATAAGCAAAGTTACAAATCTTCCAATGATAGATATAGCAACAAATGTAATTTTAGGTAAAAAATTGAAAGATTTAGGATATGGAACAGGATTGTATAAAAAGAGTGATTATATATGTGTAAAAATGCCAGTGTTTTCATTTGAAAAAATAAAAAATGCAGATACTTCATTAGGACCTGAAATGAAGTCAACAGGAGAGGTTTTAGGAGTATCTAAAAAGTTTGAAAATGCAGTATTAAAAGCATTTATAGGAAGTGGAGCAAATGTATCTACAAAAGGCTCTATATTAATAACTGTAAGAGATAAAGATAAAGAAGAAATGTTACCACTTGCAAAGAAATTTAAAGATAAAGGATTTTCAATATATGCAACAGTTGGAACTGCAAAATTTCTAAGAACTAATGGAGTAGAATCAACAATTATTGAAAAATTGTGGGAAGGTACAAATAGTATTATTGATTTAATTGAATCTGGAAAAATTAATTTTGTTATTAATACTCCAACAAAAGGAAAACAGTCAAATAGAGATGGATTTAAAATTAGAAGAATGGCAGCCGAATGTAAGATACCATGTTTTACTTCATTAGATACTGTGAATGCTCTATATCAAGCTATTGAAGATGAAACTACTGAAGATGATTTAATACCTATTGATATTACTGAAATTTAATTAATTATTTATTTTATTAATATAAAAACCACTTGTAAATTTTTTACTAGTGGTTTTTTACATATTAGATATTGCCATTTTTTATATTATAATATATGAAACTTATGTGACTATATTGACTTTGAAAAAAAAGAAACATATAATTGTACTAGTACAAATAATACAATTTGAAAATAAATTCTAAAAATTAAGTATTAGAATTCAAGTTTTTTAGGGATTACAAAAAAATTGAATATAATTTGTGGGAGGTAACTATGATTAAGATTAGCAATTTGAATAAAACATTTGGTAAAAAGAAAATTTTAGAAAATCTAAATTGCAATATCCAAACTAATTCAATATATGGATTAATTGGGGCAAACGGCGCTGGAAAATCAACACTTTTAAGATTAATTAATGATGTGTTTAGAAAGGACTCAGGAAGTATACTTATTGATGGAGTAGAGGTAGAAAATAACGAGGAAATTAAACAAAGATTAGCTTTTTTACCTGATGATTTGTATATAGTGCCAAGTTATACATTAACAGATATGGCAAAATACTATAAATCAATGTATAAGAAATTTGATATGAAATATTTAGAAGAATTAGCTGATATTTTAAAATTAGATTTAAATACAAAATTAGATAATTTTTCAAAAGGAATGAAAAGGCAATGCGCATTAATATGCATATTAGCCACAAATGCTGATTATATGTTTTTTGATGAAACTTTTGATGGGCTAGATCCAGTTGTAAGAAATTTAATGAAAAAGATTTTAGCAAAACAGATGTCTACAAAGAATACAACAATAGTTATGACAAGCCATAATTTAAGAGAGCTAGAAGATATTTGTGATAATTTAGGAGTTTTGTATAAAGGCGGAGTATTATTTGAGAGTGATATTGATACATTAAAAACAAACATGTTTAAAGTTCAAATATCATTAAAAGAAGAGTTTGATGAAGAGACTTTTAAAGATGTAAATCCAATTTCTTTCAAAAAAGTTGGAAGTGTTGCAACAATGATTTTTAAAGGAGAAAAAGATGAAATTGAGAAAAAGTTAAGAGAAAAATCTCCTTTAATTTTAGACTTTTTATCACTTACTTTAGAAGAAATATTTATTTATGAAATGGAGGTAATTGGGTATGAGTTCAAACAAATTATTTAATAAAAATTATGCTATACAAAATTTAAAAAAGTCAAAGGGAATTTTAATTATAATGCTTATAATAATTCCTATAATTACTCTATTTTGTTTATATAATCAAGATAATTCTAGATATGCAGAACCATGTGAAATGGCAATTTTAATTATAGCAAATTTGATAGGGGCATGTATAATACCATTTATATTGTCAAATATTTTACTAGGATATGTCTATAAAAAAAGTAGTGTGGATTTTGTAAATTCTATGCCTATAACAAGAAAGAAAATATATTTAACAAATATAATAACTGGTTTTTTATATATAATTTTACTACAATTAATAAACTTTATAGTATTAGCTATATATTTGTTTATTGCTAAAAATCCATTAACACTAATGGGAATGTTAATAGATAGTACAATAGTTATGACTTTTACTTATTTATTTATGTTTGCTCTTTCAAGTTTTGCATTAGCAATTTCAGGAAACAAATTTATACAAGTTGTACTAATTATGTTATTATTGTTTCTAATACCATTTATGAGAATAATTACTTTTGAAGAGGTATTTGGTAGAGCTAATATAATTTTTGAGAATAATACTAGTTATGTAAATGGATTTAGATTTGACGAAAATTCAATATTTTTGTTGCCTATAAATATAGTATATTCACTAACAATTCAAAATTCAATATATGATGTATATTCTATATTAGGAACAGTTGCATTTACTATATTTTATGTTATAGTGGGAATGAAATTATTTGAAAAAAGAAAAATGGAGAATACAGGAAGTTCTTTTGAAAGTATAAAAACACATCTAATAGTGAAAGCATTAACTTTGTATCCTATGATCTCTTTATTAAAAATTGTTTTAAGAAGTTTAAGACTTCCTGAAATAGTATTAATTATATTTTTGATATTTGTATATTACTTTGTATATGATTTAATAACTAGTAAAAAAGTAAAATTAAAAACAACAATACTTAGTTTTATAGCTTCAAGTGCTATTTTATTTATTATAATTTCTGGATTAAGTGCAATTAATGAAAAAATAACTGATGTTGAAAAGAAATTTGCTAGAGATGATGTAAAAAGTGTAGAACTTGAAATTAATTCATTATTTAATACTTATTATTATTCAAAAGCAAGTATTGCTATTGAAGATGAGAAAATTGTAAATTTAATTTTAGATGAGATTAATGATGATATGGACAAAATGGGAATAAGAGTAACTTTGAAACTAAAATTAAAAAACAATCAAAATATAGAAGCTACTGCATTTTTAGATGAATATACAAGTAATAAAATTCTTGAGTATATAAATAAAGATAAAAATAAAATTAAAACTTTAGCAAATTTCTATAAATCAAAAGGTGATATGATAGTAACACTTAATACATTTAGCTATGGTAATATAAATTTAAAAGGATATAAAGATTTACAAATAAATATTAACAATAGTTTGGAAAAATATTTTGATAAAGAAGTAGAAGATTATATTGAGAATTATTTTATTAGTCAAAGTAATGATATGATGTATAACTCAGAATATTATTCAAGAAATTATATAACGATTTATTCTTATAAAAATCATGAAATAGTATCTTTAAAAATGGATTTAGATAATTTACCAGAGATAGAAAAAGAGATTTTAAAAATAGTAAATGAGAAAGCAAGAAATAAAGTAATAGAAATAGAAAAAGATAAAAATAGTTTTTCATATAATACTTCTTTTACTTTTATAAAAAAGATGAAAGCCGAGGAAGATAGCCAAAATTATTATATTAATGTAGAAGATACGAAAAAAATATTTAAATTTATAAAAGAAAATTATAAAGAAGAAGTAGATCCCGAAAGAGATTACTATGAAATTGAATGTAATAATTTTAGTTTTACATTCTATACAAATGAGATAGAAAAAATAGAAGAAATTATAAAAAAATATGAAGGAAAAAATTTATTTGATTATGATATAGAAACTATAGATGCAAAAGGAATTGTTCAAAATTTATAAAAGGAGGGATTATATGATAAATTTAGACTATCAGAGTAGAAAACCAATATATGAACAAATTGTTCAAGAAATTGAAAGATATGTTGCTTTGTCAATTTTAAAACCAGAAGAACAAATCCCTTCTATAAGAGACATGGCGACAGAACTTGGAGTAAACCCAAATACAGTGAAAAAAGCCTATTCTATATTAGAAAGTAGAGGAGTAATATCCACATATTCTACTAAAGGGACTTTTATTAGTAAGAAAATAGATTCTATTTTGGAAAAAACAATAAATGAAAAAATAGAACAAATAAAAAAGTATATAGAAGAAATAGAAAACTATGGACTTACTAAAAAAGAAATTTTACAAAAAATAACAGAGTAAAAAATACATCAAAAGTGACTGTCCGTAATAAAAAAAATTGAAGAAAACTTTTATTAATAAAAGTTTTCTTCAATTTTTTTATATAATAGGAAAGTGCTCTGCACTTCCTATTATATAAAGGCTTACGTCAATTATTATACACAAATTTTACTATGTAAAATTTGGTACACGAACAATTACGTAGACGATTCAGTAGAAAATTGTCTTTTGCAAATCCACTATTGTTCTTTAAATAAGAAAGACAAGGAATTTGCATTTAGTTTTAATTTTGTAATTTCTTTGTTCTTTTTGACTAATTATTCAGTTTAAAATTTTTGTGTTGCAAATTTCCGTATAATTTTATATAATAATTTTAAATTATTTTGTAGGTGAAATTTTATGAATAAAACAAAGAGAAAAATATTTGAAACTTCATTAAAACTTTTTTCAGAAAAAGGATATGATGCTACTAGTATTGAAGAAATAACAGCTACTGTGGGAGTTGCAAAAGGAACTTTATATTATCATTTTAACAGTAAAGAAGAAATTTTTAATTTTCTTGTTGAAGAGGGAATGAAGCTTTTAATTAATAGTATAGAAATAAAAATTTCAAAATGTGATAATACTCTAGATAAAATAAAAGCAGTTTCGTTAATTCAGTTAAAAGCTGTTTTAAAGTATGAAAATTTACTTACAATAGTACTTAGTCAAACATGGGGAAATGAATCAAGAAATGTGTTTTGCAAACAAAAGGTTATTGAATATATAGATGTAATACAGGGGATTGTTCAAGAAGGAGTTGACAATGGAGATATAGTAAATTGCAATGCAGAAGTATTAGCTTCTGAAATTTTTTCTTTAACTTGTTCAACATTAATTTACAAAAGAAAAACTGGAATAGAACAAATAAACATACACGATTTATATAATGAATATGAAAAAACATTATTTAATAAAATTGTATAAAGGATGGAAATAAAATGGGAGAAAGAATATATAAAGGAACTGGAGAAGTTTTTTCAGCAAAAAAATTTAACAATTTAAAGGAAATAATAACTAACACAAAAGAGGAATTTGGAAAAAATGTAGCATTTAAATTTAAAGATGATAATACAAATGAAATAAAGACAATGAATTATAATGATTATATAGATGAAATAAACGCATTAGGAACAGCCTTAATTAGTGTAGGATTAAAAGGAAAAAGAATAGGTGTAATTTCAGAAAATAGATATGAATGGGAAGAAGCTTATTTATCAGTTGTTTGCGGAACAGGAGTTGTAGTCCCATTAGATAAAGCATTACCTGAAAATGAGATTTTAAGTTTAATTAAACGTTCAGAAATGGAAGCTATTTTTTATTCATCAAAATATGATGATGTAATGGAAAAAGCTAAAAAAGAAAATATAGGAAATATAAAATATTTTATATCAATGGACAAATTAGAAAAAGACGGAGATATATATTCACAAAAAGAATTAGTTAGACTTGGAAGAGATTTAATAAAAAATGGAGCAAAAAGCTTTTTAGATGCTAAAATAAATAATGATGAAATGGCTATAATGTTATTTACATCAGGAACAACATCAACATCAAAAGCAGTAAAATTATCTCATACTAATATTTGTTCTAATGTTTATGATATTAGTTTATGTTTTAATGTAAATAATGAAGATACATTTTTATCATTTTTGCCATTACACCATGTGTTTGAGTGTTCTGTAGGATTTTTGTATCCATTAAGTGTTGGAGCAAGTATTGCTTTTTGTAAAGGAATTAGACATATAGCAGAAAACTTAAAAGATTATAAAATTAGTGTGATGATTTCAGTTCCAATTCTTTTTGAAAATATGTATAAAAAAGTAATGCAATCTATAGAGAAAAAAGGAAAACTAAAAACAGTTAAGTTTGGAATAAAATTGAGTAAAGTATTAAAAGTTTTAGGAATTGATATTAGAAGAAAATTATTTAAAGAAATTCACGAATCTTTGGGCGGAAAAGTAAGATTATTTGTTGCAGGAGCAGCTGCTTTTGATCCAGAAATTGAAAAGGGTTTTTATGATTTAGGAATAGAAACATATCAAGGATATGGATTAACTGAAACATCTCCAGTTATTGCAGCAGAACATACTAATTATGCAAGAAGTGGATCAGTAGGAAAAATTTTCCCAAATTTTGAAGCAAAAATCCTTGAGCCAGATGAATGTGGAGTTGGTGAACTTGCTGTAAAAGGACCAAGTGTAATGCTTGGATACTATGGGGTACCGGATAGTGGATTAACAGAGGATGGATGGTTTGCAACTGGAGACTTAGCATATTTTGATAGAGATGAGTATTTATTTATTACAGGAAGAAAGAAAAGTGTTATAGTATTAAAAAATGGAAAAAATGTTTATCCAGAAGAAGTAGAATGTTTAATAAATAAAATTCCTGGAGTAAAAGAATCTTTTGTATATGGAAAACCAGAAAAAGATGATAAAATTGATTTGAAAATTTGTGCAGAAATTGTATATGATGCTGAAATAGTTAAAGAAGAGTATAAAACAGATGATTTAGACGAAATAAAGAAAATAATGTGGGAAAAAGTAAAAGAAATAAATAAAAAAATGCCAACTTATAAATATGTGAAAGAAATAATTTTAACAGAAGAAGAACTAATAAAAACTACTACTTTAAAAATTAAAAGATTTGAGGAAATAAAAAAGGTTTTATAATTTACTAAAAATAAATAATATAATAAAGAATAAATCTACGAGTTATGAAAAAGTAATCTAAAAAATAAAATATTTTGAAAAAATATTGTAATGAAAATGTAATAGAAAAAAGTCGAAAAAACTCTTGTAGTTTTACGGAAAAGAGGATATAATTATCTTAGTATTTAATTAGATTAATACGAAGGAGGTTGTTTACAATGTCATTTTTTCAGAAATCAGGCATAGTAAACGTGAAGATGGTGATCACGGAAGAAAAGATATTATCAAATATAGACAAAGTTCAAAAATTAATTAATCCAAATAGTAAAAAGCAAATAGTACAACTTGAAGATGATTCTTATTTTAAAGATTTAGTAGAATCAATAAAAACATATTTATTAGAATATCCAAAGAAAAAGAATTTTCCAAAAAGTGTTTATAAAGCTTCTTATGATTTAGTAGAATATGCAACAAATCAATTTGAAGAAAATACAAAAAAAATAGAAGAATTAATTAGACAAAGAGAAAAAAATATAAAACTTGCAACAGTATTAAGAGAGGCTACAGAAGCAGTAAAGGGAAGAGCAAAAAATTGGAAAGAAATTGTTAAAAAAATAGAAACAAAATATCCAGCAGATGTTGCAGAAGCATTAACATTAATAGGAAAAGCAAAAGACAAAGAAGCAGACGAATATGCTGATGCAGTTAAATTAATAGATGCCAAGGTAAATAATTTAGAATCAAACTTACATATAGAAATAGATATAGAAAGAATCGAAGATAGATCAAAAGCTTTGAGCTACATAGGAATAGAAATAGCAGAAGCATTAAAATATATACCAGTTCCTGTTGATGATACTACAGAAGCTGTAGAAACAGCTACAATAGGAGAGAATATTACTTCAGAAATAGGAACAGGAATAAACTATGAAAAAGAAAATAGTGTGTCAGCAGCTGTAACAGGAGTGGATGGTATAGAAGGAAATGTTTCAAATACAGAAGTATCAGTACCAGAAGAGATGGATAATTTCTTTGAAGAAACAAGATTTGAAGCAAAACCTTCATTATGGCAAAGATTTAAAAATAGCAAATTTATAAAAACAATAAGATATATTATGCAGATAAAAGTTGTTTTAGATTATCCAGCATTGCCAGAAGGACGAGATAATTAATATAAAATAAAGTGAACTCAGAGTGGAAAATTACTCTGAGTTTTTTTGTGCAATAGAAAAGGTATAGATTTCTATTATATAAAAAAATAAACCGTATTTCTACGGTTTATGGTGCGCCCTCAAGGATTCGAACCTTGGACCCACCGGTTATGAGCCGGTTGCTCTGACCAACTGAGCTAAGGGCGCATATTTTGACTAAATCTTAACGCAAGATTAATTATAAACTATTGAGTTTAATATGTCAATACTAAAATGAAAAAAATTAATATTATTATATAAAATAAAAAAAATATATAGTGCATTTTGCCTTGCATTTCAAGCGTTTTTTATTAGGTGTATTACTTAATATAAAAATATTAATTGATTTTTATATACATTATTTTGTATAATATAAAAAGATTGTAACTAAATGAATACAAAAGTCCATGTTTGTATTTTATGTGCTAATTTATAGATAGTATGTTGTCAAAATGATTTGTTTAAAAGGAGGGCTATATGGAAGAGTTTGAAAGAGTTAAGAAAGTTGATGAAAATGTTGTACCAGATAAAGAGTTTATAAAAAGACTAAAAAAAGATTTAAAAGCTAAAGAAGAAGAAATACAAAAAAGAGATGAAAGAAATAGAAGAAGGCTTAAAAAACTAATAATTTGTTTAATAATAGTATTCATAATAATTTCTATAACACTTAGTGTAGTTGCAATCATATATAAAGATTATATAAAACATTTTACACAAACAATACCAACTGAAAAAGTATATTATGCACAAGATTTTGGAATAGAAGAAGTAAAAAGTAATACAGATTATGATAATGACGGAATAGAAGATTATGCAGATATTCTTCAAGGGGCAAGATTAGAGGCAGAAAATAAGCCTAATTACAGAAGTGCATATTATAATGGAGGATATCCTCCTGATGATGAAGGTGTATGTACAGATGTTATATGGAGAGCTTTAAAAAATGCCGGGTACTCTTTAAAAGACATGGTAGATGAAGACATAAAGAATAATGTTAATTTATATCCAAGAGTCGAAGGAAAGCCAGATCCAAATATTGATTTTAGGAGAGTACCAAATTTAAAAGTATATTTTGAAAGAAATCATATATCATTAACAACTGATTTAAATGAAATTAGCCAGTGGCAAGCAGGAGATATAGTAGTATTTGGAAAAGAACATATTGGTATAATTTCGGATAAAAGAAATGAGAAAGGAGTGCCTTATTTAATTCATAATGCAGGACATCCATATAGAGAAGAAGATGGATTAGAATTTTATAATGAAAACGCATGGAAGATATCAGGTCACTATAGATTAAAAGATATGAATATATAGAAAGAACAAAAGTGGACAATATTTAATATGCAAAAAACGAAATTTTACTGAATTGCCCACGTATTTTCTCTGCAAGAACTTAGCTGTAGCTCATTTCATTTTACACAGCTAATAAATGTTTAATGTGCGAAAAGATTCTCAGAAATTTTTCTGTACAAATTATATAATAGGGAAGTGCAGAGCACTTCCCTATTATATAAAAAATAATCTTTAAAATTTTTAAAGATTATTTTTTTTGTAACCTTTTTAGAAAAAATGGTAATATAGATATGAAAGATATCTTTTAAAAATAGGGGAAGAGTTGTGGAAATAGAAAAAGATGTAATATATATGTATATTAAAGAAAATTCAGAAATAGATATTGAAAAAGTTATGAAAGATTATACAGGGTATATTTGGAGCATAATAAAAAATTCAGGATTTATAACTTGTGAAGATACAGAAGAAATTATATCTGATGTGTTTTTAGTGCTATGGAATAATCGAAAAAAACTTGATATAAATAAAAAAATGTCTTCGTATATTTGTGGTATAACAAAAAATCTTATTAAAAAGAAATTTAGAAATATACATATAAATGATAATATAGAAGATTTTGAAGAAAAAATGGTTGTTTTAGAAAATATAGATATTAAATTTATTAGAAATGAGGCTAATAGAGCGATTTTAAAAGAATTAGAAAAAATGAAGAATGAAGATAAAGAAATATTTCTATCATTTTATTATTATTCAAGAAAAATAAAAGAAATTGCAATAGAATTTAATATATCAGAATCTAAAGTAAAAACTAAATTATATAGAATTCGAAAGAAAATAAAAAAATATTTAGTAGAAGGAGGGTATAGTTATGAATAATGAAGAACTAAATAAAATAATTGAAAAATCAAGACTCAAAATAGCTATATCTAACTTAGAAAATGAGGAAAAGATGAAGAAAAATAATAAATTCAAAATTGCAAAAATATTGTCTGTAGCGTGCGTATGCTTGGTTTTGACAACAGGAATTGTTTTTGCAAAAGATATAGAAAAATTTATAAAAGAAAGATTTGATTTAGGACTAGGAAAAGGAATAGATAATGCGGCAGAAAATGGATATATAGAAAGTCCAGAAATGGATCCAGTTACATCAGATACAAATGTAGAAAGAGATTTAGGAGAAATTATTGATAATATTAATACAAGTGTAAAAATAAAAGACTTTTTAATGGACGATTACAATTTGAGTGTTACTTTTAATTTTGAATTTGAGGAAAAAGTAAAAGATTATATTAATTTCGATAATTTGCATAATATAGAACTTTCAGATTTATTTGTATTAGATGAAGAAAATAGAATAATATATTCAGCAGCAGTTGGAGAGAAAAGGTTTAATGAATTTTGCAAAGAGCATGAATTAAATTATAAATATTTAGAGTTTGATGATAACTATATAAATAATGGACTAAATTGGTTCCCACAAAGAGTAAGTAGAGAATTAAATAAAGCAGAGCTGGTTTATAACATGTATACAGACAATGAATATCCTCGTTCTAAAAAATTGGACTTTTATTTTACAGAAATAACAATTAGTGAGGATATTTTAGACGAAAATAGATACGTGCAAGGTGAGGAAAAAACAACTTTAAAAGGGAAATGGGAATTACATGTAGATGTTCCAGAAAAAATGTATAAAAGAACATCAGAATATTATGAAGTAATAAGTACAACTAATGAAGAGCTAAAAGTAAATACAGCTAAACTTTTAGATACATGTTTTGAGATAGGAATAACTGTAGATAATTTAAAAAGACCTGAATATCCAGAAGAAGTACAAAAAGAAAAAGATAAAATGTTTGATTTGTTAGTATTAAGTGAAGATGGAATAACTTATACAGAAGAAAGCCAAAAGCTTTTTAGTGAAAGAAATCATGAAATATATACGACATCACCATATAAAGAAATGATAGCAGAATATGAAAAAGAGAATACTCCAATAATATGTGAAGGAATTAAATTTTTAAAAGACGGAGAAGAAGGTTGTTATGTATTAAATTCAAATGGAAAGAAATTTAAATGCAATATGAGTCCTTCAAGAAAATGTAGACATGAATTTGTAAGTGATACACAATATGAATATTATGAAACTTTTGAAATGAATAAATATACGGCAACTGATAAAATAACAATGATGATAAATTATAAAGGGAATATGGAGAAAATTGAACTTGAAAAAATAAGAAAAAATTAGACAATACAAAAAGTAAAAAAGATAAAAGTACAGTTATAATTTTTTATAGCTGTACTTTTTGTTTTTAAAGTGCGATATTAGATGTAATTTATTAATGTACTCAATAAAATTAAAAAAAAAGTGTAACATTTCTTATTTTAAATTGTATAAATAATATATAAGTTTTTAGGAGGAAAAAATGAAATTTATTAAAGTGATATTTGTAGTATTAATTATTGCAATAATTGGAGGAATTTTTGGAAAAATATATTTAAAAAATAAAAATCAAAATATCAAAGTAAATTCAGAGAATGTTAATAATTTACAAATAAATTTAAGTCAAGAAGAAATGAATCAAGGAATAAAAATTAATCGGTACAGGTTGCAAATATAAAAGCTTTAAACCAATATTTAAAACTTCAAAAGATAGTGAGTATAATGATTATGATTATACTCAAGATATGATATATAATGAAAAAATCTATTATAAAAAAATAAATGATTACTCAGAATATAAAGTGGTAAAAAATAGATGGGAAGAAATTATAGATATGCAAGAGGAAGATTTTAAAAATAATTTTATGATTATAACAGCAATAGAAAATACTAGTATGCAAGGATTAATTGTAGATAAAATTGAAGTAGATAATGATGCTTTATATATATCTTTAATAAGAGAGGATGCAGAAAATATAGAATTTGAAAAATATAAAAGTGGAAGAGGGGATTTTTCAGAAGAACAAATAAAGGAATTTAAAGAATTAGATAAAAAGTATGAAAGAACTTGTATTTGCTATTTAATCCCAAGAACAATGGAAAAGGAAAATATAGTAGTAACTAGAAATTTGAGAGATGATGAAAAAATATTTAGTGAAAGCTTTTGGGAAGTTAAGACAGAGAACTTTACTATAACAAAAGAAATGCCAGATATTAATTTTAGTAGTTGGGAAAATTTAGGAAATGATTTTTATGCTTTAAGAATAACAAATTGTAGTGAATATAAAAAATTTGTAAATAATTATAATATTACTGATGTCAAGTGGATAGATTTTGAAGATATTTTTGAAATTATAGTAATAAGAGCAAATGATGAAAATAGTATTGGAATAGATAAAAAAGATGATAAAATTTATGAAGTAAAATTAACAGATAGGATAGAAAATAATAGTAATATTAAATATTCAGGAATAGTAATAAAGGCACCAAATTATATGAATTTAAAAGAAAATTATTTAAAGATTGTAAAAAAATAATAAAAACTTTTGAAATTGTATTGACAAGTTGATAAAAAAAAATTATAATTAAGTACGTGCTTGACACATGGGTAGGTGGTCGAGTGGTTAATGGCACCAGACTGTAAATCTGGCCGCGAGAGCGTACGATGGTTCGAATCCATCCCTGCCCACCAAATAAAAAGACATACTTTAGTATGTCTTTTTATTTTTCTAATACATAAATTAACCATTTATTATTATCTCCCCCATCTAAATAGAAATTTTTAATTTTGAAGTTAGTTTGAATAATTATATTATCTAATTCTTCTTGACTAAAATAGCATAACATAACGAAAATAGTTTTTGGTAAATTATTGTAATATAAATATTGACTTAGATATTTAAGTGTGCTATACTGTACTTAATCAATAAGTACAGTATAGCACACTTTTTATAATCAGAAAAGCAATGCTAATTATATTAGATAAATTTAGCTTAAATTTTAGCAAAGGAGGAAATATGGAAATTATTATTAGAAATAATGAAAACAAACCAATTTATGAGCAAATAACAAGCCAAATTAAAAAAATGATAATGGAAGAAGAGCTAAAAGAAGGAGAGATGATTCCATCTATGCGTGCTTTGGCAAGATCACTACATATAAGTGTAATAACAGTACAAAGAGCATATGAAGATTTGCAAAGAGATGGCTTTTTAGAAACAACTTTAGGAAAAGGGTGCTTTGTGAAATGTAATAATAAAGAATTTATACAAGAAGAAAAACAAAGAGAAATAGAAAAAAATTTACAAAATGCAATAAATTTAAGTAAAGAGAGTGGTATTTCTTTAGAAAAACTTATAAATTTGTTAAAAATATTTTATGAGGAGGAAAAATAAATATGGAAAATTGTGCATTAAAAGTAGAAAATTTGAGTAAGAAATATAAAGATTTTTTATTAGATTTTGTGTCTTTTAACATTCCAAAAGGTAGTATAGTTGGAATTATTGGAGAAAATGGAGCAGGAAAAACAACAATTTTAAATTGTATATTAAATATTGTACCAAAAGATATGGGAGATGTTTATTTTTTTAATAATGAAAAAAATAAATTTGATGTAAGTATAAGAGAGAAAATTGGAGTTGTATTTGATGAAACATCTTTCCCAGAATATTTAAATTTGAAAGAACTTAGTAATATCTTAAAAAAAATATATATAAATTGGGAAGAAAATAAATATTTTGAATTACTTAATAAATTTTCTTTAGATTCTTCTAAAAAAATAAAAGCTCTTTCAAAAGGAATGAAAATGAAGCTAGCTTTAAGTGTTGCACTCTCTCATAAAGCAAAATTATTAATTTTAGATGAAGCTACAAGTGGACTTGACCCTGTTGCTAGAGATGATATTTTAGATTTATTATTAGAATTTGTTCAAGATGAAGAAAATTCAGTATTAATTTCATCACATATTACAAGTGATTTAGAAAAAATTGCAGATTATATTGTTTTTGTTCATGAAGGAAATACAGTTTTTGAGGAGAAAAAAGATAATCTTATTTATGAATATGGGTTGATAAAGTGCAAATTTAACGATTTTGAAAAGATTGAAAAGGCAGATATTTTACGATATAGAAAAACGGATTGTATGTATGAAATACTAGTAAAAGATAAAAAAGAAATGGAAAAGAAATACTCAAGTTTTTTAATGGATAATGTAAAACTTGAAGATATAATGTTAATGTATATAAAGGGGGAAAAATAGATGAAAGGATTATTTTTAAAAGATTTTTATGCTATGAAGTCAAGTTTTATTGTAGTATTTTTTTATTGTATTTGCTTAACTATTTTAGCATATATAGTAGAAAAAATTACAGAATTAAATATACTTGCAGTTCTTCCACTTATAATAGTTTTTTCAAGTTTAACACTTAGTCTTACACTAGTAACTCTAATAATGGGAGATAGAAATTCAAAGTGGACAAAATTTGTTTTAACTTCACCAGTTTCAAAAAAGGAAATAATTGATAGTAAATATATTGAATACATTTTGTGTACAATAATAGGTATTATTTTTTCAAATATAATAATATTTGGAATGTATTATTTAAATAATATTTTAAATAATAAGGATTATTTATTCAATATTACTGTATACATGTATTTATCAGTTATATTATCATTTATTTGCGGAAGCATACTTATTCCAGTTGTATTTTTAAAATATAAAGAAAAATCAATAATGAGTGTGATAATAATGTTTATGACAGCATTTGCAAGTTTTATAATATCATTTCGGTTTAATATTATTTGTAGATAAAGTATTTGATAATTTTCATATTATAGGAAATGTAGGTATAACTTCTAGTGTAATAAGTTTTATAATTTATATTATATCTTGGAAAATTGTAAGAGAAAAAATATCAATACATAATTTAAGTTAGAATTTTTTTAATAAATATTGTAAATTAAAATTTATATAGGTATAATTTTATTATAAATTAATTTTGGAGATACTTATGATAAATAAAAAGGATTTTGATTTAATTTTACAAGAAATTTTTAGAATAGAAAATAAAATTGTTGAAATTAAAATATTAAATCAGTTTGATAAGGCAAATGAATATGAAATAGCTTTAGAAAAAACAAGATCAAAAGCTAAAGATATAGTATTAGATAATAGCAATAATTCAGAAGAATTTGATGATATATCTTTAGAAGTAATTCTTGAACTTGTTGAGTTAGAATCAAATATTGATTATTATATTTTAAAAACAAATAATATTATTGAAAGTGCTATTGAAAATAGAATTGAAGCAGAAGCTTTAGAGAAATTAAAAAAGATGTGGGCTGATTTAGAAGAAGACATAAAAAACTGGAATAAATCGAATCATAATCCAATCGAAGATATAGAATATAATAAATATGTAGGAAAAACAACTTTTGATATAATAATTTACCAATTACAAACACAAGCAATTATAGATTTTTCTAGAATATTTAAAACTTGTAAGAAAGAATATCTAGAAAATACTATTAAAGAAGTTTTATTTCAAGGTGCTAAAGAAGAAACAGAAGATGAAATTAGACGTCGAATGTTAGTTAATCTTGCGAAAAATATTTCTGAAAAAGATTTATATGATTATAAACTTTGGCAACAATTACTAAAAATAAAAGATGTAAGATCAAGAGATGATCATATTGAAATGATTGGTAATTATTTAGAACAAGAAAATAGAAAATATGTTATAGATGAAAACTCAAAAAATAATAGTAAAAATTTAGTTTCAAATGAAGAAAGAAGTATTGATATTTATGATGAAGGAGAAAGTTTATTTGAAACAATAAAAAATTGGTTTAAGAACTTTAATGAAGTAGCAAGCCAAAACCAAATGGCATTTAATTGGGCGAATATTACAGGTCCTGCATTTAAAGCAGAATTTGAAGATGGAAATGTAAAATATGCAAAAGATTATTTAGACAAAAATACAATTAAAAAAGTAAAAAAACTTACTATTGCAACAAATGGAGTAGGAAAATATAATTTTGAGAAAAATGCTAAATGGGAAAGTTTAGAAGAACTTGAATTTTTAGAAAAAGAAAAATCTGCTTGTGTTAATTTAAGTTCAGATAGAACATATAATTGCATTGGAAATGAAGCTTTTGCAGATTGCGAAAAATTAAAAAACATATCATTTGGAAAAATTGAAATGATAGGAGAAAGAGCATTTAAAAATTGTGCTAATCTTACAGATATTACTTTTTCAAAAAGTATAATAAATGTTGGAGAAGATGCATTTTTAAATTGTAAAAATTTAAAAAGAGTTACATTTTTAGGCGATTTGAAGGTATATATTTTAGATAGACCTCAGAATATAATTAATTCTTTTGAAGGAACAGCTTTAGAAGAAATTACTTTTTCAAATTTAGAAATTGCATTTAATTTTGCGATTATTGATTGTCCAAATTTAAAAAATATTTTGGTATCAGGTATTTCAAATATGAAAATGCCATTTAAAACTTGTAAATATAAACTTGGGAGACAAGAAGGTATAATATCTTTTATAGGAGAAAAAGCTCTTAATTTATGGAAAAAAAGAAATAAAACAATAAGATTTTTTGAACTTACAGAAGAAGATAAAAGAAAATTTAAAATAAATTAAGATATTAATTATTTAATTTTTTATAAAGTGCAAAAACACAGTGCGATGCTGAATCAAAAAATGTTGACAAATAAGGTAAATAAAGATAAAAATAATTTATAATTAAGTATTTTTAATTATAAATTATTTTATGAGGAAAAGAAAATGTATAATCTTAAAACGATTGCA
This sequence comes from uncultured Clostridium sp., assembly GCA_947570695.1. GTDB lineage: Bacteria > Bacillota > Clostridia > TANB77 > CAG-508 > Scatovivens. Next base: position 304,262 of record CANOVB010000001.1, read on the forward strand.
AGAGTATACATACACACACGGTATAAATTTAATAGAAGAAAAAAGAGTAGATTTTATCTACTCTAAAAATATTAAAAATAAAATTTAAAGATAGACTTTTATTTTAAAAGTAAAAAAGTGCTTTTAGAAGAAAGGTCTATTTTGGTATTTTAATATAAAAATAATATATTAGGGAGAGATATAAGATAAATGAAAAGAATATTATTTGTTAATAATTTTGCTTTAGGTGGTGGCGTTGAAAGTGTAATGAAAACTATCATATTTAATTTACCTAAAAATGAATTTGAAATTACTATATTTAATTTTTTAAAGGATAATAAATTTAGTGAAGTTTATGATTCTAGTGTAAATTATATATATGAATTTGATATAGAAAAAAAGATGTGGCGAGAATTAGGAAGAAATGTTATAAGTGATATTATAAATGCAAGGGAAAAAGAGATTATAGAAAAATTGGATAGTAAAGATTTTGATATAGTAGTAGCTATGCAAGAAGGAATGCCAGCTAAATATGTATCTAAATTAAAATGTAAAAATAAAATAGCATGGATACATATAAATTATCAATTTTCAGAACATACTAGAGCAGTCTTTAGTCCTAAAGAAGAATTAGAATGTATGAAAAAATTTAATAAAGTAGTATGTGTATCTGAAGCTACTAAAAAAATATTTATTGAGAAAATAGGTGATTCAGGAAATTTATGCGTTAGATATAATCCAATAAATATATATGGATTAATAGAAAAATCTAAAGAGAGTATTGATTTTGAAATGCCAAATGATAGATTAAATTTTATAACACTAGGAAGACTTGATAAGCAAAAAGGATATGATAGATTAATAGAAAGTGCAAATAAATTATTAGAAGAAGGTAAGAAATTTAATTTGTACATAATAGGAGATGGAGAAAAGGCATATAGTGAATATTTAAAAAATAAAGTTAAATTTAAAGAAAATATTTGTTTTTTAGGAGGAAAGATAAATCCTTTTCCATATTTAATTAAAGCAGATTGCTATGTTTGTGCATCAATTTGGGAGGCACATAGTATGTCTATACAAGAAGCTATTATATTAAAAATGCCAATAGTTATGACTAATTATTTAGGAGCAGAGGAAGCTTTTGAAAATGGAAAAGCTGGAATAATAGTAGAAGATTCTGAAAAAGGAATTTATAATGGAATGCTAGAAATATTAAATCATAAAGAAAAATTGAAAGAATATAAAAAATATTTAGAGCAAAGTAATTATGCAGAAATAGAAAAAAGAATGGAAAATATTATACAATTATTTAAAAATGAGTAAAATTATAGGTTTAGTTGGAGTTTTGTTCTCCAACTATTTTTCTTTAATAGAAAATGCAAATTACTTTCTATTAAAGAAAGCTTTTGGCAACTTGTTCCATAAAAAAATAACAATACCTACACGATTGTAAATACTGCTATCTTTATATGGTGGCTTCAAGTGGAATCGAACCACTGACACGGGGATTTTCAGTCCCCTGCTCTACCAACTGAGCTATGAAGCCTTATATTAAAAATATCTAGTTTACGCTAGATATTTTTGGCGACCTGGAACGGGCTCGAACCGTCGACCTCCGCCGTGACAGGGCGGCATTCTAACCAACTGAACTACCAGGCCAAATAAATGGTGGTCGCTATAGGGTTCGAACCTATGACCTCCTGCTTGTAAGGCAGATGCTCTCCCAGCTGAGCTAAGCGACCGTTATCTTGTGCTCTACTAACGTGATTTATTTTACTATATCAATTCCCGTTTGTCAACACTTTTTATTTAATTTTCTTGTAAGTTTTTATATCAGCAACAAAATAATTATAAAGCCTAGGGAAATAATTGTCAAGACTTTTTTGAAAATTGATGTATAAAACTAGAAATTAATTTTAGTTATATGATGTTGTTGGCAATTTAAGTGATTCTCTAAAAGGACCAATGTTAGGACTTTTAGGAACAATATTATCACAAGATATAGAAATGGGAGATGCAGCTCATTATTATGATGAACAAAAAGATGTAAAAATATTTAAAAACAAAAACTCATCTTCTTTTACACGTCTTGGAAATCAAATTTCAATAACATTAGATGATGAAACAAAAAATTATGAAAATGGAAAAATTAATTTTGATGAGTTAATTCCATTTTTGTTTGAAGAAAATAAAGTAATAAAAGATGAAAAATTTGGAATTTATACATATACAGTAGGATATAAGAAAAAATCTGATAATAATTATACTGTAGAAGCTGTTTTGGAAATTAATAAAAATGCAGACTTTTCTAAAATAGGAAAAGTTACAAATGGAGAAAATAGTAATAAAGAAAATAAACAAAATAATAATACTTTACCTATTGGAGTTATAAATAAAAATACTACAAACAATACTAAAAACAATACAGTAAATAAAATAGTAAATAATTCAGCTAATAATGCAAGAAATTTAGCTAATATTTCAGATAATCAAAAACTTCCAAAAGCAGGAACAGATAATGTTCTTCCAATATTAATTACATTTTTTTATGTAATAGCTATTGTATTTGCAATAAGAATTATAAGATTTAAAGAAATAAGATAAAATAAATTTAAAATTATAGAAATAATGTCAAATAAATCTAAATTGTAAAAAATCAATTTAGGTTTATTTTTTTAGTAAAATTTAATTTATGCTATTAATATAATTTTTTATACTATGTAAACTATTATAGTTATATTAAAAACGAGAAAAAGATAGAAAAAAGGAGAAAAAAAGAGAAAATGAGACACAATAACTAAAAAAGTTGAACTAAATTAACTTTTTCAGCCAATGTTGACATGTTTATTAAGAAGGAGTATAATAAATATGTTTGGAGGATTTACATAAAATTACTACTTTTTATTTTATAAAAAATATTAAAATAGGAGGTTATTGGCTGTGGACAATAAAGAATTAGAACTTGAAAAAGTTATAGAGTTAATTGAAAGCAAAAAAATTAGTGAATTACGCAAATTTTTAGAAAATGTTAATAGTGCTGATTTTCCAACTATTTTAGAAAATATAGATGATGAAAAAATTATTATGGTATATAGACTTTTGCCAAAACAAAAAGCAGCTGAAGTATTTGTAGAATTAGACCATGATGATCAAGAAAAATTAATTAGTTGTTTGAAAGATATAGAAATAAAAAATGTTATGAATGAAATTTATATGGATGATGCTGTTGACTTTATAGAAGAAATGCCAGCAAATATAGTAAAAAGAATTTTAGCAAATACAACTAAAGAAAATAGAAAAATTATAAATGAATTGTTAAAATATCCAGAAGATACTGCCGGAAGTCTTATGACAACAGAATTTATTGATTTAAAAGGAAATATAAATGTAGAAAAAGCTTTTGAAATAATAAAAAAGAGTGGTATTCAGAAAGAAACAGTTTATAATTGTTATGTCCTTAGTAAAGATAGAAAACTTATAGGAGTAATAGATATAAAAGATTTATTAATAGCAGAAAAAACTACTTTAATAAAAGATATAATGGATACAAATATTATAAAAGCATATACTTTGGAGGATCAAGAAGAAGTAACGAAGATGTTTGAAAAGTATGATGCAGTTGCAATACCAGTAGTAGACAAAGAGGAAAGATTAGTCGGAATTATAACAATAGATGATGCTGTTGATGTAATGAAAGAAGAAGTATTAGAAGATTTTGAGAAAATGGCAGCTATTTCACCAACAGATGAAAGCTATTTTAAAACAAGTGTATTTGAACATGCAAAAAAAAGAATAGTTTGGCTTTTAATATTAATGCTTTCAGCTGCTATTACAGGCACAGTAATGGCAAAATTTGAAACATCAATAGCAGTAATGCCAGTATTAGTAGTATTTATACCAATGCTTATGGATACAGGAGGAAATGCAGGTTCTCAAAGTTCTACTCTTATAATTAGAGGACTAGCAATGGATGAAATAAATACAAAAGACATTTTTAAGACAATGTGGAAAGAACTTAGAGTATCACTTTTAGTTGGAATAGTTTTAGGCTTAGTAAATGGAATAAGAATAATGATTCAATATCAAAGTTTTGAAATTGCAGTTACGGTTAATATAACTCTTATAGGAGTAGTAATAATGGCAAAATTGCTTGGATGTATACTTCCAATTTTAGCCAAAAAAATTAAGCTTGATCCAGCTATTATGGCTGCACCATTAATAACAACAATAGTGGATACTTTTTGCGTTTTATTATATTTTAGTCTTTCACAATTAATATTAAATATATAGAAATAGGAGGGAAATAATATGGATTTAGAAAATATTGTAGAAGAATTAACAAATTTAATTGAAAATAAAAAAATAAGTAAATTACATAAGTTTTTAGAAAATATAAATAGTCCAGATTTCCCGAGTATTTTGGAAAATATTGATGAAGAAAAAGTTATAATTGTATATAGATTATTATCAAAAGAAAAAGCAGCTGAAGTGTTTGTAGAATTAGAACATGATTCTCAAGAAAAGTTAATAAGTTATTTAACTGATTCAGAAATAAAAAATGTTATGAATGAGCTTTATATGGATGATGCTGTTGACTTAATTGAAGAAATGCCTTCAAATGTTGTTAAACGTATATTAGCAAACACAAAACCACAAAATAGAAAAATTATAAACGAATTATTAAAGTATCCAGATGAAACAGCTGGAACTCTTATGACAACAGAGTTTATAGATTTGAAAGAAAATATGACGGTAGATCAAGCTTTTGAAGTTATAAAGAAAAAGGGATTAAAAAAAGAAACAGTGTATAATTGCTATGTATTAAGTATTGATAGAAAGCTTTTAGGTGTTGTTGATATAAAAGCCCTTTTAGTAGCAGATAGAGAAAAACTAGTAAAAGAAATAATGGATACAAATGTAATTAAAGCATATACTTTAGAAGATCAGGAAGAAGTAACAAAGATGTTTGAAAAGTATGATGCAGTTGCAATACCAGTTGTAGATAAAGAAGAAAGACTAGTTGGTATTATAACAATAGACGATGCCATTGATGTAATGCAAGAGGAAACTTTAGAAGATTTTGAAAAAATGGCCGCTATTATGCCAGCAGAAGATACATATTTTAAAACAAGTGTATTTACACATGCGAAAAATAGAATAGTTTGGCTATTAGTTTTAATGATTTCTGCAATGATTACAGGAGCAATAATAGAAAACTTTGAATCAGCAATAGCTTCACTTCCTCTATTAGTATCTTTTATACCAATGATTATGGGAACTGGTGGGAACTGTGGCTCTCAAAGTTCAACATTAATAATTAGAGGTTTAGCAACAGATGAAATAAAAACAAAAGATATTTTAAAAGCAATGTGGAAGGAGTTTAGAGTTGCTATTTTAGTTGGAATTGGACTAGCAATAGTAAATACAGCTAGAATTATTATTCAATATAAAGATGTGAAAATAGCTTTTGCTGTTTCAATTACTCTTATATTTACAGTAATTTTAGCAAAACTGCTTGGATGTATATTGCCAATTTTGGCTAAAAAATTAAAATTAGATCCTGCGATTATGGCATCACCATTACTTACTACTGTTGCAGATACTATATCAGTTTTGTTATTTTTTGTTATTTCAAGTATGATATTTAATTTATAATAATTAGTTAGGAAATGCATATCCTTATAATGGGTATGCATTTTTAATATTTATTATTGATATATATCCAAATATCTATTATAATAAAAGAGTAAATTATGACGAAAAGAGAAGAATAATGGAAAAGATTTATATTGTTTTAGCACATACTGGAACATTACTATCTAGACTAATTAAAATGAGAACAGGTGCTGAATATACACATGTGTCTATTGCATTAGATGAAAATTTAAAAAATATGTATTCTTTTGGAAGAAAATATTCATATATAGCATTTATAGGAGGATTTGTTAGAGAAGGAGCAAATTTTGGAACCTTTAAGCGATTTTATAATACAGAAATAAGCATATATGAAGTAAGTGTAACAGAAGAGCAATACAAAAAAGTTTATGAAACAATAGAATTTGTTAAAGAACATAAAGATGAATATAAATTTAATATATTAGGATTATTTTTAGCTGGATTTAATAAAAAGAGAAAAGCTGAAAAAACATATTATTGTGCAGAATTTGTAAAAGCATTATTAGAAAAATCAGAAGTAGATATAAGTGGATTACCAGAGATAATAAAGCCTGAGCATTTTAAAAATATAAAAAATTCAAAATTAATATATAAAGGACTTTTAAAAGAATATCAAAAGAAAACTAAATTTATGGAAAATCTTTTAGAGATTATGATTTCTAAAAGAGGAATTAAATATTAATTTAATTTTAATTTAAGGTTATTGCTATAAAATGCTAATATAAAATTTTCATGTAAAAATAGAGGGAAATTTATGAGAATATTAATTGTTGAAGATGATAAAGTATTAGCAAAAACTGTTGAACAGTGTATAGGAAATAAATATGATGTTGATCATGCTTATGATGGAGAAGAAGGAATTCTTTATGCAAAGCAAGGAATTTATGATGCAATAATTTTAGATATAATGATGCCAATTTTAGATGGATATGATGTTCTAAATAAATTAAGAAATGAGAAGATTTTTACTCCAGTGCTTATTTTAACAGCAAAAGATGGAATAAATGATAAAGTTAAAGGTTTTAGATATGGAGCTGATGATTATTTAGTAAAACCATTTAACAGAGAAGAATTAATAGTGAGATTAGAAGCACTAATTAGAAGAGCAAATGGAAATTATGCTGAAAATATAATTGAGTATAAAGACTTAAAATTAGACTTAAATAGTAGAACAGCAGCTGCAAATGGAAAAGAAGTAGTGCTTCAGGGAAAACAATTTGATATGTTAGAATATTTAATAAATTCTAAAAATACTATAATAACAAAAGAGCAAATCTTTGATAAAATATGGGGATTTAATAGTGAAACTACTACTAATGTAATAGAAGTTTATGCTAGTGGTTTAAGAAAGGAACTAAAAAAGATTGGATATGATAAATATTTAAAAACAATTAGAGGTGTAGGATATATCTGGTCAGAGTAGAGTATTAAAATGGAAGAACAAGAAGTTTTAAGAAATAAGTTAATTAAACATATTGCTTATAATATAATTGGATTTGCTTTAATTTTTATTATTTTTGGAATTTTTATTTTTCTTTTAGTAAAAGGTGTAACATATAGTAGTGTAATTAAAGATTTATATGATAGTAAGAAAACTCTTTTGGAAGTAGATAATGAAAAAATTAATATTATTATTGATTCTAATTATATTACAAAATCAGAAAGAGATAGTTGGATTCAAAATTCAATAAAGAAATATCAAGATTATATGTTAGCTAGAAAAATTTTAAATCCAAATGTTATTCTCATTTTAAGAGATTTAGATAAAAAAATTATAAATGAGAGTGAAATTGGAAGATATGTAGATTACACAGATGAAATAGATTTTGATGAAAATAATTTAAATAAAATATATGAAGTAACATTAGATGAAAAATATTCATATATGGGATTAAACTTTATATTTGATGGAAATGGAATAACAGAAGATAGATATATACAATTATTAGTAAATATAGATAGTGAAAAAGATTTAGTTGCAAATTATTTAAAAATAATTAGTTTAGCTGTATTTGTGGGAATAATGCTTTCAATTATTACAAGTTATATTTTGGCCCAAAAAACATTAGAGCCACTTCGCGAAAATATTATAAAACAAATGGAATTTGTGCAAAACGCTTCACATGAGCTTAGAACTCCACTTACAATAATTCAGGCAAAACAAGAGCTTTTACTTCAAGAGCCTAATGCTAAAATCATTGATAAATCAGAGGATATTATATTAACATTAAATGAAACTAAGAGATTAACTAAACTTATAAAAGATTTAATGATACTTTCAAGAGCTGATGCTAAAAAAATGAGTTTACAAAAAGAAAATATAAATATAGATGAATATATTAAAGAAGTTATAGGTCCTTATTCTGAAATTGCACAAATGCAAGAAAAAGAAATCATATTAGATTTAAATTATAATATGGATATAGATGTTGATACAAGTAGATTTTATCAATTAATGATAATTTTATTAGATAATGCTATAAAATATACAGAAACAAAAGATAAGATTGAAATAAAAACATATTTAAAAGATAATAAATTTATTATGGAGGTTAAAGATACTGGAATAGGCGTAAGTGATGAAGGATTAAAGCGAATATTTGAAAGATTTTATAGAGAAGATAAGGCAAGAAGTAGAGAAACAGGTGGAAGTGGATTAGGTCTTTCGATTGCTGATTTTATAGTAACTTCTCATGGAGGAAATATTAGAGCAAGTCATAATAAACCAAAAGGAACAGTATTTACAATAAGATTACCAAGATAAATAAAAAGAGAACAAGTCTAAAAAGATTTGTTCTTTTTTCTGGTTTAAACTTCTAAAAAAATGTGTATATTATAATTAAGATTTTTTTGGAGGTTTTTATGGTATATAAATTTACAAAAAGTGGAGAAAAAGTTTTATCAATAGCAAATGAGCTTGCTATTGATTTAGGACATTGTTATATAGGAACAGAACATATTTTATATGGCTTATCTTGTGAGGAAAATGGAGTTGCAGGAAAAGTTTTAGAGAATCAAAATGTTACACCAGAAGACATTTTAGATAAAATAGAAGAATTAATAGGGGGGCAAGTAAAAGAAAATTTTTCTGTTTTAGGTTTTACTCCAAGAACAAAAAAGATTTTAGAAAATGCATATTTAGAAGCTAAAAAACTAGGTTCAAATTATATAGGGACAGAGCATCTTTTAATTGGAATAATGAAAGAAACAGATAGTTTAGCAATTAGAATTTTAGTTGATTTAGAAGTAAATCCAGAAGATATGTATTCAGATATTGCAAAAACTTTGAATGAATTTGAGGAAAATATAAATAATCAAGTTCAAGAAAAGCAAGAAACAAATAATTATAATTCAACTCAAAATTTAAATCAATTCGGTAATGATTTAACTAAGCAGGCAAAAGAAGGAAAATTAGATCCTGTTATTGGAAGATCTGAGGAAACAGATAGGGTAATTGAAATTTTATCAAGAAGAACAAAAAATAATCCATGCTTGATTGGAGAGCCTGGAGTTGGAAAAACAGCGGTAATTGAAGGATTAGCACAAAAAATTGTAAATGGAAATATTCCCGAAAATTTAAAAAATAAAAGAGTTATTACTTTAGATATTACTTCTATGGTTGCAGGAGCAAAATATAGAGGTGATTTTGAAGAAAGAGTAAAAAAATGTTTAGCAGAAGTAAAAAAGGCACAAGATATAATTTTATTTATAGATGAAATTCATACAATAGTTGGTGCTGGAGCTGCTGAGGGAGCAATAGATGCTGCTAATATTTTAAAACCATTACTTGCAAGAGGAGAAATTCAAGTAGTTGGAGCAACAACAATAAAAGAATATAGAAAATATATAGAAAAAGATTCTGCTTTAGAAAGAAGATTTCAAGCTGTAAATATTGATGAACCAAATGTTGAAGACACAATAAAAATTTTAAAAGGATTAAGAGATAAATATGAAGCTCATCATAATGTTAAAATTACAAATGAAGCAATTATTTCAGCTGTTGAACTTTCAAGTAGATATATTAATGATAGATTTCTGCCAGATAAAGCTATTGATTTAATAGATGAAGCATCTTCAAAAGTTAAGTTAAAATCATTTGTTGAACCAGAATATTTAAAAAATATGGAAAAAGATTTAGATAGAGTTATAAAAGAAAAAGAAGAAGCTATAAATACTCAGAATTATGAAAGAGCAGCTAAATTAAGAGATGAAGAAAATGATTTATTAAATAAACTTGAGAAAGAAAATGACACTTGGAAAAACAAAAACAATAAAAAAGTTATTAATATTGAAAAAGAAGATATAGAAATGGTTATATCAAGATGGACTGGAATACCTGTATATAAAATTACAGAAAGTGAAAATGAGAAATTAAAGAATTTAGAAAAATCTTTGCATAGCAGAGTAGTGGGGCAAGAAGAAGCTATTTCAGCAATTTCAAAAGCAATAAGGAGAAGCAGAGTAGGACTAAAAGATCCAAATAGACCAATAGGATCATTTTTGTTTTTAGGGCCTACAGGAGTAGGAAAAACGGAGCTTACGAAGGCTTTGGCAGAAAGCTTATTTGGAAATGAAAATTCAATGATTAGGATAGACATGTCTGAATATATGGAAAGTCATTCTGTTTCAAAAATGATAGGCTCTCCTCCAGGATATATTGGATATGACGAGTCAAATGGATTGGCTGAAAGAGTAAGAAGAAAACCATATTCAGTAATTTTATTTGATGAAATAGAAAAAGCTCACATAGATATTATGAATATTTTACTTCAAATATTAGAAGATGGAATTTTAACAGACAGTCAAGGCAGAACTGTAAGTTTTAAGAATTGTGTAATAATAATGACATCCAATATTGGGGCAAGAAAAATAACCGATAGAAAAAAACTAGGCTTTATAAATGAACTTTCTGAAAGTAACGAATATGATGAAATAAAAAAATCTGTTATGGAAGAATTAAAAAGAGATTTAAAACCAGAGTTTATAAACAGAATTGACGAAATAGTAATTTTTCATAAATTAAATAAAGAAGAAATAAGAAGCATAATAGATTTGATGCTAAAAAAAGTAAAAAATAGATTAAATAAACAAAATTATTTGTTAGAATTTGATGAAACAATAAAAGATGTGATAGAAAAAAACGGAACAGATAGTAATTATGGCGCAAGACCAATAAGAAGAGCAGTACAAAATTATGTTGAGGACAAAATTGCAGAAGGAATTTTAAATGGACAAATAAATAAAAATGAAAAAATAATAATATGTGCTAAAGATGAAAATGTGTATTTTAAAAATTTAAATAATAGTTCTTTTAGTAAAGTTTAGATTAGTTTTTTTAAACTAATCTAAATTTACTGGGTGAACATGAACAACTGCTTTATCAATTTTTTCAAGGGCTTCTACATCTTTTTCCAAATGATTTGCAAGTTTATGACTTTCATAGGTGCTCATTTGACCATCAACAGCTATTGTAAATATAACAAAATACTTATAACCAACAGGTGTAGAATATAAATTATAACAATTTTTAATATCATCATGCTCTTTTGCTAAGTTCATTATAGTTTCTTTTGTTTGCTCATCTAAAGAAACATCCATAAGTACATTATAGCTTTCAAAAAATATTCCAAATCCAGTAATTAAAATCCATATAGAAATACCAATACCAACTAATCCATCAATCCAATAAATTCCTATTAAACTAAATAGAATTGAAATAAGAGTAAAAGTAGTAACTATACAGTCATTTTTATGATCTTTATAATTAGATTTTAAAAGAATACTGTTATGTTTTTTAAACATTGATTTTGTATAAATGTATAATAAGAATTTTGTAATAATAGTTAATATACAAACAATAACTAAAAACCATGAAAATTCAAAATGTGATTTATTTATTAAACTTGATATTGAGTCAAGTAATAATTTAAGTGAAAGTAAAATCATTGTAATACTAATAAAAAGTGAAAAAAGGTATTCAGCTTTTCCATGACCAAAATTATGATCATTATCTTTGGGTTCACTAGAAATTTTGTTTCCGATAAACGTCATAAATGATGCTAAAATATCAGAAGCACTATTCATACTATCTGCAATCATTGATTGACTATGAGAAATAAAACCTACTAAAGCCTTTATTACTAGTAAAAAAATATTCCCTAAAATACCTGCAATTCCAGCTTTTTTTATATCATTATATTTTTGGTTTTCCATAAAATCCTCCATACTATAAATTATATGATAACACACAATAAAAATTTTACAAGATATTGATTAAAAAAAATCTATATGTTATAATCGCTATAGTTTAAACAAAAGAAAGACAGGTGTTATTTTTGATATTTGCGGCAATAATATTTATTTTAATAATGGTTATATTGTTCTTATCAGTACTTGCAGTAGCACAGATAAAAATGGCTGGAATGAATGTAAAAGATTTTTGGACATTTGTAAAAGCTAATGACACTTTAAATAAATTGTATGCATTTTCAGTAAAGTATGAGCAACTTACTCCACAGCAACAAGTATTATTTTTGAAAGAAGCAGATATAATTTTTGATGCTTTTGGAAAAGTACCAGATGCTTTGTGGGAAGAAGAATATCAAAAATATATGGAAATTTTGAATAAATATAAAGATATTAGAATAACTAGATGGGAATCCCAATAATAAATGGGATTTCTTTTTATATTATAGGAATTTGCTCCGAAATTCCTATAATATTCTATTTTGTTCTTTTTTTAACATTTTAAAAACATTTCACATATTATATAAAGAGTAAAATGTATAAAAAATAAAAATATGCCTAAATATAATAGGAGGAAGGTGTTATATGAAAATTAGATATTTTGACCATTCTGCTACTACAGCAGTTGATAGTAAAGTTTTAGAAGCTATGTTACCATATTTTTCGGAAAATTATGGAAATCCTTCTTCAGTATATAGTATTGGAAAAAGTAATAAAGAAATTATAAGTATATCAAGAATGAAAATTGCCAGCATTTTGAATTGCAGAGTTAATGAAATTTATTTTACAAGTTGTGGAAGTGAAAGTGATAATTTAATAATAAAAGGAATTGCTTTTGCAAATAAAAATAGAGGAAATCATATAATTACAAGTCAAATTGAACATCCAGCAGTTTTGGAAACTTGCAAATTCTTAGAAAAATTTGGATTTAGAGTAACATATTTAAGACCTAATTCAAATGGAATTATTGAACCAAGAGATGTAGAAAGAAGTATTACAAAAAACACAATATTAATTAGTATAATGTTTGCTAATAATGAAATTGGTACCATAGAGCCAATAAAAGAAATTGGAAGAATTGCGAGAAGATATGGAGTATATTTTCATACTGATAGCGTGCAAGCAATAGGTAATGTAAAAATTGATGTAAAAGAATATAATATAGACGCACTTTCTTTATCAGGACATAAATTTTATGGACCAAAAGGAATGGGAGTTGCTTATATAAAAGAAGACGTTCCTTTTGTTAGAATACAAGATGGTGGACACCAAGAAAAAAATAAAAGAGCAGGAACTGAAAATGTGGCTGGAATCGTTGGAATTGCAAAGGCAATGGAATTAGCGGATAATAATTTAGAAGCATATAATAAAAAAATAAAACAATTAAGAGATTTATATATTTCAGAAATAAGTAAAAGAGTGCCATATATAAAAATAAATGGAGACATGGAAAATAGATTATCAGGAAATGCTAATATTTGTTTTAAAGGTGTTGATGGAGCTAAATTACTATCAAGACTTGATGAACAAGGAATTTGTGCCTCAAGCGGTTCTGCATGTAGTGCAGGTTTATTAACACCATCTCATGTGTTACTCGCAATAGGTGTACCAAATAGTTTAGCACGTAGTAGTTTGAGAATAACTTTTGGAAAAGAAAATACTTTAGAAGATACTGAATATCTTGTAGAAGAGCTAGAAAAAATTGTAAATGATTTAAGAAAATAAAATTATAAATTTATATGCTAGCATTTAAATTTGATAAATTAATATGTAGATGAAAAAAAGTGGGCAATTTACAAATTACCCACTCTTACTATATACTTTTTATATGTTATTTATAAAACTATTTTTTATCTTTTTCATTTTTTATTATATCTGAAACTGCTCCTAAACTGCTAAGAGCTTTTGTTGCTTCAAAAGGGATAAATATTTTATTTGCTTGACCCTTTGCTACTTCTTGTAATGCTTCTAATGATTTTATTTGAACTAATTTTTCATCAGGATCAGCAGTTTTGATTGCATCATAAACTTTTTGAATTTCTTGAGCTTTTGCTTCTGCAACTTGTTTTATAGCTTCAGCTTCACCAGTTGCTCTTCTAATTCTTGATTCTCTATCAGCTTCTGCATCTAATATTGCAGCTTGTTTTCTACCTTCAGCAAGAGTAATTGCAGATTGTCTTTCTCCTTCTGCTTCTAAGATTAAAGCTCTTTTATTTCTTTCTGCATTCATTTGTTTTTCCATTGCGTCTCTAATATCAGCTGGTGGTGTAATATCTTTAATTTCAACTCTATCTATTTTACAACCCCAAGCATCTGTTGCTTCATCTAGTATAACTCTAAGTTTATCATTTATTTGATCTCTTGAACTAAATGTTTCATCTAATTCCATTTTACCAACTATATCACGAATTGTTGTTATAGCAAGGTATTCAATACCTTTTTTTAAGCTTTGAATTTCATAAACTGCTTTTGCTGGATCAGTAATTTTATAGAAAACTACTGTATCTATTGTGATTGTAACATTGTCTGATGTGATAACACCTTGTGGTGGTATATCCATTGTTTGTTGTTTTAAACTAACAACTGAACGTACTTTGTCTAAGAAAGGAATAATTATTGTAAGACCTGCGTCTGCTACTTTGTGAAATCTTCCCAATCTTTCTATAATGTATACTTCTGATTGTCTAACAACCTTTATTGTTTTATAAGCTATTATACAAATGATGATAAAAACTACTAAAAAAAATGCTCCCATTTAAAAATTTCCTCCTTAAAATTTTATATTAAATTTTTGTTAATGGTTTTACTATTACTTTAACACCGTCAATTTTTTCTATTAAAACTTCGGTATCTTTAGAAATATATATGTCATCAGCTGATTTGGCAGACCAAACTTCACCACCAACTTTTACTTGACCTTTTCCTTCGATTGGGTCTATTTCATGAGTAACTTTGGCAATTTTTCCTTCTACTGAATAAGCATTAGTTTTTATTGATTCTTTTGGTAACATTTTATCAACAAATGGTTTTGTAAAGAATAAAAGTAAAGTAGAAACGATTAAAAATACTGTTGTTTGAATTATTGCGTTTTCTACAAATAAGCTTACTACCATTGCTACAAGTGCTCCTATTGAGAACCAAAAAATTAAAAAGCCAAAATTAATTATTTCTATTACTAGAAATACTCCAGCTAAAATTAACCATACTTGCCACATATATACCTCCATCTATTCTGATAAAGAATATTAAACTACAACAATATTATACTACAAATTTTAGTAAAAATCTACAAAAATCAATATTTTATTCAACTTTTTTTGATTTTTATTCATTAATTATTAAAAATTATTAATAATTAAAAATTTTGTAGATTTTTTTAAAGCCTTATTATATAATTAAAAAATAAATATAAATAAATCGGAGTAGCAAAATTAATGAGAAAAAAGCAGAAAAAACTTAATAAGCTTAAGATTAGAAGATGTTTAATCATAGGATTTGTAGTAATAATCTTTTTACTAATATTAATATGCAGTAATATTATTAGAAAGAATAAAGAATATAAAAATTTATCTATTTTATTAGATGATGAGTTTATAAAAACAAAAAATGATGTGGTTTTAGAAGATGATAATATATATTTTTCAAAAGATGATATTCAATCAATTTTTGATGAAACAATATATTATAATGAAGTTGAAAAAGAGCTAATAACAACTTATAATACACATATAGCACTATTAAAAGTTGATGAAACTTATGGATTAATAAATGATGAAAATATTGAATTAAAAGGAAATTTAAAAGAAATATCTGGAAAAATTTATTTGCCACTAACTGATTTAGGAGTAGTATATGATTTAGATATTAGATATTCTAAAACAACAAATAGAATAATAATGGAAACAACTACAAAAGAGAAGAAAGAGGCAGTAGCTGTGAAAAGGACAAGCATAAAAAAGAAAAATAGCTTGTTTAGTAGTAAAATTGAAAAATTAATAATAGGAGATAAAGTAACAATTATAGAGGATTGTGGTAGATATAAAAAAGTAAAATCTGCAAGTGGAAATATTGGATATATAAAATCTAAAACATTATCAGATGAAACTATAGTAAGAGAAAAGGTAGAAACCCAAAATAAAGAATTAAATGTATATAAAAATTATTCTAATATTTCTGGAATATATGATAATATTCAAGTTGATAGCAGTAAATTAAATGTTGTAATACCTATATTTTTCTACATTGATAAAAATTCAAAAGTATTAGATAGAACAACAAGTAGTACAGCAACTTATGCTGTTTATAAAAATTGGATAGATACAAATAATTTACAAATACTACCAGGGTTAAATGATAATGAAAATGTTTCAGAAAGTTTATTAAGTTATTCTCAAAGAAGTCAAATAATTAATTCACTAAAGGAATTAGTTTTAAAATATAATTTTGTTGGAATAAATATAGATTTTGATTCGATAGATGATATTAACAGTTTTTACAGATTTATATTAGAACTTGCACCTAGATTTAAGGCGTCTGGCTTAAAAGTAGCAATAACTCTTAATAATAATTTAGATAGAAATAGAATAGAAAAAATAGTTGATTATATAGTAGAGGAGTAAGTATGGAAGAAAACAAATCAAAAAGAGGAATAATTTTAGCTTTATTATTAATTATATTAATAGTATTTATAGGTTCTGGAATTGCAGGAGTAATATGGTATACAGGAAATTTGAAACCAGTAAGTAGTAGTAAGAAAATAATAGAAGTTGAAATAACAGAAGGAATGGGAATAACTCGTATTGCTAAAGAATTGGAAGATAAGGGAGTTATTAAAAGTGCTGATGTAATGAAAATATATGCTAAAATTAATAAAATCGGAAACCTTCAAGCCGGAAAGTATGAACTAGATAGTAGTGAAGATATGCCAGCAGTACTTGCACATATTTCTGGTGGAGATATTATAAATAATGAAATAAAAATTACATTTATAGAAGGCAAAAATATGAGATGGATAGCAAAAACAATAGCAGAAAAAACAAATAATACAGAAGAAGATGTGTTTGCTATTTTAGAAGATGAAGATTATATTGATTCCTTAATAGAAAAATATTGGTTTTTAACAGATGAAATAAAAGATGAAAGAATATATTATCCATTAGAAGGATATTTATTACCAGACACATATATTTTTGAGAATAGAGAAGTACCTGTTAAAACAATTTTTGGTGTAATATTAAATTATACAGAAAAATTTTTAAATGGATATAAAGAAGAATTAGAAAATAGTAATTTAACAATTCATCAAATACTTACACTTGCATCACTTGCAGAATTAGAAGGAAAATCAACTGAAGATAGAGCAGAAATAATTGGAGTATTTTTAAATAGAATAAATAAGAGAATGAGTTTAGGAAGTGATGTTACTACTTATTATGCTTTTAAAGTGGATATGGGAGAAAGAGATTTAACAGCAAAAGAGTTAAATACAGAAAATCCATATAATACAAGAGGTCCAAATATGGTTGGGAAAATTCCAGTAGGTCCTATTGCTAATCCAAGTAAATCAGCTATTGAAGCTACCTTAAATTATAAAGAAACAGATGCAATGTATTTTGTTGCTGATAAAAATGGAAAAGTATATTTTACAAAATCAAGTGAAGAGCATAATAAAATAATTAAAAAACTAAAAAATGAAGGACTATGGTATGTATATGAGTAATCATGTATTGACAAATTATTTTTAAACATATAAAATAATTTATATTTTGTAATTAAGGGGGTTTTTAATTATGTTTTGCGAAAAATGTGGAACAAAATTACCAGATGATGCATCATTTTGCACAAACTGTGGTGCAAGCATTAATGATGGAGAATCAAAAACAAAGGAGAAAGTAGAAGATAATGAAGTACAATTAAATGTAAAACCTACATTTAAATTAGGTTACATGATATTACCTTACATATTAACTTATGTTATTTTATTTGCTTGTATTGCATTACCTTTTATTGCAATGGATGGTGGAGCAGCAACATTAGGAGTATCAGTAATAATATTTTTAATAATGGCTGTTATATTTGCTATATCAACTTTCTTTACTAAAAAGCAATATGCTAACTATTCTTATGATTTTTATAGAACAAAAGTTGTATATAGAGATAGCTTTTTAAATCTTTCAGAAAAAGAAGTTAAATATAAATACATAAGAGAAGCTACAATGCGTCAGACAATATTTCAAAGAATGTTTAATATTGGTACTATAATTCTATTTACAAATGCAGAAACAGGCGTTGGAAATGGAATTTCTATAGTAAATGTTGAGAATGTTCAAGAAGTATATAAAAATATAAAACAAACTATAGATGTATAATAGGAATTTTTTAAGTTTATTTAAAATAAATATGTAGTTAAAAATGTGGAGGAAAATAAAATGTTTTGTAAAAATTGTGGAGCTGAGATTAGTGATGATGCTCAATTTTGCCCAAAATGTGGAGCATCAAGAACAGGAGATACTAAAAAATCAAATGAAGTTGTAGATGATAATAAAGTACAATTTCAATTAAAACCAAAATTTAATTGGGGATATAAATTATTAGGTACATTAGGTGTTGTTTTAATATGGGTTATTATAATATTTTGTTATTTAATAGAATCTATAGAAGAATTATTAATATTATTCCCATCAATACCAGTAATTGCATTAGCAATTATAATAATATATACAGCAGGAAAATTAATTTTTGAAAAAATGCAATATGATGATTTAGAATATAACTTTTATAAAACAAAAGCAGAATATAAAGACGGATTTTTAAATAAAGAAGAAAAAGAATTAAAATATAAATACATAAGAGAAGTTACAATGACACAAAGTATTATTGAAAGAATATTCAGAATAGGAACTATAAGAATATTTACAAATGCAAGTAGTGGTGGGGCTTATAATTCAAAACATAATAATATGTATGGAAAAAACGGATTAGCGATACATTGTGTTGAAAATGTAAAAGAACAATATCAAAAAGTAAAAGAAATAATAGATGCTGGAACACCAGAAGACTAATAAATAAAAATTCCATTATTAGATTAATCTAATAATGGAATTTTGGCTATATTACACGAACTTGTTTTTAAGTCCATAATATAAAGTTTTCAGCAACTTTGCACAGAAAAGTTTTGCTTGACATATTAAATATTGTACAGTTTTGTTCCTTTTGATGAATAAATATTTACATAATTTTTAAGAAACTTGACAAAATAATAAAATATAGAGTATAATTAATAATTATAGTAATTGTTGCGTTGAAGATGAAAGCTAATTGAAACCATTTTACAGAGAAAAAATGCCACTGGCTGAGAGCATTTTAAATTAAATTCAATTTTAGTGAAACACATTGGAGCAATAAAAAAGTTGTAAAATTTATGAATGCAACTTTATTTAAAAGTGGAAAACGTAAAGTTTTCAATTAGGGTGGCACCGCGGAAGTATAGCTTTCGTCCCTGTAGTTTATCTACAGGAACGAAAGTTTTTTGTTTTATAGAAATAGTAAAGTTATATTTTATTATTTACCAAAATTCCGTCCCTGTGAAAGAAAAGGAGTGGATACTATGAAAGAAAACATTTACAGAACTTATACATGCGGAGATTTAAGAGAAAAGCATGTAGGACAAGAAATTAGGTTAGCAGGATGGATTGATACTACGAGAGATTTAGGAGGAGTTTTATTTATCGATTTAAGAGATCAATATGGAGTTACACAAGTAGTAGTTTCAGGTGATGAGAAAAAAGTAGATTTTGCATCAAAAATACCAGTAGAATCAACTATATCTGTATCTCGGAAAAGTAAGATTAAGAGATGATGAAACAATAAACAGAAAACTTGAAACAGGAACAGTAGAATTATTTGCAGACAAAATAGAGATTTTAGGAAAAAGAACAAAAGGATTACCTTTTGAAATCGAAAATAATAGAAATGTTAGAGAAGATTTAAGATTAGAATATAGATTTTTGGATTTACGTGCAAGAAAAAATTTAGAGAATTTAAAATTAAGAGCTGAGCTTATACAATTTTTAAGAAATCAAATGATAGAAGAAGGTTTTTTGGAGGTACAAACTCCAATTTTAACAAGTTCTTCTCCAGAAGGAGCAAGAGATTATTTAGTACCAAGTAGAATGTATCCTGGAAAATTTTATGCACTTCCACAAGCGCCACAACAATTTAAACAATTATTAATGGTTTCAGGAATAGATAAATATTTTCAAATAGCACCTTGTTTTAGAGATGAAGATGCAAGAGCAGATCGTTCCCCAGGAGAATTTTATCAATTAGATATGGAAATGGCTTTTAGCACTCAAGAAGATGTTTTTGAAGTTATGGAAAAGATAATTTATAATACTTTTAAAAAGTTTTCAGATAAAAAAGTAGCAGAATATCCTTTTCCAAGAATTCCTTACAATGAAGCTATGCTTAAATATGGTACAGATAAACCAGATTTGAGAAATCCTTTAGAAATAAAAGATGTGACAAATATATTTGAAAAACTAGATATAAAAGTATTTAATGGAAAAATTGTAAGAACAATTACTCTTCCAAATGGTACAAATGCAACAAGAACTTTTTATGATGGTATGGTAGATTTTGCTATAGAAGAATGTAAGGCTAAAGGACTAGCTTGGCTTAAAGTGAATGATGATAGAAGTTTGCAAGGTCCTATAGCAAAATTAATCCCAGAAGAAGCAAGAGAAAGACTATTAACTCAAACTAATACAAAAGCTGGTGATAGTATTTTCTTTATTGCAGAACATAAAGGATTAGTTGAAAAGTTGGCAGGAGAAATTAGAAAAGAAATAGGAATAAGACAAAATTTAATTGATGATTCTGTTTATAAATTTTGTTGGATAGTAGACTTTCCAATGTATGAAATAGCAGATAACGGAAAAATAGAATTTTGCCATAATCCATTTTCTATGCCACAAGGTGGATTAGAGGCTTTGAAAAGTAAAGAACCATTAGAAATTTTAGCATATCAATATGATATTGTATGTAATGGGATTGAACTTTCTTCTGGAGCAGTTAGAAATCATGATCCAGAAATAATGATTAAAGCTTTTGAAATAGCAGGATATACAAAGCAAGAGATAGAAAATAGATTTTCAGCTTTATTTAATGCTTTTCATTTTGGAGCACCACCTCATGCTGGAATTGCGCCAGGTATTGATAGAATGTTAATGATTTTAACAGGAGAAGAAAGTATTAGAGAAGTTATTGCATTTCCAATGAATAGCAAAGCACAAGATTTATTAATGGGATCTCCAAGCTATGTTACTGATAGACAATTAAAAGATGTTCATATAAAACTAGATGTTAAATAAATGGTATAATTTGGTAATTGAAAAAATTAGTAGTTGACAATGTGTGAAAATTGTGGTAAAATGAAACACATAGAAATCAAAGGAGATTTATTTTTTATGATAAAGATTTTAAAAGGTAACAAACATCATCATAGAAAATAGCTTGTGTCAAATATTGAGGCACAAGCTTATGATGCTTGTGCCTTTAGTGTTTAAAGCCTTAAGGTACAAAACCTTAAGGCTATTTTTATTTAATAGAAAAAAATTAAAAAGGAGAAAAAAATTATGAAAAAATTTTTAATAATAAATATACATCATCATAAAAAATAGCTTGTGTCTAGATTAAGGCACAGGCTTAAAGATGCTTGTGCCTTTGAAGTTTAAAGACTTAGAGGTACAAACCTTTAAGTCTTTTTATATAATAAAAGATATTTATATTTGAATTTATAAAATACAAAATTCTATTAAATAAAATATGAGCAGACTTTCTTTGAGAAATAAACAGTTAAAAAATTAATTAAAATTTTAGGAGGATTTATTATGAATAAGAAAATAATAATTTTAAGTGTAATTGTGATTATAGGAATAGTTATAGGAGTAATGTTTTTTAATACCAATGAAGAGAAAAATGAAGAAAATGTTTTTGTAATGGGATTAGATGATAGTTTTCCACCAATGGGATTTAGAAATGAAAACAATGAAATAGTAGGATTTGATATAGATGTAGCTCAAGCTGTATGTGATAGACTAGGAATGAAATTAAAACTTCAACAAATATCATGGGCAGCAAAGGAGCAAGAGTTAAATTCTGGAAATATAGATTGCATATGGAATGGTTTTGCACTTAATGAAGAAAGAGCAGCAACAATGAACTTAACAGATCCTTATATAAAAGGCGAATTATATTTTATATTAAAAAATGACAGTATAATAAAAAATCAAGAAGAATTAAGAGGTAAAAAGGTTGGAGTACAATCAGGCTCTGTTCAACAATCGGATTTAGAAAAGTCAGATTTAGGAAAAAATATTGAAATAGTACAATATAGTGATTTTCTAACAGCATTTATGGATTTGGAAACAGGTGGTATTGATGCTGTATGTGCATCAAGTTTAATAGGTAATTACTTAATTACTTCAAAAAATAAAGATTTTATAACAATGGATTCAAGAGATATATCAACATCAAGAGGATGTGTAATAGCTTTTAAATTAGGTAATGATGAATTAAAAGATAAAATACAAAATACTTTGTATGAGTTAAAAAAAGATGGAACTTTAAAACAAATATCTGAGAAATGGTTTGGAAAAGATATGATACTAGTAGAGGAGAAATAATTTATGGGAATAGATGAAACAATAAATGTAACTAAAATTTTGTTTTCTGGAATTGGAGTGAGTTTAAAAATATTTATATTAACATTGATATTTTCTTTACCACTTGGAATTATTGTAGCACTAGCAAGAAACTCAAAATGTAAGTTAATTTCGGCTATTACAAAATCATATATTTTATTAATAAGGGGAACTCCAATAATGTTACAAATAATATTTGTATATTTTGCTCCATATTATATATTTAATATGACTTATGACAGGTTTACAGCTATAATACTTGCATTTGTAATAAATTATGCAGCATATTTTTCTGAAATATTTAGAAGTGGAATAAATAGTATTCCAGAAGGACAAAGGGAAGCTGCATATACTTTGGGATTTAATAAATTTCAAACTTTTTTCTTAATAATTCTGCCACAAGTAGTAAAAGTAGTATTACCACCAGTTTCAAATGAAGTAATTTCTCTTTTAAAAACTACATCTTTAGCACAAATAATAGGAGTTACAGAAATGTTTGCATTAGCACAAAAACAGGCAAGTTATAATTTTTCCGTTATACCACTTTGCATAGCGGGAGCATATTATTTAATTTTAGTTTTTATGGTATCAGTAATATTTAGTAAATTAGAAAAGAAATTAGATTATTATAGCTAAAATTATAAGTAGGAGGGAAATATGAATATATTAGAGGTAAAAAATGTATCTAAGAAATATGGTAAGTTAGATGTTATAAAGGATGTTTCTTTAGAAGTAAAAGAAGGGGAAACTTTGGTAATACTAGGACCTTCAGGATCAGGAAAATCTACTTTACTTAGATGTATAAATAATTTAGAAAAGATTAACTCAGGTAATATAATTATAAATGGTGAAAAAATGGTTAAAGAATATAAACTATCTAAACCAATTTATAATGATAAAGAAATTTTAAATAAAATAAATTTATCAACAGGTATGGTATTTCAGGATTTTAATCTATTTCCACATTTATCTGTAAAAGAAAATATAACTAAAGCTTTAATATCTGTATTAAAAAAAGATAAAACAGAAGCAGAGAAAATCGCTTATGAATTATTAGAAAAGATGGATTTAGTAAATAAAGCTGATTCATATCCATGTGATTTATCTGGTGGGCAAAAGCAAAGAGTATCAATAGCTAGATGTTTAGCAATAAATCCTAAAATAATTTGTATGGATGAACCAACAAGCGCCTTAGATCCAGAACTTGTAGGAGAAGTTTTAAAAGTAATAAAAGACTTATCAAAAGAGAAAAGAACTATGATAATAGTTACACATGAAATAAAGTTTGCAGAAGAGGTTGCAGATAGAGTAATTTTTATGGATGATGGAAAAATTATAGAAGAAGGAAAACCGAGTGAAGTAATAGAAAATCCTAAAAAAGAAAGAACTAGGGAATTTTTGAAAAGGTATATTAATATAAAGGAGGATAAAATGGAAAGATTAAATATTGATGAAGTTGAGCCTAAAGAGGTTATAAAATTTTTTGAAGAAATTAGTAAAATTCCAAGAAAATCTGGCAATGAAGAAGAGATAAAAAATTATTTAATAAAATTTGCTAAAGAGAGAAATTTTGAAAGTTATGAAGATAACGATTATAATGTAATAATAAAAAAAGAAGCCTCAAAGGGATATGAAAATAAAGAACCTATTGCACTTCAAGCCCACACAGATATGGTATGCGAAAAAAGGGCAGATATAAAACATAATTTTGAAAAGGATCCAATTATTTTGTATAAAGATGATGATTATATAAGAGCTAATGGAACAACTTTAGGTGCAGATAATGGAATTGGTGTTGCTCAGATATTAGCTTTATTAGATTCAAAAGATATAAAAATGCCAAAATTAGAAGCAATATTTACAGTACAAGAAGAAAGTACAATGATAGGCGCAATTAATATTGATTTAAATAGATTACAAAGTAAAAAAATAATATCTTTAGATGGTGGAAGAGAAGGAAAAATACTAGTAGGAGCTGCTAATTGCTTAGAATGGAAATCAAGGCTAGAAAAAGAATATATTAATGTTCCAGAAGGATATACTAGATATGAATTAAAATATGATAATTTTAAAGGAGGGCATTCAGGTGGAAACATTGGTGATATAAAAAGAGGAAATCCAATAAAATTAGGAATTAGTGTATTAAAACAAATAAAAGATGTTTATATTGAAGAAATTTTTGGAGGAAGTCAAGTTAATGTTATTCCAAGAGATTTTGATATAAAATTTTATACTAAAAAAGATAAATTAAAACAAATAGAAAATTTGATTGATGAGCAAAAAGAATTTTATGAAAAAGTAAATATTGAAATAAAAGAAATTGAAAACGGTGAAAAATGTTTTTCTGAAAATCTTACAAATAGAATTATTGATTTTATTTATAATTATGAAAATGGAGCATTAGAATATGTAAATAATAATGTTATATTATCTTGCAATATGGCAGAAGTAAAAGAAGATGAGAATTATATAAATATAGGATATTCAACTAGAGCAAATAGTTTAAATTTAAGAAATAAATATTTAGAAAGATTAGAAAAGTTAGTAAAAAAGAATAAATTAGAAATTTTTTGGAGTCAAGAATTAAAAGGAGTAGAACAAGATATAAATAATGATTTAATTCTAAAATGTAATGAAATTTATAAAAAAATATATAATAAAGATTTAGAAAAAATGATTACACAAGGTGTTGTAGAAGGAGGATTTTTCTTAAGTAAAGTAAAAGATTTACAATATGTTTGTATTGGACCAAATACAGAAGATGTACACAGCCCAAATGAAAGAGTTTCAATTACTTCACTTAAAAATACTTATAAATATTTGCAAGAATTATTAATGTCTTTTTAAATAATGTATTCTGAAAGTAAATATGTGAGATGATTTAATTTTTGATAAATTTCAAAATGAATTTTAAAGACAGATTTTTATAAAATTTGACAGAATATAAAAAGGATGTTAAAATAATAAAAATAAAATTTTAGGAGAATTTATTTTTTATGATAAACAAAACACTAATAAATGGAAACAAACAAAAATAATAGCCTGTGTCTATAAAAGGCACAGGCTAGGAGTTTGTGCCTTTAGTGTTTAAAAGCCTTAAAGGTACAACCCTTTAAGGCTTTTATTATTTATATTTGCCAATTTTGCACATTAAAAAAGTATTAGGAAGTATTTATATACAAGATTTTTCTCATAAAAAATAAGTTTACAATAATTGACTTTTATTATATAATAATCTAGTCAAAATTTAATAAAAAGGGGCGCGAAACTATGGAAAATGAAAACAATAACGAAATTATTCAAACAGAAGAAGATATCAACAAATTAATGCAAGTTAGAATTGACAAATTAAAGGAACTTCAAGCAGAAGGAAAAGATCCTTATGAGATTACTAAATATGATAGAACAGAATTTTCAGAAGATATAAAACAAAACTATGAAACTTTTGAAGGAAAAGATGTATCTGTTGCAGGAAGAATTATGGCAAAAAGAATTATGGGAAAAGCATCATTTTGTACAATTCAGGACAGCAAGGGTAAAATTCAAAGTTATGTAAGCATAAATGATTTAGGAGAAGAGAGTTATAAAGCTTTTAAAACTTTTGATATAGGAGATATAATTGGTTTAAAAGGTTTTGTTTTTAAAACAAAAACTGAAGAAATTTCAATTCATGCAAAAGAAGTAATTCTTTTAACTAAATCTTTAAGAGATTTACCAGAGAAATTTCATGGATTAAAAGATATAGATTTGCGTTATAGACAAAGATATGTAGATTTAATAGTTAACCCAGAAGTTAAAGAAACATTTTTATTAAGAAGTAAAATATTAAAAGAAATAAAGAACTTTTTTGATAAAGAAGGTTATTTAGAAGTTGATACACCAATATTAAATACAATAGCAGGTGGAGCTACAGCAAGACCTTTTATTACACATCATAATACTTTAGATATGGATATGTATTTAAGAATTGCTAATGAATTATATTTAAAAAGATTAATAGTTGGTGGCTTTGACAGAGTTTATGAAATGGGAAGAATGTTTAGAAATGAAGGAATGGATATTAAACATAATCCGGAATTTACGAATGTAGAATTTTATGCTGCATACCAAGACTATAATGATATGATGAATTTTTCTGAAAACTTAATTAGAACTGTAGCTAAAAATGTTTTAGGAACAGCTAAAATTAATTATCAGGGAACAGATATAGATTTAGAAACACCATGGAGAAGAGTAAGCATGATAGATGCAATAAAAGAAGTTACAGGAGTAGATTTTAGCACAATAAATACAGATGAAGAAGCAATAGCTATTGCAAAAGAAAAAGGAGTTGAAATAGAAGAAGCAAAACAAACAAGAGGATATATTATAAATCAATTCTTTGAAGATTTTGTTGAAGAAACATTAACTCAGCCAACATTTATTTGCGATTATCCTGTGGAAGTATCTCCTTTAACCAAAAGAAAACCATCAGATAAGAGATTAGTTGAAAGATTTGAATTATTTATAGATGGACGTGAATATGGAAATGCTTATTCAGAATTAAATGATCCAATAGATCAAAGACAAAGATTTGTAGACCAATTAAAGCAAAGAGATGCTGGAGATGATGAAGCAAACATGATGGATGAAGACTTTTGTATGGCTATTGAATATGGTATGCCTCCAACAGGTGGAATGGGAATTGGAATAGATAGATTAATAATGCTTCTTACAAATTCAGCCTCAATTAGAGATGTAATACTTTTCCCAACAATGAAGCCTTTAGGGTAGAACAGTAAACTTATTAAAAAGATAAAAAGCTAGGAGATAAAAATGATTTTAGAAAATAAATTAAATATTGATAATCAGGCAGAACTAGCAAGAGAAGAAGAAAGAATTAGTAAGATTCATGCAAAAGAAATGTTTGAAACAGGATATTTAAATACTTTAGAACCGGGAACTTTTGATGCTTTAATAAAAATTCATAAATTTTTATTTGAAGAAATATATGAATTTGCAGGAAAATTAAGAAAAGTAAATATTGCAAAAGGAAACTATAGATTTACACCTCTTACTTATCTTGACGAAGCCATTAAAAATATTGAAAAAATGCCACAATCAACTTATGAAGAAATAATAGAAAAATATGTGGAAATGAATATTGCCCATCCATTTAGAGAAGGAAATGGGAGAAGCACAAGAATTTGGCTTGATTTAATTTTAAAAAAAGAATTAAATTTAGTAATTGACTGGAGTAAAATTGATAAAACAGATTATTTACTTGCAATGGAACGCAGTCCTATAAAAGATACAGAAATTAAAGTATTATTAAAACAGGCTTTAACAGATAAGATAGATGATAGAGAATTATATATGAAAGGTATAGACAATAGCTATTTATATGAAGGATATTTATCATTTAAAACAGATGAGTTATAAATTGCAAAATTAAAAATATAAAAAACAGGCTAAGAATCAATAGCTTAGTCTGTTTTTTTATTTAAGAGGACATTTACAATAAATTTTGTCTTTTGTAATTTTCGTAATGACCTCTTTTGTTCTATTTAAATAAAAGCTAGTTGTTAAAGTATAAAGTATGATATAATGTGAAAAAATGTAAAAGAGGTAAAAAATATGAAAAAAATTATTGAAATTTTTTTAGTAATTGTATTGATTACTATAGGAATATTGTATTTTTACTATACTGCCGAAAGCACAATTTCAGAAAAAGTAAATAATACTATGGAAAATAAAATAGAAATTAAAAATGTAGAAAATAATTTAAATAATAATACTGTAGTTAATAATAAAAATGACAATGTATTTTCTATAAAAAATAAAAAAACACATTTATATAAAGAAGATAGCAATTATGATTTAGATTATAGTGGATTTAAAGTATTAGAGTATGATAATACAAATAGTAGTTATGCACAAATATATTATATACTTTATGATTATGTTACAGATCCAGCATATTCTTATATATTAGAAATTATAGATAGTAATGGAAATAGCTTATTAGAGAATGGTAAAAAAGAAGAAAATATAATGGGAGGAATAGTAACTCCTATAAAAATAAAGAAAGTAGATTTTAATAATAAATTAAGAATAAAAGTATATGAAAAAAACGGAATTAAAGTTGAAAATAGTGTAGAATTAGAAATAGATTTGAGTAAAGAATTAGAAGAGAAGAAAAGAATAGATAGAACGGCAGAATTAAAGGATGGAAAGTTGGGAAATCTTAAATTTAAGTATATTTCTTCTAAAAATGTTTATTTTGGACCAACATCTCATGCATATTCCAAAAAACTTATTGGAGAAAATGCTTCATTTCCAGTGAAAATACAATATGGAAATTATTTGGAAAGTAGTGAATATATAGATCTTTTTTGTGAAAAAAATGTAAATAATTTAAGCTTAGAAAGAGCTTTTGAAAGTTTGGCTTTAATAAATAAATCTGTAGGAAATTATGGATTATCAGATGTGTATGGAAAAGATATAGTAGATAATACAGGAAATGTTGTTGATACAGCAATAGTAACATTTGATGAAATGATAAAAATATGTAATGGTGAAACTATTGAAAAAAACGGGAAAAAATATAATAAAAAAACATTTGATGGTTCTACACCAATGATAATAAAAAAAGAAAAAGAATTAGAAATAGGAAAAGGTATAAAAGCTATAAAATACTATATAGAAACAGATAAAAACTTAGAGTATTATATGTTTTTAAATAAAGATA
Organism: uncultured Clostridium sp.; assembly: GCA_947570695.1. Classification (GTDB taxonomy): domain Bacteria; phylum Bacillota; class Clostridia; order TANB77; family CAG-508; genus Scatovivens. The sequence goes on from CANOVB010000001.1 coordinate 333,596, forward strand.
ATCTTTATACTGTAAGAGTTCCAGTGAACGAAAGAATAAAATTTGAAGTAGAGCAATTTTTAAATAGTTTAGAAATAGAATAATAGGATATTAAATAGAATTTGGAGTTATATTTTCTGTTATATAATAATTATAGGATTTTTTAAGATAAAAAAGAAAAGAATTCAATAAAATGCTGTTATTGAAACATTAAAACTTATAAAAAAATTAGGTTATGATATTATAAAAAATAATTGATAATATAAAAAAATATGATATAATGAATTCGATTTGATAGTAAAATTGTTAATATAAAAGTGATAATTAAATATAATAAGTTATTAATTTAATAGAAAAGTGCTATGTACTTCCTATTAAATAAAGCTTTAAGTAAGTTTGTAAAGAAAAATTTTAAAGAAATTTTTCGCACATAGAACATTTTTTATCTGTAGCAAATGAAAGGGCTATAGATGAAATATGTGGACAATTCAGTAAAGTTTTGTCTTTATTATATTAAATATTGCCCACTTTTGTTCTATTTTAAGGAGGAATTTAATGTTTGGTTATGGAGTTGATAAAAGAATTATTTATATAGTACTTGCAATACTTGTATTATTTTCTTTTATGAGTATGTCAAGGGGAGATTGGATGAGTCTAATTTTAACTCTTCCAGCGGTTATAATAGCAATTACTTTTCATGAATTTGCACATGCTTGGACTGCTGATAAATTTGGAGATACAACACCAAGGGCTCAAGGTAGATTAACTTTAAATCCACTTAAACACTTAGACCCTTATGGATTTATATTATTAATGTTTGCACATATTGGTTGGGGTAGACCAGTTCAAATAAATCCTAATAATTTCACAAGTAATAAATCAAGAGGTTTTTGTGAAGCTATGATTTCTCTTGCAGGGCCACTTATGAATTTTATTATAGCAATTATTTCTTGTATAGCGTATGTTTTAATTATTTATTTTACAGGAAATGCTTTTCAATATAGCTTTGCAGGAAATATAATACTTGTATTACTATATATGTTAATGACAATCAATATTGGTTTAGGAGTTTTTAACTTAATTCCACTACCACCATTAGACGGAGAAAAAATTTTTAGAAATATATTACCATATAGAGCACAAGAATGGCTAATAAAAAACTATCAAACATTATATATGGTGTTTTTATTACTATGGATTTTTGGATTTTTAGAGATTATTGTTTCACCAGTAATTTCAAGTTTAATTAATATACTAATGAAAACAGTACAAACTGTAGTTTTATTTTTCGTATAAAATTAGGGATAACAAAAGTTATCCCTAATAAGTTTATTAAAAAATAGAAAATTGATTTTACATTTCGTATTAAATAAAGAGTTGATGAAATAAGCACTAAAAACGATTTATGCTTACTCTTTATTATATTAGAAAAGTATTTAAATAAAGAATTATACTTATTTTTATAGGAGTTAAAAAGTGAAAAAAACTTTAATAATGGGAATTGAATCTAGCTGTGATGAAACTTCTATTTCTATTGTAGAAGATGGAAGAAAAGTTTTATCTAATATTATAAATTCTCAAATAAAAATACATGAAGAGTATGGAGGAGTAGTTCCTGAAATAGCTTCGAGATGTCATACAGAAGTAATAAATGGAATAATGAAACAAGCTCTTAAAGAAGCAAAAGTAACACTAGAAGATATTGATGCTATTGCTGTAACACAAGGACCAGGTTTAGTTGGAGCTTTGCTTGTGGGTGTTTCTTATGCAAAAGGGCTAAGTTTTGTTACAGGTAAGCCATTAGTAGCAGTAAATCATATTGAAGGACATATTGCAGGAAACTATTTAACTTATGAAGAATTAAAACCACCATTTATTTGTTTAATTATTTCTGGTGGACATACTCATTTAGTAAATGTAAAAAGTTATAATGATTTTGAAGTTTTAGGGAAAACTAGAGATGATGCTATTGGAGAAGCCTTTGATAAAGTTGCAAGAGTAGTAGGACTAGGATATCCAGGGGGACCCAAAGTTGATAATCTTGCGAAAGAAGGAACTTCAAATATAAAATTACCAATAACACATTTTGAAAATTTAGATTTTAGTTTTAGTGGAATAAAAACTGCTGTTATTAATTTAAATCATAAAGATCCAAATATTAATAAAGCAAATTTATGTGCAAGTTTTCAATCGGCTGTTACAGAAATGCTAATTAATAATGTAAAAAAAGCAATTAATATATATCAGTCAGATAAAATTGTAATAGCAGGAGGAGTTTCAAGAAATTCTTTTATTAGAAAATCATTTGATGAATTAGCAAATGACTTAGGTATAAAAGTATTTTATCCAGAACCAGTTTTATGTACAGATAATGCAGCTATGATAGCAGCAGCTGGATATTATAATTTTATAAATGGAGAAAAAGCAGATTTAACACTAAATGCAATACCAAATTTAAAAATAGGAGAATAAAATAATTAAATAAAAAATATATAAAATTTTATAAGAAATAAATTTTAAAAATTAGCAGTAAGAAATAAAGGAGAAATTGATGTCAATATATGTGATAGGTGATTTACATTTATCATTTTCGGTAGATAAACCAATGGATATTTTTGGAGACTGTTGGGAAAATCATTCTGAAAAAGTAAAACAAAACTGGATAGAGAAAGTTAAACCAGAAGATGTAGTTATTTTACCAGGAGATTTTTCTTGGGCTACATATTTAGAAGAAACTTTTAAAGATTTTGAATTTTTAAATAGTCTTCCTGGAAAAAAAATTATGTCTAAAGGAAATCACGATTACTGGTGGACTACAGTAACTAGTATGAAAAAGTTTTTAAAAAGTAACAATTTTGAAAATATAGATTTTTTATATAATAATGCATTTTTTATAGAAGATAAAATAATTACAGGAACAAGAGGATGGATTAATACTTGGAAATCAGAGGAAAATTACAAAATATTAAAAAGAGAAAATGATAGATTAAAGCTTTCAATAGAAAAAGGAATAAAGGAATTTGGAGTTGATAAAGAGATTATTTCTTTTATACATTATCCACCATTTTATAAAGAAAATGGAATTCCAGAAGAAATTGATTTTATAAAAACTTTAAATAAATATAATGTAAAAAAATGTTATTATGCTCATTTACATAGTGATTCACATAAAGAAGCATTAGAAGGATTAATTAATGATATAGAATTTAAATTAGTAAGTTCTGATTATTTAAAATTTGATTTATTAAAAATAAATTAGGAGAAAAATATGGATAATTCATATTCAATTATTGCAAAATGTACAATTAAAAATAGAAATTTTGCAATAACTCAAGATAAAAAAATTGTTGAAGAAATAAATGGAGAGTATGTTGAAGTATTAGAAGATGATTTAGATATTCAAACTTTAAAAAAATATACAAAAGAGCCAGAAAGTTTAGATATTGAAAATAATATGTAAATAGGAGTACCAAAATAGTGGGGGTTAAGGATACTAGTAGTGAAAATGAATATATAAAGAAATGTTATAAAGAATACTATAATGAAAGATTATCAGTAATTCTGAAAAAGTATATAACAGAAAAAAGATATGGAGTTTTTTCAAAAATATTGGAAGAAATTTTCCAAAGAAGAGCTTATGAATATGAATTTTCAGAAGCTGAAATTGAAGAGCAAGTTATAAATTTTACTAAAAATGTAAAGAAAATTAAATTTGCACCAGGAAAAAGATTTGATGGAAAAGATATAGGAGCTATTTATAGAAGAGGAAAAATATTATTAAATCAAGATTTCTATTCTAATAGAGAAAAAGAATATAGCCCATATTATTTAGGATTGAATTTATATGAAACTTTAACACATGAAGTGTATCATGCTATAGCAGATATAGGAATGGATATAGGACTTACCTATTTCGACTATGAGAGCTTGAAAAGAAAGGGTATAGCATTAGATGAAGTAATTACAGAAGTATCAGCAAGTAGAACTGTTTTTAGTAAAACTGATGAGTTTGATACTTATACAGATGGATATGAAGAAATAACTTTTAGTTTTAATCTTTTAGCAGCAGCTCTAGGAATAACTGAAAAAGAACTAATTAAAAGTGCTAAAAATAGACAATCTTTAATAGAACTGTTAAATTCGAGATTTCCAGATGAAGAAAGCAGGAAAACTGCAAAAACATCATTTTTTGATAAATTTGAAGCAAGCTTAGACATTCTTTATAATATTTATAAAAGTGATGAACCAGAAACAGAAGTGGATCTAGAATTAAAAACTTCAGCATTATCAAGTTTATATGAAAGCTGTTATGATTTAGCCTCATTTCAAATTGCTAGTGATAAAATAAACACTTCATCAAAATATGTAGCTGAAACAATTTATAGATTTTTAAAAATAGGGATAATACTAGAAGATGCATTTATAAGTTTAGAAAATAGAGAAAAACCTGTGTTAGAGTTTATTAGAGCTACAGATGAAAGTCGAAAAAAATTAGCAGATAAACTTATGGCAATGTATGAATTATCAAAAAATTTTGAAGCATTTCCTGATTATGGAAGTTATTATGAAGAATTTGCGAATGTAAAAAAAGGAATGGATGATGAAAAAAGAAATTATATAGCTGAAAAATATGGGATTGAAATACCTGAAAAAAGCGTAAAAACCTTAAATTCAATGGAACCTGATCCAGAATATAGTGAATATATATTAAAAGAAGATTTAGATAATAAAAAAGTGTGGAGAAATGATGAAATTTCTAACGCAATGATAAGTATTTATGTTTCTGAAATGGAAAAAAGAGGTATAAGAAGTAGGTTAGGAAATGCTCAAAATGAAAATGGAATTTTGCCATATAAAGGAAGCTCTATTGATAAAGTTATAATTGCAATACGTACTTTAATTACTAAATTTAAGAATAAATCAATCCCACAATTAGATTCTCCTAACGATACTAATTCAAGTGCTAAGTATGTTAGAGAGTCCGAATTTGATAAAAGATATAGAGTAGATGTAAATAGAATAGATAGAAATAGTACAAATGAAATTAATGATTCACCAAGACATATTGAACATAGAAAAAATGTGGATGAAAATCAATATGTATCAGATGAAAAATAGCAGAATAATAAATTACAAGGAGTAAATATGCAAGAAAAACAAAAAAATATTAGAAATTTCAGTATAATTGCACATATTGATCATGGAAAATCAACACTTGCAGATAGAATTATTGAGATGACAGGAGTTTTATCTAAAAGAGAGATGGAATCTCAAGTTCTAGATAATATGGATATAGAAAAGGAAAGAGGAATTACAATAAAATCTCAAGCGGTGAAAATGAATTATACTGCGAAAAATGGAGAAAAATATGAATTTAATTTAATAGATACACCAGGACATGTTGACTTTAATTATGAGGTTTCAAGAAGTTTGGCAGCATGCGAAGGTGCAATACTTGTTGTAGATAGTACACAAGGTGTTGAAGCCCAAACTCTAGCAAATGTATATTTAGCATTAGATAGTAATTTGGAAATATTACCAGTAATAAATAAAGTGGATTTACCAAATGCAAGACCAGATGAAGTAAAAAAAGAAATAGAAGATATTATAGGAATTCCAGCAATGGATGCACCATGTATTTCTGCTAAGACTGGTCTTAATGTTGAAGAAGTTTTAGAAAGAATAGTAAAAGATATACCTGCACCGAAGGGTGATATAAATGCTGAATTACAAGCATTAATATTTGATTCATATTATGATAATTATAAAGGGGCTTTAAGTTATGTAAGAATAAAAAATGGAACAGTAAAAGCAAATGATGAAATATTGTTTATGGCAACTGGAAAAGTATTTACAGTTACAGAAGTGGGATATTTTGGTGCAGGACAATATTTTCCATCAGACAAACTTGAAGCTGGAGAAGTTGGTTATATTGCTGCAAGTGTAAAAACAGTATCAGACTTGCATGTGGGTGATACTATTACTTTAAAAAATAACCCAGCAAAAGAAGCATTACCAGGATATAAGCAAGCTAATTCAATGGTATATTGTGGTATGTATCCATTAGACGGAAGTGAATATGAACCATTAAAAGATGCTTTGGAAAAATTAAAGTTAAATGATGCTGCTTTAAATTATGAACCAGAAACATCAGTAGCATTAGGATTTGGATTTAGATGTGGTTTTTTAGGGTTATTACATTTAGAAATTATTATAGAAAGATTAGAAAGAGAGTTTGATATTGGATTAATTACAACAGCGCCATCAGTTATTTATCAAGTACATAAAACTGGAGGAGAAGTAATAGAACTTTATAATCCAATAGATTTGCCACCTCAAACAGAAATCAGTTATATGGAAGAGCCAATAATGAAAGCAGAAATAATGATACCAAAGGAATTTGTTGGAAATGTTATGAAGGTATGCCAGGAACGTAGAGGTGTTTATATAGATATGAAATATTTAGATGAAAATAGAGTAACACTTGAATATGAACTTCCGTTAAATGAAATTATATATGACTTTTTTGATACTATAAAATCAAAAACAAAAGGATATGCTTCAGTAGATTACGAATTTAGAGAAAACAGAAGAGCAGAGCTTGTAAAGTTAGATATCCATATAAACAATGAACCAGTAGATGCTTTATCTTTTATAGTTCATAAAGATTCCGCTTATGAAAGAGGAAGAAAAATGGCAGAAAAGTTAAAAAAAGTTATACCAAGGCAATTATTTGAAATACCTATACAGGCAGTAGTAGGAGGAAAGATAATAGCAAGAGAAACAATATCAGCAATGAGAAAAGATGTATTAGCAAAATGTTATGGCGGAGATATAACAAGAAAAAAGAAATTGCTAGAAAAGCAGAAGAAAGGTAAAAAGAAAATGCGTCAAATTGGAAATGTAGAAGTGCCGCAAGAAGCGTTTCTATCAGTATTAAAACTAGATGAGGAAGAATAAAAATAAAAAGTAAGGGGATTTAAAAATGAGAGAAAGTTACAGGGACAAGAGAAACAGACAAGCAAGAATTGCTGAAGAAAGAAATGAGAAAAGGGAAGACAGAAGAAAAGGACAAAGAAGACAAGAAGAAAGACGTGAAGAAGACAGAAGAAAAGGAGACAGAAGAAAAGTTGATAGAAGAGGTAGAGAAAGAGACGGGTTTGATAGAAGAATAGGCGAAAGACGTAATGTATCTGATAGAAGATTTGTTGAAAGAAGAGACTTTGAAGATAGAAGAAAAAATGAAGATGATAGAAGAAATGAAGAAAATGGTGTTAATAATGAATATGAAGATATTGTTGCAGGAAGAAATGCAGTAATGGAGCTATTAAAATCTGAAAAAGATATAAATAAAATTTTTGTTGAAAGAGGAGAAAAACATGGCTCTATAAATGAAATAATTGCAAAAGCAAGAGAAGCAAAGGTAGTTTTAGTTGAAGTAGATAAAAGCAAATTAGATTATATGGCTGAAAATAATCAAGGTGTTGTGGCAGTTGTTCCACCATTTAATTATTGTGAGGTTGAAGATATATTAAATTTAGCAAAATCTAAAAATGAAGATCCTTTTATATTAGTATTAGAAGGAATAGAAGATCCACATAATTTAGGATCAATAATAAGAACTGCAGAAACAGCAGGAGTTCATGGAATAATAATTCCTAAAAGAAGAAATGTAGCTGTAAATAGCACTGTTGTAAAGGTATCTACAGGAGCAACTTCTTATGTGAAAATAGCAAGAGTGAATAATATAAATGAAACAATTAGAAGGCTTAAAGATGAAGGACTTTGGGTAATTGGAACTGATGGGGAATCAGAAACTTTATATTATAATCAAGATTTAAAAGGTCCTTTAGCAATTATAATTGGAAGTGAAGGATTTGGAATGAGCAGATTAGTTAAAGAAAATTCAGATATATTAATAAAAATTCCTATGAAAGGAAAAATAACTTCTTTAAATGCTTCTGTATCAGCAGGAATTGTAATTTATGAAGCTGTAAAGCAGAGAATGTCAAATACATAATATATAAAAAAATACTTGCATTTTATTTTATTAAATGTTAAAATATTTATGTCAAAAGAAATGAATCGAAACAGATTTAAAAAAAAAACCCTTTTTTTAAATCTGTTTTTTTGTTTTTTCTAGGAAAATTCCCTAAAAAAGAAAAGCTCCATAGAAATACTCATGGGAATTTATTAGATTTTTTAGCAATTTTATTGCTTAAAATCTTGAATTTGTTTTGTTTTTAAAAAGTTTTCCATTAAAAAAGAAATAATCTGCAGAAAAAACTTATAAGAATTTATTATATTTTATAGTAATTTTATTACTTAGAAAATATTTGAAATTGCTTTTGCTATATAAAAAAAGAGAACAATTAGTTTGAGAAAGTTGGAATAATAGAGATGGAATTAGGTTTTGATAATAATAAGTATTTAAAAATTCAAAAAGAGAAAATTGAAGAAAGAATAAAAATGTTTGGAGATAAGCTTTATTTGGAATTTGGAGGAAAGATTTTTGATGATTATAATGCAAGTAGAGTATTACCTGGTTTTCATTCAGATGCAAAAATAAATCTTTTACAAGAATTTAAAGAGGACTTAGAGATAATTTTTTGTATAAATGCAAATAATATTCAAAAAAATAAAATAAGAGCAGATTATGGAATTGGATATGATGTAGAATTGTTAAGACTAATAGATAATATTTCAAAATTAGGAATTTCTATTAATAGTGTTGTAATTACAATGTATACAGGGCAAGAAGCAGTTGAAAAGTTAAAACAAACCTTAGAAAATAAAAGCATAAAAGTATATTTACATACTCCAACAAAAGGATATCCAGATAATGTTGAAATGATTGCTAGTGAAGAAGGTTATGGAAAAAATCCATATATAGAAACTACAAAAAAATTAGTAGTAGTTACAGCTCCAGGACCTAATAGTGGAAAGCTAGGTACATGTCTTTCTCAATTATATCATGAATATAAAAGAGGTGTGAATGCAGGTTATGCAAAATTCGAAACATTTCCTGTTTGGGACTTGCCACTTATGCATCCTGTAAATATATCTTATGAAGCTGCAACAGCAGATTTAGGAGATATAAATATGATAGATTCTTTTCATTTAGAAGAATACAATGTGAAAGCAGTAAATTATAATAGAGATATTTCAGCATTTCCAATTTTGAAAAATATATTAAATAAAATTACTGGAAAAAGTATATATAATTCTCCAACAGATATGGGAGTAAATACTATAAGTAAATGTATAATTAATGATGATATAGTACAAAAAGCAGCTAAACAAGAGATAATAAGAAGATATTATGATAGTTTATGTGATTTTAGAAAAGGAATTGGAACAGAAGAAACTGTAGAAAAAATTAAAAAACTTATGAATAGTATAGGGATTTCTGTTTTTGATAGGAAAATTGTGAAATATGCTTTAGAAAAAGCAGAAAAAGAAAATGTTAATACAGTAGCAATTATGCTAGAAGATGGAAAAGTGATAACAGGTAAAGAATCAGAACTATTAAGTGCTTCAAGTGCTTTATTAATAAATACAATAAAAGAAATTTCTGGGATACCAGATGATGTATATTTGCTTTCTCCATCAGTTTTAGAATCAATATTAAAATTAAAACAAAAAACATCATATAAGAGAAACTATTCTCTAGATTTACCAGAGGTTTTGATTGTATTAAGTATATGTTCAAAAACAAATCCAATTATAGAAAAAACTATAGAAGCTATTGATAAATTAAGCGGATTAGAAGCCCACAGTTCTTACATTATATCTATTGCAGAACAAAAAGTATTAAAAAGTTTGGGAGTAAATTTAACTTGTGAGCCTAAATTATTAGGATACGAGGAATAATATTTATATATGCTTTCTTGATTTTAGAGTTTTAAAATAAATTGTAAAAGTGAGCAAAGCAAAGGAAAGGAGCAAAATATGAGTACAAAATATATTTTTATAACAGGAGGAGTAGTATCAGGATTAGGGAAAGGAATTACAGCATCATCTTTAGGAAGATTACTAAAAAACAGAGGATATAATGTAATAAATCAAAAATTTGATCCATACATAAATGTAGATCCAGGGACAATGAGTCCTTATGAACATGGAGAAGTTTTTGTAACAGATGATGGGGCAGAAACAGATTTAGATTTAGGACATTATGAAAGATTTACAGATGTTAATTTAAATAAAAATTGTAGTGTAAGTTCAGGAAAAATATATCAAACTGTATTAAATAAAGAGAGGAAGGGAGATTATTTAGGAAAAACAGTACAAGTAATTCCTCATGTAACAAATGAAATTAAGGAAAATATATATAGTTTTGATGGACAGGCAGATATAGTAATAACAGAACTTGGAGGAACAATAGGAGATATTGAAGGACTAGCTTTTGTTGAAGCAATAAGACAAGTAGGACTTGAAAAAAATCCAGAAGATATATTATATATACATGTAACTTTATTACCATATATTAGTGGCTCAAATGAATTAAAATCTAAACCAACACAACATTCTGTTAAAGAATTACAAAGTTTTGGAATAAAACCAGATATAATAGTTTGTAGAACGGAAATAGATATGCCAAAAGAAATTAGAGAAAAATTAGCACTTTTTTGTAATGTAAGACCTGAAAATGTTATACCAAACCTTACAGCAGAAAATCTTTATGCAGTACCACTTATGTTAGAAAAACAAGGATTAGCTAAAGCTGTTTGCAAGCAACTACATTTAGAAAGAATAGAACCTAAAAATGAAGAATGGGAAAATTTAATAGAAAATATAAGAAATCTTAAAGGAGAAGTAAACATAGCTTTGGTAGGAAAATATATGCAACTTCAAGATTCATATTTATCAGTGGCAGAAAGCTTAAGACATGGCGGTTTTGCAAATGGAGTAAAAGTAAATATAGGATTTATAGATTCTGAAACAATAGATGAATATACAGTAAAAGATGTTTTAAAAGATTATGATGGAATTTTAGTTCCTGGAGGATTTGGAAATAGAGGAATTGAAGGAAAAATAACAGCAGTAAAATATGCAAGAGAGAATAAAATACCATTTTTAGGAATATGCTTGGGAATGCAAATGGCAGTTGTAGAATTTTGTAGAAATGTTTTAGGATTAAAAGATGCAAATTCTGCTGAATTTAGTAATACAACTAAAAATCCAGTTATACATATAATGGAAACTCAAAAAACAGTTACTGAAAAAGGTGGTACAATGAGGCTTGGTGCTTATCCTTGTAAAATAAAAAAAGATACTTTAGCATATAAAATATATGGAACTGAGAATATAAGTGAAAGACATAGACACAGATATGAATATAATAATGATTATAAAGAAAGTTTAGAAAAAGCTGGACTAATTGCTTCAGGAACTTCACCAGATGGAACATTAGTTGAAATAGTAGAAAATATTAATCATCCATTTTTTATAGGAGGTCAATTCCATCCAGAATTTAAATCAAGACCAGATAGACCAGCACCATTATTTAAAGCATTTATAAAAGCAGCAAAAGAGTGTAAAAATAAATAAATTCTTTAATTGGAAAGTATTAAAATACTGAGATTAATAAAATCTCAGTATTTGTCTTGCTTTATATAATAGTGAACTCTCTTACAATTCTTATTATATAAAGACTTTACTAAATTGTACAAAATTAAAGATAAATTTAAAAGTTGATAATTTGGTATGAAAATGTAGTCTGAAGGAAAAAATATGAATATAATACTAATTATTAATGAAGGAGATGAAATAAGATAAGACATGATGAAATTAATAAAATTAGAAGAGGCTCTTAGCAAAAATATTATAGAATGTAAAGATTTAAATAATGATATTATATTTAGAAAATATAATATATCAGAAGGAAATATTATTAAAGTAGAAAATAATCAAATAGTTTGTATGTCAGAAAAAGGTAGAGTGCTAGATATTAAAGAAGAATCTGGAAAATATAAAGTACAAAATATAGATGAAACTGATGAAGAATTTGATAAGAAGTGGAAAGATTTAATAATTAGAAAATCAGAAGAAGAAGATTTATGTATTATATTTTTTAATAAAAATGTTATAAGACACAACAAATATTTTATTAGTGATCCAATAAAATATAAAAATTGGAAAGATGAAAAAGAAGTAGAAATTTTTATAAATTTAGAAGGCTATTATGATTTTAAAATAATAGATCCTAAAATGCTATTAAGTAAAATTATAGGACTTAGAAGATATTTTACTAAGCAAGAACTTATAGAAAAAGTTAGAAAATATATAGTAAGTTCTATAGAAGAAGGAATAAATGAAATATCAGAAGAATATAAATTAGATATAGATACTTTAACTCAAAATTCAGATAAATTAGAAGTTAAACTTAAACAAAATGAATATGATAGAAAATTGGAAGAATATGGGATAAAACTTACGTATTTTGACATAAAGAAGTTTGAAATAACTAAAAAAAAGTTTAAATTTTTTTAAAATATATATTGACATTTTATAAAAATGGGTATACATTATTAGCAGTCAATAAATAAGACTGCTAATTTGATTTAAGGGAGGAATTAATTATGATAAAACCATTAAATGATAGAGTTTTAATAAAAATGGTAGAAGCAGAGGAAACTACAAAAAGTGGAATAATTTTAGCATCAGGCTCACAAGAAAAACCACAAATAGCAGAAGTAATAGAAATTGGACCTGGTGGAATTGATGAAAATGGTAAGAAAGTAGAAATGCAAGTAAAAAAAGGAGATAAAGTAATTACAAGCAAGTATTCTGGAACAGAAGTAAAATATGAAGGAACAGATTATATAATTGTAAAACAATCAGATATACTTGCAATAGTAAAATAAATTTTTTAGGAGGATAAGAAAATGGCAAAAGAAATATTATATGGTGAAGATGCTAGAAAAAAGATGTTAGAAGGTGTTAATAAATTAGCAGACACAGTAAAAGTTACATTAGGACCAAAAGGAAGAAATGTAGTATTAGATAAAAGCTTCGGAGCACCACTTATAACAAATGATGGTGTTACAATAGCAAAAGAAATAGAATTAGAAGATGCTTTTGAAAACATGGGAGCAAGTTTGGTAAAAGAAGTATCAACAAAAACAAATGATGTAGCAGGAGATGGAACAACTACAGCAACAGTACTTGCACAAGTAATGTTAAAAGAAGGAATAAAAAATGTAGCAGCTGGGGGAGATGTTTTATCTATAAAAAAAGGAATGGATAAAGCAACAGAAACAGCAATAGAAGAACTTAAAAAAATAAGTGCACCAATTAAAGGAAAAGAAGATATTGCAAGAGTTGCAAGTATTTCAGCAAATAATGAAGAAATAGGAAATTTAATTGCAGATGCAATGGAAAAAGTTTCAAAAGATGGAGTTATAACAATAGAAGAATCAAAAACATCATCAACAGAAGTAGATGTTGTAGAAGGAATGCAATTTGATAAAGGATATGTTTCTCCATATATGGTAACAGATACAGATAAAATGGAAGCAGTAATGGATAACCCATATATATTAATTACAGATAAAAAAATATCAAATATTCAAGAAATATTACCATTATTAGAAGAGATAACACAGCAAAGTGGAAAACTTGTTATAATAGCTGATGATTTTGAAAATGAAGCATTATCAACATTAATATTAAACAAATTAAGAGGAATTTTAAATGTTGTGGGAGTAAAAGCACCTGGATTTGGAGATAAGAGAAAAGAAATGTTACAAGATTTAGCAATCCTAACAGGAGGAGAAGTAATAACATCAGAACTTGGATTAGATTTAAAAGATACAAATTTAACACAACTAGGAAGAGCAAGACAAGTAAAATGTACAAAGGAAAATACAATAATTGTTGATGGAATGGGAGATAAAGTAAAATTAGAAGCTAGAATAAAACAATTAAAAAGCAATATAGAAGAAACAAAATCAAGTTATGATAAAGAAAGCTTACAAGAACGCTTAGCAAAACTTGCAGGTGGAGTTGCAGTAATTCAAGTTGGAGCAGCAACAGAAATAGAAATGAAAGAAAAGAAACTAAGAATAGAAGATGCATTATCAGCAACAAAAGCAGCAGTAGAAGAAGGAATTTTGCCAGGTGGTGGAACAGCTTATGTAAATGTTATTCCAGAAGTTGAAAAATTATTATCTAAAGTTTCAGAAGATGAAAAAATAGGTGTAAAAATAGTATTAAAAGCATTAGAAGAACCAGTAAAACAAATAGCTACAAATGCTGGATTAGAGGGAGCAGTAATATTAGATAAAGTAAAATCAAGTAAGCCTGGAGTTGGATTTGATGCAGCAAAAGAAGAATATGTTGATATGAAAAAGGCAGGAGTAGTAGATCCTACAAAAGTTACACGTTCAGCTCTTGAAAATGCAGAAAGTGTTGCTTCAATGATACTTACAACAGAAAGTATAATAACAGAGAAAAAAGAAAAAGAATGCGGATGCTCAAATCATCAAGCAATGCCAGATATGGGCGGAATGTATTAATAAAAAAATAAGTAAATAAAATATAAAAAATATCCTTTAGCAAAAGCTAGAGGATATTTTACTTTTGAATATTAAATATTGTTCATTTAAATATTTTTTAGCAAAAAAATTTAAGATGTTTTATATAATATAGTGAAGTATAATTTCTATATTGAAACTATTTTTTTTATATAATATAATAAATAACATAGAGAAAGGCATAGGAAATAAGAATTATAAAAGAATTGTTACTTATGCAAAATTTACACAATTTAAAAATAAATAGATATTTTGAAATAGATATAAATGATTATTTGATGGACTTAATTACTAACTACAAAAATAAGTAAAATTAGGAGAATATAATGTTAGAAAAGATAATTAAATTAATTATGATATTTTTAGCAATATGTATATTACTATGGGGAATAATTTTTGGAGTAAATTTTTTAAGATGTATGAATTATAAATCTCCAATATTGTATTTATATAAAATGTCAGATGAATTTTCTTGTACATATAAATGTTTAGGGTATAGTATAGAAACAGCTATATATGGAATGAATGATGAGATGATTATTAAAACAAGATTAAAAAAATAAAATATTTGAAACATATTTATTAACTATTTCACCAAAGTAAAAATAAAAAAGTATTCTCTAGCAATTTTGCTAGAGGATATTTTTTAGTTAAATATAAATATAGAAAAAATTTTGAATATATGATAAAATTTTTTAAAAATTATTGAACCTAAAAAAGAAAAAATACGTCTAATAAGTAAAGGAGGAGGAAAATGGCAACAGAAAAGGAGATTAAATACAGTCCGGAAGTATTTGAAAATCTTGTAATTTCACAGAAAAATAAGCTTTATAAAACAGGAATGGCAATACTAAAAAATGATGAGGATACTTGTGATGCAATTCAAGAAACATTGATAAGTGCATATAAGAATTTTGAAAATTTGAATAATATAGAATATTTTAATACATGGATTACAAGAATTCTTATAAATAAATGCAGAGACATAATTAGAAAAAATAGCTTATATAAATAAAAAAGTAGAATTAGATGAAAATTTGGCTTATTATGATTTGTATAAAAGTGAATCTCAAGTTGAAAGAGTATTAAATCTTATAGATCCAGATTTAAAATTAGTTTCTGTTTTATATTATTATGATGAATATTCTGTTAAAGAAATTTCTGAACTCCTTAACATCCCAGAAGGAACAGTGAAATCAAGACTCTCCAGAGCAAGAGATAAGACGTAAGATATCTTAAAAAAGGAAGAGGGTGATAACATTGGATAATGAAAAAGATAATTATATTAAAAAACAATTTAAAAAAGATGAGTTAATATCAAAAAAAGCGGATGACGTATTTAATAATTTTTTTAAGGGGGAAATAAATTTGGAACAAGAAAAAGTAACAAATATTAATGATGCAAAAGATAAAAAGTTCAAAAGAAAAAACATATTAGGAATAATTGCAACATTAGTAGTTGTATTTTTAGGAGCAAATGTTTATGCTGCAACACAAGGGTATAATAATATATTTTTTATGATTAAAGATTTATCCACAAGTAAAACAATAAGTGGAAAAGATGAAATTTTAAAAGATCAGGATATAACAATATCTTATGAGCCAATAGAAATTGCAAAAGGTATAACAGTTCAATTTAATAGATTTATAATTAAAGATAATAAAGCTACTTTATTAATGCGGGTTAACCAAGAGTGGGGAGTAGATTCAGATAAAATAATAAGTCAAGTAGAAGTTATTAATGGACAGAATGATTCAGAGATTGCTACTACTTCACTTTTAGATGAACAACCAGGTTCTTATACAAAAGAAATTGAAATAGGGTTTTTTAATAATAATGTAAAAACTTTAAAAGTAAACATAAATGCGAAAAAAGAAA
Source organism: uncultured Clostridium sp. (assembly GCA_947570695.1). Lineage (GTDB taxonomy): Bacteria > Bacillota > Clostridia > TANB77 > CAG-508 > Scatovivens. The sequence goes on from CANOVB010000001.1 coordinate 349,994, forward strand.
ATTTGGCAAGAATCAAAATAGACCTATCAAATAGAGAAATAACAATACTAAATAATAGCTATAAAGAAATAGAAAAGATTTCAGAAGTTGAGCTAAAAAAAGCTTTAGGCGAATATGCAACATTGAATTTTTATAATGATACTGAAGATAATATAAATGAAGTTTATGGAAAAAATGCAACTAAAGAGCAATGCGTAAATTATGATTTAGTTAATAGTGCAATACGATATATAAATGCTAAAGAAGTTGAAGAAAGTAATGGAGAAGTAGAAACAATTTATTATACAGCAGAAAAAGTAAATAAAGCTATAAAGGAAATGACAGGAATTGAAGTTAAAGACCATATAGATATGGTAGATGCATTTTGCTATTATAATAAAGATTTAAAGCAATATGAATTTGAAGCTGGAGACGGAGCTCTTATAGCATTATGTTTAAATATTACAAACATATCTTATGAAGATGGAATATATTCAGTTGATTACCAATATTGTTATCCAACTGAAGGAGATATTATAGAAAACACAATAAATAGATTACCTGCATATGAGTCATCCCTTCAATTTAAATTAAATGAAAATTATGGATACACAAAATATAGTATAGTAAGTGATATATATAATTTAAAAAGTAAAATAATATCAAATGGTAAAGAAAATTATATGTGAAGATTTACACCTCAAAGAAATCTTTCAGATTAAATAATAGAAATTGTGAAGTGATTTCTTATTATTTAAAGAAGCTACTTAGCTTTTGCTAAGTAGCTTAATTTTTGCTAAATTTTTATTATAAAATTAGCAACATCCTCTACCACCGTTGTTTCCACAACAGCAGAAGATAATAATTAAAAGGATTATTATCCATAGACAATCGCTATCTCCTCCAAATAATCCACAACCACAACCTCTGTTCTCTGGCATTTTAAATTCCTCCTTTTTAAATTATGTTTTATTTAAATCTTTTGTATGTTATATAATATGACTTTATAAAAAATCTGTTACAGACTTATATAACTATAAATTATAAATAGGAAAAGAAATTAAAAAAGTAATAAAATATATAAATAAAAAAGTATACAAAAAAATTTTTTAATGATATAATAAAACCGATTTTAAGATGGAGTAGTGGGTATATAAGATTTATTGAAAAGAAAGAGGAGAAAAACATGGGAAACATAGTTCTTTTAGACGATTTGACTATAAATAAAATAGCTGCAGGAGAAGTTATTGAAAGACCAGCTTCAGTAGTAAAAGAAATGGTTGAAAATTCAATAGATGCTGGAGCTAAAAATATAAATATAGAAATAAAAAATGGTGGAATTTCCTTAATAAGAATAAGTGATGATGGATGTGGTATTGCAGAAGACGATATGGAAATTGCATTTGAACGTCATGCTACAAGTAAGATTAGAAAAGCTGATGATTTAATGACAGTAAAATCAATGGGATTTAGAGGTGAGGCTTTAGCAAGTATAGCAGCAATTAGTAAAGTTGAGATGATTTCTAAAAAAGAAGGAACTAATGTTGGACATAAAATTATTGTAGAAGGTGGAAAAACTATTGAATTTTCTGAAGCTGCTAGAACTGTAGGGACTACAATTACAGTAGAAAATTTATTTTATAATACACCTGTAAGATATAAATTCTTAAAAAAAGATTATACAGAAGCTGGATATATAGAAGATGTTGTTACTAGAATTGCATTAGTAAATAAAGATGTTGCTATTAAACTTATAAGCAATGGAAAAACTGTAGTGCAAACAAATGGAAATGGAGATTTAAAAACTGTAATATATAGTATATATGGAAAAGATATTGCTACAGAAACGATTGAAGTAGACTATGAATATGAAGGAATAAAGGTAAATGGAGTTGTAGGAAAACCAGTTGTGGCAAGAGCAAATAGAAGTAATCAATTATTTTTCTTAAATGGAAGATATATAAAAGATAAAAATTTAACAGCAGCAGCAGACCAATCATATAAAGGAATGATTCCAATCGGAAGATATGGATTTATAATATTGAATTTAGATATGGATCCTAAACTTGCTGATGTAAATGTTCATCCAGCAAAATTAGAAGTTAGATTTGTTGATGAAAGTAAAGTATTTAAAGCTGTATATCATGCTATAAAAACTAACTTAGCAAAATCGGAACTTGTTGAAAATGTAGAAAAAATAGAAGAAAATAAAAACGAATTTGATGGAAACCTTGATAATATTACTCTTAATAGTAATTTTAATAATGAACTAAATGATAGATTAAATGGTAAATCTGCAAACAAAAAATCGGGAATTGCAGGATTATTTCAAAAAATAGTAAAAGAACCAGAAGAAACAGAAGAAGAAATTAATAATAATCATTTAGAAGAGATTTTTAAATATAGACAAATAAAAGATAATTCTGAAAATATTGAAGGGACTGTTATAAATAAAAATACTTCTTATGTGGATGCTGAAAAGCAAGTTGCAGATTCTACTAATAATGGAAATACCTCTTATACAATGGCTAATTCTAATAGGGTAAACATGAATTTATCAGATACTAAAGAAGATAATATTGAGAGTAAAATTATAAATGATATTTTAAATAATAATTTTACAAGTATATTAGATAGTCAAAATTTAAAAAATACTGTTCCTACAAATGCTAATGTTTATGAAGAAGTAGCAAGTAAGAGTATTAATGATAATGAACTTTCTAAAAAAATATCTTTAGGAAACACTTTAATTTCAAGTGAAACTAAAGAATTAAATGTAAATAATGTAAATGAATTAATAAAAGATGAAACAACAGAAATGATACCAGAAAAGTTAAAAGAAAAAGAAGTAACACAAATTATTAATACAGAGAATTTAAAAAATGATGTAAATGAAGAAACACAAAAAATAGATTTAAATCAAATGAATTCAGTTTCTCAAGAAACAGTTGTTGCAGATAATAATTTAAATACATTACCTCAAAATACTATAGTTATGGATAAAACAGAAGATGCAAATAGCGTAGTAAATGTACAAAATGAGGGGGACTTTTCAAAAATTGCTGAAAAAATGGTAGAATCAAAATTAGATTTTGACAATACACAAATGATAGATACAACTAAAGTAAGAGAAGCTTTAAAAGAAGAAAACTTTGAGAGTAACCCAGAATTTGATGAAATGTATAAAAAAACTTTTGGAGTAGATCCATTTTCTGTTAGAAAAGAAAAAGAATTAGAGAAAATAGAAGAAGAAAAAATAAATGCTTCTAGTGATTTTTCTTATGCTTCTGAAAATATGAATGTATTTGAAGAAAAAGAAGAGGAATATCCAGAAATTTCATATAAATTTTTGGGAATTGCTTTTAATACTTATATAATAATTGAAATAAAAAATGAAATGTATGTAATAGATCAACATGCTGCTCATGAAAGAATTATGTATGAAAAAGTAAAAGCTAATTATTATTCAGAAGACCAAAAAGATGAACAATTTTTATTATTGCCAGATGTAATAACTCTAACACATAAAGATATGATAATTGCAAAAGAAAATAGAGAGATGTTTGAAAAAGCAGGATTTTCTTTTGAGGAATTTGGAGAGAACACTATAAAATTGATTTCTGTTCCAAGTATGTGTGAGAATTTAAATACAAAACAATTATTTTTAGATATATTAGATGAAATTGATACTGTTGCAGTTACAGCAAGACAAGAAAAAGAAGATAAATTTATTGCAACTGTTGCATGTAAAGCAGCTGTAAAAGCAAAAATGAAATTAGATGAAGAAGAAGTAAAAAGTTTAATGGAAAAACTTTTAGAACTTCCTAATCCATTTACATGTCCACATGGTAGACCAACAGCTATTAAAATGACAAAATATGATTTAGAGAAAAAATTTAGTAGGAGATAATTTATGAAACCTAAAGTAGTGGTTATAGTAGGCCCAACAGCATCAGGTAAAACAGCTTTATCTATTGAGCTTGCTAAAAAAATAAATGGCGAAATTATTTCATCAGATTCAATGCAAATTTATAAGGATATGGATATTGGAACTGCTAAAGTTACCAAAGAAGAAGCACAAGGAATAAAACATTATTTAATTGATTGTATTGAACCTGATAAAAGATATACTGTTTCAGATTTTAAAAGAGATAGTGAGGTAGCAATAAAAGAAATAATTGCTAAAGGTAAAACACCAATTATTGTTGGCGGAACAGGACTATATGTTAATTCTTTAATATATGGAATCGAATATCAAGAAATGAATTTTGATGAAGAATATAGAAATAAATTAATGGAAAGAGCAAAAAATCCACAAGAACTTGAAAAAATGTGGAATGAGGCAAATGAAATTGACCCAGAATCTATGAAAATAATTAGTAAAAATGATAAAAAAAGAATTGCTAGAGTTTTAGAAATATATAAAGCCACTGGAAAAACTAAAACAGAGCAAGAAATTTTATCAAGACAAAAAGAGCCAGAATATGATTTTAAAGTTTTTGGTATTTCAATGAAAAGAGAAGAACTTTATGAAAGAATAAATATGCGTGTAGATATAATGATAGAAAATGGATTGGAAGAAGAAGTAAAAAACTTAGTATCAAAGTATAAAGAATTTCCAACTGCTATGCAAGGCTTGGGCTATAAGGAAGTTGTACAATATTTTGACGGAATTTTAACAAGAGATGAAATGATAGAAAAAATAAAACAAGAAACTAGAAGATATGCAAAAAGACAATTAACTTGGTTTAGAAAAGATAAATCAACTATTTGGCTAGATAAAGCAGAAGGAATGGAAAAAAACATTAATACAATTTTAGAGGAGTTATAGTGAAAGATAGTAATAGTGGAATAAAAATTATAATTACAATAGCTTTTATGATATTTCTTATTGTATTAGTTACAAATAGTACGAAAATACTGAAGAATTCTACAGAGGTATATATTGTTGCAAATGGTTCTTTGTCTTATGAAGAACCAGTAGAAGGCTATGTTATTCGTGATGAAGTAGTGCTCCAAGGAGAAAATTATAAAAACGGAATGGTACAAATACTTTCTGATGGAGAAAAAGCTTCAAAAGGACAATCTGTTTTTAGATATTATTCTAATAATGAAGAAAATATTTTAGCTAAAATAAATGAACTTGATGAACAAATAAATGAACTTATAGAAAATGATTCAATAAGCAGTCTTTTATCAAGTGATATAGCAAGTATAGAAAATCAAATTGAAGATACTATTAATTCTATGTATGATTTAAACTATTTACAAAAAATTCAGGAGAATAAAAATAAAATTGAAGCATATATATCTAGAAAGGCACAAATAACAGGATTCTCAAGTCCGTCTGATTCATATATAAGAACACTTGCAGAACAGAGAAGTGCTTTAGAAAATGATTTAGCAGCAGGATCTGAAGTAATTTCTGCTCCTGAATCTGGACTAGCTTCTTACAGAGTAGATGGATTAGAAGAAATATTAAAAGTAGACAACTTTGATTATTTAACATCTGAGTTATTAAAAAGTTTTGATTTAAAAGTGGGAGCAGTTATTCCACTTAGCAATGAAAGAGGAAAAATTGTTAATAATTTTGAATGTTATATAGCAGTTCCAACTGATTCTGAAAGAGCAACTTCTGCTAAAGTAGGAGACAAACTTGTATTAAGATTTTCAAATACAGATGAAGTTAAAGCAGAAATCTCTTATATAAAAGATGAAGGAAAAAATCGTATATTAGTTTTTAAAATTTCAGAAGATGTTGCAGAACTAGTAGAATATAGAAAAATATCTTTTGATATTATATGGTGGAAATATACAGGATGGAAAGTAAGTAATTCAAGCCTTATAGAAGAAGACGATGGGACTTATGTAGAAAGAAAAAGAGCAGGATTTACAGAAAAAATACTAGTAAAAGTATTAAGACAAAATGATACTTATTCTATAGTAGAAAACTATGAGGACGACGAATTAAGAGAACTTGGCTATACAGATGAGCAAATTTCTGAGATGAGTAAAATAAAATTATATGATGAAATAGTGGTATATCAATAACAAAATTATAAAATAAAATACAAAAATTAATTTAAATTTACAAAAAATATTAAAAAAATGGAATAAAATAACAAAAAAATTACAAAAAAACGATAATAAATTACAAAAAAATTACAAGAAAGTTATTTTTATATAACAATGAAAAAAAAGTATTGACAATGCTTTAAAATAGATAGATACTATATGTATGTTAAGCTACAAATGAAGAGAAAAAATTAGGAGGTTCAAAAAAAATGGCAGGAGCATCATTTAAAAAATTAGTAGATTTTATATGGGGAGAACAAGATAATTCTCAAGAAGAGTATGATGAGGATATCTATAATTCAGATTACTCTGATGAATATGAAACCGAAGAAGAGGAAAGCGAGAATGAGGGAAGAACTTTAGGTATTTTTAATAAAAATAAAAAGGTAGTACCAATGCCTCAACCACAACAAATAAAAATGAAAATTTCAAAACCAACTAATTTTGATCAAGCAGACGAAATAGTAATGGAATTAAAAGCAAAAAATGCGATTGTTATTAATTTAGAATACGTAAGCAAAGATATTGCTAGAAGAATAGTTGATGTAGTTAGTGGAGCTGTTAAAGCATTAGATGGAAGCTTTGAAAAAGTTTCTAATTCTATATTTATTGCTGCACCTTATAACTATGATATAGTTAATGAACTTACAAAAGAAAAAATAGAAAATAGATTTTCTGCTTCATGGATAAAATAGCAGTTAGGAGGAATTAATATGCTTACACCTTTAGATATTGAAAACAAAAGATTTTCCAAAGGTTTGAAAGGGTATAATGTTGATGAGGTTGATGATTTCTTAGATCAATTAACAGAAGACTATGAAAAGTTATACCGTGAAAATGCAGATTTAAAGATTAAGATTGAAGAAAGCGTAAAAGATTTAGAACATTATAAAAATGTAGAACAAACCTTACAAAATACTTTAGTTATGGCTCAATCTACTGCAGAAGATATAAAATCAAATGCACAAAATAGAGCAGATCAAATTATTCGAGATGCACAAAGTGAAGCTAAAAGAGCCACAGAATCTATTACTAAAGAAGAATTTGAAATCAGAAAAAGAACAGAAGAACTAAAAAGACAGTTTGGTGTTTATAAAGCTAAAATGGAAGCATTATTAATATCACAATTAGAATTGTTAAAAGATAATAAATCAGAAGAAGAATAATTAAAAATTTAAGCGGTACTTTTAGTGCCGTTTTTTATTTAACAGGGAAAGTTTTGCTTTCCCTGTTAAATAATGCTTTTGATAACATTTGTGTATTATTTTATAATACCATATTTTATTACGTGCAAAAAGCAAACATATAAATATGTATAATGCTTTTTATTTATAAAAAATAGATTAAAATTTAATAAGACATTATGTAAATTTAAAAAAATATTAACTCTACAAATCACTTTATTACGATATTACAAAAGAATTAATTATGCGTTACATTTGTGTTAATCTTATTGACTTATTGGCTTTTTAGAATAAAATATAGTATATAATATAATTAGTATATATAGGGAGATGTATGAGGATTATAAGCGGAAGCTTTCGAGGAACTAAGCTTTTTACTTTAGAAGGACTAAATACAAGACCTACACTAGATAGAGTTAAAGAAGCACTTTTTTCCAAAATAAATTTTGATTTAGAAGATTCAATTATACTAGATTTATTTTCTGGAAGTGGAGCTTTAGCTTTAGAATCTTTAAGTAGAGGAGCAAAGCAAGCAGTATTATGTGATTTCTCGAGAGATGCTATAAAAATAATAAAACAGAATATAGAAAAAACACGAACTAACGAAAAAACTTTATTACTTAATATGGATTATAAAAAAGCATTAGAAGAATTAAAAATTAAAAATATGAAATTTGATATTGTTTTTTTAGATCCTCCTTATGAAACAGATTTTGCTGAAATTGCAACTAAAATAATAATTGAACAAGATTTATTACAAAATAATGGATTTATTGTTTTAGAAACTGATAATAAAGAAAAAGTAATGAAGAATTTGGATACAGATTTAATAGAAGTAGAAACAATAAAAAAATACGGAAGAGTGTACCTTCTATTCTTAAATCGAAAGGGGTAAAAGATGGAAATCTTTGAATTACTAGAAACATTGGAAGATATTTTGGAAAAAAGCAAAACAATGCCTTTTACTGAAAAAAGTATTATTGAAAAAGACCAGTTTTTAGATATAATTAAAGAAATAAGATTAAAATTACCAGATGAGCTAAAGCAAGCAAAATGGATAAAAGAAGAAAGAGAAAGAATCATTGCAGAAGCTCAAAAGGATGCAGACGATATTGTTAAAGAAGCTGAAAATAGGATAATTTCTATGATAGATGAGCATGAAATTACTAAAAAAGCTTATGATAAGAAAACAGAAATTATAGCGGATGCAAATGAGATGTATAGAGAAATTACTCAAGGTACAAATTCTTATGTGGATGGTATTTTAGCAAGTATTGAAAGCGATATAATAAAATTAGGAAAAACACTAAATGGTGTTGAAGGATCAATTCAAAGTGCATTAGAAACAATACAAAATAATAGAAAAGAACTAAAATAGAATAATAAAAGAGCACATTAAATTTTTAATTGTTTTAATGACTTATGTGCTCTATTTTATTTAATAAGCTTCATTGTTAATCGCAACTTCGGAATTTTGAAAAAATTTCGAATTGCGGTACGAGCAAAAAAAGATTTATTGTTAATCGCAACTTCGGAATTTTGAAAAAATTTCGAATTGCGGTACGAGCAA
>CANOVB010000002.1 GCA_947570695.1 uncultured Clostridium sp.
TAAAGTATACCATAACTCTTTTTTATTATGGTCTACTAAACGGGGTGCATTTCATTAAAAATCTGCTCTTTTAAATTATTAATATTTAATTATTCTTACTAAAAAAATCATTTACAACTATTTCCATACATGTATTGTAAATTTTATCTGCCTCACTTTCAGATACATTTAATTTTTCAATAAAATCTCTTTTTATTTTTTCTTTACTTTTTCTTCCGACAATGCCATTTTTATCTAAAATATCATATATAATATTACATTCAAGAGTACTTCTATTAATATTTTCTACTAACTTATTTATTATTTTATCTTTATTCATTTTCATTCCCATACATCTTACCTCTTGAGTCTAATTGAATTTCGTATCCATATTCAAAAATATATGATATCCCAAATAAGAATAATATTTGTATTACATCAAAAAGTTCAAAACCTACATCTAAATCAGATACTAATATACTTTCAAATATAAATCCTCCTCCAGTTGGTAAAATTAATGCTATAATCATAATTTTTGCCATTTCTTTTATATATCTAACATTCTCTAATGTAAATGGTGTATCACCTTGATTTATATTTATAAATAATTTTTCTAATCTACTAAATGTCATTCTATATAAGACTATACAAACTATTAAACATCCAAATCCAAACTCTAAAAAAGCTATTATTTTCCCTTTAGAATTATTTTCTAATACATTTTTCATTTGCAAAATTGTATCTTGATCTTTTGCATCTGCAATTAAAGTATTATTTACTCTTAACTCTAAGCTTATACCATCATTTGATTTTTCTTCTGTTATAGTTATTTTATCATCTATTCTTGTACCTTTAAATACAATCATATTATTTTTTAATTCTATATTACCTATAAATATTGGTGTAACTATTAATAAAAATATTATAATTGGAATTGGTATTGTTGTAAAAATCTTTCCAATTCTCGCAAGTATATAAATTGACTTACTTATTCCTTTAATCCTTTTTTGCTTTTCTTCTTTAAATTTAACTACATTCATCTTTATTTCTTCATCTAATGAATTTATATCTGTTAGACTTTCTTGTACTAATTCATTAATATTACAATGAAATATCTTACACAAAGACATAATATTGTTCATCGTAGGATAGCTTTCACCTCTTTCCCATTTTGATATGCTTTGCCTTGATACCTCAACTTTTTCTGCTAGACTTTCTTGTGACATCTTTTTCAATTTCCTTAAATTTTGTAAATTATCTCCAAACTTCATTAGATTACTTCCTCCTTGTAGTTAATTTTAGGATTTTTTTTACTTCTTTTCTAGCAACTTTCAGTTGCATATTAAATTTTTTATATAATTTTTCTTATTGCAAACCTTTAGTTGCATTTATAATTATATCTTTTTAAAAATTACTGTTTTCTCTTTCATTGATATTTTACCTACTTCATATCCATATTCCTTTGCTTCTTTTTTATAAGTTAAAAAAGAATGATCTATTCCAAAACCTAAAATATCCTCAATTTCCTTATAAGATAATTTATAATTTTCTTTATTATTATTTTTTAAATATTTCCACAATGGTTCATATTTACTCATAATTCAAATTCTCCTACATAAAATTATTTTATTTCAATCTTAAAATGAGTACATTTGTTGATATTCTTCTATTGTATATACTTTATCACTATCTGGTAATGTAACAAAAGAATAAGCATAATTTTCTTTAGCAATATCAATTATATTATGTATTGTATTTACTGAACCACGTTTTGTAATTTCAATAATCAATTCATTACTTCCCCAATGGGTTGTCCTACTAGTAGTATTAATATAACTAAATTTATAGTTTCCTTGTTCATTATTTATTTTATAAACATATGTCTGATAAGTTATTTCTCCAGCCCCGCCATGAAATACAGCTATATATCCATCTGGAATTTCATTATCATTCACAACATATTTCATAAAAATAAATATAAATATAATACAAATAGCAATTATAATACTTATAACTAACCAAAATACCTTTTTGCTTTTCATAAAAATATCTCCTTAAATTACAAAAATTTAAGTATTCCATAAGAAATAAATGGACTTATATATATTGCTAAATATATTAATGTTATCCAAGGTTGATAATCAATATAAAATTCTTTAAAAGTTAAAGACCATGGATGTTTAATTAATACCCATCCTATTACATCAAATATTACTGTTATAGTTCCCCAAATAATTGATGTATAAATAACATTAGATACAGTTATAGTTTCTAGTCCATTTAAATATAAATATGCAAATATAGGAAATATAATTATATTATATAAAGGATGCCAAGGCTTAGTTTTTTCATATCCCTCACCCATACCTTGACTATCCTTCATTGATTTCATCTTTAAAACTACAATATTAAAAATAGTATGTAAAATTCCTATACTTGTAACAACAAAATATGCAATCCAATAAAATAGCATAGATATTCCAAAATTTTCCATTTTTCTCTCCTATTTAATAAATTATTTTATCATCTTTATTTTCAAATTCTTTAAATTCCTTTATTGTTTCTGTTTTATCTATATTTATTAATTCTAAAACATCTTTATCTTGTATATTTTTAGATAAATTTTCAATATAATTATAAATAAAATCATCTCTAAATCCAATCTTTTTAGCATCTTCTTTTGTATTACCATAGTAAACTATTTTAATATTAGACCAAATAATTGCAGATAAACACATAGGGCATGGATAACAGGAAGTATATAATTCACAGTCCTTTAAATCATATGAATTAATGTTTTTAGCTGCATCCCTTATAGCCATTATCTCAGCATGTGCAGTTGGATCATTATTTAATATAACATTGTTTGAACCCTTACCAATTATCTCAGCATTTTTCACTATACAAGCTCCAAATGGTCCTCCTGCATTAGTAGTTAAATTTCTTTTTGCTAATTCTCTTGCTATTTTCATATACTTATTCATTTTTTCCCCTTAACACAATTCTTTTAAAATTATAACATAACACACATTACTTTAAAAGTTCTCTATTTATATTTCCTATTCAAAAGCACTCTTTACGTTTATTAAATAAAGTATAAATGGAATATTTAATTTTAAAAAAAGTTTATAATATCATTATAAACTTTTTTATTATCTTTTTCTGCTAAGATTTCATGTCTCATATTTTTATAATCAATTCTTTTAATTTTATTAAAACCAGCTTCAAATAAAACTTTATATGAATCGTCTGCTCCTCTATTTCCTCCTATGCATGGATCATCTAATCCTCTTACTAATAATAATTCCATATCCTTATTTACATTATGATACATTTCAGGCTTGTGCATCATTACTACAAGATGAAATAAATCATTATATGCAGAACAAGTAAAACCAATTCCACAATATGGATCTTCAATATAAGATTTTACACTTGCCTCATTATAACATATCCAATCATACTTGGTTTTTGGCTTTTTTATTAAATGGTTAAAAGTATCTTTACTCACATCTAAAATAAATTTTGATTTATATTTTGGTCCATGTATAGCTGTCATTAAATTAGTAAAGAGAATTCCTGTATATGCTGCTTTTTGGTAATTTGGATAACCAGAAAGTACAACTTTTTTATATGCTTTTGAATTTTCTTGAAGAAGCACACGTGCTATAATTGATCCCATAGAATGTGCAAATAAATCAATATCAAGATTTGGAAAATATTTTTTTATAAAATTTGTTATAAATTTTTGGTCTTCTATTAACTCTAAATATCCTTCTTTTTCTTTAAAATACCCTAAATCTTTGCATGATTTTCCATGTCCTCTCATATCTGAACTTACAACTGAAAAACCATTTTCATTTAAAACTTTTATAAATTTTTCATAGCGCCCTTGATGTTCTTCCATTCCATGAATAACTTGTACAACTGCTTTTGCTTTTTGTACTTCAAATATATGCAGCTCTAAATTATACCCGATCTCTCGCTTTAATAAATTGTTTTTTCAAATTTAAACACCTCTATTTGCAAATTTCATACTATATATAATTATGTCTTTTTTTTAATAAATTAAACAAAAAAAGTCGAAATTTTCGACTTTTTTATGCGATAATAATATTCTATTTTCATGAAATAACTTTTTGTACTTGATTTATTATTTTAATTACCATTTTTGCATCCTTAAACTGTTTCTTAAAAATCAATATCTAATTCTATAGGACAATGATCACTTCCCATTACTTTTGAATGAATTTTAGCATCTATAATATTTTCTTTTATTCTATCAGAAGTAATAAAATAATCTATCCTCCACCCTATGTTTTTCTCTCTAGCTCTTCCCATATATGACCACCAAGAATAACTATCATCTTTGTCCGGATATTTATATCTGAACGTGTCTACAAAACCTGAATTTAGTAATTCTGTCATTTTATCTCTTTCTTCGTACGTAAAGCCTGAATTTCCCACATTTGATTTAGCATTTTTTATATCTATTTCATTATGAGCTACATTTAAATCTCCACAATATATAACTGGTTTTACTTTATCTAATCTGTTTAAATATTCTCTAACTTTGTCTTCCCAAATCATTCTGTATGGAAGTCTTTCTAATTCTCTTTTAGAATTTGGAGTATAACAATTTACAAAGTAATAATTTTCAAATTCTAATGTAATTAATCTTCCTTCATTATCATGTTCTTTTATTCCTAATCCATAGTTAACACTTATTGGTTCTTTTTTAGTGAAAACTGCAGTTCCTGAATATCCCTTTTTCTCTGCACTATTCCAATATTGGTAATAGCCTTCAAATATTGCATCCATAAATATATCTTTTTGTTCTAACTGCATTTTAGTTTCTTGGAGACAAAATATGTCTGCATTTATTTCATCAAAAAACTCTTTAAATCCTTTATTTACAATAGCTCTTAATCCATTAACATTCCAAGATATAAGTTTCATTTTTCCTCCCATTTATATAAATATATAATAACAAATTACATTTTTTAAATTTTTTATAACTTTTTAGTCACATTTAACTAAATCTTTAACAACTTCTCCTGCAATTATTAATCCTGCGACAGCCGGAACAAAAGATATACTTGCTGGTATCTGCTTTTTTCCTTCTTCGCTTTCAAATTTTTTTACTGGCTCTTCTCTTGAATATACAACTTTTAATTTTTTTATTCCTTTTAATCTTAGTTCTTTTCTTATTACTTTAGCAAGTGGACATACTTCTGTTTTATAAATATCTGTTACCTCAAATCTAGTTGGATCTAGCTTATTTCCAGTTCCCATACTTGATATAATTGGAATATTTAACTTATCTGCACGTATTACAAGTTCAATTTTTGCTGTAACAGTATCTATTGCATCTATAATATAATCTACACTTTCATCTAATATTTCTTTGCTTTCTGGCATAAAAAATTCTTCATAAGTTTCTACTTCTGCATCTGGATTTATTTCAAGAATTCTTTGTTTGCAAACTTCAACTTTAGCTTTTCCAACTGTTTTATGCGTAGCAATTATTTGTCTATTTATATTACTTAAGGTAATTTTATCATTATCTATTAATATAAATTTTCCTACGCCTGCTCTTGCAAGCCCCTCTACCACATAAGATCCTACTCCACCAATCCCAAATATTGCTACTTTTGACTTAATTAACTTTTCTACTTTTTCTTTACCAATTAGTAATTCCGTTCTTGAAAACTGTTCTTTCATTTTTTCACCTCTAGTCATATTTATATCAAAAAAGCAGATAACTTTCAACTTATTATCTACTTTCTTTCTTTTATTATTTTCTAAACAAATTAATTTGTAAAAAAATCTAATATGTTCATTCCAGCATCTGTTTCTGTTTTATAAATTTCTGTATATCCACATTTAGTACAACTAACTGTTACAAACTTTTTATTTTGAACGTCAAATATCTTAGCAAAATTTCCTCCAGTTGCTTGAAATTGATCTTTTTCAAATTCTTCATTTCCACATTTCACACATTTCCATTCTGACATAATAAATTCCTCCTTTATTTAATTATACTATTATTATATCAAAATTTATATTAAGAATTTCTTAAACTAATTTATTGCCATCACTAAACGCTTGCCCAACCTTTTTTGTAACTTCATAATATCCATGAGTAAATGGGTCATATGCAATAGTTTTCATTTTTTCAAAATCCGGATTTCCTTTCTCATCTAGATATTCTTCATCAATAGAAAGATTTACAATCTCTCCTAATACTCCATATTCTCCATCTATTTCTACTGCTTTACATTCCATACAAACTGGATAGTTTTCTATTATTGGAGCATTTACATGTTCACTTTTTACAGCTTTCATTCCTGTTCTTTCAAATTTATCTTTTACATTATTTCCTGAAGCAATTCCAAAATAATCTGATTCTTTTACTGTTTCAGTAGTTGCCAAAGATACTGTAAAACACCCTGTTCTTCTAATATTTTGTGTTGTTTTATGTCCTTCACTAATATTTAATTTTATTTGTGTAAAATCATAAGCCATTCCCCAAGCTGCATTCATAACATCAATACTCCCATCTTCATTATAAGTTGCTATCATCAAAACAGGCATTGGAAATATTGCTGGTACAATTTTTAAGTCTTTTCTCATTCAAAATTCCTCCTTTATTTATATTATAAATTATTTTATAGTATCTATCCAATCATTTATTTCTTCATCTGTTGCATTAGATTTGAAACGATGTCCATCTTTCCATTCTCCTCCATTTGCTTCTTCTTCAAGTAGTTTTCCACTCTGTCCTAAACCTGATGAACTTGATGTACAGAATGGAATTACTGTTTTACCATTAAAATCATTTGCTTTTACAAAAGTATCTACTGTCCAACTTGCAACTCCCCACCAAATTGGATAACCAATTAATACTGTATCATATTCATCCCAGTTATCTACTTTATCTTTTTCTAATTTTACATTTCTCAAAGCATCATCTTCATGCTCTTTTGATACTCTTGAATTGTTATCTGTCCAGTCTAAATCTTCTGATGTATATTTATCTTCTGGTATAATCTCAAAAATATCTGCATTTAACTTATCTGCAATTTTTTCTGCAACAGCTTTTGTATGGTTTTGTGCTGAAAAATATACTACTATTGTTTTTCCTCCATTACTTAAATTTTCTTCACTGCTTACTTTTTGATTATTTGTTACATCTTCATCTTTCGTAACATTTTTTTCATTTTGAGATTCTACTATATTTTGATTTGCATTTTCTTTATTTTCCTTTTGTTCTGAATTTAACATTAAATATGTTCCTATTCCTATAGCTACTATCACTATAACAACAATAATTCCAATTACTACTTTTTTCATACTAGCTCCTTTCTTATACTTTATAAAGACTTAAAATTTAAATCTAAATATTATTATATTCTTCATCTGAAACTTCTTCACACCATTCATTACTTGTATTTTCTCCTGGCACTTCAACAGCTATATGGCTAAACCAAGAATCTTTTTTAGCGCCATGCCAATGTTTAACATTAGCTGGTATAACAACTACATCGCCTGGTTTTAAACTTTGTGCTTTTTTCCCTTTTTCCTGATACCAGCCTTCTCCTTCTACACAAATTAAAATTTGCCCTCCACCACTTGTAGCATGATGTATATGCCAATTATTTCTACATCCAGGTTCAAATGTAACATTTGCTAAAAATACTGTTGATTCTTCTTTTTCCGTTAGTGGTTTTAAATATGAATTTCCTTTAAAATATTGAGCATAAGCATCATTTGGAGCTCCCATTCCAAAGGCTCCTCCATGAACTTCTTTTATATTTTCATCTCCATATACTTCATTTATTAAAGGGAATGCACTCCAAGCTTTAGGCCATCCTGAATAGAAAGCAAGTTGTGTCACAATTTCAACTGCTTCTTCTTTTCTTACTCCATGTTTCTTTCCTAAAATAAAATGTGATTTTAATTGTGGAAATAGTCCTCCAGCCATTAATGCTGATATTGTAATCATAGATCTATCTCTTAATGATAATTTATCTTCTCTAGACCATACTTCTCCAAATAATACATCATCATTTAACTCAGCAAACTTTGGCGCTAGTTCTCCTAAATTATTTCTTCCTGCTGTTTGTTTTTCCATTTTATTTTCTCCCTTTCTATATTTTAAATTTATTATTAAATTAAAAGATTAGTTCTTGACTAATCTTTTAATTTCTGTTAATTTAGCATTTCATCATAAATTTTATAAATATTTTTTTCATCTTTATATTTATTTTCCATAGGGCACATTCCAGTTTTACTATTATTTATAACATATTCAGTTAATGTCCTATATTCGTATTTTATATGATTTTCTTCTAAAACTGGAATAGCATACTTACTTATAACATCTGCATAAATTTCTTTAACTCCTGCTACAGTTAATATTGAGCCAGCAACTTTTCCTATCACTTTATCAGCTATTACAGCATTTTTTAAAGCTGATTTATTTTCTCTTAAAATATCTTTAATATCATTAATTCTGTTTTGATAATATTCTTTACATTTTCCATCTGAATATAAAACTACTAAACTCGCATTTTTTTCATATAATTTTTGTTTTACAATTTCTAAATTAGTCATTTTTCAAATTTAATCCTTTATTCATTATTTTAGCCAATATTGGCACAAACAATAATTGTAAAATAATTCCAGGAATTCCTATTTTTACACTTTCAATTACTGAAATTCCATAACTAGATAATCCTAAAACATTTACTGAAGCAAATAATACCCCTGCATATAAAATTCTTCCTAAAACCATTGTACCAATAAGTGATATATAAGAATTGAATTTTTTATTAAATTCACTTAATAAAGCAGCATATATAATAAGTTCTATTAACATATATGGAAGTCTAGCAATTCCAGGCATTCCCGTTAATAAATAACTAAATATAATAGAACTTCCTGCAACAACTGTACTACTAACGGCTCCAAAAGTTAATGCTGCAATTAAAACACAAATATGCATTGGTAAGAAAGTTGCTCCAGCCTCAGCTCCTGCTAAAATATGAAATACTCTAGGCAAAGCAATTCCCAAAGCACTTAATAAAATTGTTCCAATAATATATTTTACTTTTTTATTTTGTAATATCTCAACTAAACGATTAGTTTTTTTCATGTTTTCAACTTTTTCCATCTATAAAATTCCTCCTAAATTTTACAAGCTGTTAAAATCTATTTTCTTCAGCCTGTAAGTCTATTTAATAAATATTTATTTTAATAAATCGGTAAAATTAGACATAGCTTCCGCTATTTTTAATTGTTGTGGGCAAACTGCCTCACAAGATTTACATCCTATACAAGCACTTGGCTTTTTATCATCTGGTAGTGCACTAATAGCCATTGGAGCTATAAATCCTCCACCTGTAAATATATGTTCATTATATAAAGCTAATATTTTAGGAATATCAATTCCTTTTGGGCAATGTGCTGTACAATATCTACAAGAAGTACATGGAAGAGTATTTCCTTTTACCATTTCTCTTGCCATTTCTATCAAAACTTTCATTTCATCAGTATTTAATTTTTTATCTTCTTCAAATGTTTTAATATTTTGCTCTAATTGCTCCATATTTGACATTCCTGAAAGCACCATGGTAACTTCTGGTATAGATTGTAAAAATCTAAATGCCCATCCTGGGACTGTCTCATCTGCTCTAAGCCCTTTAAGTTTTGCTTCATTTTCCTCTGAAAGTTTTGCTAGTTTGCCTCCTCTTAATGGTTCCATAACCCACACTGGTATATTAAGCTCTTTTAATAATTCTAATTTTGATTTTGCATCTTGAAATTC
Organism: uncultured Clostridium sp.; assembly: GCA_947570695.1. Taxonomy (GTDB): domain Bacteria; phylum Bacillota; class Clostridia; order TANB77; family CAG-508; genus Scatovivens. Next base: position 9,812 of record CANOVB010000002.1, read on the forward strand.
ATAATCTAAGTAATTTAATTGAACTTGACAAAATTCCATATATTTACCATATCTACTGTCTAAAAACTTTTTCATAACATCAAAACTTCCATGCACTGAAAAACCTAAATGTTTAATTCTGCCATTTTCTTTTTGTTTTAATAAATAATCTAATATTCCATATTTTTCATCTAAATATGGATCAACATTTTTTTCATAAACATTATGAATTAAATAAAAATCAAAATACTTCATTCCTGTTTTTTCTAATTGTTTTTCAAAAATTTCTTCTACTTTATCCATATTAGATACATCATATCCAGGAAATTTTGTTGCTAAATAAAAACTCTCTCTTGGATATTTTTGAAGAACTTTTCCTATTACAAGTTCTGATTCACCATTATGATATCCCCAAGCTGTATCAAAATAGTTTATGCCTTTATTTATTGCGTATTCTACCATTTTTGCTGTTTCTTCTTCATCAACTGGAGTGTCTCCATTTGTTCCCTTGTTAGGTAATCTCATTGTCCCTAGGCCTAAACTTGATAATTTTAATCCTTTAAAATCTTTGTAAAGCATTCCTTTTCCTCCTTTTATTATTTAATTTTATATATGCTTTATAAATTAAGCCATTAATTAATACCAATCATATTTTTCATAACGATTTAATTTTTTATTTATAAATCATTCATTTTTTAAAGTATCTTCATTTAAATAACTTCTGTAAAATCTTTCTTTTTTCCAGAAACTATTTCATTATATAATTTTATTTTATAATCTAATTTTTCTAATGAAGCATTAATTTTTTGCTGTTTTTCTAATAATTTAATTCTTTGTTCCTCTAATATTTCTTTTCTTCTTTTCGCAGTACTTTTACCTTTTTCAAACAATAACATATACTCTATTAATGCTTCAATTTCTACACCAGCATCTCTCATACATTTTACAAATTCTATTCTTTTACAAACTGTTTCATCATAGTCTCTTATACCACTTTTACTTCTTGATACATTTGAAAGTATACCAATTTTTTCATAGTACCTTAATGTATCTGGTGTTAAATTATATTCTTTACTTACTTCTGAAATTGTCATATCTTTTCTCCTTTAATTTTTTTTATAATATCACTTTGAGCTAACTCTAAGTCAATACTTTTTTTATATTTTTTAAAAAAACACTAAGTCACTCATTCTGTAAAAAACAAAAGAGGAATGCAAAGCACTTATATTAAATAAAAAAAGAATTTGATTTTTTATTCAAACTCCTCTTTATTTATAACATATTTTCTAAAATTTTAATAAATTTAATCCAATATTCTCATTAAATTCTCTATCAACTCTTCCATCTATTATATTTATAACCATTTCACATGTTGCGCTTGTTATAGCTCTATTTAAATGTCCTCCATATACCTCTCCATTTTCATTTCCAGCACTTAAATGAATATGTGCATAAAATTCGTCATTCATAGTATTTATAGTTCCTGTTAAAGATACTATTTCAAAATTTCCTTTAAAATCATTTGCATAATATTTTTTCTCATCTACATTAAATACTCCTACAGTAAAATCATTAATAGCACCTAATGCATTAATACTAGCTAATTTTATATTCTCTTTTTCTGCAATTTCTTTGATCTTTTCTAGTACTTCTTCCCCTTTATCAATTCTAGCAATTATTGTACTTTTAAATTTTCTATATTCCATTATTTTTTCTCCTTTTTATTAAATATTAATACAAAATTTCTGGTTCATTATATGAAATTATTCCGCTTTCATCTATTGAAAAACTTATATTTATACCTAATTCTAAATTACTATCACTTAAACTAACTTGGTATTTTCCATATTCTAATTCACCATAAACTTCAGTCCAATCCAATGTCTCTTTTATAGTATCTTCTGAAATATTTTCTATATTTACTGTATCTTCAATAGAAATATCTGATACTTTTTCCATATCTTTAAAAATGTACTCAACTCCTGGTCCGAATATATGCAGAAGTAGAAGTTTCAGTAGCTTCTTTAACAATATAGCCTTGTCCTGTATAATTCTCATTTTTCTCTTCTTTTCTTATTATATAACTATTAGGAATCTCATATTTTAATTCATTTGTATCTGTAATCTTTAAAACAATTCCATTTTTAGTTATTTTTTCGACATCTATTTTAACATTGTCACGAGAACTATAACAATATCGTAAAACTTTTTCTGGAAGTTCAGTATTGCTTTTTTCTTTTATAATTTCAATTTTTCCAACGTTACTTAATTGTTCTGGATAAGATGTCAAAATTAATCCATCATAATAAATATCTATTTCTTGCCCCTGTCTATATCCAATATTTCCTTCATCTGTAAATCCTACATATATTAAATCTTCATCTTTAATATTCATAACTAATAAATTATTCTTATTTACCTTTGCTACAACAGCTTTCATTTTTACTTTCATATTATCTTCATACTCATAATTGTTTGTATTTATTTCTGTAATATTTTCATAATTATTAATACTTACATCACTTTTATTTTTATTCTTAATTATAATGTATCCTAAAACACCTAATGCAGCTAACACAAGAATCGATAAAATAATTATAATAACTTTAATTCCTTTTTTCATATATACCTCTTATTTACTTTTTATGATTTTATAATATCATTTAAATACATAGTTATCAATATTTTTATTTTCTAGAACAAAAGAAAACATCATAAAAATTGTAAAAGATAAATTTTATTACAAATGACCTCGTCTTTTCTCTGCAAGAACTTATCTATAGCTCATTTCATTTGCTACATCTAAAACATATTTGCTATTGCTAAATTACTTATGCTGTTTAAGCTTTAGATATTACAGTATCTGTATGTCAATATTTTTAATATTAACATCATTAAATTTGTGTGCAAAATTAGCGTAAGCTTTTATTTAATAGGAAGTTAAGAGTATTTTCCTATTAAATAAAAAACAAATCCACAAATTATTAATAATCTGTGGATTTATTCTATTATAATTTTATTGATTTGTTGGTAATACTGTGGTACTACTTGCACCTCTTCCTACTACCTGACTCATTAAACTATTCCATGTTAAATTTCCGATTATTCCATCTGCTGTAAGTCCATTTTTATTTTGGAAAGATATTACCGAAGATTGTGTTCTTATTCCAAATACTCCATCTAATCCTCCTGTATCATATCCAAGTGTTGTTAAAGCATCTTGAGCTATACAAACATATACTCCTCTGCTTCCTTGCCTAATTAAAGGATATCCAGAAGCTACTTGTCGCTCATCAAAATGTACCCATCTAGGAGTTAGTGATGCTGGCTCAACATAATTCCATATTCCAGAATTAACAGCCAAATTTCTCATTGCATTTCTTCCTGCCTCATCTAAATTTTGCCCCACATCAAATGCTAAACCTGCATAATGTTGTGATAAATTGCCATGTCCTCCTTCCCATGATCTCTTAAATGCATATCCAACATAAATTGGTCTACCATATATATATCTAAAACTGTTCCAGGCTTCCATTGCTCTTCTATCAGTCCAAAGCAAACCAGACTTACTTGATCCTCTGAACTCCCTAACAGTTAGGCTTCTATTTGTATTGTATGGCATGCTTTGATTTTCTCCACGATAGTAAGTTTCCATACGATTAGTATTGTTATTATAAACAAGTATTTTTGCCATAAAAAAGCTCCTTTCATATATTCTATTTATATATTATGAAAGAAGCTTTAGTTTGTTTACATGTAATAGTTGCATTATACAACTATTACAATTTCTTATTTAATTTAAAATAATATAATCTAAATTTAAAACCTTAATACTTTCTTTACAACAATCCTATTAATCATTATTTAAAAATCTTTCAATTTTTTCTACTTTATCTTGCCTATTTAAATTTTTATACTCTTGTAATTCCTGTGATATCTCTAATACCGGTATTTTCATTTTTTCATATTCAAATTCTTTTATTTCATGTAAATGATTCTTAACTGACCATTCTCCATTTTTTAATTTATACTGGAAATCTCCCATTACTTCTACATTTATGCCATCTACTTCATAAATACTAAAATAAGAGCAATACTTGTCTGTAGAAGAATATTCAGGTTTTTTTGTACAAAAATCTTTTAATAATAAATAAATTTTTTCGCTTCCACTTTCATCTGTCAATATATCAATATCATTTCGTGGTTCCACATCTACACCTTGAATTGCAAGAGATACGCTTCCAGATAAAACCCAAAGTATATTTGTTTCTATTAATTTATCATAAACTTTTTTTAAAGCTTCTATAATTTCTTTATTCATCTATAACCTCATATCCTTCTTGTGTTAGTCTAATAACTTTATCACCTTCAAAAGCAAGAATCGAAACTGCTCCATATTCTTCTACCCAATCTCTAACTATAACACTTTGCCATTTTCCTGAATTATATCCTCCGCCATTATCATTATCATATAGCCATTTTGGTGCATTAAAAAAACATAATTTGGGTTCTATTTTATCATAAACTTCTTTTGTAACTCCATATTGTCCATGATGTGCCATTTGTACAGCATAACTTTTTAATTTTTCTGGCTCTTTTAATAATTCTTCACTTGTATACACATAAGCATCTCCCAAGAATAAAATACTTTTATCTACATCTATTGCTGTCATTTTAAAAACCATACTACTATCATTTCCATTATCTGAAGTAGTTACCTCTGGATTTGCAATTCTTATTATTTCACATTGTATATTATCCATTTGTATAATTTGATCTTTTTGACAGACAATTTTGTTAATTATTTTTGAACTTTCTAAATCTTCATAAGTTCTCTTTTCTGATGGATATCCTCTATCATCATATTTTTCATACCAATTTAATTCATTAAAGTTATAACATACATTTTCTACTCTTATATTACAATCTTCTCTTTCTATTAGTTCACACATTGCACCAACGTGGTCACTGTGTGGATGAGTTATGTACCAATAATCAATTTTTCCATTTCCATATTTCATTATGTAATTTAATAAAAAATCTGCATCAACTGTTTCTCCACCATCTACTACTATTAGTTTATCTTTGTTTGTTCTTATTAAATAAGAATTAGACTGACGTGCTCCATTTTCTTGCATAGCACATCCTGATACTAAAGTAATTCTCATTCCAATTTTATCTTCAGCTATTTTTTTATTCTTTTTATAAAAATTAATACCTATAACTGTAATTAGTATAATTATACTAAAAAATATTAATATTTTTTTCATTTTTTCCAAACTTTCTTTCCATATTTCTCTTTTTCATTTTTATTATATCACTTAATCCATCAAATTCAAGGTTTCATACACAAAATTAATTGTACTTTAATATTTGTATATGATATAATTTAAAAAGATTTAATATGATTTATTAAATAAGAAAGGAATGAAATTTAATATGGATTTTTTAGAATTAGCACAAAATAGATATTCTTGTAGAAGCTTTAAAGATAAGCCAATAGAACAGGAAAAAATTGATAAGCTTTTAAAAGCCGCTCAAGCTTCTCCAACAGCTCGTAATTTTCAACCTCAAAGAATTCTCGTTCTAACAGACGAAACCGAACGTGCAAAATTGAGTGAATGTACTAAATATGGCTGGGGAGCTCCTGTAATAATGATTATTTGTTATGACAAAGAAGTTTCAGGGAAAAATAGATATGATGGTTATGATTTTGGAACTATTGATGCAAGTATTGTTACTACTCATTTAATGTTTGAAGCAACCAGCTTAGGACTAGGAACTACTTGGGTTGGCGCCTTTGATGGTAAAAAAGTTCGTGAAGTTTATAATGTTCCTAATAATTATGAAATAATTGCAATACTTCCTATAGGCTATCCTTCTGATGAAGCTATGCCTAGCACACTTCATACAAGTAGAGAACCACTCAGAAAAACAGTTTTCTTTAACAAATTTTAAGGTTATTTATAGTATTCTAAAGAACAAAAGTGGACAATATTTAATATGCAAAAGACGAAACTTTACTGAATTGTCCACGTATTTTCTCTGCAAGAACTTAGCTGTAGCTCATTTCACACAGCTAAGAAATGTTCGATGTACAGAAAAATTTCTGAAAGCTTTATATAATAGGAAGTGCAGAGCACTTTCCTATTATATAAAAAAATGAAATTTAAGAGTTCCTTAAATTTCATTTTTTGTTTTAAATTAAAATTCGCAATTTTTTGGTGTTCTTGGAAATGGTATTACATCACGTATATTTTGCATTCCTGTAATATACATCATAAGTCTTTCAAAACCTAATCCAAATCCGCTATGTGGCACACTTCCATATTTTCTTAAATCTAAATACCACCAATAATCTTGTTCATCCATATTTAAATCTTTAATTTTATTTTGTAAAATTTCTAAACTATCTTCTCTTTGACTTCCACCTATTATTTCGCCTATTCCTGGAGCTAAAAGGTCACTTGCCGCAACTGTTTTTCCATCAGGATTTAATTTCATATAAAATGCTTTTATTTCTGCTGGATAATCAGTAACAAATACTGGCTTTTTAAATATTTCTTCACTCAAATATCTTTCATGTTCTGTTTGTAAATCCGTTCCCCATGATACTTTATATTCAAATTTATCATTATGCTTTTCAAGCTCTTTTACAGCATCTGTATAACTAATTCTCCCAAACTCTGAATTTACAACATTATTAAGTCTTTCTAGTAATGTTTTATCTATAAAATTATTGAAAAATTCCATTTCTTCTGGACAATTTTCTAATACATAATTTATTACATATTTTAGCATGTTTTCTGCTAAATCCATATCATCTTTTAAATCTGCAAAACATATTTCAGGTTCTATCATCCAAAATTCTGCCGCATGCTTTACTGTATTAGAATTTTCTGCTCTAAATGTTGGTCCAAATGTATATACATTTCTAAATGCAAATGCATAAGTTTCAACATTAAGTTGTCCACTAACTGTAAGATGAGCTGGCTTTCCGAAAAAATCCTTTGAAAAATCTACTTCTCCATTTTCAAGTTTATCTACATTTTTTAAATCAAATGTATTCAAATTAAACATTTCTCCAGCACCTTCTGCATCACTTCCTGTGATTATTGGTGTGTGTACATACACAAAATTATTCTCTTGAAAAAATTTATGTATTGCATATGATGCTACAGATCTTACTCTAAATACTGCATTAAAAGTGTTAGTTCTTGGGCGCAAATGTGCTATTGTTCTTAAGTATTCCATTGTATGTCTTTTCTTTTGCAAAGGATATTCTGGAGCAGAAATAGCAATTACTTTTATTTCTTTTGCTTTTATTTCAAAAGGTTGTTTTGCATTTTCTGTTTTTACTAAATCTCCCACAACTGTTATTGATGTGCTTAAAGTTAATTTACATACTTCTTCAAAATTTTGTAATGAATTATCAAAAACAACTTGTAAATTTTTGAAAAATGATCCATCATTAATTTCAATAAATCCAAAAGTTTTTGAATCTCTAACTGTTTTTATCCATCCTGATATTTCTACTTCTTTTCCATAGTAGTTTTCAGCATTTCTGTATAGTTCTTTTATAATTACACTATTCATAAATTTACTTAATCAACTTTATATTATAATATCTAAAGTTGATTCCTTTCTCCTATTAATTTGCGTATTTATTATACAAAATTATTATTAAATTTTCAATAGTAAAAATAAAAGCAACATATATTTATAGAGCAAAAGAGGGCATTATGAAAATTGCCAAAGACAAAATTTATTGCAAATAATCTCGTCTTTTCTCTGCAATAACTTATCTATAGCTCATTTCACGCAGCTAAAAAATATTCAATGTGCAAAAAATTTCTTTGAAATTTTCTATACAAAGCTTTGCAAAAGTTTTATTTAATAGGAAGTGCAAAGCACTTTCTTATCAAATAAAAATAAGGACTATAAAAGTCCTTATAAATTTTCCAACCCGAAGCTTATTCCTATCGCATTATTAACTTGATTCATAACACTAGAATCACTAATGTGCCCAATTTTCTCTTTAAGTCTGCTTTTATCTATTGTTCTAATCTGCTCTGTCAAAACAACAGAATCAGCTTTTAATCCATTATTCTCTGACCCTATGTCTATATGTGTTGGTAATTTATTTTTACCAGTTTGCGACGTAATTGCAGCAGCTATAACAGTTGGACTATATTTATTTCCAGTATCGTTTTGTATAATTAGAACTGGTCTAATTCCTCCTTGCTCAGAGCCAACAACTGGACTTAAGTCTGCATAAAACATATCTCCTCTTTTTATTACCATAAATTTCTCTCCTATTAATTTACATATAGAATAGAATTGTTGACATATTAAAATTATTTAATTTTTATATCATTATATATTATGCTTATACATGTTTTTTTTGTGTTATCTTTAATAATTAATTCTTTTGGTTTTCCTGTTTTTTTATCTACGTATAGTTCCTTATATTTTATATATGTATTTGGGCTATTAAGCTTGCTTGAAAAGACTATGTAATCATTTTCTTCATATGTTTTTGACTCACTATTTTTATAATCATTAGCAAAAACATTTAAAAATAATGAATTATTCATTATTGCCTTATAATCATCATATGTTCTTTCCATATTAAGCTTAGTATTTGCTATTTTTAATTTATTATCACTTAGTTCAATCTCTATTCCTTTTACACTATCTGGACTATTAATTGTACACTTACTGTATCCATTATCTACTATTTGATGCATATCATAATAATTATCATTTTTATTACTAATAGCATGAACTTTTACATCTGCTTCATATTTGTCTAGTCTATTTAAAATATTATCAACAACTTCCTCTTGACTTCTAATTTTATTATTACCTAAAATGCAAAAAATATAATATAAAATTATAAAAACAGTAATACAAATAAAAACAAAAATAAACATAATTCTTTTTAATTTCATAAAATTTCCCTCTCAAAAGTAAAATTTTCGTTTAAAGTTTAGTGAAAACTTTATATATTAAGAAATTTAGAAAACTTTCTTAATATTATAAAACTGTCAAAATCTTTATATTATAGAAACTTTTGAGCAATTTCCTACAATATAAAAAAAGAATAGTAAAAACTATTCTTTAAACTATATTATTTTTATTTTTAAATATTCATAAAATTAGATTTCAAAATATTGTTTCAAAGATTCTTTAAAATCATGTTCAGTCTCAACAGAATTTATTTTATCTCTAATTATAGTAGCATTTTTCATTCCTTTAACATACCATGAAATATGTTTTCTTATTTCTCTTGTTGCTGTATATTCACCTTTTTCTTTTAACAATAATTCAAAATGTTCAAGTATAACTTTGTATTTTTCCTCTTTTGAAATTTCTAATATTTTTTCGTTGTTTTCAAGATAATAAGCAATTTGTTTAAAAATCCAAGGATTTCCAAGAGCACCTCTTCCTATCATTATTCCATCTACACCAGTCTGCTCAAAAATTTTTAATGCATCCTCTTCTGCTTTTATATCTCCATTTCCTATAACTGGAATATTTACTGTTTGTTTTACTTGTTTTATAATATCCCAATCTGCTTTTCCTGAATAAAATTCATCTCTTGTCCTTCCATGAACTATTATTGCATCTGCTCCAGCTTTTTCAATAATTTTTGCTGCTTCTACTGCAACAATATTGTCATTGTCCCAACCTTTTCTTATTTTTACTGTTACTGGTTTATCAGAATTTTCCACAACGCTTTTTACTATTTTATATACAAGCTCTAAATCTAATAAGAGCCTACTTCCATCACCATTTTTTACTACTTTTGGTGCAGGGCACCCCATATTTATATCTAATATATCAGTATAATCACACATAAATTTAGCAGCTCTTCCCATTACCTCTGGGTCACTTCCAAAAATTTGCATTGATATTGGTCTTTTTTCATTATTTGATTTTATCATTTTTAATGTTTTTTCATCTTTATAACATATTGCTTTTGCACTTACCATTTCATTGCAAACTAATCCTGGGTTACCATATTTTTTACAAATTATTCTAAATGGAAGATCTGTAACTCCAGCCATTGGCGCAAGTATTATATTATTTTCTAGTTCAACATTTCCTATTTTTAATTTTTTCAAATACATAAAATTTCCTATTTATTTTTTATTAATACTATTTTTATACTTAGAAAAGCATTACTTTCCTATTATATAAAATATGGACTTAAATTTAAAATTCAAATCCATAAATACTTTTAATCTATTCTACAAAAATTGCCTTTTGTCTTCTACTACTAATATTTAATAGTAAACCTATACATATAAAATTAGTAACCAAAGAACTACCTCCATAACTTACAAAAGGAAGTGGAACACCTGTAATTGGTAATAGCCCTATTGTCATTCCTATATTTTCTGTCATATGGAAAAAGAAAATTCCTGCTATTCCTATTGCAATATATGATCCAATATTATCTTTTGCAGTTTTTGCTATATAAATCGATTTTGTAACAAGTACAATATATAATATTGTTATAGTGCCAGTTGCAATAAATCCCATTTCTTCACCAATTACTGAAAAAATAAAATCTGTAGTTTTTGGATGAAGAAATCCAAGTTGAGTCTGATTACCTTTAAATAATCCCATTCCAAAAACTTCTCCTGCGCCTACTGCAAGTTTTGATTGTTCTAAGTTATAAGCCTCATTTCTTTTATCAGCTTCTGTTGGATTAAAAAATACATTTATTCTTCTTAATGCATGATCTGGAAGTGCATTATAAACTATTGGCGCAGATATTGCAATTATTACTACTGCTACAATTATATATTTCTTATCAATTCCGGCAGAAAATAATATAAATAAAATTGCTGTTATATATGCTAATGCTGTACCATAATCTGGTTCTTTTATTATTAATGCTATTGGAATTATAGAAAATATCAAAAATATAACTAATTTCCATATTTTATTAATTTCACTTCTACCTCTAATTTGCAATTTATTCATTAAAAACGCTAAAAATAATATTGTTACTACTTTTCCAAGTTCAGATGGTTGAAATCTTAAACTTTCTGTTATTTTAAACCAGCTTCTTGCACCACTTATAGGTGCTGTAAATAAAACTCCAATAAGCAGTCCTATAATAAATATATAAGCTAATGTTGAAAATCTAGTAATAACATTATAATCTATTATTGATGCTAATACTAAAAATGGTATACTTATTATTAGCCATTGAACTTGTTTTTTAAATTCTTCATATTCTGTACTTTGTGTTGCAGAAAACAATGCAATAAGACCAATAATTGCTAAAATTACACTTACAATAAGAATTGACCATTCTGTATTTTTAAGTAATCTTTTTCCCATTTATATACTCCTAGTTTTTATTATTTTGCTCATCTTCTGAGTTATTATTTTCTGAATTTAAACCATTTCCTGTATTTGTATTAGAGTTTTCTAGCATACTATCTTCCGCTTCTGCCGCTTTTAATAAATCATCAAAAGTAACATCGTCATCATCTTCATCAACTTCTTCAAATAACTCTTCATTACTATCTATTTCTTCATTGTTATCAGTCTTTTCTATATTTTCTGATGTTTCACTCTTTTCATCTTCTGACTTATTTTCTTCATTTGTATTCCCATCAGAAAGTTCTATAACTTCAGGAGTACTATTTTCTTCTATTTTCTCTTTTTCCTCTTCTTTTGGTTCTTCTTTTTTTACAAAAATACCCATTTCTTTATTAAAATCTACGCCTTCAAAATCTTTAATTTTTTCAGCCATCATATCATTTTTTATATTAACTATTGGAATATTAGCATATAAAGAAGGAGCACCATTTGTTCCATCTTCATTTGATTGATTTGTTAGTCTTACATCAATAGCTTCTTCATCAACTACAATATATTTTTTTATTACATCTATTATTTCTTGTTTCATAAGCTCTAAAAAATCTGCTGATACATTTGCTCTATCTTGCATTAAAACCAAATGCAATCTCTCTTTTGCAGCATCTTTTGATCCTAATTCTTTTTGTGGCTCTTTTACTATTCTCTTGAAAAAATGTCCTATATTTTCAAACATTATTTATCTTTACCTCCAACTTTTATCTATGCTTTTCCAAATAAACTTTTTAGTTTAGCGAAAAAACCTGTTTCTTTTCCTGGTACTGTAACTTCAATATTTTCTCCTAATAATCTTCTAGATATTTCTAAATAAGCTCTTCCAGAAGGTGCTTTTTTATTAGAAATAACTGGCTCTCCTTTATTAGTTTGAGTAATAATATTTTCATCGTCTGGTACAACTCCAATTAAATCTATTGCTAATAAATCAACTATGTCATTTACATCCATCATTTCACCTTTTTTTACCATGCTAGGTCTTAATCTATTAACAATTAATTCTGGATTTTTTACTTCTGATGCTTCTAATAATCCTATTATTCTATCAGCATCTCTTATTGATGAGATTTCAGCTGTTGTAACTACTAATGCTCTATCAGCACCAGCAATCGCATTTTTAAATCCTTGTTCAATTCCAGCTGGACAATCTACTAATATGTAATCAAATTCTTCTTTTAACTTTCCTACTAATTCTCTCATTTGTTCTTCATTAATAGCTGTTTTATCTTTTGTTTGTGCTGCTGGAAGTAAAAAAAGTTCTTTAAATCTTTTGTCTTTTATTAGAGCTTGTCTTAATTTACATTTTTCTTCTATAACATCTACTAAATCATATACTATTCTGTTTTCAAGTCCTAAAACAACATCTAGATTTCTAAGTCCAATATCTGTATCTATTAGTGCCACTTTTTTCCCTGCCAAAGCCAAAGCAGAGCCAAGATTAGCTGTTGTTGTTGTTTTACCAACTCCTCCTTTACCTGATGTAACAACAATGACCTCTCCCATTAAATTTCCTCCTTTAAAACTATTAAACCGTAATTATAATTTTAACATATATATCTTATATTTTTTTTCCGTAAAAGTCAATGAATATTGATACATTTTTGTAATATTTTTGTAATAATATCTTATTTTCTTAAACTATTGTTATTTTACAACATTTTAGGTATTTTTATATTAATAAAAAGATTTTATTAATCAAATTTACGCCAAAAGGCCACGTGCTTTTACGCACGCGACCTTCCAGCTCTCATTATTTTTCGTTTACTTTCTTCATCCGCATGGCATGCCGAATCTCAATCACAATAACTGCAATGCCAGCCAGAATGAGTCCTCCATTTCCCCAGAAGTGATATGCCGCAACGCATCCCGCCGACTTCAGCACATACAGTGCTATGAAGCCTTTGTCAAATGGCATTTCGTAGTGGAAAATTGCACAATCCACATACATTGCTCCCAGGAGCATAAGGGGAATCGCAAAAATAATGATTTCCATACTGTCGTCCTCCCGCCTTATTGGCAATGTTATTTTGAGCTACTGCTCACAGAAATACTTACTCTTTAGTTATACCATATTTAGCTTAATTAGTCAGTTTTCATGGCATTTATGATTTTTTATTTTCAAAACTGACCAACCATATATTGACTTTAAATTTTAAAAAATATATACTGTAACTGTTAATTAAACTAAAAATATAACATAATTATTATACATTTTAATGAACCTTGTGTTATATAAAAAATCTAATAGGAGGTTATAATGAATAATTTAATTGAAATCAGATGGCATGGCAGAGGCGGTCAAGGTGCAAAAACAGCTTCACTTCTTCTAGCAGATGCTGCCTTCAATACTGGTAAATATATTCAAGGATTTCCTGAATATGGACCAGAAAGAATGGGAGCTCCTATCACAGCTTATAACAGAATTAGTGATACACCAATTACAGTTCACTCAAATATCTATGAACCGGATTTCGTAGTAGTAGTTGATGACACATTATTAGATGCTGTTGATGTTACAGCTGGTCTAAAACCAGAAGGAGCTATAATTATTAACACTACAAAAAACGGAGAAGAACTAAAAAAATCTTTAAACGGCTATACAGGAGATATATACAAAATCGATGCAAGAAAAGTTTCAATGGAAACTTTAGGAAAATACTTTCCTAACACCCCTATGCTTGCAGCTGTTGTAAAGGTTAGCAATATTATGTCTGAAGAAGCATTCCTAGAAGATATGATAGGATCATTTAAACATAAATTTGCTAAAAAACCAGAAGTTATTGATGGTAATATGAAAGCCTTAGAAATGGCTTTAAAAGAAGTAACTAAAGTTTAGAAAGGAGCTAAATATGACAGAAGATGTATTAAATAATAAAACACCTTGGCAAGATCTTACTACAGGTGGAAATATTTATAATGCTGGTAATGCAAAAGAATTTAAAACTGGAGATTGGCGTTCTGTTACTCCTATTTTTAAATCTGAACTTTGCAAACAATGTGGGCTTTGTTTCCCTGTTTGTCCAGATGATGCAATTCCAGTAAATAAAGAAGGAAAAAGAGAAGATTTTAATTATGATGCTTGTAAAGGATGTGGCGTTTGTGCTAAGGTTTGTCCTTTTAAGGCTATCGAAATGAAATAAATTTGATAAAAATCAGCATCTTTCGTTGTCAAATTAATAAAAAATTTTTACTCACATACCTCTGTATAGTTCTAAAATTTTTTTATTATTCTCCTAGAAATATACTAATTTTTATCAAATTAAATATCAAAAATAGAAAGGAAATTAATTATGGGAATTAGAGAAAGATTAAGTGGTAATGAAGCAGCAGCTATTGCTATGAAACAAATTAACCCTGATGTTGTTGCCGCATTCCCTATCACACCTTCAACAGAAATACCTCAATATTTTTCAAGTTTTGTAAGCAATGGTCAGGTTGATACAGAATTTGTTGCTGTTGAAAGTGAACACAGTGCCATGAGTGCTTGTATTGGTGCTGAATCAGCTGGAGCAAGAGCTATGACAGCTACTTCAGCAAATGGTTTATCTTTAATGTGGGAAATGATTTATATAGCATCAAGTTTAAGATTACCAATCGTTATGTCTTTAGTAAATAGAGCAGTTTCAGGGCCTTTAAATATACACAATGATCATTCTGATGCAATGGGAGTTAGAGATGCTGGATGGATTATGTTATTTTCAGAAAATAATCAAGAAGCTTATGACAATTTATTAATGGCTCACAGAATTGCAGAACATAAAGATGTACAATTACCTTTAATGGTTTGTCAAGATGGATTTATAACATCACATTCAATAGAAAATATAGAGTTATTAGAAGATGACAAAGCCAAATCATTTGTTGGAAAATATAAACCTGAGCATTATTTACTAAATGATAAAGAACCTATAGCTGTTGGACCTTTAGATGTTCAAACATATCTTTTTGAACATAAAGTTCAACAAGCAGAAGCTATGAGAAATGCAAAAAAAGTAGTTTTAGAAGTTTCTCAAGAATTTGAAAAATTAACTGGACGTAAATATAGCTTTTTCGAAGAATATAAAATGGAAGATGCTGAACTTGTAGTAGTTTGTATGAACTCTACAGCAGGAACAACAAAAGCTACTATTGATGACTTAAGAAGTAAAGGTATTAAGGCAGGATTACTAAAAGTAAGAATGTTTAGACCTTTCCCAGCAGAAGAAATTGCTAAAGCATTAAAAAATGCTAAAGCTATTGCTGTTTTAGATAAAGCAGATTCTCTAAATGGTGCTGGAGGAGCATTATATGAAGATGTTACATCTGGAATGTTTGTAAATAGAGTAAATGTCCCAACTATAAACTATGTTTACGGTATTGGTGGTAGAGATACTACAGTTAAAGATATAGAAAAAGTATATAATGATTTAGAGAAAATAGCAAAAACAGGAAATATAGAAAATCCTTATAGATATTTAGGTGTAAGGGGGGAAATTTAAATTATGGCATATAATCCAAAAGAAGTAATGACAAATAAACCTTCAAGATTTACATCAGGACACAGAATGTGCGCAGGATGTGGTGCACCAGCTGTAGCAAGAATGATTTTAAGAGCAGTAAAACCAGAAAATCATGTTGTAGTTGCAGGAGCAACAGGATGTATGGAAGTTTCTACTTTTATTTATCCATATACATCATGGACAGATTCTTTTATTCATACTGCATTTGAATGTGCTGGAGCTACTTTAAGTGGTGCTGAAGCCGCATATAAGGCAATGAAACGTCAAGGAAAATTACCTGAAGGTAAAGATACAAAATTTATAGCATTTGGTGGAGACGGTGGAACTTATGATATAGGACTTCAAAGTTTATCAGGTGCAATGGAAAGAGGACATGATATGGTTTATGTCTGCTACGATAATGGTGCATACATGAACACAGGTATACAAAGATCTTCTGCAACACCAAAATTTGCAGATACAACAACATCACCAGCAGGTAGTGTTGTTCCTGGAAAAATGCAATCTCGTAAAGATTTAGCAAAAATAATGGTAGGTCATCACCTTCCTTATGTTGCTCAAACAATAGCTTTAAATAATTTCAAAGATTTATATGAAAAATCTGAAAAAGCAATTTATACTGAAGGTCCATGTTTCTTAAATGTACTTGCTCCTTGTCCAAGAGGTTGGGGCTATAATACAGAAGATTTAATGCAAATAAATAAATTAGCAGTTGAAACATGTTATTGGCCACTATATGAAGTAGTTGATGGAGTTTATAAAATTACTTATAAACCTGCAAATAAACTTCCAATAGAAGAATTCTTAAAACCACAAAAAAGATTTAAACACATGTTTAAGCCTGGTAACGAATGGATGATTCAAGAATTCCAAAAAGAAGTTGATTCAAGATGGCAAGAACTTCTTGATTTAGAAGAAATTACAAATAAAGTTCAACAATAATTTAATAGAAAATATAGAATTTCTATTACACTAAGATAAATATAAGTATAAAAATATGCTTATATTTATCTTTTTTTATATTATAGGAAATTGCTTCGCAATTCCTATAATATAAAAGTTTCGCTAAAATTTGCATACAATTTTACTACATAAAATTAGCGCGAGAACAAAAATAGTTAATTCTGCCTTTGCATTTTTCATAATGTCCTCTTTTATTCCTCTTTCAAAATAGTTTATATTACAACAAATTTCGACATTTTAAAATTTCTTTCATCACTTTTCATCTCTTTTCCAGACAGTCAAAAAATTATATGCTATAATTTTTTACATATTAGGAGTCTTTCTAATATAAATTTTTTTCAAATTATTCTATGCAACTTCTTGCAGTTTTTTTCATTTAATTAATAATTTGATTCAAAATTTTTTTATTTCTTTTCAAAAGACAAATTAATATTTTTATTTCTACTTAGGGTACAAAAGAAATATTAATGATAGTAATCTTATTTTTAATAAAACTACTATCAAAAGTTGGGAGCTATTATTTTTTATTTAAGCTCCCTTTTCTTATATTATTATAGAATATTTCTCCACTATTATAATATCCTGTTTATTCTATCTCTTTTATATTGAATTTTTACAAAAATTGTAGTAAAATTTATTATGTAAATTTCATTTAGAAAGGATATAAATAATGAATTTAATTCAAGAAACAAATTTTATTCTGCATAAATATAATATAACTGCAAATAAAAACTTTGGACAGAATTTCTTAATTGATGAAAATGTACTTAAAAATATTGTAAAAGCTTCAGAAGTTCAAAAAGAAGATTTAATTATAGAAATTGGTCCAGGTTTAGGAACATTAACATCTTTTCTACTTGAAAAGGCTGGAAAAGTAATTTGTGTAGAAATTGATAAAAAAATGCTAAATATCTTAACTGACAGATTTTCTTTATATGAAAATTTTGAATTAATAAATGATGATATATTAAAAGTTGATTTAAATAAGGTAATTTCAAAAAACTCTAATTTCAAAAATGTAAAAGTAGTTGCAAATCTTCCCTATTATATAACCACTCCAATAATAATGAAATTATTAGAAGATAAAATAAACTTAAAAAGCATTACTGTAATGGTACAAAAAGAAGTTGCAAAAAGGCTAACTGAAACTCCAGGTGGCAAAGAAACAGGTAGCATTACATATAGTATAAATTATTATACTGATGCCAAATTAATTTTAGAAGTTTCTAAAGAATGCTTTATTCCAAGCCCTAAAGTGGACTCTGCTATAATAAAACTAGATTTATTAAAAACTCCTAGAATAAAACTTGAAAATGAAGAATTATTTTTTAAAATTATAAAATCAGCTTTTCTTCAAAAACGAAAAACTTTAATAAATTCACTTTCCAATTCTGGAATTAAAGATAAAATTTATTTAGAAAATCTTTTAAATGAGCTAAATATTGATATAAAAATACGTGCTGAACAATTAACTCTTGAAGATTTTGCAAAAATATCAAATATACTAAATGAAGCGTAAACAAATCGTTTACGCTTCTATTTAACTTAATACAAAAATGTCCTATACTTTACTATTAAATAAAGCTTTCAAAAGCTTTATTTAGAAAAATTTTATTTTTCTAGTATTTAAAACTATCACTATCTACTTTCATTTTCAATATGTCTTCTATACGCCCTTTTAGTTGTTGGAATATCTACATCAGTAGAAAAGCTATATTGTCTTGGCGCTTTCTTATTTCTTTTTGTGTTTGTAGTAGTTGCTCGTAAATTTTCTGCCAAATTAGCTACACTGTCTGCTGTAACTGCTCCTATACCTAAATTAGCAGCAATATTCGCAGTTCGTACAAATGCAGGATTAGTTACTACCTCTGTTGTATTAATTACTTTTTCTATCATTTCAGTATAATTTTCATAATGACCTGCAACATCAATTACCTTTTTCACTTCTTCACCTACTTGGACTTTTGTTGTTACATCTCCTAATAAGTCAGAAAGCTTTGTCCAATATCTGTCCCCTACAGAAACATATAAATCTTCAAAAGTGCTTGTATCTATATTTCCACTATTTAATCCTTCAACTAATTGAGATAATGTAGTGTTTTGATTTAATATTCCTCTTGAATCTAATAATTCTGAAGAAAATGTCCCATTTGTTAGTGTTGGAGCTGTTAATCCAAACTTATCTGATAAACCGGTTCCACCTTTTCCCTGTGCTTGAAAAATTGCTGTTATTTTTTCATTTCCAGTTAGTGTATATGTTGAAGCACCTCTTTCTCCACCATAAACAGAATAAAATCCAGTAATCTCTTTTCCTCCATTAATAGACATTATATCTTCCATATTTTTACTAGAGTCAATAACATCACTATAAACTGGTACTGTCTCTTCTTTATAAGTAGGTCCTACCCATCTTTGTTTAGTTTCTGGAACTCTTGTTGTAACTTGAGTAGGTCTGGTTACTTTTCCTCTTTCTGCAAGCCAACTATGTATTTTAGGTCCAACATATCTTACTGCTAATCCTTTTGCTACACCTTTTATAGCTGTAACTCTCATTGTATTTACTTCTTTACTTGCTATTGCATGTTGCCTATCATCTATTGCATCAGTTTGTATATCACCAGAAGTATTTTTTTGATACTCATTTATTAGATTATTTAATTTATCTTTTTCTGAAATTTTATTTTTTAATGCATTTCTTACATCACTTATGTTTTTAGCATATGGTCTTAGTGTAATTTGTTCTTGTAATTTATTTATTTGATCTTCAAAAGCGGTAACTCTTGCTTTTAAATTTTCAATTAATGCTCTTTCTCTTTCTTGATTTACTATATTATCTTGTATGTCAGCTGCTCCAGCTCTTAGAACCGCTCTATTACCTTCCTGTGCCTTAAACACAGCATCAAATCTAGATTTTATTCCATTTCTTAATGTATGTCCTGGATTTTTAGTATTATTTGTTTCTTCAAAGTAATCTCTTCTAGCTACCATTCTATGATACCAATTATTTCTATATGGAGAAGCATCTTTTCCCCTTGTAATAACTCTATGTATTGGTTGTGCCACATATTTACCTATTCCTCTATAAATTGGACTTACTGCATTTCTTGCAAATATTCCTGTATTTAAAACTATTCTTCCTATATTCCTTATAATTCCTGGCTGGACTGGAATATATTGTACTCTTTCACCAAATTTTCCAAGTGTAGCTAAATCTCTTTGAGTATTTTTATGCTGGTCAAAAGTATGATTACGAGTTTCAACATATTCTTTATCTTTTTCTAAGGCAGCTTTAATTTGGTCACTAGTTCCTTGATACACAGAAGTATCACCGGCTTCATATCTCGTCATTCTTTCTAAACACTCTTTGTATTTATCTAATAATAAAAATTGCTCATCATCTTTCTTTTCAGCATAATCTTCTATTGTTCTATATGTAATACCATTTCGAGTTATCTCAATTTCATGCTCTTTATATCGGTCATTTCTTTTGGTAAACTCTTTTCTGTAATCTCTATCACCATAAAATTTAGCAAGCATATCATTCTTTCTACGTTTATATTCTTCTGCAATTCTAGTTTGATCCAATATTCTAATTGATATATCAGGATCTTCCGGAATATCTATTGTTAAACTACTTTTCATAAAATCAAAACTTTTTTTCTTTGCCCTATCAAATGCATCTTTTAACATAGTTCTATCAAAATCATCTGGAGTAACTGTTTCACTATTTAATGTTTTAGTTGATTGATGACTATTTTTAAAATCTGTATTATTAGCTCCTAAAAGAGTCCATCTATTACTTTTTCCAGCATCCCAAGTTAAATCTGTATAATACCATTTCTTTCCTGTTCCATCATCTATCTCAACTTGATTCCATGCATGTGCAGTCTCAGGATTAGTAGAATCACATAAACCAGAATTAATCCTTGCTTCAATTCCAACTAGTAGTAGTGCATTTTTTAATATATCAGCATATCCAGCACAAACACATTTTCCTTCTTCTAAACCTTCTAATAAATTTCTTGAAGAATTTCTTTTCTGTGCATTATATAAAGCCTCTGTAGCATTATCACTTTTAATAGCATCATGATCATAAGTTATAAAGTCACTTAATCTTTGATATATAGTAGCAAACTTATCAATATCTGAATCTGATGGATCTATTCCATCAATCAACATATCTAAAGTGTCTCTTATGTATATATACTGACTAATTGAATATGGAGCCATTTGTGTATTATGGTTCTGCTGTTTTTTATCAAATAACTGTACTCCTACAATATTCATTCCAGCAGCATTCATTCTATTATATAAACTAATCAGTTCATTACTTGTTAGTTCTGTAACATCATCTAATTTTATTCTTATATTTTGAGGTACAACTTTTCCAGTTTGTAATAGTCTTTCAATTTGATGAATAGTTAAAAGTAAAGTTCCATCACTTAAATAGCTTTGAGTAAAATCAAAATTATCTAATTGATTATCATCTTTTACCATCATTGGGTTATGAGTAATATTTAATCTTTGACGAATTATTTCAGCATCATTAATATAATAAGGTATATCAAAAGAATCCCAAAGTAACCTATCTACTGCATCTGTCTTATCTATTGATACTTTTGTCATACCTGAAATAAGAAATTTTTCCTTTATAATGTTATAAGATTCATCTGAAATCCTAGGTGCTCTATCTATAGCATTTTCTATATTTTGATTTGCATTCAAATACATTGAAATATATGGATTGCCACCTCTAAAATTATTTAATCTTTTTAAATCATTAACAGTTAAATCATTTGTCCATAATGCTAAAAATGCTAACCTATTATTAAATTGTTCTAATCCATCAAGATTATTTAAAGATGAATTTCGTATAGTAATTTTAGCAAGATTTGGATTTGCAGATAATTCTTGTAATATAGCTCTATCATGTAAGTTTTGGTTTAATATTTTTAAATCATGTATAGCAAAATTTGTAAGAGCTGCAGTTAACTCTGTATCAGATAAAGCATTTACAGTTATTCCATCAAGAATTTGTGCACCTACTATTGAACTTACATTCTTTGTTCGTTCAGATTTTAATACTAACTCTTTTACGTTTGTACCAGTTAAATCTAAGTTTGATAAATCAAATCCTTCTAATGAAATTCCATCAATATTCGGTGATAATTTTCCACCTAATTTAGGTATTTTTATTGAACTTGTTTGACTTAAATTTTTAAATGCTATTTTTTGACCAGATGCTACACCATCAAAAGGAGTTTCATGATTATATGCAGGTCCTGGTACTCTTGAAAAATCTAAATCAAAGTCTTCTTCAAGATTACTTGATATTGTTATACTAATTGGTGTTTCTTCAAGTTTAGCACTTTTAACTTTCGGAAATCTTACACTATAAACATAATCAACAACTTCTTGCATATTTACTTTAGAAGAAGTTGTATTTTCTAATTCTATATTATTTAATAATTCAGGATAATGTATAGAAATTTGTCTTAAATCTCTTTTTAAATTATCAAAGTTATCATCAGTTAATTTAATTTTTACATTTTCTACTGTTCTAGCCTCTAACAGTGAAACTGTATCATTATTAAAAACACCTGATAACTCTTTACTTTCAAGTTTTATTTTCTCACTTTCAACTATTTCAAGTAATTCTTGCTGATCTAAATTAATTTGCTTAACAACAGTATCTAAAGCTGTTTGTACTAATTCTGGATCTAGTGTATTTACTTCTTTAGAATCTTCCTGTGAAGACAGAGTAGTCTTATGTTCTGGTAAATAATAAAATTCTTTATTTTTGGCAAAATTATGAACAAATATAGAACCGTCTTCTTTTAAATGAGATTCTCTTGAATCCATTTCTAAATCAACTGGATAATATCTTCCATTTATCATTATTTCATTCCATGCTCTACTATGGTCTGAATTTTCTATATATCTACATGGAATTCCAAGTCTATCCATTGCTTCTTTATAAAAACTTGCAAATCCTTTTGAATCAGGATTTAAAGTTAATAATGACATTAAAGAAGAACTATTATCATCTGGATTTTGTGTAGGAATATATCCTAATGCAAACCTTGAATATATGTATAAAGCTTTTTCTAGATTGTTCCAATTAGGATGTTTATCTAAGCCTTTTTCATATTCGCTAAGTACTTTCATTATTGAGCAAACTTGTGCTGGAGAGTAATATCTATCTGAAGAATATATTTCATTACCTATCTCTTCTTCTAGTTTATCACCTATAATTCTAATCTTAATATTAGGATTTAATTCAGATAATACTTCTATTTTTTGATTTTTAGTACTATATATTTCAATAACTTCTGGTAATGTCTCATTAAATACTTTTACATCTTCAAAAGTAATTGTCCTATTAATTCTCTCTCTTCCCATAAATTTCCTCTATTCCATTCCTCTATCATATTTATACACTTCTTTTTGATGAGTATAAACTGTAGATTTTCCTACTTCTATATCTTCCACTATATTTCCATTTTTATCATATAATGTTGTTCCATCTAAATTGACACTTTCTATATCATATTCCTCTAGTCCAAAAGCATTTTTTATATTTGAATCTTGAATAGAAATTCTTTTTACTTGAGAAAACTGTATTTTTTCAAAATCTATATTAGAACGTTCAACTTGTATTTGATCAACTGCTGGATAACCAAAATTTAAATCACCGCAATTTATAAAACTAACTTTTCTTAATCTTTCCAATAAGTTTTGAAAATCTATATCTCCTTCAAATAATATATTATTAAAATGTAATCTTTCTAATCCCTTTAGTTCACCCAATAATTTTAAAAGTTCTTGAGTAATTCTATAATTAGAAATTGTTAAAGTTTGCAAATTTGGAAATAGTAAAGCATCCTCTAAAGTAATTCCTGACTCTTTTCCATTAATCAAATATGCATTTAAATTCATCTCTGTTATTTTACTTAAATCTTCATCAGTCACTTCGGAAAAGTTTATTTTTCCAGTTTTCATAGCAATTATTCTTTCTAATTCAGTATTTCTTATTTCTTCTTTTTTCATAAATTCCTCTAACTATTTTTTTCTTTTATTTCTTCTAATGCTATTGCTAATTGATCTGGGCATGAAGTTCCTCTTCCTCTACAATCAATTCCTCTTAGTTTTTTTATTGCATCATCAATTTTCATACCTGCAACCAAAATTGATACTCCTTTTGTATTTCCTTCACAACCACCTGTAATTTCAACAGATTTTATTGTATCTCCTTCAACATCAATAGTCATAAGTCTTGAGCAAACGCCTCTTGGCTGATAATTATATACCATATATTCCTCCTAATTTTTCTGTATTTATTATTTCTTTTTTCATAAATTCTATACTAATTTCAATTTTCAAACTAAAAACTAACAATTTCATTATAAACTCTAACAATATATTGATCTGTCATTCCTGACATATAATCAATAATTGCCTTGCTATAATCTTTTATATTATTTAAATCATATACAATTTTATTAAAATATCCTTCTTCTTCCCTATTAGTAGAATTAGTATAATTTGATAACCAATGTGCGAATTCTTCTGATAAAACAGGATAATATCTTTTCATCCTTTTTATGTTTTTTATTGTTCCTGTTCCATTATATTCATTTTTTAATGTATAAAATATTTCATTCATTAACACTGTAAAATATCTAATAGTAGGTTGAATTTTATCATTTTTGTATATTTTTTCAGAATTAAATTTTTTAATTTTTTCCATAGTATCAAAAGCTTCATCTGAAAATTTTAATCCCTCTTCAACTGTACTATTTTTACACAAATCACCAGTTAAATATCCGATAATGCTTGAATTATTTACTCTTATATTCTCAATAGCTTTATCAATACTATTTATATCTCTATCTGTTATAAGCTTCATTTCTTTTGCATCTTCTAAATCTCTTCCAAGATATGATATATTATCTGCAACCTTTACAACACAAGCTTCCCATGTATATGGATTATAAGAATTAGGAATTACAAAATCCTTTAAATCAATAAATTCATCTCTCGGTTTTTGCCCCGAAACTTTAGGATTTCCACAATGTCCTATTATTCCATCTCTAACTGCATAAGTCAAATTTAAGTTTCTTTTTATTCCTGCAATATCCCTCAATAATTCCAAATCATCAACATAATGTACACCATTTCTACCATGAGAAAATCTTTCACCATATTCTCTTTGAGCAATAGTTGATAAAATTTTTTCACCTTGATGTCCAAAAGGGCTATGACCTATATCATGAGTAACAGCAATAGCTTTTGTAAGTTCTGAATTTAAACCAAGATAATTTGCTATTGTATTACTTATTGATTCAACTAAATTTACATGCTCAATTCTTGTACATATATGATCATTTTTGGGAGCAAAAAATACTTGAGTTTTATGTTTTAATCTTCTATATGCATTACAGTTTATTACTCTTGTATAATCTCTATCAAATTCACTACGCATTGGAGCATCACCATATATGGGATTATACAATTTTTCAATTCTTGAAATTGAATTCTCCCATTTTGCATTTCCTTCGACCATAGCAACATCTTTAAATTTCTTTGTCATTAGTTCATCACCTTTTAATACTTATATTTCTTCTAATAGTTTTTCTAAATCTTCTTTTGAAAAATGGTATGTTTTATTACAAAAATGGCAAACTGTATCTGCCTTTCCATCTTCTTCTAAAATTTTACTAAGTTCTTCTTTTCCTATTGAAATAAGTCCTCTTTCAAACTTTTCTTTATTACAATCACACTCATATTTCATGTCTAGTTCTTGTGCTAAAATCATAATATTCTCATCACCAGTTACGGTTCTTGCAATATCTTCTAAGCTTCTATTTTGTGAAATCATTTCACTAATACTTGGTATATTTTCTAAAGCTTTCTCTATTTTAACAATTTCCTCTTCTGTGGCATCAGGCATTAGTTGTATCATATAACCACCAGAAGCCTTAACACCATCTTTATTAACTAAAACTCCTAATGCAATTACTGTTGGTTTTTGTTTAGATTTTGCAAAATATTCTGTAAAATCTTCTGCTATTTCTCCTGAAACAAGCGGAACTAATCCCGCATAATTTGTATCTATCTCATCATTTTTATTAATAATATTTAAAAATCCATTTTTACCAACTGCTCCTGAAACATCTAATTTTCCATTAGATTTTAATGGTAATTCTACATGAAGATTATCAGCAGTTAGTTTCACTTTAGAAGTTGTATTATCTCTTCTAACTACTGATATTAATGTTCCCATTGGACCTTTTCCATTTATTTGAAGTGTAATATAATCATCTTTTTCTTTTATTTCAGTAAATCCCATCATTCCTGAAATAGTAGCGAATCTTCCCATTGCAGCTGTTGTTGTTGGAGTTAAATCATGTAACTTTCTAATTTCTTCTACAAGTTCTGTTGTATTTGCACATACTAAACTGACTTTTCCTTCGTAAGCTAAAAATTTTGCAACTCTATTCATCTTATCTCCTCATAAATAAGTTTTATTTAATTAATTTTATTTGCTAAATGCTTCTATAATATCTTTATAACTACTCATAAGCAATTCATATTTCATTGCTTCTGTTAAATCTTCATTATACATAGCATTTGTGATAGGAATTGTATATGTAATATATTTGGGCATAAAAAATCTTGTTTTTACTATATAATCAATCAAACAATCTTTTTCATTTATTTCAACATCATGTCTTTTCAAAAAATCTTTTAGCATTGATGTATATTCATCATGAAAATAGTTAAACACTTTTGTATATTCTTTATTTTTTGATAGTTCTTTTAATTCTGCTTCTATTAGCACGTTCTTCACCTCATATATAGTCTATTTCTCAATAATATTTTATAATAAAAGATTATTTTTTTCAAGTCTTTTAATGTTTAGTTTTATTTATAAAATTGGCATTCTTCTTTACAAATTTCAATTATCTATAAATTAACATTATATTAAAATTATTTATAAAATTTTAGTAATTAATGCAACTATTATTTTTTATAACAATATAATATAAAAAACACAGAAAGGAAAATTTTATGAATACTTTAAGATTAAATTCTCGTGGTCCAGAAGTAGAATTATTGCAAAGTACTTTGCAAAAACTTGGATTTTATAATGGTGCGATTGATGGCATATTTGGATTTCAAACATTTACAGCTGTTCAAAATTTTCAAAGAAGCTTTGGACTTCCAATAGATGGAATTGTAGGTCCAAATACTTGGAATGCCTTAATGCCTTATATTAATGGTAATATTACTTACACAATTAAAGAAGGCGACACTTTTCATAAACTAGCTCAAAAATATTCAACAACTGTTGATGCTATCATATATGCAAATCCAAATGTAGATTATAATAATTTATCTATTGGAGAAGAAATTATTATTCCTTTTGGAAGTATTGTTCCAACTAACATTAGTTATACTTCTCAAATTTTATCTCTTAATACTAATGCACTTAAAACTATTTACCCATTTCTCGAAATATCTTCTATAGGTACTAGTGTACTTGGAAGACCTATAACATCTATAAAATTTGGAAATGGTCAAAAAGAAGTCTTTTATTGTGCTTCAACACACGCAAATGAATGGATTACTTCACCTTTACTTATGAAATTTATGGAGAATCTTTGTAAAAGTTATGTAAATAATTTAAATATCTTTGGAGTAAACAGTCGTGAACTATTTAATAATATTTCTTTGTACATTGTTCCTATGGTAAATCCTGATGGTGTTGACTTGGTTACAGGGTTTTTCTCTGAAAATTCATGGGCATATACAAATGCAAAACGAATCTCTAGTAGTTTTCCTGATATTCCATTTCCAAGTGGATGGAAAGCTAATATCGAAGGAATTGACAATAATCTTCAGTTCCCAGCAGGCTGGGCACAAGCAAAAGAAATAAAATACGCACAAGGATTTAATAGACCAGCTCCTCGTGATTTTGTTGGATATGGTCCTCTTACTGCTCCAGAATCTGTTGCTTTATATAACTTTACTTTAAGACATAATTTTAGTTTAATGATAACATATCATACACAAGGTCGTGTAATTTATTATCAATATCAAGATCAAACACCACCTAATAGTCAGAAAATAGCTGAAGAATTTGCTCGTATTTCTGGATATACTCTTGAAGAAGTTCCTAAAAATTCAAGCTTTGCAGGATATAAAGATTGGTTCATCTTATATTATAATAAACCTGGATTTACTATTGAAGTTGGACTTGGAGAAAATCCAATTCCTGTTTCTCAATTTGCTGGAATTTATAGAGAAAATCTAGGAATTTTAGTTACTGGAATGATGCAATAATACTAAAAAAGCAACAAAATTTTAAAATTTTGTTGCTTTTTTTAATAAATTTATCATAACATTTGAATTTATAAGTCATTTTAACTTTCCTCTTATTCATCTCAAAATATTAATTCTTGTTGTTCGTTATGCAATACTTTTCTTACTTATCATAATATTCTTTAATAAGCAAATTTCTATATAAGTTTTCAATTATTTAATTTTAACATATATAATTTTCTAAGGAAACCATTAGATAATCTTGTTTCCTTTACAAAATTTAATCCTACTTTTTCCAGCGTCCTGCAACTTCCTACATTACTAGGATGAGCCATAGAAATAATATAATCAAATCCTAATTTTTTCGCTAATTCTAATTCAATAGTTTGAAGTTTTGTTGTTATTCCATTGCCTCTATATTCTGGCAAAACTAAATTTCCACCTAATTCACATACAGTATAATTTTCAAGTCCAAACTCTTTTTTAAAATCTGCAAGCATGTTTTGAGAAATATATAGTTGAGCCATTCCGAACAAGTTTATTCTTATCATAAGCACCATATAAAGGTGCATAATTTTTTTCATCAAACATACTATCTAATTCCCATTGTTCGTAAGGAATAAAATATTCTTGATTTTCTAGTCCAGCTAGAACTATATCTATAAGTTCAAACAACTGCCTTTTATGTTTCTCTTCAATTTTCTTATAAATTAAATCCATTATTTAACTCCTTTATTCTTTATTACATCTTTTTTTGCTTCTTTTATATATCCTACTATTGCAGATATTTCTAATACTAGTTCTAATATAATTCCAAAAATAGAGAATATATATATGTTGTATATCAACCACATTATTGAAATTGGTATTCCTAATACTTTATAAGTTTTAGTATTTTTTTGCCATACTGAATATGTATATAACATTGTTGCAGTAACAGACATCATACTTAAAAATCCATTATATGTATATATTGCAGATACAATAGATATAGCATATAAAATTGCTAAAATAATATAATCCTTAAAACTATTTTTTTCTTGCATTCCATTTTTCTTTTCATCTACAATAAATATAATATTTCTTATAATTGAAACAATTACCATTGCTAGTCCTGAATAAGCAGATAAAAATATATAAGATATACCTGTTGCAGCTAATGCTCCAAAATTAAACATTAAAATACTTTTTCTGTTCTTAGATTGATATGTAATAATCAAAAACACATAATTTAATATTATAAATATTTGCGATAATATATAGGAAATTGTCATTTCAAAACCTCCTTTAAACTTTTGGAATACTTTTTTAAATTTAGAAAACAATTATATGCTTTCATAACCTCTTTTGTATTTTTCGAAATATACCCTCTTTCCTTGCTTATACTTGGTAAATCAACTATTAATGTGTTTTTATCTATTCCATCCCATCCATTTCCAACTATCTGCAATAGCTCGGGCTCCTTTTCGTTTATTTCATCATAATCTACATATAATGTTTTTATATTGCTTTGCATATATATTTTTAAAGTTTTATTTTGTTTGAATTCTTTTATCTTATCTTTACTAAATATAAATATTCTTTCAACATTAACACCTCGGTTAGCAATTTCTAAATTTATTACTCTAAATTTCATTTCTTGTGGAGATTCTGTCCATTCATCTTCTAACATTGTAGATGCACACCATAAATATGATTCTTTATTTAGTTTTCTAAAATAACTATTTATGGCATTATAAAATTTCCCAATTTCTAAATTAGATGTTTTTCCTTTTGAGTTAAACTCTATTTTACCTCCATCAGTAATTATCGTCATTCCTGTTGAATTTTTAAATTTTAATAGTAATTCAAGTATATCTTCTGCTATTTCAGTATAATTAACTATTAAATCTACATTTTTTTGAATGTCTAAAATTAAAGTATTAATTCTTAATCCAATTTCATTTTTTAGTTTACTTGATACCTTTTTTTCCACTTTATTCCTTTTTTCATTATTATAATCAATTATTACTATACTTGATTCTGAATTCAATTTACTAGAAAAGCTTATTATAAATGCTTCTTCTTTTTTATCCATGTTATTAGTAGAAAAATATACCAATCCCTCATAGTATTTTTCTAATTTATTTAAATCCCCTATTTCATCTAATTTTTTATA
Organism: uncultured Clostridium sp.; assembly: GCA_947570695.1. Taxonomy (GTDB): domain Bacteria; phylum Bacillota; class Clostridia; order TANB77; family CAG-508; genus Scatovivens. The sequence goes on from CANOVB010000002.1 coordinate 40,136, forward strand.
TTCTGCTATATACCCTTCTTTTTCTAGTAGACTTTGCAAATATTCTGTTATTTCTTCTTTTGAATTTACAATCATTATTCTTTTTTGTATATTAATATATTTAGAAATATTACTTCTTTTATCAGATGGTTTTAAGGCTTCTTCTGGAATTTCCCATACCATTCCTTCTTTTTTTGCACCGTCTATCCTTTGTTCTTTGCAAAGTTTAATTATTCTTCTCTCTGATATTCCCCATTTTTCTGAAAATTGTTTTGCTGTTAAATATCCCATTTCTATTCTCCTTCTATATTATTCTTTATTCGGAACAATATAACTTATATTTTTATTTTATACTATTTTCAGAACAATGTCAATATTTGCACCATTTAATTTGTATATAAATTTTGACAAATACTTTATATTTTAGAATTGCATAACATTTTACACAATATAAAATTAAATAAAAAATTATATTTTTTTTATTTTTTTAATGGTACAATAATGTTATAGTCCAAATCGGCATATTTGCAATAATCGAATCAAAAAAATCTTTTTATGAGGTGAATGATATGTGTTCGAGGACAAGAAAAAGACGTAGAAGAAGGAAAAACCGCCGGTTTTATGTATTAAAGAGGATGCTTACCATTATAACCATTGCTATGTCATTGGTTGCAATTATTATCAGCATTAATGCACTCTCTGAAAAACATTTAATCGATGAGCCCAACACTCCCAGCAATACTCAAGACCAAAATACAAACTCAAACAATACCCAATCTCAAAATCGGTCAAAAGTTAGTCCCAGTCGCCATTTTTCTAAATCTATTGTAGAAGAAGTCACTATTCAAGACGGCCAAGATGAGGAACTACCTCAGATTTATGAAGGGGAATTTGAACTTCCACTTCAGGGCGCTACGGCATACAGTCTGGTTAATACCAATTTGTATGATGAATCCGGAGCAGTTGCTAAGGTTATTAACGCAGGAGACAGTCTTCAAATCGTAAGAGAAGAAGACTCTAATCTGATTGTTAAAACTGAAGATGGTGTTATCGCTTCTATCAGTAGCGACAAATGCATGTTGAATCTTCCAGACGTAATTCCCAGCATCATTTATATGGACACTAACAGTGTTTCATCTGTTATGCGTTCATCTGGTTATTCCATCCCTAACATCACTGGCGAAGCATTATACAATGTGGAACAATACAATAATAGGCTAGGAAGAACTGAGTTCAATATGCCAATCATGTTTCAAACAGCAAAGAAGGTTATGGCTGTGCAGAAATCTGCACTTGCTGATGGATACTCTCTTTGCATTGTAGAAACTTATCGTCCTTTAGAAACTCAAAAAAAAATCAGCAGTAATCTCGGTAGTTTAGCTGCTTCCAATTCTGAGGTATATAATGGCATTGAGAACAAAAATTGGAGTAAATCCTGGTTTATAGCACAAAGCATTTCTAATCACCAGCGTGGATACGCTATGGATGTTACCTTGGTAAAGGTAAATGAAACTGAAATTTGTACTTCTGGAAACTATGCTTATGTGAATGTTTCTGAATATAGTGAAGTACAAATGCCTACACAAATCCATGAACTTTCAAGCCAGTCTATCGCTCTTGAATACGGAGTAAAATCCAGTTCTGCGACTGCTTGGCTTGAGGTTCCTCTGGCTGGCAGTATGAATGATGTGGCTATTCAGCTTCAAAACTACTGTACAAGCGCTGGATTTACACCACTTGCTAGTGAGTGGTGGCACTTTAATGATTTGGATGCAAAAAATAGTTCTAGTGGTTCTTTGAGCGATGGCAACTATTTTCTGCAAACAAACTTAAGTGTTATTCCTTAAACTAAAGTATTTTTCCAAGTTCTGCATTCTCCAGAGAGTTGGGTCTTAGCATAATTGCCAAGGCCCACTCTCAAATTTATTTTATTAATACTTAATATGTCTTTATACAATAAAATTTATATACAAATTAAATCTTTATCTTATAGAGAAATGCTATATTTTTTCTATAAAATAAAAATAAACCTATCTTGCATTCTATTTATCAAGATAGGCTCAATATATTTTATAGCTCTTTTAATTTACTACTTTTTACTTGCAAAAATTCTTCTTCTAATTCTAGATAAGAACTTCTTAAACCAATTTTCCTCATCTATTAATGCTAATTGGTTTTGTCGTTTTTCTTCTAATTTTTCTTCTACTATTTTATTGCTTATTACATTTTGTGGATATATTTTCTTTTTTTCCTCTTCTATTGCTGTAATTTTATTTATTTCATAAACTCTTATTTTAGATTTTTGGTCATCACTTGCCCAATATCTTTTGAAAAAAATCGCTAAAATAAGCTTTGCTTCAGGAATTACATTTTGCTCTAAAAAATCTCTTTCTCTATTATATTTGAAAGTAGATGTTTCATCTTTATTAGCTTCTAAAGCACATATTAATTCACGAGGAATTCTAAAGTAATCCTCTATTTTCATATAATTAAGTATTTCTAATACTTGTGCATAGGCTACATTCTTCTTTTGTATTTTACTCACCCCTTATTGATTATCTTCTTTTTTTTCTCTTACTTTTTCAGTTTGCCTTTCAGATTGTCTTTCTAGTTCTAATTCCCTTACATCTCTATCTAATACTGCTTCCATAGCTCTCACTGCTTCAACATCTTCAAGTAAATTCATTGTATCTTTTCCTATATCTTGACCTGATATCCCGCTTGTTTTACTTGTTAGATAATCCTTACAAAAATCCCTCACTGAAACTGTTTCCAACGTATAATTTCCATACCTAAATACGTCTATTTCTCTTTGATATTTTTTATAATAATCTGCAACTGTAGCTTGTATCTTATTACTTGCTTTTTGAAAATCTTCTTCATCTTTTCCAGAATAATTTATTGTTTCTACTGGTACTCTTGACATCATATATCTTATAATATCATATCTTGAATATGATACATTGTTTGTATCGTTATTTCTCAATAAACAAACTTGCAAGCTCTCAGCAGGTATTTCTTGTGATGTTACTCCATCCATAAAGTTCTTTTCATTTTCTATTTCTGTACCATCAAAGACAAAGTAAACTCCTTCTCCTCCTAGATATTCTTCCATTGTTTCTGTTTCTTGTATTGCTTTTACTCTATCCTGTGGTACCCCTTCTATATTGCCTGCTTTTATTCTATCATAATGCTTTTGAAAATCTGAATATAGGGCTACTGCCCCTGTCATTCCTTCTGAAAAAAATACCTTTTGTTTTTCATCATTTATGACTTTACTATTATTTTCACTTCTTGGTGTAAGTCCTGTATTACTAATTGAACGTACTCTACTTAATGGAGTCATATGATAACATTTTTTCATTTTCTTTTGTTCCTTTTTATTTTATATATAAAGATTTTATTATTTAATTATAAAAAAGTAAATAGTTTTTATTAAATTATTTCCTTTTCCATCCAATCAAAAATCTCTTTATTCCCATCTAGAATATCATACATTATAATTGCTGGAACTTCATATTTATGTACAGATTTTATTTCTTTTTCTACTTCTTTAAATAATGCTTTTTTGGTTCCCATTGTTAAAAAATATTCATACTCTTTTACTATCTCACCTTTCCAATAATAAGAACTAAATCTTTTACTTTCTTGAACATAACTTACTAATCTTTTGGCTAATAATCTTTCAGTAATTTCTTTTGCATTTTCCTCATCATTACATGATGTAGTAACTATTGCATAATTATTTTTCATTTTTCTTCATTCTTTACAATTACTAAAAATTAAAATCCAACCAAGCATATTTAGGAGAATTATAATTAACAACTTTTTCTATTATATCTTTTGCTTTTGGAGATACTTCAGTTATCCTTTTTCCATTTACTAAAGGATTTATATATCTTCTTTTTATTCGTAAACTAATGCAATATTTATCATCTGGAGGAATTTGACCTTCTCCTAATTTTTCTGTTTTTCTAAATTTTTTAAAAGCTTCTGAGATTTGCTTATTTTCACAATTTTCTATTTTTTCTATTATCTCTTTTTCTGATTTTATATATAAATCATGTTTATTTATTAATCCTTCAGAATTCATTTTCTTTATAATATCTGCAATAAATTGTGATTTTAATTTATCTTTATTACTTTGAAAAGAATACCAAAGTAATTTGGCACCTTCTACAAATTTTTCTGCTATTTCTATGCTTTCAAATCCTAATTCATCTTTTCCATCTTCATTTTTAATTATAATTATATTTTTATAAATTTCTCTTACATCCTCTAAATCCCAACCATCTATAAAAGTTAAAATGTCTGAAAAAGTATACTCTAATCTATCTGCTGCAAGCTTTGGAGTGCCATTATCTGCTATTGGGTATTTTTTATAATCTATAACATCTTTAATTTCTATATTATCTTTTTTAAGTAAATCTGTTATTGTTTTTGACTCTCTAATTATAGTTTCTGTTAAACTTTCAGTAGATTCTTGCTTCATGTAATCTTCATTTAAATAATCTATACAATGACTAAAAACTGGTTTTGAAATATCATGAAATAGTCCTGCTAAAGTTTGCTTTTTATTCTTTGTAAAATTCCAGATTATTAGTGCAACTCCTATACTATGTGATAAAACAGAATAAAAAAACTTTACATTAAATAGTTTAGTATAATCATTTCCTACTAAAGCACTAATTCCATCTAATCTTTGCATTTCTGGAGTATTTATATAATATATTAAAAATTCTGGTATTTCCTCTGACAAAATATTAAAATAATCTTTTATTTGTTTATTCAAATTACTAAAATAATTATCCATCTATTTTTCCTCTTTTTGTACTAAACCATACACCATAGATATATCTGTTGGAATTACATATTTTGCTCCAATTTCTTCTGCAACATTTAGTACAAATGCACACATTGCTCTTGTTGCATACCACCAGTTTGGATCATCTACTCTGCTTCTTATTTCATCTAAAGAAATTTCTTCATAATATCTTTTAGAATCTTTTTTTCTTGTATCAATATCCATCATTATTGGCTGTAATTCGTCTTCAAATAAAGTATTTTTACTATAAGAAATTCCTGATTCTAAAGCAAAAAATTTATGTGCTCCACCAGCTAGAATTAAAATATCAGCTTTTTCTTTTGGTAATTTTAAACTTTTCTTTATTTCATTTCTAACCTCTTCAAGATTTACTTTAGCTAAATCTTCTCCTAAATCTGGATATTTATTCATTATGTCTATAACACCTATTGGAGAATTTACCATTTCTTTTATTCCATTATCATATATAGCAATTTCAGTAGACCCTCCACCGCCAATAAATACTGCAACTTTTTGATTTACTTTTCTTACTGCACCATAAACTGTTAATTTATTTTCCTCTTCAGGAGAAATAATGTCAAAATCTATTTCTGTTTCTTCTAAAAATTGTTTTAAAAACTCTTCTTTTTGTCTATCACTTAAATTTCTAAAAACACTAGTACCACATACATATACTTTTTCATATTTTTCTTTATACTTTTTTACTGTGTCAATTAATGTATCTACATCATTTAAATCTAATTTATTTTCCTTTTTAAAATTTTTCTTAAATTCAATAGTCTTTGTTTCTATATGCTTTATATCTTTTCCATCATATAAGTCTATTTTTGTACATGTTGATCCAACTTCTATTATAATTTTTTCCATAACAAATTCTCCTTCAAATTTTTATATTCTTTAAATCTATTTCCATAAATCTCCATTTATATGTTTTATTAAAGCCATTATAAAAGCATTTCTAGTTAAATCAATTCTTGAAATTTCATTATGAGTTAGTAAACTTATTCCGCCTTTTCCAGTATTTAAATGACTTTTACTGAAAATCTTATCCATTACTTGTCCAAGTTCAGTTTGTATTATCTCATTAATATATTTTTCTGGTATTTCAAATCCCTGACTACTGCCAACGCTTTGAACTCCATTCTTATCTTCAACTACTGCTGCATTTATATCTATCCAATCCCCTAAAAGATTTGTTATACCAGCTTCTGAAGCAATAAAAAAATCTGCTTTAATATTATTTTCTTTTGCATATTTTTTCAAATTTTTTACTCTATTTTTGGCCCCTTCAAATATTTCTTTATTTATAGGTTGATCTCCAACTTCTGAGCTTACTTTTATTCCTTCTATTTCAACATTATCAAAATATCTTTCAAATGCTTCTTTTGCTCCTTCAATTTTCCCTGGATTCTTTGTTCCCATTAATATTTTCATTTTATATTTTCTCCTTTTTTAATTTATTGTTAAAAAACAAAATCTAAATAAGCATATTTTGAAATTTTACTGTTTAAATAATTTTCAATTACCTCATTTGCTTTTTCAGATACATCATTTATCCTTATTCCATTATCTATTAATGGCACAATATATCTTTTCTTAGTTTTTACATTAATGCAAAATTTATTTAAAACTGGAATATCTGAATCATAAACCTTTGTTGTTTCTCTAAAACTTTTAAAGGCTTTTGAAATACTATCTATATCACATTTTTGTATTTTTTCTATCATTTCTTTTTCTGATAATGTATATAAATCTTTTATTGATACTAAATTATTTTCTTTCATTTTTTTCATTATTTCTGCAATAAATTGTAAAGTCATTTTGCACTCATTTGATATCCAATCTAGCCATAAAGTGCTAGCACCCTTTACAAATCTTTCTGCTACCCCTACACTTTTAAATCCTAATTCTTCTATGTTCTCTTCATTTTTAAAAATAGTAAGATTATTATAAAATTCTTTTATATCCTCTAATGACCATATCGATCGTGAACATATTGAATGAATAAAAGTGTATTCAAGTCTATCTGCCGAAAGCTTTGGTGTATCATTATCTGCTATTGGATATTTATGATAATCACAAACATCTTCAACTAAAATATTATCTCTTTTTAATAAACTCATTATATGTTTTGAATCTGATATAATTTTTGCAGTTAAGCTTTCTGTAGATTCTTGTTTTTCATAATCTCCATTCATAAAATCTATACAGTGCTTAAATACTGGTGTAGCTATATCATGAAATAATCCTGCTAAAGTCTGTTTTTTATTCTTTGTAAATTTCCAAATTATTAATGCTACACCTATACTATGGTGAAGATTAGAATAAAAGAACTTTTTATTAAAAAGCTTTGTATAATCTGTTCCACAACCACATCCTATTTTATCAATTCTTTGCATTTCTGGAGTATTTACATATTCATATATAAAATCAGGTATATTTTTCTCTGATAATATGCTAAAATACTCTTTTAATATTGGATTTAATCCTTCAAAATATTTATCCATTTTACTCCATTTTTTATCTATATTTTGTTACCCTTATATTTTTGGTTTTTAGTTATTATCCATCTTTTCTTTTTTGCATATAATATGAACATTTTGCAAGTAATGTGGTTGGAACTAATTTTGAAAAAAACTTTGCACATTTAATTTGAATACCTGGTACAATATAAAATTTATTTTTTAAAAATTTTTCAACAGCATATTGCGCAACGTATTCACTTGATAATGATTTTATTTCAAACTTAACATTTGCTACATTATTAAAATTCGTTTTTACTGGTCCTGGACATAAAATACTAATTTTTACTTCTGATTTATCTTTTTTTAATTCTTCTCTTATAGCTTCTGATAATCTTACTACATAGTTTTTAGAAGCATAATATGTTGCCATTAATGGTCCTGGTAAAAAACCTGCTATTGAAGCAACATTCAAAATTTTTCCGCTGTTTTTTTCTTTCATATCTTTTAAATACAATTTTGTAAGTATATGCATTGCTGTTATATTTGTATCAATTATACTTAAATCTTTTTCTAAACTTGTTTTTGAAAAATCTCCAAAATCACCTAATCCTGCATTATTTACTAAAATATCTATATTTCTTGCCTTTTCATGTAGATTTATGCAATTTTCCTTACTTGATAAATCTACACTTAAATATTCTACTTTTACATTATATTCTTTAACTAATTCTTCTTTTAGAGTTTCAAGTTTTTCTACATTTCTTGCAACTAAAATCATATCACAATTAATTTTAGCAAATTCTCTTGCTAAATCTCTTCCTATTCCAGAAGATGCTCCTGTAATTAAAACTTTCATTTTCTCTCCTTTAGTTTTGAGTTTTCTAATAAATTTATTATATTTCATTTTAAGTTTTTGTCAAGGAAAAATCTTTATTGCAAAGTAATTTCCTATAATATAAAAAAATGTAAACACATTCTTTTTGTGTCTACATTTTTTATTACTTAATCTTTTCTACTTCTTTTTTATTTATATAGCATTTCGATATTATACAGTTGTTTGGCTAAATTTCCATTTCATAATCAGCTGTATGTATTTCATGTTCTATATCTTTTTCAAAACTATTTTCTGTTAACCACCCTAAAACTGTTGTTGTTCCATCATCATTTCTATTAACAAAATGATATGAGAATTTTGCTTCAGGATATTGTTGTTTTAATTCATATAAACTAATGCTTCCATCTTTTACCGCAATATATCCTTCATTAGTTGCAACACCAATTATCGTAATTTCTTTTTTTCCATTTTGATGATTTTCAAAATATCCATAATTACCTGTTCCATCTGGTGCTTCAAAATATTTTCCGCTTTCAATATGCATTGTTGTTCCAACTTTAATTGAAGATAAATATTCAACTCTACTATCTTTTTCTGCAGAATTATTTACAGTTTCCTCTGATTTATTTGAATTTGATTCTTCATTCTCTCCTTTATTTACAGCGCTTCCTTGATTCACTTGATTTGTATTTGTGCCTGGTTTTGTTCCTTCACTTACAGTTGGTTTTTGAGTTTCTGGTGTGCTTACATCTCCTATATCTACTTCTTTATCACCTATAACTATAGTGCTTTCTGGAGTTTTTGTTCCCTCATCTGATGGTTTAACACTCTCACTTGCAGAAGTTGATGGCACTTCAATACTAGCTGAATTATTATTCATATAATGAACAATTCCTGCTCCAATTCCTAATGTTACTACCGCTGCTAAAGCTACACCATTTATAGTTCTTTTATGTTCCTTAATTATTGATACATATTTTTTATTTCTAATTGAATCAGTAACATCTTTTACTTTTCTAGTAAATCTAGTAACTCTATTCTTTACTCCTTTTTCATTACCCAATTCTGCTGTATCAACATCTGGCTCTTGTAAAACATCAGGATTTAACTGTCCTTGATCTGTATCTTTTGGTGGTTCTGGTGGGTCTTTATCAATTTGAGATTTTTTGGTTGCTTCTTCTGCTATTTTTCTATCGTGGGCTTCCTTAACTTTTTCTGCTGTTTCTGCTCTTTTCTGTCTTTTTGCTTCTATATTTTCTCCACTATATACACTTCTAAATCTTTTTCCATTTCTTTCAAGCTTTTTATTTTCTCTTCTTCTTTGTGCTTTAGTAAGAGTACCTTTTTCAGCTGTTACTTTAGAAGATTTACTTGTTTTGGCTTTCTTTACCTTACGTTGTTTTTTTCCTTTTTTTGTATCTAAATCTTCTCTTTGTGAACCCTGTCCTGCATTTTCTTCTTGTATTGGTACTTCTGGTACTGGATCTACTTCTGCTTTTGGTTCTTGTTCTCCTTGTGTTGTTACTCCTGGTACTGGATCTACTTCTGCTTTTGGTTCTTGTTCTCCTTGTGTTAGTGCTCCTGGTTTTGATGCTTCATTTTGTTCTTGAATTTCCTCTAATAATTTCTTTAATTCTTCTCCTTCTGGCATCGGAGGTATATCATCTATAACATTAGTTGCTAAATCTTGTTTTGATTTTAATATTGATTTTAATCTTTCTTGTAATCCAGATAGCTGTGATTGCATACCTTCTCGTAAGTTTGGTAATTTTATTTTTGATACTTGCGCTTGTATACCTGTTTTCACTCTTGATAATTCTATTTTTGATAATTGCGTTTGCATACCACTTTGAAGTCCTTTTAATCTTTCCATTGCATTAGATCTCACATTACTCATTCTATCAGAAATACTTGGAGTTACATTTTCAGCATCTGGCGAATTAGATTCATCTTTTTTTCTATCAAAATTAGTTCTTATTCCATTATATCTTTGCATCAATGTTCTTTGAAAAGCTTGGACTTTTTTTCCAAAGCTCATATCACTAGCCTTTAAACTAAAATCATATTCTAATAAAATACCAGATTCTTCCATTTTTTTAATTTTTTCTGATTTAATTCTCTCTATATAATCACTTTTTTTCTCTGATACTTTAGTTCCTATTTGCATTGTTATTGCTTTAAAATAATTATCTCTATAAGAAGTTCCATTAGCTTCATCAATTTCTCCCAATATATCACATAAGACTACATCTAGTTGTTTCTTTAATTGTTCTGGAGCATCTCTTAAACCTAATACTTCTTTTTCTATTTCTCTTATTCTTTTATCTCTAGATTTTGAATCATAGGTATAATCACTTATTTGCTTAATAAGTGATTCTCCATTACTCATAGTAATCGTATAAATTCCTTTTTCTAAATCTAAATTAACCTTTAAATTATCATTTTTTTCCAAAATAATACCCTCCTTGAATAAGGTTTACATAACCATTATACTATATGGTTTATTTTAAGTCAAGTAAATTATGTATTTTATTACAAAAAGACACATATTTTGAAATTTTTGTCAAATAACTTTAAAAATTTTATATGCAAAACTAGAAAAAGTTTTATTTAGCAATAACTACTTTCCTAACAAATAACTATAAATTCAAGTTATTATATAATCTTTTTATAGTTTTGTAAATCAAAATAGATACCTAAAAATTTAAGTATCTATTCCTATTTATATATATAATTTTTATCTTTCTCCTGAATCATCTTTTTCTTCAATTTCTGCTTGTCTTGATTCAATAGCTACACTTTTTTGAGAAATACGGTCATCATCTCTTGTTATCGATTTATCCAATCTTCCAACTACAGAAGCCGCCATATCTCTAAAAAAAGTTTTTATTCCCTTTTGTGCTTGTGCTTTATTTCTAGAAACTTTATCTGCTGCAAGTTTTATTTTTTCTCCAGTTAAATGTAATGCTTCTTTTCCGTCTTCTACCTTATCTGAAACAAATTCTATTCCTTCTATTGCTTTACCACTTACAAAATCTATACCATTTGACAGTTTTCCTGCTGAATACTCTATCCCTGCCCCTGCAAGTGTTAGTGGAAGTGTTGCTATTGCTGCTACTTTTGCAGCACCCATATAATGAGATCTTCCAAATTCTAAAACTCCATCTCTTACTGACTCTCTAGCATCTTTTACTGTTTGAACTCCTGCTGATACATAAGCTCCTGCCATTTCTTTTGCGTTATCTACACCTTCTCTAAAATTATCTGATTGTTTAAACATTGTTGATGCTATTCTTTCGGCAAATTTACCTACTCTAGAACCTTTACTTATCGTATTTTTTTCTGAATTAAATCCTTTTGATGCAATTTCACGAGCTAATCCTTTTCTTCCTGTAAGAGCCACTCCTTTAGCTGCAAATGACATTAATTTTATTTTTCCTTGTGCTAAAACTGCTTTTACACCTAATGAAGTTTCATTAATTCCTTTTACTGCTCCAGTTATTTCTGCATTTCTATCTTCATGAGCATTTTGCCATTGTCTTGCCTCTTGATTTTGTCTTGAAACTTCACTTCCTAGATTCATATAATTTAAATCAGTTTGCTCTCTTACATCTGACATGCCTTCTCTAGTGTCTTTTATATAATTTCCTATTCCTCCTATTATATTCTCTGTTGTATTTATTGCTGCGGTTCCAACTCTTTGTGCAACATCATCTATTGTTGATACTACTGTCCTTTCTACGTTTCTTGCTCCGTCCGCAACTTTAAATCCTCTTTCTGCTACTCTTTGCACTATTCTTGATGCTCTTGAATCTCTTGATATGTAATCTTTTCCTCTTTCAATTACTGATTCTTGCATTCTTTTAGCTAGTCCCTTTTGTCCAAATAATGCTAATCCTTTTCCTACAACTGATGTTACTCTTACTGCAGCACTCACTGCTGCAGTCCTTGTCTGTGTAGACATATTTTTAACATTTGTTACTGCTCCAGTAACCATTTTAGATCTACCAGAATTTTCATTTACCCATTCTTGGTCTACCTCTCTTTTTAGTTGTGCTTCTCCATTTGCATCAAATCTTTCACTAATTAAAGAATCTATTTCTCTAAAATCTGCATCTATTCTATTTTTTTGGTTTTCTAAGCCTCTACTTATCATATCTTGTGCAATTTTTGGTATTTGTGGTGTTAACTCTGCCATTCTATCCATAAGTCTTTTAAATTCTACTTGAGCTTTTTTAAATTCCTCACCATAAGCATCTCTTAGCTCACCAAAGCCTTGAATTTCCTTTGTTACTTCCATGTTATTCTCTCCTAATTTTGTATTTCAGCTAATAATTTATTTATTCTATTCATAACCTTTTCTTTTTGTAAATTTATTTCATTTAATGTAGAATCTAAAACTTCTATAGATGCATTATCTAAATTTATAATTCTTCCATCTACAAATATTTCACCTAGTTTTTCATTATCCATAATCAATCTCCTATTCTATAGCAAGTTTAAATTCTGCATTCATTACTTCTCTTAGTTCTTCAATTTTTGCAATAAGATTTATTGTTTGATTGTTTATTTCATTAACACTTTCTGTGTTATCTTTCTCAACATCTATTAATTCATCTTGCATTTTTTTAAATACTTCTTTTTCAATTTTAGAACTTCCACCTAATCTACTAAATATTTTCTTTAAGAAACTTGTAATAAAGTTTCCTTTTTTATTTACAGCTAATGCTGTAGTTCTATATTTAGTAATTTTATTAAAATCACCTTTAGTAGCTTGTGTACATTCTTCTAATTTTTTCTCACATTCTGCAATTATCTCATCGTATCCTGCATATTTATTTACAAGTGCACTTAATTTTTTAGAATAAGAATCAAGTGGATCTACTAATTCTTCTAACAATTTTGTATACCTATCAAATTCCTCATGATTTAATGTAGAATCTATAATTTTTTGAAATTCTTCTTTTTTATGCATATAATCTGAATATACTTTACTTTCTAAAAGTCTATCTTTATCTTCCACAATTTTTTTAAAGTTTGCAAGTGCAATTTTTTGATTTGCTTCAAGTTCTTGAATCTCAGTTTGTATATTAAAAAATTGTTCTTTTCTTATATCATAACTTTTTTGGAACTCTTCTTTATATTTATTTAAAATTTTCTCTTTTTCTTCTACACATTCTTCTAGTTTTTTTCCATAAAACTTTATTTGACTGTTAATATTTTCCTCTAATGAAATTATTTTTTCTTCAAAATAACTATTAACTTCTTTATTAAATTTAGCAAATTGTACTTCTAACTTCTGCACTTCTACTTCACTTAAATTTTTAATTTCTTGCATTAACTGGCTACCTATATTTTTCACTTTTTGTATCTCCTCATATTTTATAAATCATTTGTGTTCCATTCTGGTATAAAATTATATTTTTCATTATATGCCATAATTTTCTTATATAATAAAACTTCTCTTTCTTTTAACTCTTTATAAAGCTTTACTATTTTTTCATCTGATAGTTTACCATAATTAATGTCTTTTCCCATTATAGTAATTATTTTTTTGTCTTCCATAAAGGTTCTCCTTACAAACATAATCTCTTGATATTATTTTATCATTAACTTTATTTTTTTTAATAAAAGTAACATAAAATATATTTTAATTTAATATTTGTAATATAATGTAAAAAAATATCTCTAAAGTAATTTTCTACTTCAAAGATATTTCTATTATTTTTTATATTTAATTTACGCTTTGTCCTTGTTTTATCCATACAGAAACACTTCCATCTTTACAATAGAATATTCCATTTCCATCATTATCTACATATACCGTTTCTGATAAATTTCCAGTACAGTCATAAAATACAGTATTAGCTAAATTTTTTCCAACATTCATTTGTACCCATCCACCTTTTTCATCAGACATAACAACTGCTAAACCTGAGTTTGGATGATCATAATCTCCAAGTCTTGTGAAACCAATTATATTTCTATCATTAAAATAGTCATATTGTTCTCCGTAAGCATAATATTTTCTTACTTTAAGTAAAATGTCTAACATGTTTTGCTTAGGTGATATTTCTTTTTCTGGAATTCCATAATAATCTCCATAAAATACTGTTGGAAATCCATTTTTCCTTAATAATATAAGTGAATAAGCAAGAGGTTTAAACCAGTCTAGTATCCATGACTCCAATGCTTGTCCTAATTGTGTATCATGATTATCTACAAAAGTTACTGCTTTTTCTGGATTTGATGCAACTATTGTTCCATCAAAAATTTGACTCATATTAAACTCTCCATTACTAATTGACGCTCTATAAAAATTATAATGCAATGGAACATCAAATAATGACATACAGCCGCCAGTTTTATTTATGTACTCATTTATTACATCTATGTTAGAACTCCAGTATTCTCCTACTGAAAAAAGCCTTCTTCCTGTATAGTTTCTTAATTCTTTTAACCATTCTGGGAAAAATTCTCCCCTTATGTGTTTAACTGCATCTAATCTAAAACCATCTACATTTGTAGTATCTAAATACCACTTTCCCCATTTTTTTAATTCTGATACTACATCAAAATTATTTAAATCGATGTCTGCTCCCATTAAATAATCATAGTTTCCATTTTCTTTATCTACATTTTCATCCCAATGTTTACCATAGAATTTATAAATAGCTGTTGTTCCAGTATTTTCGTCCCAATCAATTCCATGAAAGTGTGTCCAATCCCATTTAAATTTAGAATACTTTTCTCCTCTTCCGGGGAAAGTATATCTTGTCCAAACTCTAATAGGCTTTGCCTCTGTTAAACTAATATTTCTATTTTGCGCATCATCTATAACTGCCAAAACATCTTCTGTCTCATCAGCACCCATTTTATGGTTTAGCACAATATCTGCTAAAACTTTTAAATTATTTTCACGTAATATTTTTATTGCATCAACATATTCATCTTTTGTTCCATACTTTGTTGGAATAGAGCCTTTTTGATTAAACTCTCCTAAATCATATAAATCATATACTCCATAACCTACATCGTTTACTCCTCCTGCACCTTTATAAGCTGGTGGAAGCCACACATGAGTTATTCCTATATTTTCTAAATGTTTAGCATCTTTTGTAAGCTTATTCCAAAGTGTAGAATCACTAGGTAAATACCATTCAAAATATTGCATGATAGTATCATTAGCTGGCAAATCTATCACTCCTAATCTTTAATTTTTAAAATTTAAATATTTTTTAATTTTAATATTGCTTCTTTATTACTCATAATTGTATTATACCCTGTTTGAACTAATTTATCTGCATTATCTATTTCTAAAAGGCTAGCTCCTCTAGCATCAATTTCTATTGCTAGATCAGCCTCACTTTGTGCTTTTCTAACATCTTTTAAAGAAAATATATCTACTGTTCTAAGTAATATCGCAAGTATATCTTCTTTTGGCTCATAATCATCTATTCTAAAACTTAAAGCTAAAGTTTTATCTGCTCCCATATCTTTTAATATTTTTACTGGCAAATTATCTTTTGTTCCACCATCTATAAAATTATATTTTCCATACTGACATGGAGTATAAACTCCAGGAAATGACATACTTGCTCTTGTAGCTAGCGCTATTGGAGCATCATATATATAATCAATATCATCACTTTTTAAATCAAATTTTTTAGATAAGAATATACATTCTTTTGTTGAAATAGTATCAACTGTTGCTATTGCATAAGGAATCTGAATTTCGTTCATATTTGTTATATTACTACTTTTTGATACTGATTTTACTAAATTCTCTATATTTTCTCCAGGAACCAGACCTTCAATTTTTGCTACTCCTGATGTTAAATATGAAAATCCTGCCTTTAATATTGGTTTCTTCTCTATTTTAGTAAGAACTTTATAAAATTCCATTGTCTTTTCTTTTATTTCTTCTGTTGAAAATCCCATAGCATAAAAAGTTGCAAATATACTTCCTGAACTTGTTCCCGATAAATAATCTATAGTAATTCCCAATTCTTCTAAAGCTTTTAATGCTCCTATATGGGCTAATCCCTTTAGCCCACCTCCTGCTAATGCAACTCCCAAACTCATTTATTCTGTTTCCTCTTCCTTTTCATTTTTTACATATACTGTTTGTGTAGGATATGCTAAATCTATATTTTCTTTCTCAACTAAAAACAATATACTGCATAATATGTCTTGTTTTGCTTTAATATATTTTCTAAATTCTGCTTGTTTTACATAACAAAATATTTTTATATCACTACTAGAATGAGATATTGCATCTAAGTTAACTTCTACTGTCTCTTTTATTACTTCTGGATTATTTTGTAATACTAATTTTATTTCTTTTCCTACTTTTCTTACTTTTTCAGAAGTTGTATCTAAACTTAAATTTAATACACATTCAAATCTTCTACTAGTTAATCTACTCCAATTTATAACAGATGTTGAAGTTATTGTAGAATTTGGAATAGTTATAACTGTATTATTTAGAGCTTTTATACGTGTACTTCTAAATGTTATATCTATTACAGAACCTTCATACTCTCCAACCTCAATCCAATCACCTATAGTAAATGGTTTATCTGTTAAAATCGCTGCTCCACTTAGCATACTTTTTATCATATCTTGAGCAGCAAGTGCTAAGGCAGCACTTCCTATACCAAGTCCTGCTGCTAATCCGCTAAATTTACTAAGATCAAATCCAATTTCTACAAATGCAATTATTAAGAAAATAATCCACAAAACTGCTCTTATTATTTTACACATAAACTTATTAATTGGCGCATTATCTGGTCTTAATAAAACTCTTTTTAAAATTGTAGAGTTTTCTGTTACTAAAGCAGATATAGCTTTAAAAATAAAATATGTTACAATTACTGAAAAAATTTGATTTGTTATACTTAAAAATTGTTTACTTGGTCTTAAAATATAAATCATCAAATAAGTTCCAAGTAAAAAGAAAGCTAAATTTAATGGACGATACATACTACTTTCTTTAGGATTCTTCTTGCTTTTAATTATTTTATAATATATTTTTATAATGATTTTTGCAAAAATAGGTTTAAATATTATAAAAAACACAAAAACACCTAAAGCTATTTGTATATCAAAAAGTTTAAGTAAATTTTCTAAATCTACTGATGTTAAACTTGCTTTTAGATCATCCATTTTTTACCTCCTTTTCCAATTTTTCTCTTACAATAATTATAGTAATTATATATTAAAAAAATTAAAATGTATACACTTTTTTAAAAAACTGTGTAAAGTCGTCAAAGGCTTTATATAGCTTAAAGTTAAAAGTACCTTTCTATTAAATAAAAAAGCAAAAACAACATTTTCTAATAAGATTTTGTCAAAAAATATTTTTTTATAAAAGATAAAAAATTAAGTGGCTAGCATTACCACTTAATTTTTTAAGAACTCTAAAAATAATCTATATATTTTTTCTTATATAGCTAATTATTTCTTCAGCTTGATTTTTAAAGCTGGAGATAAAATTTTCAAAAATGTCTACTCTTATATTACTTTTTGACTTGTTTTCTAAAATTTTTCTTAAAATTTCAAATACGTCTATTATATAATGTCTAAATTCATATCCTTCATCTATACTTTTGAAACCAATAGACTCAATGATTTCAAATGATTTATCAAAAGCATCTAAAATGTCATTTATAAGATCATTACTAATTTGTAAATTATTTACCTTATAATAATTCCTTATTTCATTTTTATATTCTGTATAAATCTGATTAAATTCTTCTGCTTTTTTTCTATTTTCTAAATCAATTTTTATATTATGTAAGTAAAATGCTTTTATGTATACATAAGTTAATGATTTATCAATACTTTGATTATTATTAAATTTATCTATAACATCATATATGGTATTTTCGCTTAAATTAAATATATCACCCGAAATTTTTTTAATATCGCTCATTTAATACCTCTATTTATTGCTAGCCCCAGCTATAGATTGATAATATTGTGCAATAAGTTCATCTAATTCAACACTTACTTTATATATTACAGAGTAATCTTCGCCATTTGAAATACATTTATTTAACTTGTCCCTTAATTTACAAATTTTTTCATCTAACATAATACCACTCTCCTTTTCCTATTTTTTATCTTTTGTATATTTTAAAAATACCATATTGTTACAGCAAAGTCAACGAAATATCAAGATTTTCCATGTTTTTCGTACGACCAAATTCGACATATCGAAAATAAAAATATAATAATAGACAATATTTGCGAAATTCTTACATTAAAAAGCATTAAGCTATCTGTTCTTAAACCTTCTAAAACTGTTCTTACTCCTGAATAAAATAAACAATAATATAATAAAATTTGTCCTTTATATTTTCTCTTTTTTTGTAGATTTTTTAACAAGCAAAATATAATAAAAGTTGCTATTGATTCATATAAAAATACTGGATGCACTTCCATATATCCTTTTTCGACAGTTTGTATTCCCATTCTAAAAAAATTATTTGTTTCTATGCCAAAAGCCTCTATATTAAAGAAATTTCCCCATCTTCCAATAGACTGTGCAATAGCTATATAAGGTACAATAAAATCTAAAAACTGTAGTATATCTATATTTTTTCTTTTACAATTTATAATTATTGCTATTCCTCCTAAAATTAGTCCACCATATATTGCAAGTCCACCATCTCTAAAATTTAAAATTTCCCAAATATTTTTTAAATAATAATTTAAATTAAATAAAATATAATATAATCTTGCTCCAATAACTCCAAAAATTAATCCAATTATACAATTTTCTAAAACCTCATCATATTTAATATCAAATTTTTCTTTACTTATTTTGCAAAGAAATAACGCAACTAATATTCCTATAACTATACAAATTGCATAATTATATATTTCTATTCCTAAAATAACTCCACTTGTTCTTGGAATATTTAATTCTAAATTAATTCCTGGAAATTTTACATTGTTCATAAATTATCCCTTTTAGTCTTCTATTGGATTTACTATTGATACTACTTTTCTATTTTCTAAAAATATATTTTTTAATACTCTTTCTGCTAACTCTTTATTTACAGTGCTAAAGTCTTCGAAGTAATCAAAAGAATTTATATTTTTAAAATAATCTGCAACTAAAATTGTAGAAATTGTTGATATTTCATTATAGTCTTTTACAAATTCTCCATAAACTTTCTTTTTTGACCCTTCAAAATCTTTTTCATTTATACCATTACGTTTTACTTCTTCTATTCTTTCTTCTATTGCTTTTACCATATCATCTACATAATCTGATTGTACTTGAATTAAAACATGTGCATAAGTTTTGGAAAATTCATAATTAATTACAGGCTCTGAAATTATTTTTCCAGCTTCATATAATTTTTCAAAAAATTTTGAAGTTTTTCCAAATAATAAATTACCTAATATTTCAATAGCAATATGTTCTCTTATTTTATTTTCTTTAATATCATTTACTTTATATCCAATAAGAATACAAGGCATACTTATATCCATTTCTTTTTTTATATATCCTTGAACAATATCTTCTTGTTCTTTACTATAAACTCTTTTTATATCATTCTTATTAGGATTTAAAGTTATTTTAGATTTTATTTTTTCTAAGATTCTTTCAGGTTCAAAATCACCGGCTAAAACCATTACCATATTTTCTGGTCTGTAAAAAGAATCATAAATTTTATATAGTTTTTCTTTATTAATCTCTGCTATTGTTTGTTTTGTTCCTGCAACATCAATATTTATTTCATTATCCTTATACATACATTTTAGTGCATTTATATATAAACTCCAAGAAGGATCATCATCATACATCATTATTTCTTGCTCAATAATCCCACGTTCTTTATCAACATTTTCATCTGTAAAATAAGGGTTTTGCACATAATTCATGAATTCGTCTAAAGCGTTATCAAAATTATCTGTGCACTCAAATAAAAAAGCCGTATGATCATTTGTTGTATATGCATTTGCATCTACTCCCATTGAAGTAAGGACATCTAAACTATTTTTCCCATTTTTTTGCTCAAATAGCTTATGTTCTAAGTAATGTGCAATTCCATCAGGAAGTACTGTTAATTCGCTTTCTTCTGAAACATAAAACTTATTATCAATAGAACCAAAATTTGCACTCCAAATAACATATTTTTTTCTAGTTTTTTTAGGTAAAACCATTATTGTTAAGCCATTACTTAATTTTTCTATATATAATTTCTCTTTAATTTTACTATTTTCTATTATCTGCAATTTATTCTCCTCTCAAATTATGTTTTACACTGCTATTTTATTTCTAGCCAAATATTTTTTATACTTTAATTTCTTAAAAAATACATTGTATTTATGTTAATCATGTTAGCTAGGTTTAGTATATCTTCTCTTGAAACGGATTCAATCTTTTTAATATACTCTTCTAAAGTAATATTTGTTTTTGCTATTTCTTGACCAATATAAAATATAACTTCTGTATCTTGTTCTTCCTCAACATTCCTAATTCCAGAAATTAAATATACTTTTGCATTATTAATATCTTCTTCAGTAAAATCTCCATTTTTAATATTTTCTAATTGAAGCTTTATAATTTCTACAGCTTTTTCAAAGTTCTCAATTTGTATTCCACATCTTATAAAAATGTTTAATTTCTGTTTTACAAAAATGCTTTTTGCTGAATATGCAAGCCCAGCTTTTTCTCTAACATTTTGGAACATCTTTGAATTTGCTCCATCTCCCAAAATTGCATTATAAACAAGAGATACTGCTTGCAAATTTTCCATACTTCCAACAATATCTAATCCTAAAACTAGTTTTCCTTGTGTAACATTCATATTTTCTTGAACTTCATTTACATTTTTTACAATCTGCTTATTCTCTGTATATTCATTATTCAAAGTATAATTTTCAATTCTTGGTTTTAATTTTTTTATATTATCATTTTGAACTAATAGTTCTTTTGTTTCTTCTTCATTAATATTTCCAGAAATAAAAATATCAATTTTACAATTATCTATTAACCAGTCATAGTATTTTGATATATCTTCTGTAGTTATTTTATCTACATCTTCTAAATATCCATATTTATATAGTCCAAATCCATTTTCTCCATACATTGAAGAAATACATTGGTCAAAAGCATAAGAATCTTTATCATCAATTTTACTTTCAATAACTTTTTTTAGATTTTCCTTTTCCAATTCTAAAAAATCTTTTTTTAATTCTCCATTTTCTTTTACAGGATCAAATACTAAATCCAAAAGATTTTCCATATTCATCTTTAAAATATTTTCATTATTAAGTGCATACTCATTACTAATTGTTTCAATATAAAATTTTAGTACTATATTGTCACCCATTTTATCAACACCACAGTCAAAAGAAGCTCCATACATGTTTTCTAATTCTTGACTTATTAAATATTGATTTGGGAGTTTACTAGTTCCTCTTTTTAACATAAATGGTATTAATGCATTTTTTGTTACGGTATCTCTTTTCAAAGTTGTAGTTAATATTACACATACAAGATCTGTTTTATATAAATTAGTTTTTATAAAATGTGCTTTTATACCTTGCTTTAATTCTAAACTTGTTTTACTCATTAATCTCTCCTTAAAAATAGTATTCTTTTATTTTTAATATTTATTCACAATTTATTCTAACTATATTTTCGATTTTATATCAAAAAGAGTGTCAAACTAAATTCGTTTTTCACTCTGTTATAAAACTTTAAATTATTTAAAACTAATATATTGTCTAGCTTCTTCTAACTCTTCTGCTATCTTCATTTCTTCTTTAATAAACTTTTCTTCATCTTCTAATAATTCTTGCATTCTATCTAAATAATCAGTGTATTTTTTATCAGGATAGTACATTTTAGCATATCCACCTTTTCCATATTTGCTTGATAATTTTTTAAATGAATATTCAATAACTTGTGCTGTTGAAGGTTTTTCTGCACTATGTTTATCAGCTTGATACAAAAATGACCTTTGAAGCATATTTTTTACTGATGTTTCTCTATCTGCTGACGAAACTATTTTTCCATACACACTCCTTGCCTCATATTCTAAGCTAGCTCTATGATCTACAATAGCTTCCGCTATTATTTGTATTTGTTCTTCTGTAAAAAATATTCTCATGTTACTATCACTTAAAAACATTCTGCTAGAAACTTCTTCATGTTCATCTGGATTTTCTCTATATCCTATATCATGAAATGCTGCTATAGCATAAACCATATCTTTATTAACATCTAGTCCAAATTCATTAATAATTTCAAAAGACCTAGATATAACTGTTCTTATATGAGGAACCCCATGTCCTCCAACATTATTTGAATCATATTTTGGCATTACATTTTCTTCGACATATTTTCTTAAATTACTATTAACTTCTTCTAGCATATTAAAACACCTCCCATATTTTCTTATAAAATATATAATAAAATTTTTTAAAAGTCAAATAAAAAAATCCTGCTTATATAGCAAGATTCTGCTTTACACCTAAATTCCATTAAAGAATTTTATTAATTATATAAATTATTATTTTTACTCATTTTCTAATTTGAATTTAACATATTTATTAGCATGTTTTCGTATTTTTTCCATTTTTTCTTTTGTATCTATATTTTTATAATCTAATCTATCAATAATCCTATTAATATAATTCATTTTTCGTATATGCTTTAAGCCTGCAGTAAAATTAAAATCAAATATAAAAGCTATGTAAGAAATCCAAAAATCCATATATGTTTTTCTATTTTCACTTAAAATCATTTTACTGTTCATAAAATCATTAAATATATCTTCTGAAATTATATCATTTTCTAAAATTTCTTTACTTGCATTATCTATAATATTCTCAAAATCTTCTTTTACTTTTACTCTAAAATTGTCTGTCTTATCTGCATCTCTAATTATTTTTGCATGTAATAATTCTCTATCATTTAAATTATTTTCTATTTTTAATCTATTATGATTTAATATTGATTTAGAAATTATATTATCATATTGTTCATCTTTTATAAAATTTCTAATAAGATTATTCTTAAATAAAATTTCATTTCCTAATATAGCATGGTCTATACTTTTATTATCTATAAAACAATCATATCTTTTTATTTGTTCAAATCTTCCTATATCATGTAATAGCGCTATTAATTTTGCTAATTCTATATCTTCATCACTTAATTTTAATTCTTTTGCAATATATTCACTTGCATTTACAACTCCAAATGTATGTCGTATTTTTAGCTCAATTTTACCATACTCTAAATTATAAGCTTGTAAATATTTCTTAAAAGCAATTTCAGCTTTTTCAAAATCAATCAATATATGTATCTCCTTTAACACTTACTAACATATTTATAAAACTGATATACAAATTTATATAGTTACTTTTTCAACATATAAATCTCCTCTTTCGTCTTTATTTACTTTTAATACAAAATCAAATTTATTAACTTCTGTACATAAGTAAAAATCTCTTTCTGGGAAATCCTTTTGTTTCAATTTATCAAAAAATTTAGAACCAGTAGTTGTTTTTAACTTTTCAATTTTTTCTGCTAAATTATATAATGGTTTATTTTCTAACATACTTTTTATATATTGTGCGCATAGCACATCCTCATCAAATGGCTCTTCTCCTTCTCTACCCAAAGTTAATAATGAAATTTCTTCTACTTTATTTTTAATAATATACCTAACAATAGCTTTTGCATTAACTAAACTGCCAGTTATAATTTCTTTAGAATTTACAGATTTTACAATTCCTTGTGTTCCACAACTTGTTGTATGTATAACCGTTCTTCCTGAAAAATCAATATTTTCAATTTGTGAAGGTGAATTACCATAATCAAATCCTGGTAATATAATTCCTTTTCTTTCTCCAATTAAAATGCAATTATTATCTTTATTTTTATAATCATATGCTATTTGCATATCTCCAACTGGAATTAATTTTTTTGCTCCATTACTAATTAAATAAGGCTCAACTGTAAAAGCCCTAAAAACATCTATAACTACTACTAATCCTGTTGCAAGTTTTGCATCATTTACTATTTTTATATTCATATTACTTTCTCCTACAAATCATTTATATTATTGTCATAAAAAATTGTATCTTCAAATTTTTTAAACGTGCATTCATCATTTTCAATCATTGATTTAAATTGCTCTAAAGTAACATATTTACAATTCATTACTTCATTTGTATTATATTTAAAATCATTTAAAGAAATATCCTTTTTTATAATATAAATATCTTTAAATTTATTTTTTCGTTTAAGTGTTTTAATTAATTTTAATTCATTAGTTTGGATATCTATTCCAATTTCTTCTTTTAATTCTCTCTTAATACCTAAAACACTATTTTCTCCAGCTTGTAATCCTCCATGAGTATCTTCCCACTTCCCAGCACGATTTTGGTTTAAACTTCTTTGTGTTAACAATATTTGATTAGACGAATTTATTATAAAGCAATGAACTGTTATTATATATTCATCATCATTTAATAAATCAATATCTTTTCTTTTTATTGTTTTTCCAGTTAGATTTTTGTTCTCATCATAAATATCCATTAATTCTTCTTTCATATATACTCCTTATCCTATGATTGATACTATACAATATTATTTTA
Organism: uncultured Clostridium sp.; assembly: GCA_947570695.1. Classification (GTDB taxonomy): domain Bacteria; phylum Bacillota; class Clostridia; order TANB77; family CAG-508; genus Scatovivens. The sequence continues at coordinate 64,875 of CANOVB010000002.1, forward strand.
TAAAGCACAAGTAGGTATATTGATTTATGGTTTAGAAATTAAACTTGTATTATTTGAATATATTTTAACTCTTTTTAACAGAATGAATTTTTTATTTTAATACAATTTTAACACAAAAAGTTTTAGTTTTTTATTTTTAAATCTCTAAAAGTACTAAAAATACTATACGTTTATTTTTAAGTTAAAAAAGCATAAAAAATCAAAAAAATATTGGTATATCAACATTTTCTCGCTTTTGTATGTGGAGGCTATCATCAGACGAGTTAACTCTTTAATCCCTTGATAGCACTGACTTTTTCGCATTAAAAGTTGATGTGTTAAGTTCATTTTAGAATATTAAAAAAATTTAAGCTCTAAAAGTACTGAAAATAGTGGACTCATTTTTAACTAAAAAACAAATAAAAGTGTGTAAACGTTGATTTACAAATGTTTACACACTTTCCTTTGGAGGCGCCTATCGGAATCGAACCGATGATCAGAGTTTTGCAGACTCGTGCCTTACCGCTTGGCTAAGGCGCCATGTAATATAAAAAAATGGAGCGGGAAACGGGGCTCAAACCCGCGACCTTCGCCTTGGCAAGGCGACGCTCTATCAACTGAGCTATTCCCGCGTCAAATTAAAGCATAACTATAATACCAAAAAAATATTTAAAAGTCAATAATTTACTCGCGGAATTTTTCTTATTCTATATTATAATATGCTTATTTAATAAAAAAATTACCAATATCTTTTTGTAAATTAATTCTATAATCTTTTATATTTTCTCTTTTTTCTATATCAGTAAAATAAAATCCATTTTTTACTAAAAAACTTAGCATTTCGCGTCTATTATTTCTAGTTGTGATTTTTAATGTTTTGTATTTATGTTCTTTAGACCAATTCATTAAATATTGCATTAGTTTTGTTAAAATTCCTAATCTTCTATAATTTACATCTACACCAGCCATCCAGCAAAAAAAGCTTTCTCTGTCTTGAAATTTATCATATCCTACAATATAACCAGCTGGAACATTATTATAATAAGCTACTATAATAATTTTCTCTTTATCTTTATATCTATCCTCAAAAAATTCCTTTTTAGGATTCAAATCATCAAATTCTATAACATTTCTGTGTACTTTTATAGCTTCATCAATACTTGTTTCTTTAATTTCAATCATATTTTTCCTCTATCTCCAATAATATTTACCTTCTGCATCTCTATAGCAATCCATTTTTAAGTAATTTAATCCTTTTTTTATATAAAACTCTTCAATAAATTTTTTATCACTTTCTATAATATTGTTTGAATTCATTATTTCATTTTTATCAAACCATTTATAATTGAATTCTGGATTTTTAATTTCTTCATCATTATCAATATTTAATAAACAAATATATAATAGACTAGTTGAATTTTTATCATGCATTATTTCAGTAGAAATTCCAAGTAATTCTTTAAACTCTAATTTTATACCAAGTTCTTCTAACATTTCTCTTTTAACAGCTTCATCTATATGCTCACATTCTTCTACTTTTCCACCTGGTATCCCCCATAGTCCTACAAAGTCTCCTCTTTCCCTTTGTATTAGCAATATTTTTTCATTTTCCTCTACAATACCTAAAACGACATTTACCATATTTAACTCCTAAAAATAACTTTAATTTCATAATACTATAGCAATACTATAAAAACAATAGCATATTTTATATTTTTTGAACACCAGTTATATGAATAAATCTAATTTTTTTATAAGGATATGAATTAATATCTCTTTTATATGAATCCAGTGTATGAGAAGCAGTAAATATCTTTTCATTTTCCACTTCTACTATTATTAGTGAATGAGTAAATTTTTGACCGTCAAAAGATAATTGTACTATATCTCCTATTTCTATATTATCAGATACATTACCTACTGGTCCTATTCCTTTATTATTTACTAGAAAATTATACAGAAATTCCACTCCTGTCCATGATGGTGATTTATCATTTGCATTATTATAATACCAGCCATGTATTTTATCATAATTCATTACATTACTTCCTGCATATATACATTGTGATATAAAATTTGTACAATCACCTCCTATATTATCAAAATTATAATATTTATTATTTCTTCCATATGCCCATTTCTTAGCATATTCTATTGCTTTTTGCCTATTATATTTTTCAACATACATATAGTAATCCCCCTTAATATACTATATGTAAAAAATATTATAAGATATACATCTTCCTTTATTAACAATTTGATTATACTTTCTTATAGAACAAAAGAGGACATTATGAAAATTTCAAAAGACAAAACTAAATACAAATGTCCTCATCTTTCCTCTGCAATAACTTATCTGTAGCTCATTTCATTTGCTACATCTAAGAAATGTTCTACATACCAAATTACTGATACTGTTTAAGCTTTAGATATTACAGTATCAGTATGTCAATATTTTAATATTGACATCATTAAACTTGTGTACAAATGTTGGCGTTAGCCTTTATTTAATAGGAAGTGCAGATCACTTTCCTATTAAATAAAAATTAAGTACTACATTATTTCTTATTATTAAGTCTTTTATAATAATCATAAATGTAGTACTTAATTTTTATTTATATATTTTCTTTTCTAATTGTTTCTATAATATTTTGTTTATTTATCTTATCTAAAGAATATTTCATTATTAATCCAACTATTGAAAATACAAATATTATAGAAAGAATTATTGCTGTAATTGGAAGTTTATATTCCATATCCATCCCCTCTGTAAATGCATTATAAATTAAATATGATCCTATACACCCAATCGGAATTCCTATAATTAATGATTTACTTCCATAAAATACACTTTCTAGTTTTATCATTCTATTAAACTCATTTTTAGTCATACCAATCGATTTAAGCATTGCAAATTCTTTTTGTCTTAAATTCATAGTAGTAGTTATCGTATTAAATATATTGGTTACAGCTATTAATGTAATAACTGTTATAAATCCATATAAAAATATAGAAACTACTAGTACCATCGCATTCTCTGATCTTCTTGATTCTTCATAATTGCTTACATATATATTTTGATTATACTTTTCATCTGATTTAATTAATTTTTCAATATCATCACATAATTTATCTGCATCTTCAGACATTATATACATACTTGATATTCTATAATTTTGAAATTGCTCTATCATTTTATCACTAATAACTATTCCTGTTCCTTCAGACATTCCCATAGGCATTTTGTCTGTTCTTTTTGCTATTTCAATACTAATACTCTCTTTTTCAATTATTTCATAATCATCATTTTCTGTATAACTCTTTAATTCAATCGTATCTCCTGCCTTTATATTATACAAATTTCCATTTTTCTTTTTATTATTATAAAAAAATGTTGTATTATCAATTAGTATTCCTTTGTTCTCATAATCTTCTACACTTCCGCCAATCTCTTTAATAAATTCTTTATATGCCTCATCTCCTATAGAGAAAATCGTTTCATATTGTTCTCCCTCATCTTCTGGACCATAATACAATTTTCCAAAATCAGATAAATATGAATTAGAAAGTAAAACTCCTTTTGCCTTCTTTACTGAATATGAACTTATATTATCTAGTTGAGATATATCTTTAAAAGTTATATCTGTTTTACTGTTTTCTTCCGATTGTAATCTTGCATTTAAAAAAACATTAAAATCTAATTCTTTATAATATTCATTTGCCATTTTAAATCCAAAATCTAAAAACGAAGAAAGTGAGATAAAAATTGAAATACTTACAATTAAAGAAATTACTGTACTTCTATATTTTCTCTTATTTCTTTTTAAATTTTTATATGATATATCTCCACCAACTTTAAATAACTTTTTAATTATTTTAGAAGATTTTACTTTTTTAGAAGAAATTTTAATTTCTGTATTACTTCTAATAGCTTCTATTGGTGATATTTTCGCAGCCTTTCTTGCCGAAAATATACTTGAAAAATAAATTACAATACTTGCAAATAATATACTAATTAAAATTGGTATAAGTGGCACACTATAAACAAATTTTATTCCATTTAGCGCATCTGCTAAAATATAATTAATTAAGTGTATTAAAACAAATACCGCAAACATTCCGCTTAAAATTCCTATTGGTATAGCTATGCTTCCAAGTACAAAACCTTCAAATAATACATTTCTCTTTATTTGTTTTTTAGTTGCGCCTATACTTGAAAGTATACCATATTGTCTTATTTTTTCTGTAATTGATATAGAAAAACTATTTTTTATAACAAATACACTTGAAATAATTATAATTACTATAACAACTATTGCTACACTATATATCATTGACATTGTACTATCACTTAAAGCTGAACCTTCTGCTCTTAATAGTCCTTTATTGTATTCATATAAATACTTCCCATTCTCATTATTCTCTGTAATTCCTAAAATTTTTTCTGTTTTTTCCTTATAATTTTTAGAATCTTTATATCTAAAGCTTACAGTAATATTTTCTGATGAATTTAATCTAAAATTATTATCTAAAGTTACAATCGTATATCCTGGTGCTTCATAAGGCTCCATTATTATAGTTGGTCTTGAAATAACACCAACTATTTTATATTCTTTTTTATATTTTTCTTCTAAATTTTCTTCTACTTCTTCATCATAAGGATTATTTTGTGATAGTTTATAACCATCTACCATTCTGTCAGATATGCTTAAGTTTAAAGTATCTCCAATTTTATAATTAACTTTTGCATTACTTCCTATATGATAAGAAATAAGTATTTCATTATCATTTTCTGGAAGCCTGCCTTCAACTAATTTTAAAGTATTTAATGAATCTTTATCAAATCCCAACAGGTGCAAATAAGGCTTATATTTATTTTTTGAATTTTCTAATTTCGCATATCCTTCTGTTTTATAGAAATAGAAGAAGCTTTCAATCTCTTCATTTTTCTTAAGTTCCTCTACATCTTCTGATTTCATATCATAAATTGAAACATGAAAATTTCCATTTTCTGATCTTTCGTATTCTAGTAAGGTTTTATAAAAACTAGTTACCATACCAGAAACAGCGCAAAGTAAAGCTGTTGATAAAATAATTCCTATAATAGTAACAATCGTTCTTTTTTTATTTAAAGATAAATCTTTTAATACAAATTTATTTAAAATACTCATTTTAGATTTTCCTTTCATCTGAAATTATTTTTCCATCATCTATCGCAATAACCCTATCTGCTGCCATAGCTATTTTTTCATCATGAGTTATCACAATTACAGTCTGATTATATTTTTCATTTGATAATCTTAAATAAGAAATAATTTCTTCTGAAGCTTTACTATCTAAATTTCCTGTAGGCTCATCAGCAAGCATAATCGCTGGATTATTAATAATTGCTCTTCCTATTGACACTCTTTGTTGTTGACCTCCTGATAATTCATTAGGTAAATGTTTTTTTCTGTCTTTTAAATTTAATGTATTTAGCAAGTCATCAAGCTTTCTTCTTTCTACAGTTTTACCATCTAATTCGCAAGGAAGTGTAATATTTTCTTCAACATTTAAAATTGGAATTAAATTATAGAATTGATAAATAATTCCTATATTTCTTCTTCTAAAAATTGCTAAATCATCATCTTTTAACTTATAAATATCTGTCTCTTTAATTCTAACATTTCCAGATGTTGGTTTATCAACCCCTCCTAATAAGTGAAGTAGAGTAGATTTACCACTACCACTTGCACCAACTATAGCAACAAATTCTCCTTCATTAACTGAAAAAGATATTCCATCTACAGCATTAACAAGATTCTCTCCTTTTCCATAAGATTTTCTTAAATTTTCTACTCTTAAAATTTCCACTAAAAATCCCCCTTATGTGTAATTTTAAGAAATGTTTCTCATTTCTTAATTTGTCTTCATTTTAGCAATAAAATATTAATACTTTCTTAACACTAGATTAAAGTTTTCTTAATTTTATTTTCAGATTTTTTATCTAACTTTTCTATATAATGTTGTATTTTGAGGTCTTTAAAAGATATTTGTAATTTTTATATAAAAATATTGTAATTAAAAATCATTTATGATATGATTTCTATAGAATTTTATTTGTACGAAGGAGGAAAAAATGGAAAAAAAGGAAATAAGTACACGAACTACTGTAAAAGCAATAATTACTGGCTTCGTATCTTACGGAATAATAGTAACATTTATTTGTTTACTTATAATAGCATTAGGCAATCAATTTTTAAGTAACTATTCAGGAATTTCTGGTCAAGTTTTACATATCACTGTTCCATTAATTGCTATTATTTTTCTTTATTTTATTATTCGTGGAATCTGTAATTTAAGTACATATGATGTATTTAAAAAATGTAAAACAAATCCTGATAACTATAAAAAAATTATAAAATATCTTAATATATTTTTTATAGCTTGCATTGTATTGTCAATCATATTTTTCTTAAGTTTACTTTATTTAAATTTACAATATCAATTAAAATCGATTGATCTTGCAACATTTCAATATCAAACAATATTTTCAGAAGAACATACTACTGAGCTAAAAAATGAAATGCTTAATGTATATAATGCTTCTAAAACAAACCTTATAACTTCAACAATTATATTAGAAATAGGATTTGCAATCTCATTCCTTTCTTTAATACCTTATCAAAGAAAGATGATTACTAAATATAATAAATTTGAAAAGAAAGAAGAAGCAAAATAATTTTTTTAAAACTTGAAAATACACCATTTAATTGGTGTATTTTTTATTTATAAGAAATTGTTTTGCAATTCATATAATATAAAGTTTTCTCAAAAATTTACATATGATTTTATAAAATAAAATCAGTACATAAAATCAAGGAACTCTTTTCAATTCGAATTAAAAATTCTTATAATTTTCTTTGATATGAATAATTTTTATATTATTTAATATAATTTATTTGAGCTTACATTTAAGCTTAAAATCTAATAAATAAAAGGATGTTTTTATGGAAAATATTGGAATTATAAGTTTATATGGGCTTATTTTTGGTATGATTGGAACGACTCTTGGTGGAATTATTGGAGCATTTTTGAATATAAAATCTAAAAAATTCCTAAGCTTTATTTTAGAATTTGCTGCAGGACTTATGACAGCAGTTATATGCTTTGATTTAATACCAGAAGCACTAAATATTACGGACATATCAAGATGTGTTTTAGGTATTTTTATAGGAATTATTACAATGATTCTTTGTGATAAATTTGTAAATAAATATTGTAAAAATAATTCATCTTTAAAAGAAAATCAAATGTTAAAAACTGGAATTATTATAGCAATCGGTTTAGCAGTTCATAACTTTCCAGAAGGATTAGCTATTGGTGCTGGATTTGAAGCTTCAAATAGTTTAGGATTTAAACTCGCAATAGCTATAGCCTTACACGATGTGCCAGAAGGAATTAGTATTGCAGTACCTCTTAAAAATAGTGGTTCTTCTAAAAAAAGATGTATTATAATAACAACTCTTTCTGGTTTAACTACAGGACTTGGTGCTTTTTGCGGCGCTATTTTCGGAAATATTGCTACAAGTTTAATTGGAATTTCATTAGCTTTTGCAGCTGGCGCAATGCTTTATATCGTCTCTTGTGAACTTATACCTGAATCTAAAACTTTGTATAAAGGCAGATTTGCTTCTCTTGGAAATATCTTTGGTATAATAATCGGAATACTTGCAGAAAGTTTATAAAAAAAGATAGTATATTTTTATTGAAATACACCCAAAAAGTTAGACACTTTTGTCTAATATCCAGAGCGAACTTCAATATTTTTATACTATCTTTTAAAGTTTTATTCATTATTTCCTTTTAGCTTTTCTGCTCTATCTGTAGCAATTAAGTTATCAATCATTTCATCCATATTTCCATTTAAGAAATCTTCCATTTGGAAAATACTAAATCCAATTCTATGGTCTGTTATTCTTCCTTGAGGATAATTATATGTTCTTATTTTCTCACTTCTGTCTCCTGAACCTACTTGGCTTCTTCTTTCACTTGCAACTGCTTTTTCTTGTTTTTCTTTTTCGATTGTATATATTCTTGAACGAAGTAATCTCATTGCGTATTCTCTATTTTGAACTTGTGATCTTTCTGTTTGGCATTCTGCTACTATTCCTGTTGGTTCATGTATAAGTCTTACTGCAGATGATGTTTTATTAACGTGTTGACCACCAGCACCTGACGCTCTGTAAACTTCCATTCTAATATCTGCTGGATTTATATCTACTTCAACTTCTTCTACTTCTGGTAAAACAGCCACTGTAGCTGTTGATGTATGAATTCTTCCACTACTTTCTGTATCTGGAACTCTTTGTACTCTGTGTACTCCACTTTCAAACTTAAATCTACTATATGCTCCTTTTCCAGTTATCATAAATGATATTTCTTTATAACCACCAATTCCCGTTTCATTTTCATTTATAACTTGAATTTGGAAATGTTTTCTTTCTGCATACATAGAATACATTCTAAATAATACTCCTGCAAAAAGTGCTGCTTCTTCTCCTCCAGCTCCTGCTCTTATTTCACAAATAACGTTATTGTCATCATTTGGATCTTTTGGAATTAAAAGAATTTTTAATTCCTCTTCTATTTTAGGTAATTTTTCTTTTGCTTCTAGCATTTCACTTTCAGCAAGTTCTTTCATTTCTGGATCATCAAGCATTTCTTTTGCTTCTTCTAAATCTTTAGAAACTGTTTTATATTCTCTATATTTGAAAACAACTTCTTCTAAATCACTATGTTCTTTCATTAGTTGTTTCCATTCATTTTGTCTTGAAATTACTTCTGGATCACTAATTAATCCATTTAATTCCTCATATCTTTTCTCTACATCTTCTAATCTTTGAAACATAAAAACCTCTTCCTTTTTAATTTATATATATTTAAATTATATAGCATAAGTTAATCTGTTTTATAAGTCTTTTTAATAAATTATATATTATTAATTAGCTTAATTATTATAACTCAAATTTACTTATTTTTCAAGGTTTATTAAATTATATTCTATATTTAGTTTCTCTAAAATTTGTATTTCTCTATTTGAACATGTAAATATTATTATTTGATTATTTGAAAAATTGCTTTTTATGTATTTAAGTATATTAGAAAGTCTTTCATCATCAAAATATGCAAATGCTTCATCTAGTATTATTGGCATAGTTTCTGTGGAAATCTCTTCTAATGCACTTAGTCTTAATGATAAATACATTTGATCTATTGTTCCTATACTTAATCTTGAAACTGGTATATAATTTCCATTTTCAAGTTCAACTGTTAAGTCTTCATTATCATTTAAAACAATATTTGTATATCTGTTACTAGATATTCTAGAAATAATATCACATAAATTTTTAGTAAATTTAGGACTAATATTTTCTTTTACTTGCATATAAGCATTTTCTAAGCACTCTTTTGCTATATTATATGAATTATTTAAACTAATTAGTTCCTCTCTTTCTTCTTCTGCATCTTGCAATTCCTCTTCTATTTTTGATAAGTTATCTAGCTTGCTTACTATATCTCTATTACTGCTTTCCATTGTTTGCAATCTAAATTTTAATGTATTTATTCTACTCTCCTTCATATCTATTTCTTTTACTATATCTTCATCTGTTTGGCTTAATGTTTCTTCAATATAACCTATGTCTATATTTCCCATATACTTACTTATAAGTTCTTGTCTTTCCTTTTCTATTTCTTGTCTTAATCTTTCAGATTTATCTTCTATTACACTTTGCTGTTCTTCTTTATTTTTACGTAATAAATCTATTTGACTTATAATCTTAAATTCATCTTCTCCTGAATTTTCTTTTCTTTTTTGAATAATTATCTTAATTCCAATTAGCACTACTGGTATTAAGCTTGTAAAAGCTATTGGATTTAAATTGCTTAAAATAATTATTGCTATTGCTGTTATTACAAATATTATTAAAGCAATATAATAACCTTTTAAACTATTCCCTTCGGCTGAATCATCTTCTAATATTTTATTATTTAATTCTTCAATTTTTTTATTATATTCATCTTCTAATTTCTTGCTAACTGTTATTTCTACACTCTTTAATTTATTACAATCTTGCTTTATTTTAACTTCTTTTAAAAACTCTTTTTTTATTTCTTCGTCTTTTAATTCTAGTTTTAATGATTCCCTTTCTGATGAATTATCATATATGCTTTCCTTATATATTTCTAATTCACTTTTTTCTTGTATTAATTTATTAATCTTGTTTTCAACTATATTTATAGGTCTTTGTGAAGTTCTTTCTGTTCCTACTTCTTCATTCTGACTTTTGTTTATTCTTTCTAAAGATTTTTTATATGATATATTATCATCTCCAGAAGATATTAAATTACTTATTTTTTGAACTATACTTGCTTGACTAGATTTACTAAGCTTTATACCCTCTTGTTCTGTTATTGCTGTACTATAAAAAGTTTCTTCATCAATTCCAGTTTGCTGCATAAAAAATTCTATCCCTTTGGTTTTGTCTATATTAAATTTTTTTGATATATCTTCTTTCTGTGAATTATATATTAATGGATTTTTCTTTTTAAATTCTCTAAAAACTTCAAAATTCTCGCCATTATCTAATGTATAATCAATTTTTCCTGAAAATTCTTCTATATTCCATGGCTTATATTTATCAAAATCAGATATTTCTTTTCCATTTTTATTTTTTGAGGCACCATAAAACATTGATGAAATAAATTTTAACATACTTGACTTTCCTGATTCATTCTCACCATAGATTATATTTATCCCATCTTTTAATTCTACTTGTTTATTTTTTAATTTTCCAAAACCATTTACTTTAAAACTGTTTATTTTCAAGTTATCACCTCTTTTACATTACCTCTAGTCCAATCTCTATTGCCTTTTGAAATTCCTCTTTTGTACATAACCTTGCTTCATATTTTGCTAAAACTTCACGTACAAAAATCCCTTTAAGATTATTTTGTTTTGATAGCCATTCTATATCATAATTAAGTCTTGTACAATCTTTTATTTTTATTATGTTATCTTTTGATATTATTCTTACAAGTTCTCTTGTATTTATTTCAAAATTTCTTTTTCCTTCTAAAATAATTTTATACATATTCATTTCATTTAAGTTTAGTTCTAATATTTTCTCTATCAAATCTTCTTTGGATAATAGCTCATCTACACTTAATTCAATCTCTTCAAACTTTCTATCATCTAACCTTATAAACGCATACTCAAAATTTTCTTTTGTTAATTCTCCTACTATCATTCCATGTTCTCCAAGTTCGTCAAATCCCAATGAAATAGTTGAACCTGGATAAAATATTTTATTTTTATTTTCTAAATTATTTTTATGAACATGACCAAGTGCAATATAATCAAATCCTAGTAAACTTAATTTACTCTCTAATATTGGATTATAAGAAAGTCCTTCACTATCTTTTGAACCGTCTAAATCACAATGTGATATAAGTATATTGGGTTTGTTTGAATATGGCAATTTAATATTTTCAAGTGGAGAATCTTGCATATAAAATTCTGTAAATGCCATTCCATAAATATTTACATTGTCATCTTCATATCTTTCTACTTGTGAATTATGAAAAATATTTACATTGTCTCCAAAATTATATGTATTGTAGTATGAATTTTGTAAAAATGGATCATGATTTCCAGGAGTTATAAAAATTTTAGTATTAGGGATTTCTTTAAATTGCCTTGATATATACTCTATTGTAGATTTTTTTACATATTCTTGCTCATATAAATCACCAGCTATAAAAAAATATTCTATTTCATTTTCTTTTATAAAATCTATTATTTTTTTAAATACATTCCTTTGCTCTAATCTTCTTTTATCTCCTAAATTTTCTTTAGAATTTAAAGAAGTAAATGGAGCATCAAAATGCATGTCTGCTATATGTACAAACTTCATTTTATCCTCTCTTATTTCTATAAGTATTATTAATTTGCATTTTTTACTAGTTTTATAATTTTATCATATCATAAATTTATAGTCAATATTTTTAAAACATCTGTTCTTTGCTTTTTTATAAAAAGCAAGCATATCTTCGACATGCCTGCTCAATTAAAATTTTATTAATCTTCTTGGTCTATTGAACCAAATAATTCATCAAATTTAGCTTCTAGCTCTTTTTGAATATCTACTAACTCTGCTTGCCTTTTTTCCTCTTCTATTTTCTGTTCAGGAGTAAGTGCTGCAGCAGCTTTAGCCACTGGTTTATTTTCTGCAACTGGTTTTACTTCTTCTGCATCATCTGCAAATAAATCATCTAATGATTCAAGTGAAGCAGAATTGCCCCCACCATTGGAACCATTTGCATCATCTTGACCCTCAACATATGGGTTATATGGATTATATTTTCTCCATACTCCTCTTTCTAAATGTACATCATTATGATCTGCTTTATATCTTGTAACTAATTTTCCCTCTGGATATTTAAAGTAATAATATTTATTAGCTTTAACTGGTTTTATACCTTTTTCATAAATAATACAAAGGTCATTGTCCATTCTTCGTAATTCGTCTGCTGTCATAAGTGCTCTTCCCATTACTTGATCTGATTCGCTCTTACCCTGCTTCCAGTCTTCTCTATCTTTATTAACAGAAATATTGTCTCTTGTTATTGTTTTTTCTCCTAAAGCCTTTGAAAAATACTCAACTGTTTTTTGTGAGTTAGAACCTAAAAAAAGGTGAGTATCACAGTTACCTATAATTGTTTCATAAGCTTCTTTATAAACTGCTTCTAATTGATCTAAGTTCTGCAGAATAACACTAAATGATATTTTTCTACTTCTTGAAGTTGATATTTTTTTATCAAAATCAGGTATTTGACCAATATTAGCAAACTCATCTAGTATAAAATATGTAGGAATTGGTAGTTCTCCTCCACTAACATCTGCAAAATCATATAATTGTTGTATCATTTGTGAGAAGAATATTGTAAGTAAGAAATCATAAGCTGTATGTGTATCTGATGATATAACATATACTGCTGTTTTCTTTCTTCCTATATCTGTAAAATCTATTGTATTTGTTGATGTTACTTCTGCAATTTCTCTTGAATCGAACTTTCCAAGTTTAGATTGCAATGTTCCTAAAACTGAACCAAAAGTTTTTTCTGGTAACATCTCTATATTTTTATAATACATTCTTGCTGGATGATCAAATGGTAATTGATTCATTAAATTTGTAAGTAAATTGTCTCCACCACTACTATTTGCTGTTCTTACAAGTTCTGAACAACTTGATAAACTTTGTTCTTCTGGTGGTCTTACTGCTTTTAGATAATAAATTAATGCTTTCATTAACATTTCAGCCATATCATCCCAGAATGGGTCTGAACTTTTTCCTTCACCTTGACCTTTTACTATTGTATTTGCAATAATATCAACATCAATTTCATTATTTATATGATGTAATGGATTGTATCCATCACTATTTTGAGGATGTACTAAATTTAATACTTTTATTTCATATCCTTTTGCTTTAAAATACCCTGCTGTTTTATCATATAATTCACCTTTAGGATCTGTAAATACATAAGAACCTAATAATTGTAAAGCATTTGGGATAACGTAAGATGCAGATTTACCAGCACCAGAACCTCCGTACAACAAGTACGTTTACGTTACCACGTTTATCAACTGGTAGGTAATTTTTCTCTGCTAAAACTATACCTTTGTTTCTGCTTAATACTCTATATTGTTCTCCATTTTCACTCCAATCACTTGAACCGTTTTCAATATCTTCATATTCATGTCTTGGAAATGCTTTTACAATTCCTATTGATGCGAAAAACGCATATACAACAAATGTAAATTTTAACATACTTACAAATGTACTAAAATACATTTCTGTAAAACATTTACCAAACTGTGCAAGTGGAGATGTGATTCCTAAACTTATTTGTGTAAAAAATACTCTCCAAAGGTCTGCGTCAAACGGATTAACAGTAAAAGTTGTTCCAGAAACAAATTCAGCATCTTTTATAGCTGTACATAATGGTGCGACTAGCCATACAACTATAATAAGTGCTAAAATTGTATATACTATTAACTTTGTTTTTATTTTTCTAATTGCTGATCTTAACTTCTCAAAAAATCCCATACTTTTTTCACCTTTTCTTAAGTAATAGTTTTCTAGTCATCTAAAGACATATCTGGTCCTTCTGTTTGTTTTTCTTCTTTAACTTTTCCTTTTACCTTAACTTTAGGGCCATTTACTATCTCTGGAATTAATGGTCTAAATGCTAAAATAGCTGTTGCGCCAACTTTTGTATATTCTCCTGCTTTTTTAGTTCCATCTGAACTTGCTGAAGTATTAGAGGAATCAGCTGTTTGTACTTTATCATAAGAAAATTCTGCTTGCATAGCCTCTAATTTAAAGTTGTATCCAGCTTCCTCTATTCTTTTTTGAATATCTTCGCTATTTTCTATAACATTCATACTACGACCATTTGGTCTTGTAGTTTTATTATCCATAATTAATGTACTCTCCTTTCGGCTCTCTAATCTTTTTATTTCTTATCTTCTCTTATCTCAAACGCAAAATATTTCTTATGAGGCTTAAGCTTACATTTACCTTTTACCTCATTTGCCTCTTCGTCAAAATATAATATTGGTTTAACTTCTTCTCCTGTTTCTGGATCAATTATTGAAATTGGTCTTTTCATATTTGGTGTATACGCAAAATCTTTGTAATCAGTTTCCTCTTCATTATATAATGTCTTAAATTTCATTGGCATTGGTTTTTTAGATATTCTAACTGTGTCATAATCTAAAAATCCCATATTTACTACTACTCTTTCCTTTCCAAATGACAGTATTACAAGTGGGTTCCCTTCTGGCGCAGGGTCATTAATGAAAAAGGTTTTCTTCTTATTTGCACCAACAAATTCCTCTGAATATTCTAATCTTTCAACTGTGTATTTTGGTGCATTTTTGGCAAACTCTTTTTCTGTCTTGTTTACTTGATAAATTACAGTACTAACATCTTTAGGATCAGTAATACTAAAATATTTTCCTTGTAAGTTCTCTTCCATCTTTACACTCCTTTAAAAGTTCTTGATTTCATCTTTTGCTAAAAACACATATCTATTATAACTTAAAGCTTTTCAAAAGTCAATTATTTTAGATAATTTATGTTAACTAATTCTTGGATTAAATTTTGACATTTTCTCCATTTTTTTGAAAAGATTTAATTCTTCTTCATTAGGTTTCTTAGGAATCATTATTTTAGTATCTAAAATAAGTTTCCCTCTTCCACCTTTTCCATCTTTATATCCTTTATTTTCTATTTCTATTTTTTCTCCACTTTGAATTCCTGCTGGAACATACACTGAAACATCTTCATTAATTCCGTTTATAGTTACTTTTGTACTAAGAGCAGCTTCCCAAGGTGTTAGATATAAATTAGCTTTTAAATCATATCCTTCAAGTGAAAATCTTTCATCATTATTTATTTTTACTCTTATAAATAAATCTCCATTTTTCCCGCCGTCTTTGCCTTGCTTACCTTGTCCTACAATTCTTATTTTTTCATTATTTTGTATACCAGCTGGGACCTGAACTTTAAATTTCTTTAGCTTTCCTTCTACTGTTCTAACTCCTATAGATTGCTCTTTTCCTCTAAAAGCATCTTCTATAGAAATATTAATTTCTGTTTCTATATTTTCTCCTTTACTTGGAGTTTTTTTCTCTTTTGATAATATATTTTCTTCTACATTACCAAAAAACATATTGAAAAAATCGCTAAATAGCGAATCTTTATTTCTTTTACTTTCTTCATAAGAAGCATTTGATTTTCCAACATTTCTATACCACATTCTGTCATATTTTCTTTTACTTAACGTATCTGAAAGAACTCTATAAGCTTCATTTATATCTTTAAATCGTTCTTCATATTTTTTATTAGAAATATTGACATCAGGGTGATATTTTTTTGCTTGCTCCCTATATGCCATTTTAATTTGTGACATAGTCACTTTATTTGTTTGCAAACCCAATATTTTATAGTAATCTTTAAATATCATTTCAACATCCCCCGAACTTTTATAAAATTCATGTTGATTATATCATTTCTAATTGGCTTTGTGAAGTTTTTTTGAAAAATAAAAAAATATTTTTATTATCATTTTGTAGCATCGCCATTTCTCACTTGTATCAAGCTTTACATGGTTTTTTTACTATAAAATATTTTTTACATTATAAAGCTTATTATTGCTATAAAACACGCATAAAATTCACTATATTTAATATACATTATATTAGAAAAGTTTAACTAATTTTTAGTCATTAAATATTAATAATTTTTAGCTTTTCTATTTAAAATTTATGATTTAGGAGTTTAAGATGGTTATTTTAAATAAAAAAAGATTAATATTTATAAATTTGAGTATAATTTTTTCAATTTTTGTTTATAGTTTAACAGCAAAAAATCCTTTAACTTCTGAACCTGTTTCTTCTACTCCAATATCAAATCATACAATTATTTTAGATGCAGGTCATGGATATCCAGATGGTGGTGCTACTGGTGTTGACGGATCCATAGAATCAGAAATAAATTTAAATATAGTATTAAAATTGCAAAAGCTTTTTGAAGCAGCGGGATGTAATGTTATATTAACAAGATCAGATGAAAATGGAATATATGATACAACTTGTGATACTATTAGATCTCAAAAAATTTCAGATATGAAAAATCGTGTACATATTGCAAATAATTCAGAAGCTGAAATATTTTTGTCAATACATATAAATAAATTAGAACAATCTCAGTATAGTGGCTGGCAAACCTTTTACAAGAATTCAGATGAAACAAGTAAAACTATTGCAAGTAATATCCAAACAAGTCTTAATGGATTTATAAAAAAAGAAAACAACAGAACTATAAAATCAATCTCAGGAATTTATCTTACAAAAAATGTTGAAATTCCTCTAGTATTAGTTGAATGTGGTTTTTTATCAAATTCTGAGGAAAATAAATTACTTCAAACAGACAAATATCAAGATGAACTTGCTTGGAGCATTTATATTGGATTAATGGATTATTTTAAATAGGAAATGAAGTCATTGAAAATAATTAGCCTTTATGTTAGTATAAAATTAAAGATAGCATTTTCACATAGTTATTTTTGCAGAAAATTATCTTAAACTTTACTAAAAAAGTAGAGGTGTAATTATGAATAAATTTGAAACAGCTTTAAATGCATTTATTATAATACTTTCAATACTTTTTTTAATAAGTATATTTGTATATATTAAAAAACGTAATAATGAAAAAAGCAATATTTATAAAAATCTTTTAATTATTACTTTACTACCACTAATTATTTGTTTAGCTATAAAGAAAAAGCTTTATTTTGGAATATATGGTATAAGTTTTATTGAAATGTTAGTAATCACTTTAGAAGTTTTAGGATTATATTTTATAATATGGTTTTCTTTTTTTATTATAAAATCTCCTAAGGAAAAAAGATTAAAAATATTAAAAACAGTATTAATTATATTCGTAATTTGGGCTATATTTTTTGTAACAGATTTTATTAGAGCTAAAAATCAAAAATTACCTATTTTCGCATCAAATTTTGGAGGAATTTTTACATATCAAGATGGTGGAACACAGATATATTTTGGATTAGGATATCAAATTTATGACTTTAATACATCTGTTAATTTTCCTAATCAACCAGATGTGCCTCCTTGGGATAATTTTTATATATTAAAAATTATCTACTTTTGTCCTTGGGGAACTAGCTTTAATGAAGCACTTAAAAAAGTACAAAAAGAACCTGATTATATAGATTATTTGTACAAATAAAACCTTTAGTATAAATATTAGCGTAATCCTTTGTTTAAAGGAAGTACAAAGTACTTTCCTATTAAAATTAAATTATAAAAATACCAGAAATATTTAAATTTCTGGTATTTTTTATTTTATAATAAAATATTTTTCACTTCATAATAAATTTTCTCACAATTTTTTATTATAAATTTAAATTTATTTTTTCAAAATTTGTTTTCTCGCTTTTAAAATTTTTAGTTAGCTTTTGCTCCTTTTACGCCTTTACTTCCCTTTACTCCACCTTGCATAGCAAGTATGTTTTGGTCATAAGAAAATGTAAGTTTTTCTTTATCTCTTTCTCTTTTTATTGCAATATCAATTACTTCATCTAATTCTTGTTCAAAGCTTTTTCCGGATGCTTCCCATAAATAATATGAAAGTGCTCCTGGTATAGTATTAATTTCATTTACATATACTTTATTATCATCTTTTTGGTCTATTAAGAAGTCAACTCTTGCTACACCACTACAACCTAATATTTTAAATACTTCTTTTGCTAAGTTTTGTATTTCTTCTGATTTTTCTTTGCTAATTTCTGCTGGTATCTTTTTATTTGAAAACTGGCTGTTTCCACCTTTTGCACCTCCAGCTTTTGCTCCTGTCTTTACTGGAACTCCTTTTCCGCCTATTGTTCCACCTTTTGATTTTCCATCTCCTATATACTTATCTGTATAACTTAATATTTCATCAGAGAAAAATGGCTCTTCACAAACAGAAGCTTCTGATTCTGATAAGTTTCCTATTACAGAACAATTTATTTCTTTTAAATCTTCTACTGCTTTTTCAACAATAACTCTGTCTGCAAATTCCATTGCAAATTCTATTGCTTCTTCTAATTCTACTTTATTTTTAGCTTTTTTAATTCCAACGCTTGAACCTAAATTTCCTGGTTTTACTATCATTGGGTATGATAACTTTTCTTCAATTTCTTTTAATATATTTTCTTCATCTTTTATGTATTCTAATGAATAAAATGCTACATAATCAACTACTGGTAAACCTGATTGTTTTAACACTTTCTTTTGAGATATCTTATCCATTCCTATACTTGAAGATAATATATCTGGACCTACATAAGGTATTCCAAGCAAGGTTAAAAATCCAGCCATTGTTCCATCTTCGCAATTTGTACCATGAACTATAGGAAAAGCTACATCAATAGTATTTATAACTCTTTTTCCTATCCATGGAGCAGGGCATCTAACAACTTTTACGCCATTACCATCATTTACAACTGCTACTTTATAGCATCTTTTAAGTAGTACATCCATATCTTTAAATGAATATAAATCTAGTAAATCATCTCCTGTGTACATTACTCCATTTTTAGATATATAAATTGGTACTATCTCATATTTTTCAGGATCTAAGCTAGATATAGCTTGATTCATAGTTATTACTGAAATTTCGTGTTCAACAGATTTTCCACCGAAAAAAACACCTACTTTTATTTTCATATTAAACTCTCCTTTATGTCCCTTTGGGGACGTTTGTTTTAGGACATTTTTGTCCCTATAGTGACATATATTATATGTTTTTAAATTATGTGTCAAATTATTGATACTATTTCTATTACACTATTAACCTTTTTATGTTGTAACATTTAATTTCCTACAGATAATTATAAATAATTATCTGGCAAGTCATTTTCTAAAAGGACAACACTGTCACTTGTTATAATTTGATTCATTTTATTTAATGCATCCTGAAGATTTTTTGCTATATAAATTTTAGATTCAGGATAATTCTTTTCTTTTATTCCATTATAAATTGGAACTGTTTGCTCTACTCCAACTAATATTATAAAATCACTACTATCTGCTGCATTTTTTCCTAATTCTTTATTAATTTCTACTGATTTATCCCCAAGTTCTACAATTCCTGGCGTTATTAAAATTCTTTTTTTATTCTCAAAAGATTTTAATACCTCAAGAGCCATTTTAGCTCCTCTTTGATTTGAATTATATGCATCATCTATTATTATGCTTCCATTTGGATTTTGCTTTAAATCTAATCTATGAGGAACTGGACGAATATATTTTACACCCACTTTTATTTCTTCAGGAGTAAGTCCTAATTTATCTGCTATAGCTACTGCTCCAACAATATTTAAAATATTTAAGCTTCCTAGTAATCTTGTTTTTATTTGTATACTTTCTTTTCCTGGAATTACAACATCAAAGCTTGAACCTCTTTCTGTAATATTTATATTTTCTGCATAATAATCAGCTTCTTTAGATAGTCCAAATTTTACCATATTCTTGCTAATTTTCGAATTTCTAATGTTTTCATCTTCCCAGTTGACAAATGCAATTCCTTCTTCTTGTGGAAGACTATCTATTAATTCTAATTTTGTTTTTCTTACATTATCTAAATTTTTGAAAGTATCTAAATGTTGTGGACCTATTGCTGTTAAAATTCCATAACTAGGACTTACTATATCAGTAATTTCTTTTATATCTCCTATATATTTAGCACCCATTTCACAAATAAATAATTGGTGCATAGGAGTAAGTTTTTCATTAATTGTTCTTACAACTCCCATTGTTGTATTATAACTTTCTGGAGTCATTAATGTATTATATTTTTGAGAAAGTATTGTATTTACTATATATTTTGTACTGGTTTTTCCATAACTTCCTGTTATTCCAATAACTTTAAGTCCTGGAATATCTTTTAATTTTTCTTTTGCTTTACTTGCAAATCTTCCTCGTATACTCTTTTCTATTGGTTTATTTATTACACTAACTATATAAACAAAAACATAAGCAAACATTGCACATATATTTACTATACTCAAAACTATTCTATAATCTAGTACATTTGAACAAATATCTGCTATTATAAATAAAATTAAATAAGTTGCATAGATTCTTTCAATTCTTGCAGTTACAACAAAAGGCTTTTTTTCTTTAGGTTTTTTAGTAGTTAATATTAAATATATTAATCCCCAGATTTCAACTATAAACCCTATATTTATTGATGTTTGTGTATTTATTATAAAAAATATTATTGGAATTAATAATATAATTATTGTTTTTACATTTAATACTTTTCCTATATATCTTTTCATCCAAACAGCATATCTATCAATATAGTAATTTTCTAACTGTAAAATATGTAATCCATGCCTAGTAATTTTATAAAAGTAAATTAATATCAAGATTAAGCTAAAGTTTAGTAATACTTTTTCCATAACTCTCCCTTCTATCTATCATTCTTTAAAAACTCATTTACTACTGCATTAAAATGATTTATATTTTCCAAATATGAAAAATGTGATGCCCCTGGATATTCAATAAGTCCACAATCTGGTATTAATTTTTCCATTTTTTTTGCATCACTTATTGGTGTAGCAGTATCTAATGTTCCCCAAAATAATAATGTTGGAACACTAATCTTCGGTAATAAATTACATACATCTTCATTTATTATTTTTTTCATTGTTTCTTTTAATACATTACTTGATGCTTTATAATCACTTGATCCTACATTGCTACGCAATTTTTCTTTAAATGATTTTATTTTTTTTGTATTTGGTAATAAATTTAGAATAAATTTTCCAGTTTTATAAAAAGAAACTTTTACATAATACCATAAACTTCTTTTTGGTTTTATACCAGCACTATCAATCAAAACAATCTTTTTAGCAGAAACTTTTCCTCTTCCAACTGCATTAATTATTGTTCTTCCACCATTTGAATGACCTATTAATATTGGTTTTTTAATTTCAAGTTTATCTACAAATTCTTTTAAGAAATCTCCAAAATCATCTGATTTCAAAGGATGTTCTGGCAAATCACTTTTTCCAAAACCTACAATATCTACTAAATAAACTTTAAAATTTTGGCTTAAACTATTTGCAATAGGACGCATTGTTTCTAAAGTTGCTAGCCATCCATGTAGTAAAATTACTGGATTGCCCTCACCTAAAACCTCATAATTTATGTTCCAGTTATTTATTTTTACTTGCAAATTCTCCTCCTATATGTAATCCACAAAATAGTAACATTTTGTGGAAATTTTCTTACTATAATTTATTCAAATTACCAGTTTTTTGTTACTTACATATAATATAACAATATTGTAACAATTTCAATCTTTTTATCAATTTTTTTATGTCCTAATAGGGACGTTTGTTTTAGGACATTTTTGTCCTTTTTTATACATATATTATAAATATGTGTCCCGAACAGGGCAAAAATGTCCTTTAACAAACGTCCCCAAATGGTCATTATACAGTTAATGTCCCTCCTGGTGTATCTAATATAACTAAAATGTCCTCTTCTTTTCCTGTATCAGAATTTATATAAACTAAAAATTCTTTGTCTTCAACTTTTCCTTTAAATTCATAACATACAAGTTCTGTTTTCCATTCTGTTGGTATTATTGCCATTCCTTCAGACATAATTTCCAATTTATCATTTATTTTTGCTTTTGCCTCTTCTAGTGAAATACTTGGAGTTTTATTCTCTCTTTGTGTATGAGAATTTAAATATCCAGTAGTTTCAATACCTAAAACCTCACCATTATCTAGTGCAATCTTAACTTTTATTAAATCAGGATATACAATTATTCCATTATCATCATAAGCATAATTTACAGTTACAACATTTCCTTGTTTAACAAAATAAGTTTCTTTCATGTTCTCAAAGCCTCTATCTGCTAGATAATTTTTTCCTATCTCATTTGCTTCTTGTTGTGACATTTTCTCCTCTGTTACTTCCCTATCTAATGTGCTTTGAACAATATGCCCTCCTTTTTGTGAAACACTAATACTATATTTTTCTGATTTATCCTTTAAACTTACTGAAAAGTCATAAGATGGTATATCTGCTTCTTTTAAAAATCCATTACTTTCAATGTTTTCTACTTCATTTTCTCTAAAAAATTCCTTTACTTTATTTTTTGCTGTTTCTTCATCTATATTATCTCCTGTAAGTCCCACCTTTTCTGCTTTATTTACATGGTCAGAATAAGCTCCATCATAAATTAATCCTTCATAATCATTTAAATTATCATCAATATTAGAAAAAACATTTATACTATCAACGCTTTGTGCAAATTTTGTAGAACTGTCTACCTTTAAACTATCCCAATTTATATCACCACTGTATAAATCATCTGATAATTGATTTAAAGTTTCTTCTAGGCTTACACTATATTTATACAAATCTTCTAAATTTTTAAAATCATCATCACTTAAGCCTTCACCAGAAATATTTTTTCTTGATAATGAATAAGAATAATCACTAACTTGATTTAAAAACTTTGCTGTTTGTGATATCCCATCATCCTCTAATGGTATTCTTGATAAATATACCATTGCCAAATTTGAATCTCTCCATATTTGAGTTAAAGTTTGAGCAGCATGCTCTGGACTCTTTGAAATCATTGATTTTGCTAAATAATTTTCTACGCTATTTACATAATTAACTAAATTACTAAAAGCCTCAGTATAATTATTGTTATTATTAGTATTATATTCCTCTCTTAGATTAAATGCATAATATCCTGTTACTAAAGAAAAAATTGCAAGTAAAATAATACTACCTGTTAATAATCTGTTTTTACTATTCTCCATAACTCCTCCTTATTTTTTCTTAGCATTTCCTCTTTTAGAAAATTTATACAATTTTTAAATAAGAAAATAAAAGTAAATATTCTTAAGCTTGCAGATATTAGCAACCTTCTTTAGTAGAAAATACAAATTGCTTTTCTACTATACAAATTTACTGAAGGCTTTTTAATAGAAAGTGTAAAACACATACTTAAATAAAAAAGTGCTTTAGTTATAATTCCATATAACTAAAGCTTTTTACTATATTATATTTAATTTTTTTAATAATCTAATTGAAGGTTCTGTGTGTTTATAATTTAAAATTTCCTTTTTATCTAGCCATAGTATTTTTTTAGCATCAGAAGCTGGGCTTCCACAAATTTCTTTTATTTCTGCTGTATATCTTAAAAATATTAATTGTGTTAATTTTCCTTTATACATTAAAATATCACTATCAAAATCATATGGCGTAACCTTATCTAATTCAATATTTACTTCTTCTAAAACTTCTCTTTTAATTGCTTGTTCTGGTGTTTCGTTATCCTCTATACCACCACCTACAATATGAAGTGAATCTGGATAAGCACTATCATTTTTATTTTGTTCTATAAATAAGTATTTATCTTTACATTTTATTAATATACTTACTATCAATTTATTTGGAATCCTATTTATATCTTCAAATTCATTAATAAGAGTCTCACATATATTAGTAGTTGCATTTGGTTTAGCTAAACTTTCAGCATTCTTTGCCATAAGTTTCATTTTTTCTGTATCTCTTGAAAGCTCTTTTAGTGCTCTTGCAATATTATCACCTTTTTTAATCCATATCGCAACATTATTTTTTACCAAAAATTCAGCATTTTCTTCTTCTTGACCTGGTATTGGATTTATAACAACGATTGGTAAATGAGAAACTAAACTTTCACTTACAGTTAATCCTCCTGGTTTTGTTATTACTCCAAGTGCAATATGCATAAGTTCAGGGACTTTATTTGTATACTCTAGGATTTTTACTCTATCACCTGAATTTGTAACTTCAACTAATTCTCTAAATTTTTTATTCATTTTTTTATTTCTTCCAGAAATAGCAACTACTTGTAAATTTTTAAATAGTCTTATTAAAGCTTTTAAAACCATAAAAGTAATATTTCTTCCTAAGCCAAATTCACCACCTGCAAAAAATAGTACTGTTGGTTTATCTTTAGATAATCCAAATTCTTTATAAATCTTATCTTTATTAAACTTTCCAGAAAATTTTTCAGAAACAGGAATACCTGTTACAAAAATTTTTTCGTCATGTACCCCTTCTGCAATCATATCATATTTCATTTGTTCATTAGAAACAAAGAAATAATCAACAAATTGATATAGAATTAGCCATTGTGCATGAATATGGAAATCTGTTAGCACTGTAGCAATTTTGCAATCTATTTTTCCTCTTTTTTTCAAAATAGCACACATCTGTGTTGAAAATGGATGTGTAGATATAATCAAATCTGGTTTAAACTCTTGTAATAGCTGATTTAATTTGTAAGACATTAATCTATTTGTAGTATTACTAATATGAGATAATGCACCATTTTGAGAATTTTTATATACATGTTTCCATGCCCAAGGTGCTTTTTTTGCAAGTTCTTTATATGCCTCTGTTGAAACTTTATTTATATATTTATTTATGTACTCTATGCAATCTACCATTTTTACTTCAATACTATCTTTGTAATTATCTGATATATAAGAGCTTATTGCTTTGGCAGCTGATAAATGTCCACCACCATAAGAGCCATAAAATACTAATATTTTTTTCATTTTTACTACTCCTTTAAGTAAAATCCGTGCTAATTATACCATTTATTTAATTGAATTTCAATGTGCATATTTATATAATTTCTTTACATATCATTATTGATGAGGATTTAAGTTACAAACAATACAAAGCAATCTAATAATACTTATATCAATAAATAAGCCTTTTTTGCAATAAACTCTAGACTTTTTTAATTAACAGACTAAATATATAAAAAGTGAACCCACCTATTAAACTTTTTTTGTCTAACAACTTAGGTTCACTACAAAATCTTCCACTTATTTTTTATCTCTATTTTCTCTTAACTATTTTACTTACTATAACAGTCATATCATCTTGTGCTATTCCATAACTATTATCTATTGCTTCTGCTAATATTAAATCAGCCAATTTTTGCACATTATTTGTATTTACATTTTTTAAGAAATCCTCTAACCATTCTTTTTGCATTTCTTCTTTTGTATCTAAAACTCCATCACTATACATTACCATAATGTCTTCATTTTCAATATTTACTGTCTCTGACTGTAATTTTATATTATTAACAATTCCAACTGGCAAGCTTTCTGCTTTAACTTTTGATATATTTTTCTTATTTTTAATATAAGTATTACAAGCACCACTTTTTAATATTTGTATTTTCCCAATATATAAATCTAATATAGCAATATCTAAAGTAGAATATATTTCTGAATTTGAAGTTAAATTCATTCTTGAATTAATCATTTCTATAGATTCATCTTCATTAAATCCTGCTGATAGCATTTGCTTTACCAACCTTAAAGCAAGCTTGCTGCATTCTCTTGCCTTTTCTCCACTTCCCATGCCATCTGCTATTGCAAGCAAATATTTACCATCTGCTAATTTTATTTGGAGACTGCAATCTCCTGATACTTCGCTACCATCTTTTGTTATTTTGCTACTTCCTACTTGCAGAACAAATTTATCTTCACTAGAATATACTTGATAATATTCCTTTTTATCGTCATCTTGTCTATCCCTTTGAAGTACAAGCTTAGTTCCTATACTCTTTGAAATAACATCTGCTATATTTGTTATTATATCTTTTTCCTTTAATCTCGTATCCTCATAATTTAATTTTAATTCTACAATATATTTTTCATTTTTTAATTTTTTAATTCTACATTTTTCTATATTAATGTTTTTGTTTTTAAGTAGAATTTCTACTTCTTGCTCTTTTTTTAAATATATATTTTCTTTTTGTTCTTTAATTTCTTCTGCACATTTATCAATAATTTTTGTTACACTTTTTAAACCTTGATTTATTGTTTCTAAATTATTTTTTCTTTCTTCTTGTTTTGCTCTATTTATTTGAAATGCTTTTAACGTTCTATTTGCAATTTTCACAACTTCTTGCAAATTATTTTTTATATTTTCATCTCTCATAATAACATAATTGTTATGATATTTTAAAACTTCTACTAAATCATTATCTACTAAAATATCTTTTTCTCTTAAAACCGCACAAATGTCTTTTGCTATTCCTGTATCCTCATTTGAAATTTCTTCATAAAACAAATTGTTATTTATTTCTTCTAAATTATCTAAAAAATCTTGAACTAAACTTTCATTTTCTGCAATTTCTGATTTATTAGATGAACTCATTAATTCATTAAACATATCCGAAATAGTTTTTAATTTCTCTGATACTTCTTCATTATTAGTTCCTTCCAGCCTATTATCCCCTGTGTTTGAAATTAATTTAGTTTTTCCTACTAAATCTTCTAATTCTATTTTAATTTTATTTGGTACTGCTAAAAGCCCTATTGATGCAATAAATATTTCTCTAAAATATATTATCCATCCAGACGCTCCCCTTACCCAATATGTAAGAATTGCATTTCCTAGTATAAATCCTACGATAACTCCTATTTTTCCAAATCTATTTAATAGTCCTGCTAGAATTCCTGATATTGCAAACATTGATATTTGTATAAAGCTTGTACCATCTACAAAGCTTATTGCCAATCCTATTGAAATTCCAGACACAGCGCCTACCATCATTCCATGTTTCCAACCAAGTACCATTATCATAAATATGATTATTATATTACTTAAATTTAGTGAAAATATGCTTATATTGCTAAGTGCAGTACTTGCTATTGCAATTATAAGTACTCCTGCAATTAATTCCTCTATTGTAAAAGCTTTTTTTACATTAAAATCTTTTATAAAAGTTAATCCATTTACAAATATTTTATAAAATACATACACTATTGCAGAAGATATTGTAGCCATAAATACATCATACATTAAAAAAATTCCAATAAATGATTTTACAAGAGAAACTACCATACATGAAAAAAATAATTTTCCACCTGTTTTTACTACTTCATTTCTCTCCTCTACTGCAACTTTTGCTCTAAATAGTAACACTAATAAAAAGTATACTACTAAAGTTAAAACAAAATTACCTAAAGCATTAACTCCTCCACCAATACATGTTCCAATAAGTGCCATTAAAAACACTCCAATAATTGGCAAAGTTTCTCCTACACAAGCTGCTACCATAGCTAGTCCAAATGGAAAAATATCATTTTTTATTGATAATGTTGACATTAAAAATGTTAAAATATATATTATTACATTTTGATATTTAAAAATCTCTTTTAATCTAAGTTTTATATTACTTGAACTACTAACTTTTTCTTGCTCTGACTCCACATCTGCAATATTTTGAAACATCCTTAACCACCTCTCAAACCTCTATTTTATACATATTTAATCATAAACAAAAAAAAGATTTTGTCACATTAAATCTGATAATAATAAAAGTTTTTTACAATTTGTGATAATTTTACTTTATTTTATTACATTTAATCTAAAAAGACAAGTAAATTGACAAAAAAGATATACTCAATTTCCATATTTTTTATTGTATCAAATTTATAAAAGTTTTATAGAACAAAAGAGGACATTATGAAAATTGCAAAAGACAAAACTAGATGCAAATGTCCTTGTCTTTTCCCTGTATAACTTATCTGTAGCTCATTTCATTTCGCACAGCTAAGAAATGTTCTACGTGCCAAAATTATGAAATAATTTTGTGTACAAATTTGCCGAAGACTTTATATAATAGGAATTGCGGAGCAATTTCCTATTATATAACAAATAAAACCTAGAGATTTCTCCCTAGATTTTATTTGTTATTTATTTAGTTTTATTTTAAGACTTTTTTCTTTATTATTACAATTCCTACTGCTACTATTACAAGTGATGCTACTATAACTATTAATACTTGAATACTTATTATGCTATGTGCTTCAATACCTGTTGGTGGTGTAAATGTTACAAGTTCTGTTGCACTTGAATCTCTTTCATTTAATGCTACTTCAAACTCTCCAAGTTTTGGATTTGCATTACCTGGAATTGCTACTTGATCTCTTCTACCAACTGAGTTTTCAAATTTTACAATCTCTGCAACGTTGTCATAAGTTAAACTATTTGCATCATCTTGTGCAGATACAGTTTTTGTAACTGTTAACTGAATTGATGATTTATAAGCATTTTCATCTTGTGCATAAGGAAGTAATTTTGTTTCAAATCCTGTGTTGTGTAATTCTTGTTGTTCTGGTATAGCTTCTGTATCTATACTTAAAACTACATTGTTTCTTTGTTTATTTATATAAGCAATATTATTTATG
The DNA here is from genome assembly GCA_947570695.1 of uncultured Clostridium sp. Lineage (GTDB taxonomy): Bacteria > Bacillota > Clostridia > TANB77 > CAG-508 > Scatovivens. The sequence goes on from CANOVB010000002.1 coordinate 93,777, forward strand.
TCTATTAATTCGTTTTCTGTTGTAATTACTTCATCTAATAATCTATCTGCTCTATAACCATTTCCAGTTAATTCTGTGACACTTGTATTTTTCCAGCTATGGTCTACCTCTTTATTATATTCTGGTGAGAATATTCCATCATTGTCAACATATTCAACTACTTGACGAACTCTTGTTGTAACTACTTGGTCACTGCCTACATTTCCTGTATAATATGTTGTTCCTAAATATTGTCCAAGTTTAATTTCACTATCCATTGAACTTGAAACTTTGCTTTCTTCCTCAGCCTTTTGTGATAATATTGCAATTTCATCTTTTACTGTTGTTCCATTTGTTTTAGCTGTTTCATAAATTTCATTTTCTAGTAAATTACTTGTCATATCTACTTCACCAACATTTAATGCTGAAATTAAGTAGTTAAGTTCTATTGTTGTACCTTGTAATATTGTATCGTCTATATTAATAAATCTAAAGTTCTTTGTTCCTGTAATTCCTTCATCTTCTAATTTATTTTCATTTTTGTCTATTGCTTGCATTAAATCTGTTCCAACTGATGCTTCATTTAATTTTACTGATGCGATTAAGTATTTATTATCAATTTTTCCTACTACAACTTTATCAGCTGTACTTCCGAAAAGATCTGATTTTAATTCATAATCTATATCATACATTGCATTAAATATTGTTCTTCCATCATTTGTTGTTAATTTAATTGAGCTTATTTCTTTATCAAGAACAAGTTTTGTTTTTGGTCTTTCTATTAATCCACAGTCAATATCTTTTATAGTATAATCTATTTCTTCTTCAGTAACTTTTACGCTTCCATTTTCTATAATTGTACCTTTTAACTCTTCTTTTTGAACTGCAGCTTCTCCATATCCTCTAATTTCTAATTTTAATTTAGCTGTATCTGCAAACATACTGTAATCTTCATAAAGTTCTGTATGTTTTTCTTCTACGTCATTTGCTGTTTTTAGTACTTTTCCGTTTATATTTGTAATAAGTTCTGAATTTGAAATAACTCCTAATCTTCTAGCTTCATTATCTCTTGCATCTGATACTTTTGCTTCTGCTAAAGCAATATTGTCTAAATCATGCCATTCATTGTTTATATATCCATTAGAATCTGTTGCTACAAATCCTGCTTGATATATAGTAGCTTTAAAGTCTTGACCATTGTAAATACTTGATGCTCCTACTGTATCATTATCATAATTTGCTATTAGAATTTTGTCATTTCCTGAGAAGCTTGATCCGTCTGATTTTAAAGCAACTGCTTCTCCAGTAATTCCATGAGTATCTTCTAATTTCATTTTATTGTTTCCATATAAGAATCTAACTACATAATCACCAACTGGAACACCATTAAATTTGTATTCTCCAACACTTACTTTTTCTTCTTCACTATCTATTCCTTGTCTTGCTGTTTCTGTTGTGCTGTCAAATCCTGTTAAGTATTCCATTGTTTTTCCACCTAATGCATCTAATCCTTTATTTGTTGGCCATAAGAAGTCATATTCTATATATCCACTATCGCCTTTTACTTTAACTTTTTCTATAAGTTCTGTTGTTAATCCACCTATTAAAGCTTCATTATTATCATATATTCCATTTCCTACTGCTGAATCACCTTCTGCTTTATCTTCCCATGCTTTACCATTTATTTTTCTTTCTTCTTCTATTAGTTTTAATTCTAATACTGGTGCAGCAAATGTATCATCTTCATACCATTCAGTTACATTGTAACTTCTAATATTTACGTTTCCAGCAGCTGAATCTCTATCAACTTTACCTGCTAAACTTCCATCACTGTTATACGTTGAGTAATTTGATATTTCTACTACATTTGATTTATTTCCAAGTGCTACTGCATTTTGAACGCCATTTATATTATCTTTTTGTACTTTAAATGTTACAAATATATCTGCTCTTTCTCCACTTTGAAGTTTTAAATTATCAAGTTCTGCTGTCATTTTATTATATGTTATTCCATCTGAACCTCTAATTCCTTTTTCTGTAATATTCCAATTTACTTGATTTTGGCTTCCAGAACCAACTGTAATATAAGAGCTATTTGCTACTTCTACCATTCCATCTTCTGATTTAATATATTTTTCAATTTTTTCAGAAACTGGTTTTCCAAGTGAAGTATCAAAGTAGTCATCTACTGCATTTATTTGTGCCACATAATTTGCTGATTCATTATATAAACTAATCTTATACATTAAGTATACTTCAAGCTCTGTATCTTCAATTTTCATGTTTAAATCTTTATAGAATTTTTCTATACTATCATATCCTTCAGTATTTCCACTTGCTTGATAGATTTCTGCTCTATAATAGTAATCTGTTTTATATAATCCTAGTTCATATTCAATTTTATTTGTATCTGCATATAATTGTCTACTATAGCAATCTGAACCTATATCATCTAAAGTATTAAATTTATATTTTAATAATCTATTATTTACTACAACATTTGCAGATACTAAATCTTTTGTTGCACCTAAATCTGCTTCTGGTCTTTTTGTTAATCCTAAATTAATGTGTAATGTATAATTATAAGTTGCAGAATATGTGTAATATTGAACAAGTCCTAATTCACTAATATAAGTATCAAAACTTTCTAAGTGTATTCTATTATCAAATGGATATGTTAATCCACCTTTTGATGTTCTAGCTTTTGCTTTAAATACATCTTTTGCTCTTCCATTTGCATTTGTTGTTACAACTTTTGATATTCTTCTCTGACTATCTCCAATAGCTGTTGATGATGATGTATAGTAAATGTCTTTTTCTCCTTCGCTTCCTTCTACTGTTCCAACGGTATTTCCTGTTCCATCAATAGGTGTTCCACCTTTGATTTTTTCTAATCTTGCATTTACTTCTTCTCTATTATAATCTAAAGCCATTGAATCTTTTGCCCAAGCATCTCTTCCTGATGTAGTTGCACTCTTATAACTATCTGCATTTCCTTCTGATGTTGCTAAGAATTTTGTTGGTTCATAAGTTTGACCATCATATACGAATTCTACATCATAAGCTCCTGATTTTAATACTTTTACACTTGGAGCTTCCCAGTGACCATTATCTGATGTAATAATTGGTTGTGAAATTTCTGCTCCATCATCATATATTTTTGCTAAGTTTCCTTCTCCATCATAGATGTAAACTTCTACACCTTTTAAACCTTGTTCTGATTCATCTATTTTACCATTAGCTACAGAATCCGCTGTATTTTTACTATCTGGATCTTGTGCAACATCTTCCCAAACATCACCTGCTAATTTGAATGTTAAATCTATTATTGTGATTGTTTCTAATCTGTTTGTTACAACAATTTCTAGATTATCAGAAATTGGAGCTCCGTTATTTGATATACCAATATTTTTCCAACCTTTTGGTACATTATTTTCAACTACTGTTGCTGTTGGTACATTGTTACCCCACCATTTAATTGATGGTGATGTATATGTTTCTCCACCTTTTAAAGATGTAGTTATTACTCTAGTTGAATTAACTACACTTTCTCCATTCATTTCGAATGTTCCTGAAATTGTAATTGTTAAATCAAAACTTGGCATATCTAAACCATCTAGTAATTTCTCATCAGCAATTATTTCCTTTTTAACACTAAATGTTCCTTGATGCTCTTCATATTTGTTTATTGCTACAACACTTACTGTTTTTCCTTCTTCTAAGCTTCCTTCTCCATTGTCTATTCTAACTAAAGTAGCTCCTTTTGGAATATTTTTTTCTTCTACTTTATATTTTGGAGCTTCTTCTGAAGCATTCCATTTTAATGCTAATTTATATGTTTCATTTGCTTTTATTTTTACTATAAATGGTTTTTCATATTTGTCTATTGTAATTTCAAATGTAAATTCATCATCTGTTGCTACACCATTTTCAATTTGTTTTGTTATTTGAAGATATCCACTTACTACTTTAGGTTCGTTTGTAAATGTAGCAATAGTTGCATTTGCACCATTTTTAATAGTTCCACTAGCATTTAATACTGATCCTAATGTTGAAATATCTTTTTCTTCGCTATCTTCACTTTCTTTACTAATTTCTTCTACTGTATATGTTGGTGCTTCTGTACCATACCATTTAATTGTTCCTGAATCCCAAACTGTTCCACCTGTTACAACAACATTATCTATTACTAGTTCTTCACCATTTCCTGAGTTTGGTCCATAAGTAACTCCATTATATTCAAAAGCTCCTCTTAAAGTTACTTTGAATTTAAATTCTTTTCCATTTAAACTTTCATGTGTTACTCTTTTATCAATCTTTAAGTTTCCTGAATTTTCTTTAGCTTTATTTATAAAGCTATTTTCAGTTACTATTAATACTTCTCCAGTTTTGCTTTTCTTTAATTGTCCACTTATTTTTGTACCTGATACTGTTCCTCCATCAGATGTTGCTGATACAAATTCTGTTCCTTCTGGTATATCAATTTCTTCAATTTCATAGTTTAGTGGTGTTCCATTTTTCTCCCAAGTAAAAGCATCTGATGTATATTCCCAAACATAAGAATTACCTTTTTTCTCTGCCTTTAGTGCTACTACATAAGGCTCATATCCATCTACTTTTACTCTAAACTTAAAAACCAAGTTTTTTACATAATCTACTGAAAATTTATCAGCATCCTCTAATGTTTTTATAATATGAAGATATCCAGAATCTGCATTTAATCTATTCCATGCAGTTACTTTTATACTTCCATCTTCATCTCCTAAATTACCTTTAGAAGGTTCGATTGAATCTATAATATCTTCACCTAAAAGATTTTCTTCTACGTTATATTGTGGTGATTTTTCACCATACCATTTAAATTCATCTGATGTCCAAGTTGTTGTTTTAGATGAGTCAACATGAATTATAACAAAGTTTTCTTCATCATATTTGCTTCCTTCTAATACTACAGCTGAATCATTTGTTAATTGTATTGTTTGATCTTTATATTGTGTTCCTTTATATTCAAATGTACCGCTAACTGTTACAACAAACTTATAGTCTTTATCTACTAAAGTATCATCATCAACTTTTTTTGTTAATTCTATTTTTCCTGTATGTTCAATATTTGCTTTATTTATAAATTTATTTATTACTTCATACTCTTTTTCTTCATCAGATTTTAAAGTACCTTGAATTCCATCTCCAGTAGCAGATCCTTCTTCTGATTCTGCTGATACAAATTCTGTTCCTTTTGGCAAGTCAACCTCTGTTATTGTATATTCTGGATTTTCTCCTTTTAACCATTCATAATATCCAGAAGTAAATTCCCAAACATAATCATTTTCTTTTCTTACTGCTGATAATGTTACATATTCTTCTTCATATCCATCTACTTTAATTTTGAAATTAAATTTTAATTTCATTATTTCTTCTTCTGAATATAAATTTGCATTTTCTAATGTTTTTATAATATGAAGTTTTGCTTTTTCTATTTTTTGCCTATTTATAGCTATTGCTGTTACTGTTTCATTTTCAACTAAACTTCCTGTAGATGCAATTAACTCAACTAAGTCTGCATCTTCTGATGGTAACTCTTCTACTTTATATTGTGGTGCTGTATCCCCATACCACTTAACTTCACCTAAGTTCCAGATTCCTGTTCCACCTTGAATAGTTGTTGCGGCATCTACTATTATTGAAGCATCTTTATACATTGTTCCAGCATATTCAAAAGTACCGCTTATAGTTACTTTAAAGTTAAAAGTTTTTCCTTCTAAATCTGCTTCTTTATCATTTAATGTAAATTTTTCTGCTTGTTTTACAATTTGTAGTGTTCCTGTATGTTCTCCTGTATTTATTGCTTTAACTAATACTGCTCCATCTTCTGATAATGAACCAGTTTCATTTTTAATTTCAACTTGTTTATATCCTTCTTCTGGAATTTCTTGTACAGAATATGTTGGTGTTCCAGATTCTGCCATCCAATAATAAACTTTTGAAAGTGCTGCTCCATTTGCTCTTACACGTATTACATCAGATCCACCATTTAAAGCGCCATCAACATTAACTTTGAAATTAAAGAATTTATCTACATCTTCAACTCTATTTCCCTCATTGTCTACTACTTCTTTTTCAATTCTGATTTTACCGCTTCTAATTTCTAATCTTCTGTCTAATTCCATGTATTCATACCATCTAGCTGCATTAATACCTAATGCTAATCTTTGTGATGGATATTCTTCTAAACTAGTTAGTTTTAACCAATAATCTGTATGATCATAAACTTGTGTTAATCTTCCACTTGGTGTTCTTCTAGTTGTAGTATAGTCTTTTGATTTTTCTTTCCATGTTGCTTTAAAGTATGTACCTTGTAAATCTTGGTAAACACCGCAAGCATTCATATATTTAAATTTTGTTTTGATATTTGTTATTTTTGTAACATCATCAATATAATTTAATCTTATATAAAATTTTTCATTTGCAAGTGGATATTCTGATTCAGTTTCTGGTGTTCTCTCACCTTCTATCCATACAAATTCCCAATCTTTTCCAAATTCTAGTGGTTCTTCTGAAGCATCTGTAAATAGTTGCATATCTGTAATTCCTGCAAACTGAACTTCATCTCTATCACCGAATTTTACTGTTTGACCTTCATATTCTCCTTCTGTTTCTGCATCTGTTTCTCCTGTAAATTGTTCTGCTGAACCTACATAATCTATTGCAAAAGGTCCTATTGTATATTTTTGTGCTTCACTGTCCCAAGTAACTGTTGGTGTTTGATATTCACCTTCTGTAACCCACTTTGGATCATATTCAAAGTCAAATGCATTTTCATAAGATTTATGTTCTCCATTTTCTGTTGTAAATTCTGCTGTTTTATATTTTAACTCACTTGTACTAGTTACTCCAGCAACTTGTAAAATATATGCTTCAAAAGCATCTGCTTCTTTTGCAAAAGCATTTTCTGCTACTGTATTTCCTTTACTTCCAGCCTCTGTTGTCCACCATGCATATTGTGCATAGTTATATTCTCCCATTCCATCTACTTTTATCATTTCAGATAAAATATAAGCTTCCTTTGGTGTTGCTATTTTTGTTGCTGTTATTTTATATTGACCTATTGTTTTATTTGTATAAGTTGAATGTAAAAATGGTGATCCTGAAGTAGAACTTTGACGTAAAATTTCTTTTCCTTTATCATTTTGTGTTAGATATGGGAAAGATACTCCTTGTGGATCTTCTTTCTTTTTACCATTCCATACTGCAACTTCAGTTTGATTATCACTTGGAAGTGCTGTACCTTTTTGGCAACAGAACACATCATAATAATCATTTAAATTTGAATATGGTATATAACTTCCATTAGAATATGTATGTGTATGATTTGATTCAATAATTACTTCACCAAATTTTTCCTTAGCTTCTTGTGCTTCTTCAGCTAAAACATTACATATTCCCAAAGTGCTTAATATGATAAGCATTATTGTAAATAATGTTGATATTTTACTTTTAAAATTTTTCATATTAAACACCCCCTTTTCTTTTTCCTAAAACAATTTTGTTATAAGCTATAAATATTACTATGCTTCCTAATAATATTGTAGTAATTATTACTGAAACATATATAAATGATTCTCCAGTTTTTATTAATATAGCAATATCTGCAAGTCCTAAATCATTTTCGCCTTGTGCTTTATTTGCTGGTACTGAATTAGTATCTGAGATACCATATATATTGTAGTCTTCATAAACTTCTGCTAAGTTATTTACAAGACCTGTATTCTCAGTAGTCATTTGTTTTGTTAATACTAATTTTAATGTTGCACTTTCTCCTGTTTTTAGTTCTCTATTTGCAAGTGCTGTTGAGTAAAGATTTCCATCTGATCCCGTATACCAATCTGAATTTGCTTCTAAAGAAGAATTAAATGTCATTCCTTCTGGCATATAATCTATTATCTTTTTAGCATATCCAGAAACATCACCTATATTTGAAACTGTAATTGCATATTCAACATATACTGTAGCTCCTGATAAATGTTTAGCTGCTACTTCTGTTTTTGCAAATTTTACATTATTATATTCATCTGTAACTGTTCCTTTTGCTGACTGTGTTGTTACTTTTGTTATTGCTTTATCTAATTTTAGATCAAATGTATCTGCTAAAACTAAACCAATGTCTATTCCAGAAACACTACCATTTGCTATTGTTATAACATCTGTAATAGCTCCGTTTCTAGTTCTTCCGTCTTGTTCAAGTTTTGTTGTAATAGCATCAGAGTTTACATTTATTTCAACTCCATCTTTCTTATATGATGTTACTGTATATTTTACAGTATCATACTCAAATATTACTAAGTAATTTCCATTTGTTATTCCTGAGAAAGTATATGTACCATTTGAATCTGTTGTTGTTGAATTTTGGATTACACCAGTTTCGCTATTAACTAATCTAACTACTATTCCTGTTAATAATTCTTCTCCTATACTTCTCATACCATCTTTATTTGAATCTAACCAAGCTGTACCTGTTAATTTATATGTTTTTGCTATATTTGTATTTGTTCCTGATGCACTACTACTTGATGAAGATTGTAATTTACTTGCTACTATAGATTTTTCAGAAGCTTCAACAATATGTGTTATTGAATTTGTTTCTCTTTCTTCTATTTCTTCTGAAGATACTGTTGCAAAGTTTGTAACTGTTTTTTCTTGAACTCCACCTAAGTTTGATGCAACTGCTTCTATATTTACTACTAGTTCTTCTTTTGGTTTAATATTTGCCATTATAACAGCTTCTCTACTTGAAGAAACTTTTTTCTTTCCTACTATTCCATCTGAAACATAAGTTATTTTTCTAACTGCAATTCCATCTGGGATTACATCTGTTAATTTAACATGTTCTGCAACTGCTTCACCTTCATTTTTTACTGTAAATACATATTTTACTGTATCTCCTTCTTTTATATATGTATCTGTATTTTCAGTAATTTGTGTTATAACTAATACTGGTCTACCTATCATTGTTAATACACTATTTGATTCATAAATATTTGTTCCTTCTGCAGAAACTTTTGCTGTAACTTCAACATCTTTTTTAGTAATACTTTCACCTATTTCATTTACTTTAATTACAAATATTAAGTTTACATATCCATCTTCTTCTAATTCATTTATATTCCATGTTATTGTTCTTGTATTTTCATCATAATTTCCTTGTGCAACTTCTTTTGAAGTTAATCCATCTGATTCATATCCAATAACTGCTGCTTTAACAAATCCAAATTCTTGTGGTAATACTTGTGTTACTGTTACATTTTTCATTACTTTCTCTGTTAGGTTTGTAACACCAAGAGTAAATTTAACTTCATCTCCTGTTTTCTGAACATCTAAGTCACCATCTATATCTGATTTATTTGCTAAAGTAATTTCAAACTCAGCTTCTGTAACTTTTACTTTACTTGCTTCTGCTGTTAATGTAGCACCTAATTCTTTAGCTGATACACTAGCTTTTGGTTCTATATAAACATCTGGTACACTTGTTATAACTTCTTCTTTTACATTTCCGTTTTCATCTTCTGATACTATTTTATATAGTCCATCATATTCTCCAAAACCTTCTATTCCTCTATAGTATTCTTCTATACTTGGAATTCCATCTGCTTTTAAGTTAACTTTAAATTCAATTTTTTCTTCTTTTTCTAATGTTGGTTTTGAAGCTCTTATAATTCCATTTTCTTCTGTTATTGTAACATCTTGATTATCTGTTTCATAAGAAACATATTTTGAAAATTTTGGAATAGGAAATTCAACATTTACATTTTCTGCTCTAGTATTTCCTACATTTGTAGCCACTATATTTACTTGTAATTCTTCATATTCTCTAATTACTTCTTTATTAGAAGAAACTTCTATTTTAACTTCAGGTCCTTCGCCAGTTGTTAAACCTACTTTATCTGGAGTAGCTTTTTCTTCTGTTGTTGCTACTTCTGAATTATTTGTATAGTAAGCTAAGAATGTTCCATAAATATTTTCATTGTGAGTTAAGTTAGCAGGAATTTCATATTGATATGTAAATCTTAAAATTTCTGCATTTTGCATTATATAATCTTTATCTACTGGAACTATTAAATAAGATTTTATATTATCTAAACTTTCTGGAGTTAATGTCCATCCATTTGAAGAATCTTCTAAATCTTTAGTTGCCTCTCCATTTTCTGAGTAATATACATTAAATAATGTGGTATTATGTGCATCTGGCATAATCGTGCTTACTAGTTTTGTATTTAATGTTGTTCCTAAATCTTCTCCAGTTTCAATATCTTTAACACCTTTAAATGGTATTCTACCTAGTATAGATACTTCAGAAACTGTATTACTATTGTTGTTCATTACTATAATTTCCATAGTTGAAGTTTTTGCTTCTGAATAAATATCAATTACATCTTCTTTCATACCTTGTCTTACTGATGTTATAACTGCTCCTGCATTATTATAATTTGATACACTATTTACTGCTACTAATCCTGTTGGTGCTGAGTACATGAATGCTAATTCTCTATATCCATCATCTATATAATTTGTAGCTTGTGAATTATTATATCTTAATTTAATAATATCTAATTTAGCTGGTGCATATAAATTAACTTTTATATTTGCATTAATTACTATATTAGTACCATTTGTTAATACACCTGAATTTATTCCTTCTTGTTTTCCATCTATTGTAATTCTTATTATTCTATCAATTTGTTCTGCTGAAACAATTTCTAGTCCTTCACCATAAAGAAGGCTAACATTTGTTACGGATAAGCTTTCAACATATTCTGGTAATTCAACTTCAAATACTGAATTTCCATATATATCTGATTTATCTGTAGCATTATTTAATTCTACTCTTAATTCAACTTCATCATTTTCCGCTAATGTTGAAAGAGTGTCTCTATCCATTACTAAATTTGCTTTAGTTATTGTATCTATTAAATCTGTTTTTATTTCTGATGTTCCAACCTCTACTGTTTCACTTACATAAGTATAGTTTGCTTTTATTTTTGCTCCCATTTTTATTTCTGAAAGGTTTGCAAAACTTGGTTTGTCTATACCTGCATTTTTCATTGCTTTAACATTTTGTATTACTAAGTTTCCTTCTCCTACTGGTTTTGTAGTTTCAAAAACTAATCTAGAATGTTTTTGATCAAAAGAAACTATTACTTTTCCGTCTTCATTTACTTCTGTTTCATTATTTATTGTAGCAATTACATTTCTATCTAAATCTAGAACTCTTATTTCTCCATTCTCTCCTAGGATATTTAAAAAGTCTTCTTTAGAAATAGAAATTTGTTTATAATATAAATCATTATTTTCAAAAGCATTTCCTGATTTATCTACATAAAGATTTGGTTCATCTTCCACACTAATCATTTCAACAATTTCTTTATAAGAAACGTTTACTATTGTTTTTGAATTAAATTCTACTTCATATTTTTCGCTATTATCATAATTTGCATAAGCATAAGCTTTTGAAACTTCTGCTGTTTCATTTTCTATATTTAAAGATACTATATTACCAGTTTCACCTTCTAGTGAATATTCATAAGCATTGTTGCTTTCTGATATATTAATATTATTATCTTGTAAAACGCCACTAAAAGTTACTACTTTAGCATCAATATTTGAGCTTGATTTAGTAACTCCTGATTCTATTTTTGCATTTTCAAAAGTATATGTAATTAAATATTCATCGACACCTGACTTATTAAAGTATCTTTCTTCTTCAATAAGTTCTTTATCAGAATCTTTTAAATATTCATCTTCATATTCATTTACTACAACTAATTTTTTCTCATTATTTGCTTTTAATATTAATTTATTTTCTTCTTGGTTATATTCCCAGTTATTCTCATCAAATTTTAATGTTCCTGCTGTTTCTCCATTTGTTCCCGCTGTTGAATTAGCAACTACTGTTATATTTGATGGAATAGCTTCTTCAAACTTTGGAATTTCTATTGCTATTTCTGATTCCTTCACAGGTAATGTTTTCTTATCTGTACTACTATCAACCTTAACTAAAGTTTGTAATATAACTCCTCTTCCAAAGTCAATGAATTTTGTTACTTCTGTTTGAACATCAACTTTTCTTTCATCTTTCCAAGAAACATTTAATTTTATTTCTCTTGATACTTCTGTTTCATCTCCATCATCGTCAACATATATACCAGAGAATTTAATTAAAGCATCATTTGAAAATTTTTGTTCATTAACATATTCTTCGTTTTTGTATTCTATTGGTAAACTAATACTTGCTTCTGAAGAACTGTTTATTTGTTGTAGTTTGATTATATTATCTTCTAAGCTTTGAACATATTTTGGTAGTTCTATTTCAGTTAGTTCTGAGGAACTTTCCTCTAGTTCTTTTTCATCTTTGATTTCTTGCTCTTCTGATTTAGTTTCTTCTGAATCTTCTTGATTTTCTGGTTCTGTTTTATCTGTTTCTATTTCAGTATTTTCTACTTCATTTACTTCAGTTGTGTTTGATTCAGTTTCATCAGAAGTCTCTTCTGCAGGTTCTTTAGTATCTTCTAATTTTGTCACTTCTGCTTTGAAATCTTTTACTTCAAAGTTTAGACCCTTTCCTTCTTCAGTTTCGGCAATTTCAATTTTGGCATCTTTTAAATATCCACCTTTTTGAACATTTACTTTCATGCTTATTGCCAATTCCTCATTATTCACATCACTAATAACCGAAGTCTCTTTTTCTTCTTCGGTTCCAAAATAAGCTTCAAATCCGATATTTTTATGTCCTGTATCTGATTTGCTGCCAAAAAGTGTTTCTGCAAAGCTTGATGCATAGCTTTTAGTTACAAATGCAAAGTTTGCAGAAGTTAGTGTAAATATTAGGATTATTGCTAACAATTTTTCTAGAATTTTGTTTTTAAGCATAATCTTAATTCCTCCCATAATAATATTTTTTCTGACAATAGTATCTAGTTTTACTTAATATATTATAAGTATAATTTTACTCTTTTTTAAAAAGTAGTCAATAGTCAAATGCTTACCAGTAAAGAGTTTTAACGTTTTTCCTCGTATACTTATCTACGGATATTCATTTTTAAAACTTTCGACTTTTTTTATATAAAATTTTCATTACATAAACTTGTACTTATAAGTCCTTTTGCAAAACACTATACATATTTAATTATATACCTTTTTAGGCTTTTTTTCAACCCTTTTATGGGTTTTTTTGCCTTTTTTTCAATATTTTTTATAAAATTTATCTTAAAATTACTAACTTTTATGTCTTTTTTTGTCGAATTGTCTTATTTAACATTAAGTTTACATACTACATTAAAGTATATTTCTATTATAAATAAATATTCTCTAATTACTTATTTGCGTAGAGTTTTTAGCAATTTAATTTCAAAAAAGATGAGAGTCATAAACTCTCATCCTTTTTATTTTCTATTTATAACGTTTTTTCTTTCTTATAGTAATTATTACTTTTGCGGTTATAATTACTAGGGCTACTACTATTCCAACTGTTATAAATACTCCTACACCAGTTTTGGCTGTTTCTACTGCATTTACTATTTTTCTTCTATTTCTCATTAATCCTGTTGGTGGTGTTAATGTTATTGTTTCTGTTGAATCTGTATCTGGCTCATAACTTGCTTCTACGAATTCTTCACTACCACTTGTTGGATGGTCTGGATCTGGATCTCTATCATCCGGTCTTGGATTCTTTGTTTGTACGTTTCCTACTGTTGTTGCAAAGTTTGTTCTTCTTCCTGTTAATGTTGTAAATTGTATTACCTCTGCTATATTTTCATAACTCATATTGTCTGTATCAGTCTCTGCTGATATTACTTTTGATACTGGCAAGTATACAATACCCATTGCTGCTGTTCCTTTTTCATGAGCTATTTGCTCTTCTGATAATGTACTTTCATCTATTGTTACTTTTGGTAATAAGAATCTTGATAAATCTGTATTATTTACTGGTGCTTTAGAAGAATTATCATTTGGATCTCCTTCATCTACTACCCTATCATCTACTGATACTACTAAATCTGTATACTCTATATTTCCGACATTTGTTAGTTTTAAATCACCTTTTAGTTCAAATAGCTTATCTGCTATATTAGTTGTAGCACCTGCTGAAACTCCTCCATCTGTTATTCCTCTTACAATTTCTGTTGTTGTTTTATCTAAATGGCTTACTACTGATGTTTCTCTTGCTTCTCTTAATAAGTACACATAATCTATTAGTTCTGGTACTGTTGTTTTTGCCCATAGTTTATCTTTTAAGTTACTATTATTTGTTTGTTGTTCATACTCTAAATCTGTATCTACATAGTCTAATATCTTATCAAATTTTAAGCTTGATACTGTATCTAATCCAGTTACTTCACCTGTATAATATGCATATCCTACAAATCTTCCGAAATATCCCTTACTTGCTGTCTCTTTTATCATGCTTACTGTTGGTTTGCTTTCTTCTGATCCTGATGCTACATTATTTTCTACTATTGTCTTTTTCATTTTTCTGTATAATGATCCATCTTTTTCATCTCTTGCAAACATATCTTTATAAGCCATATTTCTTGCTGTTACTGATGCTGTATAGTTCTTTTCTATTATATCATTTCCATAGTCTAAAATTAGATCTTGTGTTAATTTGTTTTCTTTGTATCTTATAGCATTTAAGTTTGTTGTTATTCTGTCTACTTCGCTTTCATTTTGTGCTTCAAACTTATATGTAATTTCTATTTTTGATCCTTGTAAGATATCATCATCAACTTGTATGTATACAAATCCTTGAATTTCTCCTGTTGATAATATTGGTTCTAATATTCCTTTATAATCATTTGTTATAAATTGTACTAAATCCATTCCTTTTGATTTTTCTAAGTCTATATGGTGTACTTGTTCTTCTGGTGTTCCACTTCCTGTTGTATAGAAGAATAAATCTACTAATGTATTTCCATCTTCTGTTACTATCTTAATTTCGTCTATTTCTTTTGTTAAACTGATTTGTGATTCTGGTCTATATTCAATACCGAAGTCTACATTTTCTATCTTGAACTCTCTACTTACTGTGTCTTTATTTTGTATCTTCTCTAGCTCTTTATAATAAATGTCATCATATAGTTTCTTAGCATCACTTAAATTGTAACTTCCATTTCCAATATCAATGTTCTTTCTTACTACTGTTATATATTCATTTGTCTGTTTATCTGTTAATTTTTCTGCTTTTACTAAGAATTCCATTGTTTCTGCATTCATATATGTATTATCTGTTAATATTTTTAACTCTTTTGCTGTGTTAGCTTCAGCTCTTTTTGCTAGATCTGTACCATTTGCTACACCTTTTAAGACTTCCGCTATACCATTTGTCATTATTTCTGAGAATGCATTTGCTTCTAGTCTTCTTACCTCATCATCTCTAGCATCTGATCTATCTGCTTTTTCTAATTGTCTTATTATTGTGTCTGGATCTTTTTCTGCATCTCCTTCTATATCTGATTTTCCATCTTCTCCATCCCATAATGTATATTGTGTTGATTTATAATCTTGTCCATTAAATATTAACATGTCTCTTTGTGCTTCTAAGTTTGGATCATATCCTTCACCTGTGTTTGTTAATTTTGTTAATCCATTCATAGTCTTTACTTGGTTTTCTTCTATAGTATCACCATAAGTAAATCTTACTATATATGTTCCTGGTATAAATCCTGTTAATTCATAGGTTCCATCGTCTCTTGTTCTCATATGTTGTACTTGATCCCATGTTACATTTGATAATATTTCTTCATAGTAATGCTTGCTTCCATCTGATTGTGGTACTTCTACTATTTCTATTATTTCAACTTTAGCACTTCTTACATCTATATCTTTGTCTTCTGTTACATCTTTATCTTTGTAATTTTCTGTTACACTTTCATTTCTCTTAGCTTCTGGATCTCTTGTGTCTTCTTCTTTGTTATATCCATTTCCTACATATTGAGTATTTCCACCTTCTCCTATTGCACTAGATCTTGAATCATCCCATACTTTTCCTGATATACTTCTTATTAAGTTTTCTCTTATTTCTTCTACTGTTCTGATTATTATTTCTATTCCTATATTTTTGTATTTTTCTTCTACTTTTTCTCTTGTGTTTTCTGTTCCATCTGCAACTAATTCTATACCTGTTTTATAAGCTGTATCTTCATAATAATCTATATCATCTGCACTTGTTGTTCCTTCATCTTTTATTCCTATATTTCCTGGGTTTGAATCCATATCTACTAGTGATGCTGGATATTTTTCTGCTTTTTCATCATACCATACTGAGAATGTATGTACTTGCGCTATGTTTTCTGTTCCTCTTCCATATTTCTGTTTAAATTCTGTTGTTATTCTTTCTGCTAATTTTAATGCTCTTTCTATTGTTGCTTTCTTTTCACTTGTTATTTTTATACTATCTGTTTTTACTGTTATTGTATTTTTCTCTACTGTTAAACTATCTACTCTCTTTTCTTCTGTCTTTGTTGTTGTTTCTTCATAGCTTTCATTTGTTACATCTATTTCTAATGCTTTTGTATTATCTACTGTATATTTTACATAGATGTCTAAATGCTCTCCTTCTGCTATTACTTCATTTTCCATTCCTGTTAAGTATAATGTTTTATATCCATCTGCTGTAAAGTTATTATCTTTCTTCTTAGAGAATTTTTGATCTCTTGAAATATTTAGTTTTACTTTTACATATTGTCCTTTTTCATCTTCTTTATAAATTGGTTTTTCTGTTCCCATCTCTGCATTTATACTATTTTCTATTATGTATTTCTTATCATCTACTAACTCTAAACCGCTTGCTTCTTCAGCTTTCTTAAAGTACCATGCTTCTGTTATAGCTAGCTCTTTATCAACTAAATATCCATTTTCATCTTTTCCTTTTACTGTTACTTTTCCATCTTTATATCTCTTTCCATCTGAATAATCATAATCTAAAAAGTTTTCATCATATAAATCTAACACTTCGTTTACTCTTACATATAGTTTTGTATCTTTTACTGGTGGCTCTTTTCCTTCTTCTTTTACTGTATCATCATCTGATACACTCTTATTTTCTACTGTTATTCTATATGTTATTTCTACATTTAATTCACTTTCTCCATTTATTCCTTTATATTCTCTTACTGCTTGTGATTTATATTGGTCAAATCTATATTTATAATCTGATTCATATAACTCTAATCCATATGGTGCTGCTATTATGAAGTCGCTTAAGTATCCGTCTTTCTTGTCTTTTCCTAAATCTCCATTTAGCACTGTATTTTTGTTAAAGTCATATTCCATTTCTTCACCGTCAATAGTTGTTTTTACTTTATATACGTCTTTTGTTAATGCTATATCTACGTCTTCTCTTAATTCTAGTCCTAAATTTATGTGTTTTAAATACTCTGTATCTGGCTCAAATGCATCTCCTGGTTCTGACTTTTTACATATCCATAATAGATCTGTATTTTCTAAACTCCTTGTTTTAAATACTTCATCATACCAATCTTTTTCTACTATACTTGGATCTTCTCCTATAGTTGGATTCTTTATAAAGCTTCTTGCTGTCATTGTTCTTTTTTCGTCTTCTTTTAATTGTGATACATGTCCTGTTTTATAGTATTCCATATCATTTGTTAAATTACTTCCATCTGGATCACTATATGATGAATTATATGAAATATATTCATATTTTTTATTAAACTCTTCTCTTACATCTCTAAACTCTGCTGCATTTGAGTCAATTTCATATAAATATGGATTACTATTCTTAAATAATTGATGTAATTCTGTACTTGGTGGATTTAATTCTCCATAAGGTCTATTTCTATCATATTTTCCAAAATCACTATTTTCTTCTACTACTATATTATCTGTTCCTGAATAGAATTCTGTACTCTTATATAATACACCATCATATTCAAACTCAATATAGTATTCTATGTATCTTGAACCTGCTGTATAATTTCCATGTCCATCTTTAGTTGTTGCTTTGTCAATACGTTGATATTTAGTATTTGTGCTTTCTCCTGTATCATAGCTTCCACCTAATATTTCTGGAGAATCATGGTTATAGTCTTCTTGTCTCCAACTTCCATTTTCTTGTCCAAATACATATTTTCCTTCATTATCTGTTATTGTTGTTCTTATTAATTTTTCTGAACTTCCATCAACTCTATATAGTTTTATTGTTATTCCGTCAACTTTCATTGCATCATCATTTACTTTATAGTACTCTTTATCATCAAATGTATAGTATTCTAAGTTGCTTTCTCCACTTCTTGCTTTATCATTCATATATCCATCTCTGTTTATATCAAGCCATACATTTCCTGCTAGTACTAAATCTTTCATTCTTACAAATTCACTTGACTCTTGTTGTTCAGAAATATTTTCATTGTAGTCATCATTTTTTACTTCTCTTGGAACTTCATCTGTGTTATTAATATTTGTTAATATTGTAAGCTCTGCTTTATTTTCTAAGTCATATAAGTACATATTACTTTGTGTAACCCCAGCTGTTACATAATATACTATAAATTCACCTGGATTTAAAATTGTTTCATTTCCAATAGTATATTCATATACATTGTATTTTCCATCTACGCTTGGACCAGAACTTGTTACATCAACATCTCTTTTCTCTGTTCCATCTGCATTATACAACTTAGCTTCTAATCCTTCTTGAATTAATCCAAGTTGCATATAGTCTGTTACTTTAGTTGGCCTTACTTGTGTAGCATATTTATCTCCTGAAGCTGTTGCACTTTCTGTTCCTTCAGCTTCATTTGTAACTTTAATTGCATATACTAATGTTTCATATTTTTCTACTGATACTGGTCTTTCTCTCTTTTCTCCATCAGATTTTCTCTCTCTTGAAGTTTTTAATGTTCCATCATCATTTGTTATAAATCCTCCGTTTGAATATCCATTAGTATTATTTTCTTTTTGCATTTCTTCTTTGTAGATATGTACATATTTGTCAATAAATGCATTGTAGTCATTTAATATATACCAGTCGCTTGACTCTAAGTTTTCAGAGTTATTTTTAATTACACAATATTTATCTTCTACTGTACTTCCTTTTTCAGGTCCTCTGTTTATGTTTTTCATTTCATCAATAAATTTAACATTATTTTCTTCAATAGTACCTCTTATATGCTCTTCTACAGTTAATTTAACTGTAACTATTCTTGTCTCTCCTGGTGGTACCATCAAATCTTTTATTGTAAATTTACCACCACTCACACTTTCATCTATTTTATCAATTACATAAGCATCATTTCCTGGAAGTGCTTTATCCTCTACTGTAATCTCTAAATTAGAGAATTTTTGTGGTAATGTATCTTCTACATTTACATATACTTTATCTGGTTCCCAATATGGCTCATCTTTTCTGCTTGCTATATCAAATGGTGCTCCAGTATTATCTGTTGTATTGTAAACTATTATTTTATATGTTACTACATCACCATATTCTACATATACTGGGTTTGCTTCTTTATATTCTTCTGTTGTTCCTGCTACTACTGATCTTTCGTCTGTTGCTGATAATGTTGTGTCTAAATTATCTCCTGCTGATAAGAAATCTGGTTGATGTTCAACATCATAAATATATTTTTCAATACTTACATTATATTCTTTTATTACATAAGTATCTGAGTCTTTTTCTTTTAAGTCTGTTGTTAGATCCTGGTCTCCTTCTTTTCTTGTATTTACAAGATTTCCATTTGTATGAGGTCCATGTGTTGCTGAACCTATTCCATCTCCATCAGATCCCCATGTAGCATATTGCATTTTCTCGTCTGTATCATTTCTTGTTATAAACTCAATTATATTTGTATATTTTCCACTATCTCTAATTGGTCTTACTTTAATTTCATATTCATTCTTAGAATGACCTTCTATTGTAATCCACTGGCTATATTTAATTTCATCTGGCATTTCTTCCAGAGTACAATCCACCAGATTTACATATACTGGTTCACAATTTTCTGGCAACAAATCTTTTACTTTTACTCTTGTTGGGAATCTTGAGTCATTTACAAGTTCAATTTTATATGTAACTAAATCTCCTCTTTCTACTGGAACTGCATCATCATATTTTTCTTGCATTGTCATTTCTCTTCTTTGTGTACCTAAGTCCCAAAGATTTATATCTTCACCAACATGATCTACTTTTGTTATATATTTATATATTGACATTTGTGTTTTAAGTGGTACTTTTACACGTACTTTATATTCGATTTGTTCTGTTGTAAGTAATCCATCTCCTGCGAAACCATCTTGTGCATAGTCT
Source organism: uncultured Clostridium sp. (assembly GCA_947570695.1). Taxonomy (GTDB): domain Bacteria; phylum Bacillota; class Clostridia; order TANB77; family CAG-508; genus Scatovivens. The sequence continues at coordinate 114,076 of CANOVB010000002.1, forward strand.
CCAGTATCTGTTGGTTTTTGCCATTCAAAAGACCAACAATTTCCGTGTCCGTGTCCATGATCACACACATAAGTATATCCAGCTGCTCCATCACCTTGGTGTGATTGTCTGTGAAATGTACCATGAATATGTACTGTGTAAGTATATGTACTTCCATTTGGTCTTGTTCCAGTTCTTGTTTCATTTCTACATCCTGTATACCATGTATGTGTACATGTTCCTTTATAAGGTGAACCTGTACTTCCAGGACTTTTACTTAAAGAACATCCTCCACTTCCTATACCACTTATACAATGGTATCCATGGCATTGTTGCTTATTTTTTCCGTCTGGATAATCAAGAGCTTTTTGTCTTCCATCATACCAAGTACCAGCTCCACAAGAGTGAACTCTTTGATACACAAATATTATATCTAATAATTCATCATATCCTTGAATTTCAGCATCATTTAAAGTAATATTATAAACTTCATTTGGATCTGGAATTTGAGAATCATCTAATGGTATTTCTTTAGTATCACCTGCTTCATTTGCTACTACTGCTTTAATTTGTATAATTGTTCCTCTTAAATCCTTATCAGATTCACTTCCATTACTTGTAGCTTTATTCATAATGTCTTGAAGATTAATTCCATTTTCAACTGGAATATCTATATCTACATCTGTTAAATCATCTCCATCTCCATGTGATATAGTAACTTTACCACCTATACTATAAGAATAGTTTTGTGCTCTTACATAATTGCTCATTTTAAATGGTCCAACTTCATAAGTATTTCCTGATAATACTGTTCCTACATCATCTTGTGGTAATGTATCTACATCTGGCTCTTTAGAATCTTCATGGTATGTTTGGAAAGCAATAGCTGCTGGTCTTAAACCACTACTTCCCATTTGACCTAACCAGTCCCATACAGCATGTTGTCTAGGATCTGCTGAATAACTTCCATTTCTTCCTCTATAGCAAGCTAGTATGAAAGCTATACCTCCGTCTTTAATTGGGCTATCACCTATTTTAGTTCCTATATTAGCTCTTTTATCTTCACAATCAAATTGTTGATCTTTTGGAATATAAACCCAGTTTGTAAATATTCTATTTGTTGGAGGATCTTCTAAATCTTTTTCCATAAACCCATTATAAGGTTCTTTTAAATTCCATACTGTATTTCCATTTTCATCAAGATATATATCTGCACTTGTATCTATGTCCCCATCTGGCTCACTTGTATAACCAGATTTAACTTTATGTTTTGTCACTTCATAGTATAAATGAAAGTCTCCACCACTACTACCTAATGTTGTTGGTCTTGCTGAGCTTGCATAAGGTGTATGGTGTTGAGCACAGAAGAAATCTGCATTTGAGTTAAATACTACTCCATTAATTGGAAATTGAGTAATCTTAGTATAACTTGGTGCTCTATATTTATACTCCTTTACAATTTTTTTCTGCACAATTCCATATGCTGGTTCAGTTGGGTAGTTTTCAACACTAGCTCCAAAGCTTGTACTTTCAGCCCAAGCAACTATTCCATATCCAAGTAATAATACTAATAGTATTGTTATTATAGTTATAAAAATATATTTTACTTTTCTATTCATACTACCCACCTCCTTACTTATATTTTTTCTTCAGTTTTATTTTCTTTTTCACTTTCTGTTTAGTTTTATATTTTACATTCGAAGATACTAAAATTGTTATTTTTTCTTTATTTTTATAAATTATGAAACTTGCAAATATTATAGCAATTATAGCTCCAATTATTTGTACTGTATAACCTGTTGATATTAATATTAATGTGTTTTGTATGCTTGTATTATTATCGATCAATTCTTTTGAATTATATTGGTTAAATGCATTTAATAATGTTATTTTATTTGATACTGTACCTGTATTGTTTTCATTCATAATTTTACTTACAGTTAATTTTAATTCTTTCTTATCTCCTGGTTGTAACATCGTTTGATTTAAATCTTTAGCATATACATATCCGTCATTTCCTTTAAACCAATCTGTATTTAAACCTTCTTCAAAAGTTATTTCATCTCCTAAGTAATCTACTAGTTGTTCTGCATATCCTTCAATGTTTCCTGTATTTTCAATAACTATTGTATATTCAAAATCTACTTTTGCTCCTTTTAATTTCTTAGCTGGAATTTCAACTTTTGCTACATCCAAGTTATCAAAATCATAATTTGCTACATCTTTTTTAGTAGTTACTTTTACATTAGAAATATATTTGTTTACTGCTAAATCAAATGTATCTTTATTTTGAAGACCTATATTTATATTTCCAATATTTGCATTTTCAACTATTATTTCGTTTGTTATAGCAGATATTTTATCTGAGTTATTATCTATAGCGACTGAAATTCTGTCTTCTGGCGTATTTGCCTTTTTATAACTTGTTACTATATATTTATCTTTTTCATACTCTAAAGCAACCATGTATTTTCCGGGTTTTACATCTCTAAACTGATATGTACCACTACTTGTTGTTGCAGTTGATTGAACCATATTATTATCTGTTGTTAATAAATATGCTTTAACTCCGCTTATTCCTTTTTCATCATCTTCTCTTACACCATTTTTATTTAAGTCTAACCAAACTAAACCATTTATTGAATAAGTAGGAATTGTAGTTGTTGTTCCATTGTTGCTTGAGTTATTATTATTTGGTTTTTTATTTCCATTATTACTGCTACTGTTGCTGTTATTGTTATTGCTATTGTTGCTACTATTATTACTGTTATTACTGCTATTATTGTTATTACTGTTGCTACTATTATTGTTATTATTTCCACCATTATTGTTACTTCCACTATTGTTGTTTGATGATGGTTTCTTTTTATCCTCTTCTTCTTGTTTCTTTAAATCTTCAATTCTTTCTTGTTCTTTTTCTTCTGCTGTTTTTTCATTATTAATTATTGTGAATCCAACCGGTTCTATTTTTATATCCTCTTGTTCACTATTATGGACTATTCTTTCTACTGTAACTGTCTTATTATCTGTTCCTGGCATATTTTTAGCTTTTAAAATTATATCAACAGTTATAGTTTCTTTTCCGTCTATAATAGGTAACTTAGCTATGGCTTTATTATTTCCTTTTTCTATTGACAAACTTACACCATTTAATGTAACATTGTGTATTGTCATTTCTTCTGGAATTGTAAACTCCAAAGTTCCTTCTGTACATTCTATATTTGCTATATTTTTCACTTCTGTTGATATTATAATATTTTCATTTTCATTAATACTATTTGGCATATTAATACTTATATCTTTTGCTTCTAATATAGCTTTATCAACAGTTTGTGGTATTACTGTACTTTTCTCTACCAAAGTTTCATCTGCTGAAATTTCAAAATAACAATCTACTGTTTTAGAAAAATCTTTTATTCCTTTTGTTATTACACAAGCTCTTAGATAATTAACATCATCTTTATCTAAATCTCCAACATAGAAATAAATTTTTCCTTCTTGTTCTTTAAATTCGATTTTTCCATCTTGTCCACTAGATGTAATTTCTCCATATAAATCAGAGATTGAGCCTTCTTTATATTCATATATATCTCCAACAGTTAATACAGCTACTACATTTTTTAGGTCTTTTCTAGCAGTATTTCTTAATGCTAACTCAAAATTACTTGCCATTCCGGCTCTTAAATTTCTATCATGATCTATTCTTATTTCTGTAGCAAAATTTGCTTGTTTTAATTCATTTTTTACTTCATTGGTTTCTACTGGGGTAGCATTCATTGATGTAGTTACAGTTGCTTTACTTGTTATATAAATATTTGGTACTTCTGTTATATACTCTTTAATTGGTACAGGTACTTTTGTAGTTCCATCTTCACCCTCATTTTCAAATTCATCTGCATCTATCATCGGATCTTTCTCAACTGGAACTTCTTCGTAATCATATCCTGTAATTATAAAATATCCTTTTTCATCCTTTTCTGCATATTCATCTAATGTTGGCTTATTTCCTGTTCTTACTGTAAATGAATATTCTTTTACTTCTCCTGGGTTTATAGTTCCCAAATTGTATGTTATTTCTTTTGTTTTCTCTCCTATCGTATAACCATAATCTCCATATTGAGATGATTCCTTCTTAGTTACATTTGTACGTTCTGGAACCTTTGAACTAACAACCACATCATTTGCTACTACACTTCCTGGATTTGAAACTTGTATTGTATATTTTAATGGTCTGTTTGAATATACATCTGCCCCATCTCCAATATCAACTGTCATAGTAGCTTCAAGTTTTGGACCTAATTCTGTTGTCAAGCCTACTCTATCTGCTATTGAACTTTCATATACTATTGCATATGGTGCATTATTATTATAAAATCCTCCAAAACTTCCTTCTATTTTTGCTTCATATGGTAGATTCTCTGGAATTTCAAAATCATATGTATATCTTAATACTTGTCCTGGTTCCATTCCACCTTTTACTACTATTAAATATGATTTTATTTCTGTTAATCCTATTCCGCCTTCTACCCATCCATTTGATATATCATCTAAATTTTTATTTGCATTTGGATTACTTGAATAATATATAGTTGTCAAGTTCTTGTTTTGTATGTCTTCTTTTATTAAATCCCTTACTACTGTATCTGTTGTTGATCCTATTTCTTCATTTGCTATTACATCTCTTACACCTTTAAATGGTATTCTTCCTATTAGCACTACGTCTGAACATCTATTTCCTGTATTGTTTAACGCTAATAGTTCCATTGTTACTATTTTTGAGCTACTGTTTATTGGTATCTCTCTTGTTATTTCTCCTTGTTTTACTGATTTTACTGCTCCTAAATTTCCATCATAATTTATTATTCCATTTATTGTTACTAATCCACTTGGTGCTTGATAATTTATTATAGCTACATCAAATCCGTTTGTTGTTTTTAAAATTCCTGCTGGCATTTCTTTATTTATTGTCCATTTTGTTTGTGATTGATAATTACTTGCTCCTTCATTACAATAATATAATTTTATTTGATCCTCTTTACTTGGTGTATAATCATCTACTTCTATATTTGTATTTATTATTATATTTGTTCCATTTGTTGCACTACTTTGACTAAAACTACTTTGCATTCCTCCTAGTTCTACTCTCATTTTTACTATGTCACTTTCTGTATATGTCTGGAAGTCTTTTACTTTTAGTCCGTTTTCATATAATAAGTTTATACTTTCTACTGATACTCCTTTTACATATTTTGGAAATACCATCTCAAATGTTGGATTTATGTATAAATCACTTGTTTCTTTATCATTGTTTAATTCTATTTTTAATTCTACATTCTCATTTGCATTTATTGTTGATAAGCTTTCTTTATTTATAATTAAGTTTGCTGATGTTGCAGCCTCTTCAAATTCTTTTCTTGTTCCTATTGTTGCTAATTTTAATGTTTCATCTATTTCCGCATATTTTACTTCTGCTGTTATTCTACTTTCTATTTCTTTTATGTTTTTAAATACTGCTTTATCATAATTACATTTTCTTATTGATTTTGTTATTTCAAAGTTTATTGTTCCATTTTTTGCTATGTTATTTGCTGTTATTATTATTCCATTTGCTCCATTTAAATTTATTGTGCAGTCTTCTTCTTTTGTTATTAATGTACTATTTAATGTATATAGTAATTCTCCATTTTCATTTGTTATTACTATCTCTCCACCTTCTGATAATATTGAGCTTATTTCTGCATAACTAAATTTTATTTTCCTATATTCTATCCCCTTAGCTTCTAATTCTACGCCATCTGCTTTATATACTTCTTTTGTGCTATCTATTTTTAAGCTTTCTAATATATCACTTGTTAATATGTTTACATTTACTTGAGTTGTATATTCTGTTTCGTATATTCCATTTTCTGAATTGTAGTTTGCATATATTTTTCCTTTATTTATTTTGCCTTCTGTTGAACTTATACTATATGTTACTAGTTCTCCTACATCTACTTTTATATCTTGATTCTCTTTTATTTCTTTTTTGATTATGTTATTTTTCTTAGCACTATATTCTTCTACTTCTAATTTTACTATTTTACTTAAGTTTGAATTTTCACTTTCTACATAATCTTCATATCTATATATTACTATATATTCGTCTATTCCTTTTGTATTTACTGCTTTTCCTTCTTTTTCATTTGTTACTTCTATATTTATCTTTCCTGTTTTTTCATCATATTTCCAATTTTCTTTACCAAAGCTTGTTTTTCCAGTATCTTCTCCCATGCTTGCTAATAGCTTATCCGCTACTACATCTACATTTATTGGAGCTTTCCCATTTACTTTTGGTACTTCTATTTCTAATTTGCTGCTTCTTACTGGTAAATATTTTTCTTCTTCTATTTCTCTTTTTACTGTTATTTTATTTTCTACTATTGTTCCTTTTATTTCTCCTATTTCAAATGGTGAAAATTTTGTGTACTCACTTGTTAAGCTTATATCTTTTGTATATGTCCATCCTATTTTTACTTTTTCTTCTTTTCCTATTTCTACTTCTTCTAAATCACTATTTATAAATGTTCCACTTAATTGTAATTTTATCTCCTTTTCTAAGTTTTCTATATCTAATTCTTCACATTGAATATATTCTACATTTACTTCGATTTTTGTTTCACTTGTTATATTGCTTAAAACTATTTCATCTTCTGAAACAAAATTTATATCTTTATGTATATCAAGTTTCTCTTGATTTATTTCTTCTGTTTTCTCTTCAATTACTGCTTCTTCATCAATCAAATTTCCTTCTTCGCTCTCAGCAGAAATAACAGCTGGGTTTTCAGCTGTTTCATCCGAAACATTATTTACTTCATCAGTTCCACTTGTCATTATTGAGTCTATTGCTACTAATGGATTAGAAACTGTATTATCAGAATTTACCATTGTATCTTGCAAGGTATTTGTATTATTTAATACTGTATTTGTATTCTCTGATACAGTATTACTATTTTCTACTATCGTATTTGATACTGTATTTGTATCCTCTGATATAGTATTTTTATTCTCTACCACTATATTCAATATTGAATTCGTATTTGTATTTTCTTCCACCGTATTTGACATCGAATCCATATTTACAGTATTTGAATTTGTATCAACTACTGGCTTTGAAATTATATTGCTCTCTTCTTTTATGCTAGCATCTGATATCTTCAAATTCAAATCTTTTTCATTCGAACTAACCACTTTTATGGTACCACTTTTTAGATACCCATTAACTTGTGGTAAAATTTCTAAAACTAATTTTAATTTTTGATTAACATTTCCAGTAATTTCATTAGTCTTTTTTCCATTTTCATTTTCAAAATAAGCATTAAATTTTATTTCATTTTTTTTGAAAAAACCATTGCTTATAACTTGGAATTCTTCACTTGTCGCAATAACAGACAAAGTATATCCAAAATTTGAAAACATCATCATAAACACTATTAAAATTACTAAAAATTTACCTTTCTTGGTTTTTATCATTTCCATACAAAAACCTCCTTTTCTTTAGCAGCTAGACCTTAGTAGTCTATATAAAAATCATATATTATTTACTATACGATTTATGTAACCCTATATAATATATTTTACTACATTTTCGATAATTTGTAAATCTTTACAAATCAATATTTTAGTACCATTTTCAATTTGCCCTTACGGAATAAGTTGTTTTTATCGCAATTAACTTATGTTAAGTTTTTATATCTTTTTGTTTATATTAATATAAAATTCCACAATTTATTCCTAATTTGTGGAAATCCCTAAGATTTTATCAACTTTTATTTTTTGGGGCATATATTATATTAATATTGTATAAGGAGGAATTACTTTGAATAACATGGATATTAATAAGCTTCTTTCAACTATTTCTAAAATGGATAAAGAAGAACTTGAAAAAAATATTTATAAAGCTCAGCAAATACTTGAAAACTCAGGCTTAAAAAAAGATATTAAGAAGGACGATAACTAATATGAATGAAGATTTTTCAGAGATTTTTTCTAAATTCTCAGATATTTTAAAAGAAAAAAATATTGACCTAAATGATATAGCAGGTGGCGCTACTCCACCTGCTAAGTCTGCTGAGGATTCTGACTTTTCTTTAGATATTGAAACAATTATGAAAATAAAAGATATCCTTTCTAAAATAAATAAAAATAAAGATTGCCCTAGAAATAAATTGCTTCATTCTCTAAAACCATATCTTGAAGAAGATAAAAAGGAAAAATTAGAGCAGTATATAAAAATTGCTAATCTACTAAGTGTTGCAGAAAATTTAGATTTAGGAATAAGCTTTTTAGAAAACAACAAAAAAGGCTATGATTTTGTATTAATCATAACCCTAGTCTTATTAATTATTTAAACTTTGCATGCATTATTTAATTTAAGCTTTCAATTTTGTTTTTCTAACTCTTTGTATTTTTTCATATCTAAATTTTTATATTATTACTATCTCTCCATTTTCTATCTTACAAATTGGACATTTCTCTATTTTTTCTCCAACCTCTCTAACAAGGTTAGCTATTCTAATTTGTGTAATTCCAATATTATTTGCAGATATCATTGCCATAGTATTTCCATTTGCTCCTGCATGTGCCATTCCCCTTAAGGCTCCTAAAATCATAATATTACCACCAGCTATTATTTGTGCTCCTGCATTAACGTCTCCACAAATAACAATACTTCCTTGGTATTCTTCCTTTTGTCCAGAACGTAAAGAATTTTGGACAAATTTTGTTTGTGATACATCAGTTTCAGCTTTAAAAGTTTTTTTAATTGCATGTAGTCCTAAAAGATCTGAAGCTGCATCAAATTTTATTTCTACATCTATTTCATTTTTAATTGTTTCTTTTAAAACTTCTATTTCTGATGTAGTAAAAAGTCTTCCAGTTATTCTCATTGGTATCGTAGAAGATTGATAAAAATTCTTTAATCTTGGAAGTCTAAGTTCCAGTTCTTCTAATATATCATTCATCTCTGCTGTTATATTTATATTTAATATAATTTCATTTGTGGTTTGGCTTATTTTTATATTATGTGGCATATTTTATGCATTCTCCTTCCTTCTATCTAAACGTTTCCACCTCTGTTATTGCTGACATATCTTCTGTAACTTCTTTTATATTCATTCCAAAATATTCGTAAACAACTTCTTTTACTACATCTGCTGTATAATATCCATGAAATGCATTTTCTACTATAACTACTACTGCTATTTCTGGATTATCATAAGGTGCAAATCCTACAAACCACCCATCTGTTCTTTTTTTACCAAACTCAGCAGAACCTGTTTTACCTCCAACTTGTATTTCAAAATCTCTAAATGAACTAGCTGCAGTTCCTCCTTCACCTTCTGTAACTCTTCTCATTCCTTCACGTACTGCATTTATTGTTTCTTGGCTAATCTGAACATCATCATTAGCATTATTTTCTGATGTTAGACCTAATTTCTTATTTACAAATTCATCTATTTCTGAACGAGAAACTTGAGTTCCATTTGATTGAATTACACTTTTTATTATTGATACGTCTAATTTTTGACCACCATTTGCTATCATACCAACATATTTAGCTACTTGCAAAGGAGTAAAACTATTGTATCCTTGACCTATAGCAGCATAAGCAAGCTGTGCGTTTGACCATGGCTCATTTTTTTCTTCCGCTACTTCTCTACTTGCAAGTACCCCTCTACTTTCTCCTGTAATTTCAATCCCTGTTCTAGAGCCTAATCCAAAGTATCTTCCATATCTAACTAAATTGTCTATTCCCATTCTTGTACTAACTTCAAAAAAGAAATAGTTACAAGATTTTTCTATTGCTTGAGATATATTAAGTGGTCCATGTCCTCTTCCATAGTCATTGTAATACCAACATGCTGGATCTTTTGTATCACCTGTTACTATTCCATAATAAGGACCATTATCATTAATTCTTTCAGTTGTATTAGTAGCTCCAGTTTCTAATGCAGCTATTGCTGTTACCATTTTAAATGTAGAACCAGGAGCATAAGTTCCTTGAAATGCTTTACTTGATAATGGATGATATGGATTATTATTATATTCATTAAATTTATCATTAGAAATTCCATTATAAAATAATGCTGGTTCATAATCTGGATTACTTGCCATAGCAAGAATCTCACCTGTATTTACATTTATAACTACTGCTGCACCCCCTTGAGCATCATGCGGTTCTCCAAATCCTCCTGCCCTAATTTTTTCAATATTTGCAGCTAATGCTCTTTCTGTTATTTCTTGCAAGTTTGCATCAATAGTAAGAACAATATCTGCTCCTCCTATCGCTTCCTTTGAAGTATATTCACCTGTAACTGTTCCATCAACAGACATGTCTATTTGTTTTTCTCCATCTTCTCCTCTTAAATATTCTTCAAAAGTTTTTTCAATACCTGTTTGACCCACTTTATCATCTACATCATATTCATGAGTATCGCCATTTTTAGCAAATTCATCTTTATTTTCTTTTCTAATTCTACTTGCATATCCTAAAATATGTGATGCCAAACTTCCTTGATGATAAACTCTTGTTGGCTCAATAATAACATTTACACCTGTTAAGCTTTGAGAGTTTTCTTGAAGCTGTACAGCACTTTCTCTTGAAATATCTTTAGATATTTCTATTGATCTTGTAGTAGAATACCCTACTGTGGATATTGCATATCTTATTGCTAAAATTTGTCTAATTTCTTTTGGATTATCATTTTTTATATTATATTTATCTCTAAACAAATAAAAAGCTTCTTCTGCTGAGGCTGCTTCTGGTATCTTATATTTTTTCTTCCAAGTTGCTAACTCTTCTTCTGATTCAAAATGATATTCGTAAGGTTCTATACTGATTGGAAATGTATCTATATAAGAATTGCCATTATTTTCTAAAATAGTAGTCATAAGTAAAATAGAATTATTTAATTGGTCATCATCCGTTTTAGATTTATACATCTCTAATGAAAATTTCATTTCTGTACTTACCAAAACATTGCCACTTCTATCCATAATGCTACCTCTTGCAGCTTCTATAGTAGCTTCTCTGGTTAACTTAGTATTTGATGTTTCTCTATATTCAGAGCCATGTACAATTTGAATGTTAAATAATTGAACTAAAATAGCTATACCTACCAAATAAACTAAAGTTGTTATTATATTATATCTGAAATTAGATCTTTCTAATTCACTTTTATTTTTCAGCTTTCTCACCTCTTTTAGAAAAATTTAAATGCTATCCTAAAATCTATTTTATTTTTAAAAATATCTTGTTAAAATATTGTTTTTCTTAAATGTTCTATCTATTGAATATCCAAATTTATGAATTAAAGGATATAAAATAATTGTAAGCAGTATATTATATATCATTTCTATAATTACAATCTTGAAGAACATTCCGAATTCTCTTTCAAATTCTAAAATTAAGGAACTTATAAAATATGAACCTAATTCATATATTAAAGTTGCTCCAGCAACCATAAGTATTATTGTTAGCTTGTTTTCTTTTGAAAAGTTTTTATCAAAATAAGCTCCTAAATATCCTATTATGCATAACATAATCGCTGTTATTCCTATAGTTTTACCAAATATAGAATCTAATACTATTCCTGATACAACTCCAAATGATATACCAAGAAACTGGTTAGCAAAAAGTCCAATGCATAAAATATATATAACAAAAAGATTAGGCTTTACTCCTGCTATTGTAAAATAGTTAAAAACATGAGCTTGAAAAAAGTAAATTAATAAGAAAACTAATATTAAGATAATTACAATACTAAATTTTTTCAACTTTTAATCCTTTAAAACTTTATTTAGGTTTTAGGCTACCTATTGCCTTTATTAGTCATTTATAATAAGAACTGTATCTATTTTTGAAAAATCTACTGCTGGTTCTACTATCGCATATCTATCTGTAATATTGCTAGTAGTAATTATTTCTTTTATTGTTCCAATTATAATTCCTTTTGGATATATTCCTCCAACTCCTGATGTATAAACACTATCTCCTTGTATAAGTTCTGCACCTGTTGGTATATATGATGCTCTAAGTATTTGATCATTTTCTAGAGTACCTTTACATATAATGCTTTCTTGAGTTGTACTAATTGTACAACTTACAGTACTCGCTGCATCAATAATAACCTGAACTTTACAAGTTTTCTCTGATACTGATATCACATGCCCTACTAAGCCCTTATCCGCAATTACTGTCATTTTCTCTCTTATTCCATCTGCTGATCCCACATTTAACACTAATGTACTACTATAATTGCTTACATCTTTACTTATTACATAGGCTGGAATAGTATTATAAGAAGCATATTTTTGTGATAGATTCATATATTCTTGAAGAGTAGTATTATCTGCTTTTATTTTCTCCAACTCTCTTAGTTCTGTTTCTAATTCACTATTTCTTTTTCTTAAGCTTTCATTTTCTGCTATAATGCTATCCATTTCTGAAAAATATGCTGAATTTCCTTGAATTTTATTTTTTATATCTGCTCCAATTCTTTGTATTGGATTTATTATAGAACTTGCAACCGATTCTAGATAAGATAATTTATCAATTTCAATGTTTGAAAGAAACACTAAAAGTATTAAAATTATAACAGTAAAAACACCACCTAAAATTTCTGTTTGCTTATTTCTATTCATTTAATTCTTCCTTTCTTATTCTAGCCATAGACTAAAAATACTTTCATACTTTCCTTCACCTATAATTATATGGTCTAAAATCTCAATATCTAAAAGATTTGCAGCTTGAATCATTTTTCTTGTAAATTCGATATCTGCAGTACTAGGAGTAGGATTTCCGGCTTGGGTGATTATGAACTATAATCATTCGTGGAAGTTGCATTTTTACTGGTTCTGAAAGTATCAATTTTATGTTTATTGAAATATTTTCTTCACTTCCAACTGCAATATTTAAAATCTTTTTAACTATATTCTTATTATTTAGCAAAACAATTTTTAATACTTCATTTTTCTCGTTTTGCAATTCTTCCATAAATAAATTTGCAATATCATCTTTTGTTTTAATACAAATTTCATTTTCACTTAAAGGCTTAGACATTCTTTTTGCAATTTCTCCAACTGCTTTTAATTCTATTGCCTTTACTTTTCCTATTCCATCAATATTTGTAAGTTCTTTAACAGATAAGTTTTGAAGAAATTTCAAACTATCTGATTTTCCTGCTCCTAAATTCATAACTTTTTGAGCAATTTCAAGTGCAGAACTTTCTTTTGTTCCTGTTTTTATAATAATAGACAGAAGCTCACTATTTGTAAGTGATTTTTCTCCATGCATTAATAACTTTTCATAAGGTCTTTCTTGCATTGGAATATTTTTTATACTGCTCATACTTTCCTTTCTGTCTGCTTTATGCCCTTATATCTTTCTATACCAAAAAATTGCTATTGCTAGTCCTATAATACTTGCAATATTTATTTTAAACATACAACTAAATGATATTTTTAATATACTTAAATCTAATGTAAACGGATTAGATAAACCAAAATCTTGACTATATCCTAACCACCATAACCAACTAACGCTTTTAGCAAATTCCCCAAGTAATCCACCTAAAACAAGTCCTGATAGTAAGAATATCATTAAAATCCATATATTTTTTTCTTTTGTTGCCATTTTTTACCTCCATTTTTTCTTACGGAAAATTGTAATTTTACCGTTATATTATATATTGATAAGCACAATTTTTCAAGAGATTTTGTAATTTAATTGTAATTATTTTCATATAATTATACAGATATTTACATTTACTTTTAATTCTAATATTGTATAATTTAATTATATTGGAGGTATTTTAATGAAAATAGAGAAAGTTAATGATAACAAAATCAAAGTAATGTTCAATTCATCAGAACTTGAAGAAAATAATATTTCTGTACATTCATTTCTAGCAGGTTCCTCTGAATCTCAAAAACTTTTCCTTGCTATTTTAGATATAGCAAGTGAAGAATTCGGATTTAATACTGACAACTGTAAAGTTTCATGTGAGACGATTTCATTTAATAACAAAAACTTTGTAACTATAGTTACAAAGTCTACAAATAAGAGCACTATTACTTCTAATTCTTATAACCTTCTTGACTTTACAGAAAGCTTATCTCAAAATTCATTAAGTTACCCTATTAGTTTAAAAAGTAACCTTATATACAAATTTAGTACTATTGAAGATGCTAGACTATTTTGTGGATTTTTTATGCAAAATTTTTCAGCACTTCATATTATAAGTTCACTTTATCAATATAATGATCAATTCTTTTTAAAAATAAATTCTGAAAAATTGAATTCTCAAAAATTACAAAATATGATTTCTATTCTTTCCGAGTTTGGAACAAGGGTTATTCTTTCAGAGCTTACTGTTTTAAAGTTAGAAGAATGTAGTAAATTAGTTATAGAAAATAATGCTATAAATAGTCTATCTAAAGCCTCATATTAACTAATACTTAAACTTTAATGAAAGAAATAAACAATATTTTTCATACTAGAATAGTACTTTTTGATATCAGACACAAAGTACTTTCTACTAATTTAAAAAATGAATAATATTAAACTGAAAAAGACTAGCATCTGCTAGTCTTTTATCTTATCTGTTATATAAATAATTTTGAGGATTTTTTGCAACTCCATTTACACGAACTTCTAAATGTAAATGTGGTCCAGTTGAATTTCCTGTACTTCCTACTAGTGAAATTGTATCACCTTGGTTTACTGTTTGCCCTTCATTAACAAGTATCTTACTGCAATGTGCATAATAAGTTTGTATTGATGATGTATGAGCTATTATTACTAGGTTTCCATATCCACCTTTATATCCTGTATAAATTACAGTTCCTGTAGCCGCTGCTTTTATTGGTGTTCCTTTCGAATTAGCTATATCTAGCCCTGTATGAGTTCCACTTCTTCTTGAACCAAATCTTGAAGTTATTGTTCCAGAAACTGGTTCTACAAGTGCTATTCCTAAAGCAGTATTTGTATAATCAACACTTTTCTTAAAGTTTGCTTTTGTTTTTTTAGCAACTGGCATTTCTTTATATAAAGCTGCAACAGCTTCCTCTTTACCAGTAAATCCTTTTAACTCTGTAGCATATTTTACATTATATCCTACTGAATCTTTATTCTGACTATTTTTTGCTTTTAACTCATTTACAATAGCATCTGCCTCTTCATAATTTTGAACATAATATTTTTCTTCACCATTATCTAAAATAGCATAATATTTATAATAAGTTGTTCCAGAACTAATTACTGTATCAAATATTTCTTTATCATTAGCTGTAAGTCCTTTTTTTAACAAACATAAATTATATTCTGGTAATTGTTCAATATCAACAAATGCTACTGACTTACTATCACCACTGTTTATGTAATCCTGGATTTTCTTTTGTAAGCTTTTCTTTTCTTCCGTATAACCTATAAATTCTCCATCTAGGGATACACTATACATTGGTTTATATACAACAAAAACTATAAAACCTATTATTGCAAATCCTATAAGTAGCATTATAATAAATTTTATCCATGCTCTTATAAAAATAACAGCATTTCTTAACATAGTAGTTATTGCCCCCACCCCTTTGTATCAATTTTTAACATTTATTTTACATATTTTAAAAATAAAACATATTCATCTATTACTTAGATTATAATATTTATTAAATATTGTCAATAACATTTTTCCAACTTTTTACTACGGAAATCATGTAATAAAGCTTTAGATAAGGAAAGCAAGTTTTAAATTTTTTTTAATTTTTTTGCAAAATAAAATCTACTATAATTTTATGTTTTTATTATAAATTATAGTATAGTTTTTTCATTTTAACTTGCTTTCTTATCTTTATTTTTATAAATTTGAAACTTCTTCTTTTACTGTATTTATTTCCTCATTTGTGGCATTTTGAGCTGGTGTGTAATACCCTTTTGATTCTGCTAATTTAAATAGCTCATATTGAAAACTCTCTGATGAATTTCTCAAATTTTGTAGTGTTTGTCTAAGCTCCATATTTGCTGTTTCAATTATAGCTCCTTCATAGTCTTTTAAAGATGCTTTTGTAGACGCTAAAACATCATTAACTATTGCTTTTTCTTCCACTTTGTTACCTCCTAACCTAAAAATGATATTAATTTTTGCTTTGAATTTAAAGAATCTTGTGCAGCCTTATTTAAAATTTGCTTTATTTGCGGATCTACGGCTGTATCTGCATAATGTGTTAACTTATAGTATGAATTCTCCTGCTCACCTATAAAATGTCTTAAATTTTGTAATTCCATTTGATTTAAAGTGCTCATTTTCTCATCCTTTCTTACTTTTTTTCTTATTATTTCTAAAAAAGTAAAAAATTATTCAAGTTATTGAGTTAAAAAATAAATAATTTAACTGCTCTTTAATTTCACGTCACTTTTATATTGACAAATACACACTCTTTGTTTTATAATATGTTTTACAAGTTAAATTCATATTTAATATGCGCTATTAGCTCAGCTGGTAGAGCAGCTGACTCTTAATCAGAAGGTCCGCGGTTCGATCCCGCGATGGCGCACCAATTTTAATGATTTTAGATAGGAAACTTTTTTAGTTTCAATATCTAAAATCTATTTTTTTACTTATTTTCAAGATTTTTTTAATTGTATAAAAAACAACATAAGTTAGCTTTTATAATAAAAAAATAGCATAATACTCTCAATCCTTTTTTATGAGGAAATCTAGGAAATTATAGATTTCCCATCATATCTTTTATTTTGCTATTAATATAAGGTTCTAGCAAAAATAATCATGCCAACAAAGAGAAATAATATTCAAAATTCTTTACAAATTTTATTCAAATTAGCATATTAATTCACAAATTAGTTAATGCTAGATTTAATATTTACTTTTGTTTTATATGCTAAAAAATAAATGACCAACATTTTAGTTAGTCATTTATTTTAGTATTTAATTAGATTTCTGGAAGATTATGCATTCATAATTTGTTCAAATTCTTCTCCATCTATCTTTTCTTTTTCTAATAGAACATTTGCTACTCTGTGTAATTTCTCCATGTTTTCATTTAATATATCAACTGTTCTTTGGTATGCTGTATCTATAATTCTCTTAACTTCTTCATCTATTAATCCTGATGTTTCTTCACTAAAGTTCTTTTGTTGTGTGAAATCTCTTCCTAAGAATACTTCTTCTTGTCCTGAGCCAAAAGTAATTGCTCCTAATCTTTCACTCATACCATATTTAGTAACCATACTTCTAGCAATTTTTGATGCTCTTTCAATATCATTGCTTGCTCCTGTTGAGATATCTCCTAAAACTAAGCTTTCAGCAACTCTACCACCTAATAATGATATAATTTGTTCTTCCATTTCTGACTTACTCATAAATTGTCTATCTTCTGATGGTCTATACATTGTATATCCACCAGCCATTCCTCTTGGAATAATTGATATTTGATGTACATCATCTTGTGTTGGTAAAAATCTACTTGCTACAGCATGTCCTGCTTCATGGAAAGCAACAAGTTTCTTTTCTTTATCGCTTATTACTCTTGATTTTTTCTCTGGTCCCATTGTTACTTTAACCATAGCATCTTCTATTTCTAACATTCCTATTTCTGTTTTATCTCTTCTTGCTGATAATAATGCTGCCTCATTTAAAATATTTTCTAAGTCAGCTCCAACAAATCCTGCTGTATTTTTAGCTATTGTTGTTAAATCAACATCATCAGCTAATTTTTTCTTTCTTGCATGTACTTTTAATATTTCTTCTCTTGCCTTAACATCTGGTGCTCCAACAACTACTTGTCTGTCAAATCTTCCTGCTCTTAATAAAGCTTTATCTAATACGTCTGGTCTATTTGTAGCGGCAAGTACTATAACTCCTTCATTTGCTGCAAATCCGTCCATTTCAACTAGTAATTGGTTTAATGTTTGCTCTCTTTCATCATGTCCTCCTCCAAGACCTGCTCCTCTTTGACGTCCTACAGCATCAATTTCATCTATAAATATAATACATGGTGCATTCTTTTTAGCTTGTTCAAATAAATCTCTTACTCTTGATGCACCAACACCAACGAACATTTCAACAAAGTCAGAACCACTTATTATAAAGAATGGTACTCCAGCTTCTCCAGCTACAGCTTTTGCAAGTAATGTTTTACCTGTTCCAGGATGTCCTACTAATAAAACTCCTTTTGGTATTCTTGCTCCCATATCTGTAAATTTCTTTGGTGATTTTAAGAAATCAACTATTTCAGCTAATTCTTCTTTTTCCTCATCTATACCTGCAACATCTTTAAATGTTACTTTTGTTTTAGCATCATTTGTATTTAGCATTCTTGCTTTACTTTTTCCAAATGACATAGATTTATTTCCATTTTGATTTGGATTCATAAGTAATATCCAGAATAGTAAAAATATTATTAGTATAACAAATGGTGAAAAAGCACCAAGTATTGTCATTGCTATTGATTCCTCTTCTTGTGTTAATACTAATTGTCCATTTACTAAGTTTTCTGAAATTTGTTCCATAAATGAATCTACACTAGGTATAGCAACTTCTTTTTGAGCTGATTTACCTGAATTTGATACTTCTGAACCTTTTAAAGTTGCATAAGCCATTTGTTTATCAGAAGATATCTCTATTTCTGTAACTTCTCCTGATGATATTTTACTTATCAATTCAGAATAACTCATCTTTGTTTCTGGGTTATTAAATATAGCATTTAATAATCCTATAAAAATTATTCCTAGTACTAGCCAAATTGCTAGCGTTTTAATTCCATTTTTCAAAGCTAAATTCCTCCTACTTCTTTGTATGCATAAAATATAGCATAGCATTTTTTCATTTGCAATAGGTTTTATAAAAAGAAACAAGTCTGTAATATTTACACTTTTAAAGCCTTTACGGAAGACTATTTTACGAGTTCAATATATATTTTTTTATTTTTGATTACAATTTTTGTTTTTTTGTTTGGTGTCAAAAATTTATTACCTATATTATTGTTACAAAGTTTTATAATATCTTCAATATGTATCTTCTCAATTCCTTTTGTTGTGCCAAAAATCTTGTTTATTGAATATAAAATCACTCTTTTTTGAATTGCTTTATCTTTACTATTAAATTTTTTCAAGTCTAATATAATTTTAGCCCCTTTTTCATCATTATATACATTTTCTTTTGAAAAATTTTCCTCTAAACACATATCTTCATAAGCTTCTTGTGTTTTCAAGTCTAAATAACTTATATCATCTTTTGCAATATCAGAAAGTCTAAGCAGTGTATCTATTATATTAGGATTTAATTCTTCTTTTATGTACGGAATAGCTACATTTCTTATTTTATTTCTTGTATAAAAATTTTCATCATTTGTTTCATCATGCCTTGGATTTAAAATTTCTTTTTCGCAATATTGTTCTATAATTTCTCTTTTTGCTTCTATAAGTGGTCGTATATATTTTCCTGTCTTAGCTTCTATCCCCTTTAATCCACTTAATCCTGAACCTCTTATTATATTCATTATTATTGTTTCAGCACAATCATTACTATTATGTGCTATCGCAATTTTATTTGATTTCGTTTTTTCTAATACTTCATCAAAAAAATTATATCTTTCTATTCTTCCTGTTTCTTCTAATCCTTTTCCCGATTTTTTTGAAAGTTCTTTTATATTAGTATGTAAAACATAACACTTTACATCTATTTTTTTGCAAAAATCTAATACAAACTCCTCATCTATTTTTGCATTTTCTCTTATTCCATGATTAATGTGAGCAACAACTATATCAAATTTAATGTTTTCTTCTTTTCTTAATTCATTTAATATATTAAGCATAGAAAGTGAATCAGGTCCGCCTGAAACACCTAAAACAATTCTATCTCCATCTTCAATTAAATTAAACTTCTTTATAGTATTTAAAACAATCTCTTTTAACATTTTTTCTCCCTATATGATTACTTAAAGACGTTTGTTAAGAAGTTCTTTCTCCTTAACAAGCGTCTTTTCTATATTTTCCTATTGCTCTTCAAAATATCTTTTTTCTAAATTAGCAAATTTTGTATAGCTTGGAAGCCATGCTAAATCTACTGTACCTGTTGAGCCTCCTCTGTGTTTTGCTAAAATAACTTCTGCTATATTTTTCTTTTCACTATCTTCATTATAATAATCATCTCTATATAAAAATATTACAATATCAGCATCTTGCTCTATAGCTCCTGATTCTCTTAAATCTGAAAGCATTGGTCTTTTATCATCACGCTTTTCTACACTACGTGATAGCTGTGATAATGCAATTACTGGTATATTTAGCTCTTTTGCTAAGATTTTTAAAGATCTACTTATTTCAGATATTTCCTGTTCACGACTTGAATTCTTTGTTCCGCTTCCTTGTATTAACTGCAAATAATCTATTACGACTAACCCAATATCTCTTTCCATTTTCAATTTTCTACATTTTGCACGTATTTCCATTATAGAAATCCCTGCTGTATCATCTATATATATCGGTGCTTCTGATAGTCTGCCTAAAGTAGATGCAAGTTTTACCCAGTCATCATCTTCTACTTGTCCTGTTCTAATTTTATTATTATCTACCATTGCTTCACTACACAAAATTCTGTTTCCTACTTGATCTTTTGACATTTCCAAGTTAAATATTGCAACTGGTTTTTTACTTTGAACTGCAACATTTGTTGCTATATTTATTGCAAATGCAGACTTTCCCATAGCAGGTCTTGCAGCAACTATTATTAAGTCTGAGTTATGTAGCCCTGATGTTCTTAAATCTAAATCAGCAAATCCAGTTGATATTCCACTAATTCTCCCTTTTTGATTATATAATTCTTCTAATTTTGCAAATGATTCCACTAATACATCTTTTAACTGTGTATAGCCTTTAGAATTTTTCTTTTGAGATAAATCAAATATTTTCTTTTCTGCCATATCCATTATTTGATCTACATCTTCTGTTTCATTAAACCCCAAAGCAACCATCTCATTTGCTGAATTAATTAAATTTCTAAGCATTGATTTTTCATCAACTATTTTAATATATTTATCAACATTAGCAGTGGTTGGAACTTTCTCTGGAAGACTTGCCAAATATTCTAGTCCTCCTATTCTTTCAAAGTTTCCATTTTCTATAAGTTCTGCTTTTACAGTTATTATATCTATTGGTTCACTTTTAGCATATAAACCTAATATTGCTGCATATATAGCTCTATTGTCTTCTCTATAGAAAGAATCTTCCCTTAAAACTTCTATAGCATTAATTACTGCATCTTTATCTGTTAACATAGAACCTAAAATCGCTTGTTCTGCTTCTATATCATGTGGTGGTATTTTTCCTAAATCCATCTTTCTTCCCTCTTATTTCATAGATTATTACTCTGGCGCTACCATTACTGCTACTTGTGCTATAACACCTTCATTTAATTTTACATCTACTTTAGTAGTACCTGCTACTTTGATTGAATCTGATAATAATACCTTCTTTTTATCTACATTTATTCCAAAATCTTTTTTTAGTGTTTCTGCAATCTCCTTTGCAGTTACAGCTCCAAATAATCTACCATTATCTCCTGCTTTTACAGTTATTTTTACTGTAATTGTTTTCATTCTTTCTGCAATCTTTTTTGCTTCTTTTAAATCCTCACCTTTTCTATATGCTACTGATTCATTTTTAGATTTTAAGTTGTTCATATTTCCTTCATCTGCTGGAACTGCTAAATTTCTAGGAAATAGGTAATTTCTTGCATATCCATCTGCTGCATTAACAATTTGATCTTTTTTTCCTACACCCTTTATATCTTGTTTTAAAATAACTTTCATATTTTTCTCCCTTCGTAATAAATCTTTTTCAATTATTCTATTTCTAATAAATATTCATTTATTCTAATTATAAGCTCGTCTTTTGCATCTTCAAGCGAAAAACCTTCAAGTTGGGCACCAGCTAATGTAATATGACCTCCTCCGCCTAACTTTTCTAGAATTAATTGAACATTTATATCCCCTATAGAACGTCCACTTATAAAAACTTTATCACCAATTTTAGTCATTACAAATGATGCTGTTATATCACTAATTGTTAAAAGTTCATCTGCTGCTTTTGCGCAAATTAAATTTCCATTTTCATCATCTGAATTGTACACAGATATAGCTATAGTTCCATTGTGTATTTCCACATTTTTTACAATATCTGCAATTATATTATAGCTTTCTAAATCTGCTTGGAACCATTTTTTTACTCTTATTATATCAACACCATATTTTCTTAAATATGCTGCTGCTTCAAATGTTCTAACACCAGTTTTAAACGTAAAATCTTTTGTATCTACCATTATTCCACCATATAAACTTTCTGCTTCAATAAGATTTAAAGTAACTGGTTCTTGTGCATATTGAATTATTTCTGTAACAAGCTCGGCAGCTGATGAAGCATATACTTCGTGAAATGAAACTAATACATTTTCAATACAATCTGGTGCCTTTCTATGATGATCTATAATTACTTTTCTTTCTATTTTATCTAATAATCCTGGAAATTCTACATATGAGGTCTTATGTGTATCAACAACTATAAGTAAAGTATTCTCTTTAATTAATTCTGATGTTTCCTCTTCTGATACTATAATACCTTTATATTCTTCTAAATTAGTAATAGCCTCTAAAAATTTACCTAAAGATTTTCCCTTTGGTTCAGATGCAATATAACAATCTTTTCCTAATGTTTTTGATAATCTATATAATCCTAAAGCAGAACCAAATGCATCTATGTCTATATTTTTATGTCCCATTATAATTACATTTTCTGATTCATTTATAACTCTTGATATTGATTGAGATACTGTTCTTGCTTTTACTTTTGTTCTTTTTTCAACTTCTAAACTCTTTCCACCATAGAATTTATATTTTCCGTCTTTCCTAATTATAGCTTGATCTCCACCACGTCCTAAAACGATATCCATACCAGCTAAAGCTGATTTATATTTTTCATAATTATTTTTTCCTTCTGTTGATATAGCTATACTTAAAGTAATTTGTAGTTTATTATCATCAAAATCTATAGTTTTAACTTTATCTAATATATTAAATTTTTCTTTTTCAAATTCTGCTAGATATTGTTGGTCAAAAACACAAATAAAATTATCTCTTTCTGTTTTTATTATTAAACCACCAGCTTTTGTTATCCAATCTATTATCTCTTTTTCTATCTTAGCTAGTAACTCTATTTTCTTTTCTGGTAATATTCTTTGTATTATCTCATCATAATTATCTATCATTGCTATTCCTATACAAGGCTTTGAGTTATTATACGCATCAAATAACTCATTATATTTTGTTTCATCTATAAAATATAATGATAATACATATTCTTTCTGTCTTTTTTTATCTCTTTTTTTCGATTTTATAATGCTTCCACGAATTCTATAAACTTTTTTATCAATATTAAACTGTTTTGTAATTTCCACATTTTCATCATTTTTTTCAATATCTAATTTTATTTCTTTTATAATAAGTGTTAAGTAATTTGCTATATCTACATTTTGGAATTCTTCAACAAACTTTTTACTTCTCCAAACAATATTCCCATCAGTTTCAACCAAAACTAGTGGTATTGGCGTATTTACTAAGTTTCCTCTTGAGGCTGTTGTAACATCTGATGTTATATCTTGTATATGATTTTCTATTTCTGTTATTTTTTTGCCACTACTCCATAGTGAATATGCTACAGTTATTGCAAATATTGCTATTGATGGAATAATCCATCTTAAATCATATACACATAATTCTATACATAAAAAGCCAATCATTATTATATAAATAAAATTCTTAACAGCAAGATTTTTTATTATTTTTCCATTTATATTTGGCATAAATTCTCCTTATTCACATAAAATAACATTCTAATTATACGCTTTTAAAGCCAATTTGTCAAATTTGAGACGCCATTATAACTATTTTCTACTTTACTTTTTTATTAACATAAAAGCAGACCTGCTAACATAAATACTTATTAGCTAAAAGTCTGCTTAGATTACTACTTTTTAATTGTTAAATTTACTTTCTTTTCTGTTTCTGTATATGTATCAAATACTGTAATTGTAACTTTTCCTGGAGCAACTCCTGTTACTATACCATTTGAATTAACTGTTGCAATCTTTTCATCACTAGAAGAATATTCTAGTGTATCCATTGTTGCATTTGATGGAGTTACTTGTAATTTCATTTGCAAATCTTTTCCAACTTTTATTGTGCTATTTGTTGAACTAAAATTCATTGTTTTTATTGGAACTATTACTGTTATATCTGCTGTTGCTTCAATTCCATCATAAGTAGCTTTTATTTTCGCCTTTCCAGCTGATTGCCCTATTAATCTATCATTTTTATCTATTTTTACAATGCTTGTATCTGATGATTCAAAAACTACTCCATCTGTAACTTCTTCTCCATCTATAGAAACTACCATTCCTGAAGTTATTTTTTTATTGTTTGCAGGTATATATTCATTTTCTAGTTCAAGTGTAAGTTTTGGTATTATTGGTTCTGAAGCTTTTTTGTCTTCTACTGCTTCAGTTGCTACTAATGCAATACTACCAATATGTCCTTTATTTAAAATTAATACTAATGCTATAATAGCACAAATTATAAAAATCGCTATTGATACTACTAATGCTCTTCTACTTTTCATTTGAATTCTCCTCTTAAATATCTTCATATAAAATTATTATAATGTTTTGAATATTGTTATTATATACTATATTAGTTTTTTTATCAATACTTCATATTATTAAAAGATGATATATTTAAAATATATCATCTTTTAATTTAAAAAAACTTTGTATTAAAAAGTATTTATTTTTAATATGTTCTAAACATTTGTTATTATTTATTAATTACTATTACTGGTACTTTCATTTCTTCTTTTGTAAGTCCACAATGTGTTGATTTTTTTACTGGTTTACCCTCTGCTAAAAATGTTTCTATTTTTATAATACTACTTGAAATTGAAAGTGCAATATAATTTCCTATAAATTCATCTATTTTAGGATGTTTTTCTCCGAATCCTAGAAAATTTCTATTTAAAAATTCTTCTCTTGTCATAAGCCAAAATTCATCTTTAAAAATTTTATTAAATCTTTCCTCAAAAGTCTTTTCCATTCCTTCTTTTACCCAAAAGCTAACTACTCTTGATTCTAATGAAATTGGCATAAATAAGCATTCTTGCAATTCTGGATAATCTAATAATGTATACGCTTTTTCTATGTCTTTATGTCCATGATCCGCTGATATTATTAATATAGTATCCTCTGATAATCTATTAAATAGTTCTTCAATTTTGGTTTCTGTCTCTTTTATAAAATTCTTAACTTCTTCTGACTTTGTTCCAAATTTGTGTAATATTGAATCTGGATTATCTGAATACGCAAAAATAAATTTTTCTCCTGAATTTTCACATAACCTCTCTATTGATTCTAGTGCCTGATCTATATTTTCTGCAATTACTGTTCTTTCTGCCTTTCTACTAGAATATGAAGGAGTTACTTCAAATGCTTTTACTTCTGGCATAGCATTTTCAATTTTAGTAAATATTCTTTCATAATCAACTACTGTATCAAATATATTAAGTCTAGCTCCTGAAATATCTTCTTTTAGATATGATTCTTTTCTATGAAGCATATCTATAGCTCTTCCATATTCTTTAAAATATTGTGACCAAGCTATCCAGCCTGTTTCATAAGGTGGTTTTCCCGAATAATATGTTGTAAGTGCTGCTGTAGTTGTGGAAGGATAAACTGATGTTACACAATCAATTTTATTTTTAGAAAAATAACAATTTGGTGATATATCTTCTAAAATACTTTCACCCATACCATCTAAAATTAGTAATACAACATTTTTGTATCTTTTTTCTAACTTCTTATCTAAAATTTCTAACGACTTATGCTTTGTCTCAACATTATAATATTTTAAAATTGATGTTATTGTATTTAATATACAATGTTCATAATTTGGTAATATAATATTTTCCATTTAATTTCCTTTCAAAATAATTTAAAGTCTTAGATATATTTAAGTTCTCTTATTTTAGTCCATTTTTCTGGATTTTCTTTAACTTCTCTTGCAACTTCATCTATATCCATTTTAGATATATCTTCTATCATTTTTTCTATTACTTCTTTAGATAAAATCTTTAGCTCGCCTTCTTTAAATTTTGCTTTATCTTTTATTTTTTCAGGAATTTTAACATTATATTTTTCAATTAAATACTTATTTAAAATATCATAATCATTATACATATATTCTTTTGACATAGTATCCACGTAATGATTATAAAATAAATAATCAGTTAATAAATGCAAAAAATATCCTCTATTAAAACTATTATCTATTTTTTTATCTTTTAAAAATTTATCTAAATTAGACTTAGAGCTTTTTACAGCATAATGTGTTTCAGATTTATCTTTCACACTATCAGGAAATATAATTCCTTCTATAAATTCCTCATAATTTTCTGTTTGTTTATGATTTCTTAAATATTCCTCAGCTACTGCTAAATGTATAACATATCCTGCCATTATTTCTCCTCCGCTTCCCCATCTTTTGATGTTCTACATTTTTTTTCTTTGGAATTATTTCCTAAATAAGTATTACTAGATAATTCAGATGAATATTGAATCCCTAATGTAGTAGCTCCACTAGCTAATTCATCATTATATGACTTGCTTACTGTCACTGCTCCTCTTCTATCACCATGGTACATTGCTGCCGTTCTTTCAATTTTTTTCTTATCAATAGCTGTTGTAGATATTCCGTCTTTTGGTCTATCTGTAAAAACAACATCTACTCCCATTTCGCTTAATTTCTTTTCAAATTCTTCCCATTTTGGATCGCCTTTCCAGTCACTTCCTACAAATATTGCATCAAAATATTTACCTAAAAATCCCTTAACTACATCTAGCGCCCTTAATTTATCATAATCATCAGTGATAATAGCTACATCAACATATCTTATATGTGATAAAATACATCTTCTAGTATCTTCATTAACTGATGCATTTTTGTGTTTGTATTCTTGCATTAATCTATCTGAATTCACAGCTACAACTGTTGTATTACATTGTCTACTCATTTCTCTTAAATGTTCAATATGTCCTTTGTGTAAATTACTAAATCCACCAGAAGCATATCCTATTTCATATTTTTTGTCGTGGTCTTCTAATGTTTTTTTAGTTTTACTTTGCACATATAATTTATCATTTAAAGATTTCATTATTGATGTTTTAGTTAATTCATCAATAATAAATGCTCCATCAACAAAATCAACAGCTTCTAGCATCATTACTCTATCTTCATCTTTAACTTTTCCACTTAAAGGTCTTGTATGTCCAGATTTTTCTAATATTGCATCTGAGTATAATCCGACATAAAATCTTACACCTGCTTTTTTAGCATAATTATATTCATCTAATAATCTTTTAAAATTCTTTTCGTCAAAATAATCAAAAATTCCTCTTGTTACAAATACTTTTTCTCCATCTGCTAATGTAACAATTCTAGCCTGATTTTTCTCATCAGAAACACTCATTTTTGATTCTTCTTTTTTTAAATTTCTTCCCATACCACAACATTTTCCTTTTAATTTATTTTATATTATTATTATACATATCTTTTCAAAAATTACAAGGTAAAAATTCATTTTTAATTCTTTAAACTTTAACCTATATAAACATTTAGGTGCTATCATACCTGTGTATCAAAATAAACTTAGAAATACTTAATGAAAAAGAAAAAGGAGCTATATTTTAAAAATCCCCTTTTTCTTCTAATATTCTAAATATTAATTTTTATTTTCTGTCTCTTCTAAAGTTTCACTGCCCTCTTCCTCGTTATTACTTTCTACCATATCTGCTACTGTTTGTTCTATTTCAGTATTAATTTTTATATCTTGATAACGTCTTAATCCTGTTCCTGTTGGAATTAATTTACCAATTATAACATTTTCTTTTAATCCCATTAAGTTATCAACTTTACCTTTGATAGCCGCTTCTGTTAATACTTTTGTTGTTTCTTGGAATGAAGCCGCTGATAAGAAACTTTCTGTAGCAAGAGAAGCTTTTGTAATTCCAAGTAGAACTCTCTTAAATGTTGCTGGTTTCTTTCCTTGAGCTATTAATTCTTCATTTCTAAATTCAACTTCAAGTAAGTCAACAAGTGAAGCTGTATAGAATTCTGAATCCCCTGGATCTTCAATTCTAACTTTTTTAAGCATTTGTCTAGCTATTACTTCAATGTGTTTATCATTAATATCAACACCTTGGTTTCTATAAACTTTTTGAACTTCAGAAATGATATAAGTATAAACCCCTTCAACTCCTTTAATTGCAAGTAAATCGCCTGGATTTATAGAACCTTCTGTAATCGGATCTCCAGCCTTTACTTCATCTCCATCTCTTACTTTTAATTTAGAACCAAAGCTAATTGTATATGTTTTACTGTTATCTTTACTTGTAACAATAACTTCTTTTCTCTTTTTATCATCATTAATTTTTACTGTACCATCTATTTCAGTTATTATAGCTAATCCTTTTGGATTTCTAGCTTCAAATAACTCCTCAACTCTAGGAAGACCTTGTGTAATATCTCCTCCAGCAACACCTCCTGTATGGAATGTTCTCATTGTAAGCTGTGTACCAGGCTCACCTATTGATTGTGCTGCTATTATACCTACTGATTCTCCTTCATTTACTCTTTCACGAGTTGCAAGACCCATTCCATAACATTTAGCACAAGCACCATGTCTTGCTCTACATTCTAGTATAGAACGAACAGCCACTTTTGTATGTCCTGCTTTAACTATTTCGTTTGCAATAGCGTCAGTAATCATAGTATTTGTATCTACAATTACTTTTCCTTTAGAATCTTTAATATCTTCTAATGGATATCTACCAACTAATCTTTCTTGTAATGGTTCAATTATTTGATTTCCATCTTTAATATCTTCTACAACAATTCCTTTTGTTGTTCCACAATCAGCTTCTCTAATTATAATATCTTGTGATACATCAACTAATCTTCTTGTTAAATATCCAGAGTCAGCTGTTCTTAAAGCTGTATCTGTTAAACCTTTTCTAGCACCATGGGCTGAAATAAAGTATTCTAGTGAATCAAGTCCTTCACGGAAACAAGATTTAACTGGAATTTCAACAGCTTTACCAGATGTATTAGCCATAAGTCCACGCATACCTGCAATTTGTCTTAACTGATTCATATTACCACGGGCTCCAGATTGTGCCATCATGTATATTGGGTTTAACTCATTGAAATTATTTTTCATGGCTTCTGTAACATCATCTGTAGCTTTTTCCCAAATTTTAATAATTGCATTATATCTTTCAAGATCTGTAATCATACCACGTTGGTATTGTCTAAATATGTGAGAAACATCATCATCAGCTTTTGCTAAAATATCTTTTTTAGCTTCAGGAACTGCAACATCGGCAACAGATACTGTTATAGCACCTTTTGTTGAATATTTATATCCTGTCGCTTTAATGTAGTCAAGAACTTCAGCTGTTTTTGATAAACCATGAACATTTATACAATTTGCAACTATTTTTCCTAAATTCTTTTTTATAACTGGGAAATCTATTTCTAAATCAAATTCTTTTTCTGGATCTGTTCTATCTACAAATCCTAAATCTTGTGGTATTCCTTGGTTATATATTAATCTACCAACTGTTGTTTCTATAGTTTTATATCTTACAGTTCCATCTTCATCTGTTTTATATCTTCTTACTTTAATTTTGCAATGTAATCCTACATCACCATTTAAGTAAGCCATCATAGCTTCATCTTCATCTTTAAAGTATAATCCTTCACCTTTTTCACCATCAATTTGAACTGTTAAGTAGTAAGCACCTAAAATCATATCCTGTGTAGGTACTGTAACTGGTTTACCATCTTGTGGTTTAAGTAAGTTATTTGTAGAAAGCATTAAATATCTAGCTTCTGAAATAGCTTCTGGTGTTAAAGGAACGTGAACAGCCATCTGGTCACCATCAAAGTCAGCATTAAATGCTGTACAAACTAATGGGTGAAGTTTAATTGCTCTACCTTCAACAAGTATTGGCTGGAATGCTTGAATACCTAATCTGTGTAATGTAGGAGCACGGTTTAACATTACAGGGTGGTCTTGAATAACCTCTTCTAATATATCCCATACTTCTGGTCTTAATTTTTCAACCATTCTTTTTGCATTTTTGATATTGTGTGCAATTCCTCTACCAACTAATTCTTTCATAACAAATGGTTTGAAAAGCTCAACAGCCATTTCTTTTGGAAGACCGCATTGATAAATTTTAAGTTCTGGACCAACAACAATAACTGAACGTCCAGAGTAGTCAACTCTTTTTCCTAAAAGGTTTTGACGGAATCTACCTTGTTTTCCTTTTAGCATATCTGATAATGATTTTAAAGGTCTATTTCCAGCACCTGTTACTGGTCTTCCTCTTCTTCCATTATCTATTAAAGCATCTACAGATTCTTGAAGCATTCTTTTTTCATTTCTTACGATTATTTCTGGAGCTCCAAGTTCTAATAATCTTTTTAATCTGTTATTTCTGTTTATAACTCTTCTGTATAAATCATTCAAATCTGACGTAGCAAATCTACCACCATCTAATTGAACCATAGGTCTTAATTCTGGTGGAATAACTGGAATAACACTCATTATCATCCATTCAGGTTTGTTTTCAGAAACTCTAAATGATTCTACTGTATCTAATCTTTTTATAATTTTTGCCTTTTTTTGTTCACTTGCTTTTGCAAGTTCCTTTTTTAATTGTTTTGATAATTTCTCAATATCTATTTCAGCTAATAATTTTTTAATAGCCTCAGCTCCCATTTCAGCTTTAAAAGAGCCTCTTCCATATTTCTCTTCAGCTTCTACATATTCTTTTTCTGTTAAAACTTGATATTTTAATAATCCTGAAGTTCCTTTATCTGTAACTATATAAGATGCAAAATATATAACCTTTTCTAAACTTCTAGGAGATATGTCAAGTAATAATCCTATTCTGCTTGGGATTCCTTTAAAGTACCAAATATGTGCGATTGGAGCAGCAAGTTCGATATGCCCCATTCTCTCTCTTCTTACTTTTGCAGTTGTTACTTCAACACCACATCTGTCGCAAACTATTCCTTTATATCTTACTCTTTTATATTTTCCACAATGACATTCCCAGTCTTTTGTTGGACCAAATATTTTTTCACAAAATAGTCCATCTTTTTCTGGTTTTAAAGTTCTATAGTTAATTGTTTCTGGTTTTTTTACTTCTCCATGTGACCATTCTCTTATTTTTTCATCTGAAGCTAATCCAATTTTTAACTTGTTAAAAATTTCTAATTCATCCACTTTTACAGTAGCCCCCTTATATTTTTTATTTAGGTAGCAAATAATACTATTTACCAAGCTTTAACTGTATTTTAAACTATACACTGCTGTACAATTTATTATGAAGTTTAAAATACATTAAAGCTATTAATATTTAATTATTTTTTTCTGATAAATCTTGCTCTTTTTCTGATTCTTCTTTTGAACTAGTGTATACTAAATGTCTTCTAAGTGATTCTTCAGTATAATATTTTCCTTCATGCTCTGTAACTTCTAAAACAGAAGCACATTCTTTCAAAACTTCTGACTCTGGGCAACCTAAAACCTCTGCTAAATCGCTTTCTTGAATTCCAATCATTGTAGCTACACTTCTTTTTAAATCTTGCAATTCAACAACTCCATAAGTAATATCTTGTACCTTTAAACTTTTAAAAGTATTATTAAAATACTCTGTAATTTCACTAATTGTAGTATCAGCTGTTACTGGCATTCTAACTTGTATAGTATTTATTGGTTTAGAACCATGCATTTTTCCTTTTTGGAATTTATTAGGAAAATTTACTGCTAATAAATCTAATGTAGCTTTGTTTGTTTCAGATAATGTATCGTATTCTACGTCTATATAAGCATTTCCTCCAATATCTTTTATATTTGCTGAACACATTAAAGTATTTATATTTAAATCATATAAATTTCTTATTGGTTCTAATAATGGTTCTTCTACAAAGCTATCTAGATTTTCTTTACTTTTTATTTTAACTGATGCACATTCTATTGGCTGTATATCACTAATTTTTTTGATTTATCAATTTCTATCATTATTATTCATCCTTGTCATCTAAAGAATCTAAATCTTTAAATATTTTATCATCTGGTAAATCTTCTTCATCTAATATATTAGTAAAGAATTCATCATCTTCTAGTTCATCTTGCTCTTCTAATTCATCTTCAGTTACAGTATTTAGATTATCTTCTTCTAGTTCACTTTCATCTAATCTTTCCTCTACTCCGTCTAGTCCCTCTTCACTATGTTCTTTAATTTCAATTTCTTCATCAGATTCACTATAAAGTTTTACATCTAAACCTAAAGATTGAAGTTCTTTTATTAAAACTTTAAAAGATTCTGGAATTCCTGGTTCAGGAATATTTTCACCCTTAACAATAGCTTCATAAGTTTTTACTCTTCCCACTACGTCATCTGATTTTACAGTTAAGATTTCTTGAAGTGTATATGCAGCACCATAAGCTTCTAGTGCCCAAACTTCCATCTCTCCAAATCTCTGTCCACCAAATTGAGCTTTACCACCAAGTGGTTGTTGTGTAACTAATGAGTATGGTCCAGTTGAACGAGCATGTATCTTATCATCAACTAAGTGGTGAAGTTTTAACATGTACATTACACCAACTGTAATTGGTTGATCAAATGGCTCTCCAGTTCTTCCATCATAAAGAATAGATTTACCATTTGTTTCAAGTCCTGCTGTTTCAAGCATAGCTTCAATATCTTCTTCTGTTGCGCCATCAAATACTGGTGTAGCCATTTTCCAGCCAAGCATTCTTGCAGCAGCACCTAAGTGGACTTCAAGCACCTGTCCTAAGTTCATACGAGAAGGTACACCAAGTGGATTTAAGACAACATCTACTGGAGTTCCATCTGGTAAGAATGGCATATCTTCTTCTGGTAATATTCTTGAGATAACACCTTTATTACCATGACGTCCAGCCATTTTATCTCCAACAGATATTTTTCTTTTTTGAGCTATATAAATTCTTATTACTTGATTTACACCTGGAGCTAATTCATCTGAATTTTCTCTTGTAAATACTTTAACATCAACTATTGTTCCTGCTTCACCATGAGGTACTCTTAAAGAAGTATCTCTAACTTCTCTAGCTTTTTCACCAAAGATAGCTCTTAATAATCTTTCTTCTGCTGTTAATTCTGTTTCTCCTTTTGGAGTAACTTTACCAACTAAAATATCTCCTGGTCTTACTTCAGCACCAATTCTAATTACACCATTATCATCTAAATCACGAAGTGAATCTTCACCAACGTTTGGTATATCACGTGTAATTTCTTCTGGTCCTAATTTTGTATCACGACATTCGCAATCATAATCTTCTATATGCATTGATGTTAAAACATCTTCTTTAACTAATCTCTCATTTAACAAAATAGCATCTTCATAGTTATAACCTTCCCAAGTAGTGAACGCAATAAGTAAGTTTTTACCTAATGCCATTTCTCCATTTTGAGTAGCTGGTCCATCAGCTATTACATCACCACGTCTAACTGTTTCTCCTTCTTTTACTATTGGTCTTTGGTTAATACATGTACTACCATTTGTTCTTTTGAATTTTCTTAATACATAAGTTCTTTTTTGTCCTGCTTCATTTTTTACAACTACTTTATCACCTTCAACAGTTTCTACAACACCGTTTTCTTCAGCTAAAACCATAACTCCTGAATCTTTAGCTGCTTTATATTCAATACCTGTTCCAACCATAGGTGAATCTGTAATCATAAGTGGAACTGCCTGACGTTGCATGTTAGATCCCATTAATGCACGGTTAGCATCGTCATGCTCTAAGAAAGGAATCATTGCAGCTCCAACTGAAACTAATTGTTTTGGAGAAACGT
This sequence comes from uncultured Clostridium sp., assembly GCA_947570695.1. GTDB lineage: Bacteria > Bacillota > Clostridia > TANB77 > CAG-508 > Scatovivens. The sequence continues at coordinate 148,125 of CANOVB010000002.1, forward strand.
CTATATAATCTACTTTTGTTTTTTCAATTTCTTTAATTTCAGCACGGTCTCTAACTCTAACTCTTTTATTTACTAAGCAGTTATTTTCATCAAACGGTTCTGAAGCTTGACAAATAATAAATTGATCTTCTTCATCAGCTGTCATATAAGTAACTTCATCGGTTACTTTGCAAGATTCTTTATCTATTTTTCTATATGGAGTTTCAATAAATCCATATTCATTAATTATAGCAAATGTTGATAATGCTGAAATTAATCCAATGTTTGGTCCTTCTGGAGATTCTATTGGACATAATCTTCCATAGTGAGTATAGTGAATATCACGAACCTCAAATCCAGCTCTTTCTCTTGATAAACCACCAGGTCCTAAAGCTGATATTCTTCTTTTATGTGTTAATTCTGATAATGGGTTAGTTTGATCCATGAATTGTGATAATTGAGAACTTCCAAAGAATTCTCTAATAGAAGATGTAATAGGTTTTGTATTAATTAATGTTTGTGGTGTTACAACATCTAGATCTTGAATTGTCATTCTTTCACGAACAACTCTTTCAAGTCTTGTTAAACCAATTCTAAATTGATTTTGTAATAACTCACCAACACATCTAATACGTCTGTTTCCTAAATGATCTATATCATCTATATCTCCTAATTTAGGTTTTCCTGTATCAGATATTAAAACATTGTACTCTAAGTTTAATAAGTAATTTACTGATGCTAAAATGTCTTCTGTAACAATATGTTTTGGTATTAATTCTTCCATTCTTTCTTCTATTGCTTTTTTAAGTTCTTTATCATTTTTAGATGTCTCTAAAATATTTTGTAGAACTGCATAATTAACATCGACTTTTATTTTTAAATCTTCTATAAGTTTAGAATCTACATGAGCATGTATATCAACTGTTCCATTTCCTATAACTTTAGCTTTTTTACCTTCTATATTTACATATACAACATTTATTCCACTATTTTGAATTTGTCTTGCAACTTCTCTTGAAATAACTTCATCTTTTTCAACAAAAACTTCTCCAGTTTCTGGATTTGCAATAGTTTCATATGCAATATGGTTAGCTATTCTTGATGCTAAACCTAATTTTTTATTATATTTATATCTACCAACTTTTGATAAATCATAACGTCTGCTATCAAAGAATAATCCATCAAAAAGATTTCTTGCAGCATCAACAGTTGGTAATTCTCCTGGTCTTAATTTTTTATAAATTTCTATTAAAGCTTCATCAGATGTTTTAACAGTGTCTTTAGCTATAGTAGCTAAAATTTTATCTTCTTCTCCGAAAAAATCTATAATTTTTTCATCAGTGTCTAATCCAATAGCTCTTAGAAGGGAGGTAACTGGTAATTTTCTTGTTCTATCAATTCTTACCCAAAATACGTCATTACTATCTGTTTCATATTCTATCCAAGCGCCTCTTATTGGCATTACTGTAGCTGTGTAAAGTTTCTTTCCTACTTTATCATAAGTAGAATCATAGTAGCATCCTGGTGAACGTACTAACTGACTTACTACAACTCTTTCCGCTCCATTTATAACGAATGTTCCACTATCTGTCATAAGTGGAAAATCTCCTAAGTAAATTTCTTGCTCCTTAATTTCTCCAGTTTCACGGTTAATTAATCTAACCTTTACATGTAATCTAGTAGAATAAGTAGCATCTCTTTCTTTTGATTCTTCTAATGAATACTTTGTTTTATCTTCCATGTAATAATCAAAGAATTCTAAAACTAAGTTTCCTGAATAATCGATTATTGGTGAAATATCTTTTAATACTTCTCCTAAACCTTCCTTTATGAACCAATCATAAGAATCTTTTTGAACTTTTAATAAATTAGGAATTTCAACAAAATCACCTATTTTAGAAAAAGTTTTACGTACAGATTTTTCATGTACAATGTCTTTTACTTTTATTTTTCCCAAAATAAAATACCACCTTATCTATAAATTTAGCAGGTATGTGTATTTATTTACCCATTAGGTCCCTCTTGTAATAAAAGGTTTTTAATCTCAAAATTTCCCCCTGCCAAAAAGCAAATTTTAAAATTAGTTCCTCTTTTATTCAATTCCTCCTAGCGGATATTCGTATAAAATTACTACAGTATTATATATTAATTATGTATATTAAGTCAATACTTTTTTAACTTTTTCTTAGGGAAATAAGAGTTTCATTTGTAACATTAGAACTATATATTAAAAATTTGTATACAAATATCTACTAAATTCTTAAATTTCCTTTCTATATCCTATACAAAATTGTCAAAGATTTTATTTAAGTAGGAAATATAAAACAATTTCTATTAAATAAAAAATAAAGCAACGGGAAGATTTCTCTTTCCCGTCGCTTTTGATGCCTTGCATTACTTTTTCTTCTGGGGCTTCGGAATCTCGCCTCCCCTCTGCAAGGTTTCGATGGCAGTGACGCAGTTCTGCGCCTTGACGCGGAAGTCCTTGCACTCGGCAGCCAGCTGCTTCTTCTGACGCACATCGTCCTCCACCTTGGGCAGGTTCTCCTTGTTCTTGATGAACTCCTGCAGCTTGGCAACGATGCGCTTGGGAATCTCAGTGGTCTGCTTGCGCTTCAGGCTGAACCAGATCAGCTTAAACGCTTCGCCGAAGAACCGCCGCTTTCTGCAAGCCTTAATGGCCTGACGCAGGTTTTCCTTGGCTTTCGCCAGTTCCTTACCCGCCAGATCCTCAGCCTCAAGGGCCTCCTTCAGATTTGCATCGGCGTCCACCCTCATGGCGGCCAGTTCCTTCTGGTACTTCTTTACTAAATCTGTCATCTTGAATTCTCCTTCCTTATACTGACAAAGTTGTTAATGAAACGTTAGGTAGAACTAAGGAATCTCTTCAAAGGTTTACGCATTCCTACTTTTAATTATACCTTATTTAAAAGTCATTGTCAATTTTATGTTAATAATAAAATTACTTGATTTTTAGATAAAAATACTTTATATTATATGTATATAAGGAGTAAATATGGAAAACGATTTTAATTTCGATTTTGATAAAAAATTAAATATAAAAAAAGTTATTTTTGTAGGAATTGTAGCACTTTTTCTACTTGTAATTTTAATAGAACTAATTTCTACGCCTTTTAAAAAGAAAAAAGAACAAGATATAGAAAATAGTAATCCAAATTCAAGCTTTTCAGACAGTAGCTCTTTAATTAATTTAACACTTTCTAAAAAATATGAACTTACTAAATATACACCAAGTCAAAATTACTTATTAGAGCTTAGATCTCCTAATGATTTAAATATATTTATAGCCAAAAAAGATTTTGTAGATGATAGAAATTTATTAGATATAGTATCAGCAGATAAACGTTCGTATATAGAAGAATTTAGCAAATATTCAAATCTATCAGACATAACAGAAATTACTACAGGAATTAATCTTCCTGCTTATACATATTGTTTCCATTATTTAGATAGTAAATTAAAAAAATCCTTCTATTTACAAATTATTTGGATTCAAGCAGAAGATGGATATTACATAATTGACGTTGAATTCCCTTTAGATGATATTTCATCTTATTCTAGTATTATAACTGATGTTGCAAATTCTTTTAAAATTAATGAAGTATAACTTAAAAAATAAGTCTTCCTGCTAGTTTCTTTAGCATCGAAGACTTAACTTATTTTATGAAGGTGCAGCATCATATCCTAAATGTATTGTTCCATTTTTTATTACAACCCCTAAATCTAAATCTGGCATAACATAATTTATTTTTTCATCCACAAAACTCACCTCCTCTCAAACTTTAAAATTCTTGTTATTTTTTAAAATCCACAAAATTTACACAAATTGTTGATATTTTTTAAAACGCAAAATAAGCCTTTACCAAAAGTAAGCTTTTAAACTTACTAAGTAAAGACTTATTTCCATTATTTTTAGAGTAGTCTTTAACTACTCTTTTTTCTTCTTTTAAATTTCTACTTGTGTGTGTGTATGTGTGTGTACTCTTACAAGGGTTTTAAGTTTATACATATTTTATTTTCCTTTTTTATTCTATTTATATTTTATCATTTATTTAATGCAATGTCTACTCCTGTTTTTTACTTTTAATTAATATAAAATCTTCAACAACTAATTTCAAAAATGCTATTACTGGCACTCCTAAAAACATTCCTAAAACCCCAAAATATGTTCCTCCGATTGTTACTGCAAAAATAACTAGTATTGGGCTAAGATTTAAAGAATTTCCTAATATTTTAGGATTAATTATGTTTGCATCTATTTGTTGTAATGCTATTACTACTATTGCAAGCCAAATCGCTTGAGCAATTCCTCCTGTAAATATTGTAACTATAATTGCAATTCCAACTGCTATAATTGCTCCAAAATATGGAATCATATTGAATAATCCAATTAAGAAACCTAATAATACTCCATATTTTACTTTCATTATACTCATTGCTATTGATGTAATTATTCCTACAACTATCGCATCTATCAGCTGACCTGATATAAAACTAAAAAATATACTATTTGTTTTTCTATAATATCTTGATATTGCTTCATTTGTTTTTTTACTAAACATAGCTCCTGACAAATTTTGCAAAAAGCTTTTTATGTCATTTCTTTCTAACAACATATATACTGAAACTACTACTGTAACAAATAAGTCAAATATAACATTAGTTGCTCCTAATAATCCTCCTACTATATAGTTTATATTATCTATGTTAACTAAATTTACTATTTGCTCACCTATATTTATTTCTTGAAGCTTGTCTATATATTGTTTTATATTTAATTTTACTATTAAAGAATCTTGATCTGCATCATTTATAAAATTAATTGCATCTTCATAATAACTTGGTAAGTTACCAGCTAAATCACTTATGCTTTTAGACAGAGTTGGTATAACAAAATTTATTATTATAAAAATTATTAATATACTAATAAGATATGTTGATAAAACACTTAATCCTCTAGCATGTTTTTTTAGTAGTTTAAATTTAGATTCTTTAAATCCTTTTTCTATTCCTTTACTTGGTATATATAAAATATACGCTACCAATAGTGCCATTAAAAATGGCATTATTAAATTGAAAAAGTTCCCAACCCAGCTAAATATGGCAGACATACTATCTACTGTTTTATATACAATTATTGTAGCTACTGCAAATGAGAACCAAAATAACCATTTTTTCCATTCTTTACTATTCATCTGCTTTTTTATAATCAATTTATAGAAATGTTAATCTATTTAATTGATTAATCCCTTTCTTTAATTTTTTATATATTACAAATTTTATAATTCAACTATATTATAACATTTAATTATAATAAAACAAGCATTATATGGCAAAAAAGCAATTATTAATAATTTTTTAATAACTTAAAAAAACAGGTTTTTCACATGTTTTATATTATTTTCTTTTTTCCCTATGTACACTTCAATTACATCAAATCTTATATTTTTGCTTTCTAAGTTGTTCTTATAAACATAATAATTTGCAGCCTTTATTATATGTTTTATTTTATTTTCATTTACAGACTCTATTGGGTTCCCATATTTATTAGATATTCTTGTTTTTACTTCTATAAACACATACTCATTTTTATCTATTGCAATAATATCAATTTCTGCCATGCCACTAAAAAAATTTCTAGTAATTATTGTATATCCTTTATTTTCTAAATACTTGCATGCACATATTTCTCCATATTTTCCTAATTCCTTATTATGATATTTTACTTTGTCTCACTCCTTAATTTATATTTTCCACCAAATCCTTTAGTTATTATTCCTTCTAGTTCCATATTCGTTAACATTTTTAATAATTCTTTTACTCTAAAACTTCCTTCTGATAATAATTCTTCTATACTTTTTTCTTTATCTCCTAAAATATTAATAATTTGCAAATATTCTTCCCTCACATTTAAAAAAATTTTCTTTTGAGTAATTTCCTTTCTCTTCCTTTCTTTAAATTCTGGATAGTATTCCAAAATATCTTCTACACATGTTGTTAATATTGCTCCCTTTTTTATCATATTATTTACTCCAATTCCTACTGAGCTATCTAACTTTCCGAGGAAGAGCAAATACATTTTTTCCTTGTTCTTTTGCATTTCTTGCTGTTATGCTTGTACCACTTCTATAGGCTGCTTCTACAACTAAAATTCCTTGCGATATCGCTGTTATAATTCTATTTCTTTTAGGAAAATTTTGTTTAAGTGCTTTTTCTTCCTTTTCAAATTCTGTAATTACTAATCCTTTATTTTTAATTATTTCTTCAAATAATCTTATATTACTTTTAGGAAATATATTATTAAATCCACTTCCTAATACTGCTACTGTTTTCCCTTCATTTTCTAATACAGTTTTATGAGCAACTGTATCTGTTCCAAGTGCCATTCCGCTCACTATTGGTATATCTCTTAAAGTAAGTTCTTTAGCGAAAAACCTACAATTTTTCGCTCCATATTCTGTTATTTTTCTTGTTCCCACTATTGCAAAAGATTTTTCAAATAATAAATCAATATTTCCTATTGCATAAAGTCTCTCTGGCGGATTTTTTATATTTCTTATATTATCTGGCAAATTCTTTTTTTCTATTTTTAAAATATCTTTTATCACTATTAATAATTTTCGTATAGTGTCTTATACGTTTTCTCCTTGTATAACATATTTAGGTTTTTAATTAGGTTTTTCCTATAACCTTTAAATTTCGTATCTACTTTTCATTTTTCCATCATCTTAAATTTAAGTTGTTTTTTCTTTATCTAGGCTTCTATATTGAATTGCTTCTAATATATGTTCTGTTTCTATTTTTTCTTTTTCTTCTAAATCTGCTATTGTTCTTGCCACCTTCAATATTTTAAAGTATGCTCTTGCACTTAAACTTAAATTTTTAAAGGAATTACTTAATAAGCTCTCTATTTCACTATTAATCCCGCAAAATTTTTCTATTAATTTTGGAGTTAATTCAGAATTAGAATATATTGAGTAGTCTTTATATCTATTAAACTGTATCTTTCTTGCTTTATTTACTCTTTCTCTTATTTGACTTGAAGTTTCAAAATTTTTCTCTTTTATTGATTTATAATCTACTGGATAAATCTGTATATGAATATCAAATCTATCTAATAATGGCCCGCTTAATTTAGATATATACCTTTTTCTCTGAGTTTCTGTACAAGTACATTCTTTAATTTTACTTCCATAATATCCACAAGGACATGGATTCATACTAGCTAGTAGCATAAAATTGCATGGATAAGCTACATTTCCTCCTATTCTTGTAATATTTACAATCCTATCTTCCATAGGTCCTCTTAAAACTTCTAATGTATTTTTATTAAACTCTAAAAGTTCATCTAAAAATAATATTCCTAGATGTGCTAAGCTTATTTCACCTGGTTTTGGATTGCGTCCTCCTCCTATTAGTCCTATTTCTGATATTGTATGATGTGGACTTCTAAATGGTCTTTCTTTTACAATACTTGTTTCTTTTAATATTCCTGCTATACTATGTATTTTCGTTATTTCCAAAGCTTCTTCAAAACTTAAATCTGGCAAAATACTTGATATTCTTTTAGACAACATTGTTTTTCCTGCACCTGGAGGTCCCATAAGCAAACAATTATGTCCTCCTGCTGCTCCAATCTCTAGAGCTCTTTTAGTAAGCTCTTGTCCTTTTACTTCTGAAAAATCTAAAACGCTTTCTCTTCTATCTTCTAATAAATTATTTAAATTTATTTTATTTGGCTCAATTTTTATTTTTCCATTTAGATAATTAATTACTTCTTTTAAATTATCTACTCCTATAACATCTAAAGTATCAATAATAGCTGCTTCTTTTACATTTTCTTTTGGAAGTACAATTCTTTTTATTCCGTTTTTTATATGCTTCTACACAAATAGGCAATATTCCATTTACCCTATTTAGTTTACCATCTAAAGACAGTTCTCCTATAAAAATCGTATTTTCAAAATTTTGTTTGTGTATAATCTCCATAGAATTTAAAATTCCTACCGCTATTGCTAAATCAAGAATAGCTCCATTTTTTCTAATATTTGCTGGTGATAAATTTATTATGTATTTTCTGCTTAGAAGCTCTATTCCACAATTTTTAATAGCTGTTCTCACTCTTTCTTTTGACTCCTTTATATTAGTATCAGGAAGCCCAACAACATCCCAACAAGGCATTCCAGAAGATATATCAACTTCTACATCAATTAAAATACCTTCTAACCCTTGTAAAGACATACTTTTTACGATAGATAACATCTTTACTCCTTAATATATTAAATTTTAGTTTTTGAAATTTATTTGGTGAACACCAGAAATTTGAATAAATTTTAGTTATAGTACTACAAAAAAATTATAATGTCAATATTATTTAAAAATTTTATTATTAAAAAAATTTTTTTAAGCATCAGTCAAACACACAAATAATATAATAATTATACTTTATATTTGCTATTAGACTTGCACTAAATTAGTGTATTATCTAATTTTTAAAAATCAAATACTAGTGCATATAACACTAAATTATGCAAAAAGCATGCACAGATTAGGAAAACAGAACCTAAGCCTTATTTTTTATGCTTATAAAAAACACCCACTCTACTAGATTTTTCTAGCAAAGTGGGCTCTTTTATTTTAGCCTAATTATTCATCTTTGTCTTTTTTCTTTTTTCTAATAATAGCTATTATAATATTTACTATTACTACTACAAATATAATTCCACCTGCAATTATTGGTAACATATCACCTGTTCCTGGTGTCTTTTGACTTGAAGCATTTGAATTATTATTTGATGATGAATTATTATTGTTTGAGCTACTGTTATTTGAAGTTTTATTACTATTATTGTTTGAGTTACTGTTATTACTGTTGTTATTATTTACATTATTAGAGTTATTTCCATTTGCAGAATTATTATTGTTGCTTCCATTGTTGTTTCCGCTATTTCCATTATTGTTGTTATTTCCGCTATTGTCACTTCCATTGTTGTCTCCACTATTGTTGTTATTGTTTCCACCATTGTTATTGTTTCCACCGTTATTATTTCCATTGTTGTTTTCTTGTACTTTGTCATAGTAGTATTTTACAACAATATCTTCTTTTGTCATTATTCCATCTGTATTTGATGAACTATCAACAACTTCATATCCTTTAATTGTCTTGCTTGATGTTGTGAATTTATCTCCTTCGTGACCATTAATTACTACATCTTCTGCAATCTTTTCATCTGTTACTTTATATCTAAATTCAACTGTTACTTTTGTTTTTCTTACATAATAGTATTTAACTTCTATTAGTTCTTTTGTCATATTTCCTTTTGCATTTGCTGGTAATCTTGTTTCTACTAAATCATATCCGTCGAAAGATTTTGCTTTTGTTTCATAAGAGTCGCCTTCTTTTCCTTCATAACGTGTATCTTCTGTTAATTTCTCACCAGTTACTGCATCTATATGACTTTCTACTACACCGTTTGATGAATGTATGTAATAGTATCTTACATTTATTGTTGTTATAACTTCTCCATTTTCATCCTTTTCTACTGCCATTATTCCTTCGTCATTTGCTGGATACTTTTCAGCAATTAATGTATATCCTTCAAATTCTTTCGCTTTTGTAGTATAGTTATCTCCTTCATGTCCTTTAATGTATTCTGTACTATCTTTTTCTGTATATGATAGTTTATTAGCATTTTCTACTTTTTCAAGTATTACTTTATCTGTATTTACATCTATATATTCTACTACTACTGTTACTTTTCTGATGTAATAGTATTCTACTACTATCTCATCCTTTGTTAATGTTCCTTCTGAATTTGTTGGTAATTTTTCTTCTACTAAATCATATCCTTCAAATTCTTTTGCCTTAATGCTATAGCTGTCTCCATCGTATCCTGTATGTGTTGTTGGATTTTCTAATAATTCACCAGATTTTACATCTATGTGTTTTTCTATTACTCCAGCTGATATTTTAGCATAATAGTATTTTACAACTATTTCTGTATTTACTGTTCCATCAGCTTTTCTTTCAACTTTCATTGTTCCACTACTATTTTCTGGATACATTTCTTTTACTACTGTATATCCTTCAAGATCTTTTTCCTTTGTGTTATATGTTCCATTTTCATGTCCATAGATATATTCTGTACTATCTTTTTCCTCGTATCTTATTTCTCCTGTATTATCGTCTTTAACTTCTACTTTTTCTTTGATTATTTCATTTGTTAATTTATCAATATGTTCAACTTTTACAGTTGTTTTTCTAATGTAATAGTACTTAACTTCTATTAATTCTACTGCCATTTCTCCTGATGCATTTTCTGGATAATACTCTTCTAATAAGTCATATCCTTCAATATCTTTTGGAGATGTTTTATATTTTGTTCCTTCTCTTCCTTCATATACTTTAAAGTCTAATACATCACCTGTTACTCTATCTATGTGTTTTTCAAGCACACCTTCTGATAGTTTTCTATAGTAGTAATTTAATACTATTATATCTTTTGTCATTGTAACTTTTTCTTGTTCTGGTTTTTCATCTATTACATATCCTGCGAAGTCTTTTTCTTTTGCTGTATAAATATCTCCTACTTTTCCTGATTGCTCTATAGTTTCTAGTACTTCATTCGTATTTTTGTCTATATGTTTTACTATAACTTTTGTATTTTGCAAATAGTAGTAAATAACTTCTGATTCATTTCTTGGCATTTTTCCTTTTGTATTTTCTGTACTTTCAGCAAATGTATAGTTTTCTATTTCTTTTGCTTCTGTTTCATAGTCTTTGCCTTCATATCCCTCTATTACTATCTCTTCTGCTAATACTTTATGAGCTTCATCTTTTTCAAGATATTTTACAATTACTTTTGTATTTTTAGCATAAGCAAATACTTTTTCTTGTTTTTCTTCTTTGAATTGTCCTATTAGTTCACTTGGGCTTTCTATTAATGTGTATCCATCAATTTGTTTTCCATCTTCTGTTACATTGTATTCATCAAATACTTTGCCTTCATAAGTATGGCTATCAGCAATTTCTTCTCCTGTGTATTTATCTACATATTTTACTATTACTTCTGCATCTTTTCTTACATAGTAAACATTTATTACATTATTTTCTGCTTCTTGAGATATTGTAAGTGGTAGATTTTCTACTTTTTCAAATACAAATCCTTCTTTTACCTTATCTACATAGTTATTTATTACTTCTTGATATTTTGCTCCCTTTACTACTTTTGCCTCTTCATCAAGTATTCCATCATAATAGTAATTTACTGTATAATTAAATGCTGATTTTGTATAGTATACTTTAATTACATTTAGTGAAGAGTTTTCTGTAATTGTTAATGGTAAGTTTTCTGATTTTTCATAAGCATATCCTGTTACTTGTTTATCTTCACATTCTTCAATTACAGTTCCGTATAATGCTTTCTTTGTAACAGTCTTAGAGTCATCTTTTATACCTTCGTAATAATATTCTACTGTATATTCAAATTCATCTTTTACATAATATACTTTAATTAGGTTGTCTTCTACATTTGCTGTAACTACTAATGGTACATTTACTATTTCAGATAATTTATATCCTGCTTTTTTGTTTTTATTTACATTTGCTGTTATATTAGTATCCTTTATTACACTTCCTCTTGTAACTTCTATTTCTTCTGTTTTTGTGTCATCTTTATCATTATCATAATAGTATTCAATTACATAAGTTCCTTTTTCTTCTGCTTCTGATCCTACAACATAGTAAACTCTAATTATATTTTCATTTGCATTTTCTTTCAATGTCAATGGTAAATTAATTGTTGTTACAGATTTAACGTCTTCTACTTTGTTTGCTTCTATTTTATCTTTTAACATCTCTTCTGTAATTTCATCATTTACTTTACCTTGCATTACTTCTGTTTCTTTGTTGTCTCTTACTCCATTATAGAAATATTCTACTGTATATGCTACATTGTTGTTTTCTATTTCATGTGATGGTCCATCTGGATTATCAGGATCCACAGGTACTGTTATTTTTTCTTTTACATAGTAAACTTTAATTATATTATCATCTACTAATTCTTCCGCTTTAAGTGGAGCATTTACTATTGCAAATAATTTATATCCGTCTTTTTTGTTTGCTTCTACTTTATCACTTATATTTTCTTCTGTTATAACTTCATCTTTGTTTACTACTATTACTTCTGATCTTGAATTATCTATAACTTCATCATAATAATATTCTAGTTTATATCCTGTTTTTGCATCCTCTACTGGTATATCTGGATTTTCTGGATCTACTACTGTACTTATATAGTAAATTTTAATTACATTACTTGTAACATTTTCTGTTACAGTAAGTGGTGCATTTAATACTGCAAGTACTCTAAATCCTTTTTCATTATTATCATTTGCTTTAATGTTCATTGCTTCTTTTGTTATTTGACTTCCTACTTGTGCTTCTAATAATTCAGTTTTGTCTGCTCTCATAACATTATCGAAGTAATATTCTATTCTGTATGCTGATATTGTATTTTCAACTTCTTTAGTTGGTCCATCTGGATTATCAGGATCCACAGGTACTGTTATTTTTTCTTTTACATAGTATACTTTTATTACATTATTTTCTATCGTTTCTGTAGCTGTAAGTGGTACATTTACTATATCTAATACTTTATATCCATCTATTTTATTATTTTGAGCTTTTCTTTCAATTTCTGTTCTAGAAACTTCTTTACCTTTTTCAATCTCTATTAATTCTGATTTCTCATTATTAATATTATTGTCATAATAGTATTCTACTCTATATGCTGTTCTATTATTGTCTATTTCCTGTGTTGGTCCATCTGGATTTTCTGGATCTACTGGTACAACTATTATAGTTTTTTGATAATATACTTTTATTACATTATTTTCTACATTTTCACTTGCTATTAATGGAGCATTTATAATACTTAAGAATTTGTAACCTTCTTTACTGTTCAATTCTGCTTTTCTCTCTATTTGTGATTTTTCAATAATTTGTCCTGGTTCAATTTCTATTACTTCTGTTTTACTGCTATCTAATTTGTTGTCATAGTAATATTCTATTCTATATCCTACTGCTGTATTCTCTACTGGTTCGACTGGTTTTTCTGGATGCTCTGGATCTACTACTCCGTCTTTCTTTTCTTCAATGTAATATACTTTTATTACATTTTCATCAATGTTTTCACTTGCAAGTAATGGAGTATTAACTACTGTTAATAATTTGTATCCTTCTTTCATTCCAGCTGTAACTTTTGATTCTATATCACTTCTATTTATTACTTTTCCAACTTCTGTATCAATAATTTCTGTTTTTGTATTATCTCTTACGCTGCTATAATAGTATTCTAATTTATATCCAACTTTGTTATTATCTATTTCATGTGTTGGTCCATCTGGATTACTTGGATCTACTGGTACTGTTATTTTCTCTTTTATATAGTAAACTTTAATTATATTGTTATCAATATTTTCCTCTGCTGTAAGTGGTACGTTTACTATTGTATATAGTTTATATCCATCTTTTGCTTTTTCTTTAATGTCAGATGTTCTAATAATTGTAGCTTTTTCTACTTCGTAAATTTCTGTATTTCTATTATCTCTTTCATTATCATAATAGTATTCTACTTTATATGCTGTTCTATTATTGTCTATTTCATGTGTTGGTCCATCTGGATTACTTGGGTCTACTGGTACTACTATTGTTGTTTTAGCATAATATACTTTAATTACATTATTATCTGAGTTCTCTCCTGCTACAAGTGGTGTATTTACTATATTTAATAGTTTATATCCATCTTTTCTATTAGCTTCTGCTTTTATATCTTCATTTGTAATTATTGTATCTTTTTCTACTTCATTAACTTCTGTTCTTACTGTATCTATATTGCCATCATAGTAGTATTCTACTGTATATCCAACTCTGTTATTGTCTATTTCATGTGTTGGTCCATCTGGTTTTTCTGGATCTACTGGTACTGTTATTTTGTCTTTTGAATAATATACTTTAACTACATTGTTATCAACATCTTCTGATACTTGTAATGGAATATTTGCTATTGAAAGCAATTTATATCCGTCTTTTACATTTCCTATAGCTTTTTTCTCAACATCAAATTTTTCTACTACTTTTCCATTTTCTGCTTCTATTAATTCTGTTCTTGAGTTATCTAATTTATTTTCATAGTAGTACTCTAATTTATAAGCAACTCTGTTGTTATCTATTTCATGTGTTGGTCCATCTGGTTTTTCTGGATCTACTGGTACTGTTATTTTTTCTTTTACATAGTATACTTTTATTACGTTTTCATCAATATTTTCGCTTACAGTAAGTGGCGCATTTAATATTCCTAATAATTTATATCCTTGTTTTAAATGTACTTCTGCTTTAGCATTTATTATTGATCTTTGTACTGTTGTTCCTTCATTTGCAAATACAAGCTCCGTTTTTGCTCCATCTAGAACATTATCATAGTAATATTCTATTCTATACCCTGTTTTTACTTCTTCTATTGGATTATCTGGTTTTTCTTTTACATAGCATACTTTAATTACATTAAATTCTACATCACTATCAAGTGTTAATGGTGTATTAATTATTGTTAATAATTTATATCCATTTTGTTTATTTGCTTCTGCTTTTTCTTCTATTGCTTGTCTATTAATTACTTCACCAATTTCACCTTTTAATAGTTCTGTTTTTGAGCTATCTAATTTATCATCATAATAGTATTCTATTCTATATGCTGTTTCTGCTGGTTTTGGATCATCTGGATTTACTGGTATTTGTTTTTCATAATATACTTTTATTACATTTTTCTCTGAATCTTCTGATACTGTTAATGGTACATTAAGTATTGTTAATAAATCATATCCTTCTTGTTTATTTGCTTCTACCTTTTCTGCTATTTCTTCTCTTGAAACTTCTGTACCTTTATCTACTTCTAAAAATTCAGTTTTTGAGTTATTTATTTTTTCATCATAGTAGTATTCAATTCTATATCCTACCTTTGGATTTGGTATTGGATCTACTGGTACATCTGGATTTTCTGGATCTACTGGTCCTGGTATCATTGTTTTTTCATAATATACTTTTATTACATTGTTTGAAATATTTTCTTCTGCTGTTAATGGTACATTTGCTATTGTTGATATTTTATATCCAGTTTCTAGTTTACTATTTGCTTTTTCTTCTATTATTTCTCTTGTTATTACATCTCCTATATTAGCTTTAATTACTTCTGTTTTTTGATTGTCTATAGCTCTATCAAAATAGTATTCAATTCTATATGCTACTGTTTTATTGTCTTCTTCTTTTGTTGGTCCATCTGGATTTTCTGGATCTACTGGTACTGTTACTTTTTCTTTTACATAATATACTTTTATTACATTATTTTGAGCATTTTTTCCTGCTGTTAATGGTACATTTGCTACTTCAAGTAATTTATATCCATCTAATTTCTTTGCTTCTATATTTGCATTTATTGCTTCTTCAGAAATTATTTCCCCTACTCTTGCTTCTATAATATCTGTTTTACTACTATCTAATTTTTCTTCATAATAGTATTCAACCCTATATGCTGTTTGTTCTTCTGTTGGTATATCTGGATTAAATTTTGCATAATATACTTTAATTACATTTTCAGATATTTTCTCTCCAACTGTTAATGGTACATTTGCTGTTGTAAGTACTTTATATCCATCTAATTTATTTCTTTCAACTTTTTCATCTATAGTAGCTTTAGTAATTACGTCTCCTGCTTTTGCTTCTACTACTTCTGTTTTTGAATTGTCTATTACTCTATCATAATAGTATTCTACTCTATATCCTACATTTTTATTTTCTTCTTCTTTAGTTGGTCCATCTGGATTTTCTGGATCTACTGGTACTGTTACTTTCTCTTTTATGTAGAATACCTTTATTACATTATTTTCTATTGTTTCTGTTACTTCTAATGGTATATTTGTTACATCTAATAATTTATATCCATCTTTTTTGTTTTCTGTAACTCTTGCATCTATAGCAGATCTTTCAATCTTAGTTCCAACTGGAACTTCAACTGATTCTGTTCTTGAATTATCTATTTTTCCTTCATAGTAGTATTCAATACTATAAGCCATATCTGTGTTTTCAATTTCATGTGTTGGTCCATCTGGATTTTCTGGATCTACTGGTACTACTATTGTAGCTTTTTGATAATATACTTTTATTACATTGTTTTCTGTTGGTTCTTCAGCTGTAAGTGGTACATTTACTATATTTAGTAATTTATATCCTTCTTTTACATTTGCTAATGCTTTTACTTCTATATTCTCTTTTGACACTATTGTTCCTTTTGCAATTTCAATTAATTCTGATTTTGTATTATCTATACTTCCATCATAATAGTACTCTACTTTATATCCTACATTGTTATTGTCTATTTCATGTGTTGGTCCATCTGGATTTTCTGGATCTACTGGTACTGTTACTTTTTCTTTTACATAGTATACTTTTATTACATTATTTGAAGTATTTTCTGATACTACAAGTGGTACATTTATTATATCTAATAATTTGTATCCTTCTTTTATATTTGCTACAACTTTAGTTCCTATATATGAACTTGTTATTTCTGTTCCAACTTTTACTTCAATTAATTCTGATTTTGCATTATCTATATTTCCATCATAATAGTACTCCACTTTATATCCTACATTGCTATTGTCTATTTCATGTGTTGGTCCATCTGGATTCTCTGGATCTACTGGTACTGTTATTTTGTCTTTCTTATAGTAAACTTTAATTATATTATTTTCTGCATTTTCTCCTGCTACAAGTGGTACATTTATTACATCTAATAATGTATATCCTTCTTGAGCATTTGCTGTAAGTTTAGCTTCTAAGCTTTCTCTTGTTATAGTTTCACCTTTTGCTACTTCTAATAATTCTGTTCTACTTCCGTCTAATTCGTTATTATAGTAGTATTCTATTGTATAACCAACTTTTGTTTCTGGATCTATTGGTCCTGTTCCACCTACATAGTAAACTTTAATTACATTCTTATTTGTATTTTCATTTACTTTTAATGGCACATTTATAAATCCTAATAGTCTGTAATTATCTAGTCTGTTTGCTTCTACTTTTTCTTCAATACTTGAATTATCTATTAGTTCACCTATTCTTGCATCTACAACCTCTGTTTTATTATTATCTAATACATTATTGTAGTAATATTCAATTATATATCCTACTTTTGTATTTTCTACTTCTTCTCCAGGTCCTACTACAACTTTCTCTTTAATGTAAAATACTTTAATTACATTGTTTTCTGTTACTTCAGTAACTGTAAGTGGTGTGTTTACATAGCATAAGAATTTATATCCTGATATTCTATTTTCTTGAACTTTCTTATCTATGATTGAACTACTTATTACAGTTCCTTTTTCTGCTGTTAATAATTCTGTTTTTGAATTATTTATTGAATTTTCATAATAGTATTCTATTCTGTATCCAACTTTTGTGTTTGGTACTGGATCTACTGGGTTATCTGGATTATCTGGATCTACTGGTCCTGGAACCATTTCTGATTCATAGAATATTTTAATTACATTGTTTTCAATATTCTCTACTATTGTAAGTGGCGCATTTACAAATCCTACAAATTTATATCCTTCTTTTCTATTTACTTCTATTTTTGCTTCAATTTCTGCTCTTTCTACTACTTTACCTTTTTCAATTTGTACTAATTCTGTTTTATCATTATCTATTTCGTTATTATAGTAGTATTCAACTCTATATGCAGAAATTTTATTTTCTTCTTCTTTAGTTGGTCCATCTGGATTTTCTGGATCTACTGGTACTGTTATTTTGTCTTTTACATAAAATACTTTTATTATATTATTTCCAACATTTTCAGATACTGTAAGCGGTACATTTACTGTAGTTAATAATTTATATCCTTCTTGTTTATTTGAAGTAATTCTTTCTTGTATTGCTTTTTCATCAATTACAGTACCTTTTGCTACTTCTAATAATTCTGTTCTAGAATTATCTATTTCATTTTCATAATAGTATTCAATACTATATGCAACATTATTATTTGGTTTTACTGGTCCATCTGGATTTTCTGGATCTACTACTTCTAATTTTTTGTAGAACACTTTTATTACGTTATTGTCTATATTTTCTGTAGCTGTTAATGGGACATTAATTATATCTAATAATTCATATCCTTCTAGAGAATTTGCTTCTACTGCTACATTTACTAATTCATCTGTAATTACTGTTCCAATTTCTGTTTCTACTACATCTGTTCTTGAGTTATCTATTTTACTGTCATAATAGTATTCTATTCTATATGCTGTTTTTGTTTCTGGAACATCTGGTCCTGGTATATTTACATAGAATATTTTAATTACGTTATTTTCTGCATTGTTTGAAACTGTAAGTGGTGCATTTACTGTTGTAAGTAATTTATATCCTTCTACAATTCCTGCTTCTGCTTTTTCTTCAACTTCTTCTTTTGTAACTATAGTTCCTACTTCTGCTTGTATAACTTGTGTTTTAGCACTGTTGATAGCATTATTATAGTAATATTCAATCTTGTATATTGTTTTATCTTTTTCTGGATCATCTGGTATTTCTTTTACATAATATACTTTTATTATATTGTTTGCTGAATTTTCAGTTGCTGTTAATGGCACATTAATTATTGTTAATAATTTATATCCTGTTTTTTTGTTGATTTCTGCTTTAGCTTCTACTACAGATTTTTCAACTCTTTCTCCTACTTTAATTTCCATTAACTCTGATTTACTATTATCGATTTCATAATCATAATAGTATTCAATTCTATATCCAACATTTGTATTTGGTATTGGATCTGGTCCTGGCCCAGGTATTGTTTCGCTAATATAATATACTTTTATTACATTATCTTCTATTTTTTCTGAAACTTTTAATGGTACATTTAATATATCTAATAATTTATATCCTGATGCCTTATTTGCTTCTACTTTTTCAGATATATCATCCATAGAAATTACTGTATCTTTTTCTACTTGTATTAATTCTGATTTGTCATTATTTATTTGCTTATCATAATAGTATTCTATTCTATATCCAACATCTGTATTTGGTATTGGAGTTGGGTCTGGTCCTGGATTTGGTTTTTCTTCTAATATATAGAATATTTTTATTATATTGTTTTCTATTTTGTCTGTTACTTTTAATGGTACATTAATAACATCTAATACTCTGTATCCATCTTTTTTATTTATTGTAATTTTAGATTCTATAGCTGATCTTTCAACTGTAGTACCTTTTTCTACTTTTATTAATTCTGTTTTATCATTATCGATTTCATTTTCATAGTAATATTCTAATCTATATCTTGTTTCTGTTTGTACTGGTTCTGGATCTGGCCCTGGATTTGGACTTATTGATCCATAGAATACTTTTATTACGTTATTATCTATATTTTCTGTAGCTGTAAGTGGGAATCTTACTATATCTAATAACTCATATCCTTCTTCTTTATTTTCTTCTGCTTTTGTTACTATATCTTCTTTTGTAATTACTGCTCCTTTATCTACTTCTATTAATTCTGATTTATCATTATCTATTTCTTCATCATAATAGTATTCAATTTTATAACCTACTTTTTCCTCTACATCAGGAATTATTGCTACATAATATACTTTAATTATATTATTTTCTATATCTTCTTCTATTGTAAGTGGTACATTTAATAAGCCTAAGAATCTATATCCTTCCTTAAGATTTGATTTTGCCTTTTCTTCTATTTCGGCTTTTTCAATTACTGTTCCTACTTCTGCTTGTAATAATTCTGTTTTTTGATTATCTATTTCATTTGCATAATAGTATTCTATAGAGTATGCTACTCTTTTATCTGGCTCAGGTGTTGGACCTACTGGCTCAGAATCTTTTATGTAGTATACCTTAATTACATTATTATTTATGTTTTCTGTTACTGTAAGTGGTACATTTGCTATTTTGATTAATTTATAGCCTTCTTTTAAGTTAGCTTCTGCATTTACTTTTGCTTCTTCTTTAGAAATTACTGTACCTTTATCTACTTCTATTAATTGTGATTTAGATTTATCTATTTCATAATCATAATAGTATTCTATTCTATATGCTGATTTATTTTCTATTGGTTCTGGTGTTATTTCTGTATAGAATATTTTAATTACATTATTACTAATATTTTCAGATACTGTAAGTGGTAAATTTATTGTACTTAAGAATCTGTATCCTTCTTTTGTGTTTGCTGAAATTCTTTCTTGTATATTCTCTTCTGTTATTTGTGTTCCTTTTTCAACAGTTATTAATTCTGATCTGTCATTATCAATTTGTCCATTATAATAATATTCTACTCTATATCCAGCTTTTGACTCTATTGGTGTGCTTGATTTAATATAAAATACTTTTATTATATTGTTTTCTATATTGCTACTTGCTGTAAGTGGCACATTTATAGCATCTAAATATTCATAATTTTTTATTGTATTTTCTGCAATTCTTTCTTCTATTTCAGCTTTTGTAACTACTGTTCCTACTACTGTTTCAAAAAGTTCTGTTCTTGAAAAATCTATTTCATTATCATAATAGTATTCTATTCTATATCCTGTTTTTTCTACTGGTGTTGGTCCAGATAATGTTACATAGAATATCTTGATTATATTGTTTTCCACATTCTCTGTTACTGTTAATGGAACATTTACTGTTGATAAATATTTATATCCTTCTTTTACATTTGCTGTAATTTTTGTATCTAAAGATTCTTTGTTTACTATTGTTCCTAATTCTACATTTTGTACTAATTCTGTTTTGCTATTATCAATTTCATTATCATAATAGTATTCTATGCTATATGCTGATTTTACTGGTTCTGGATCTGGTCCTGGTACATGTGTGTAGAATACTTTTATTACGTTGTTATATACATTATCTGATACAGTTAGTGGTAAGTTCACAGTTGTTAAATATTCGTATCCTTCTTTTACATTTGCTGTAATTTGTGCATTTATTTCTTCTTTGCTTATTACTTTTCCTAATTCTACATTTTGTACTAATTCTGTTTTACTATTATCAATTTCATTATCATAATAATATTCTATTTTATATGCATATGTTGGTATTGGTCCTTCGTTATTATAGAATATTTTTATTACGTTATTTTCTATATTTTCTGTTACTGTTAATGGCACATTTATTAAAGCTAATAATTTGTAATTGTCTTTAATATTAGCTGTTGCTTTTGCATTTATTTCTTCTTTACTTATTACTGTTCCTAATTCTACATTTTGTACTAGTTCTGTTTTGTTATTATCTATTTCGTTATTATAATAATATTCTATTCTATATGCATATGTTGGTGTTGGTATTAGTCCTTCATTATTATAGAATATTTTTATTACGTTACTTTCTACATTTGTTGTTACTGTAAGTGGAACATTTACTGATGCTAAATACTTATATCCATCTTTTATATTTGAAGTAATTTTTGCATTTACTTCTTCTTTGCTTACTACTGTTCCTACCCTTACATCTTGTATTAATTCTGTTTTACTATTATCTATTTCATTATCATAGTAGTATTCTATTCTATATGCTGATACCTCTTGTTCTTGCTTATCTTCTACATAGAATATTTTTATTACGTTATTATCTGTATTTCCTGTTACTGTTAAAGGTGCATTTATTATTGTTAATAATTTATATCCACTCTTTACTCCAGCATTTGCTTTTGAATCTACTATTTCTTTTGTTATTACTGTTCCTACATCTACAACTTCGATTTCTGATTTACTATTATCTATTTCATTATCATAATAATACTCGATTCTATAAGCTGTTTTTTCTACTGGTGTTGGTCCTACTGGTTTGTAGAATATCTTAATTACATTATTTCCAACATTTTCTGTTATTGTAAGTGGTGCATTTATTATTGTTAATAATTCAAATCCTTCTTTTATTCCTGCATTTGCTTTTTCTTGTATTGTTTCTTTTGTTATTACTGTTCCAATTTCAACTTCTGCTAGTTCTGTTTTTGTATTATCTATTTCATTATCATAATAGTATTCTATACTATAAGCTGCTTTTACTGGTTCATCTGGTTTTTGCTCTTTATAATATACTTTAATAACATTTGCATTTAAATTATCACCAACTTTTAGTGGTGTATTTAATGTTATAAAATGTTCAAAGTTTTCTTTTTTATTTTCTTCTACTTTTGATGCAATATCTGCATCTGTAACTATTGTATTTTTGTCTACTTCTATATATTCTGATTTACCTATTTCATTATTATAGAAATATTCTATTCTATATCCTGTTTTTTCATTATTTGTTTCATAATATACTTTAATTACTGTTCCATTTTCTACTGTATCTGGTATTTGGGCAGGATCTGTATTTTTAAATTTGAATGCTACATATTTATTTGTTAAATTAATTTTTGATTTATCTACTGTTAATGTATCATCTTCTAATATTTGTACTGTTTTTCTTTCTACTTGTGTGTCTGATTCTTGTAGTAAATTATCTTTATAATATTCTACTGTATAACTTAATTCTTTTGTTTGTGCTTCATCTTTTACATAATGTACTTTTATAACTGTTTTATCTTCAACTACACTTGGAATAGTTGCAGGTTCTGTTCTGTCAAATTTATATCCAAAATATTTATCATTTGATTGATCTACTGGTGCTACTTCTATTGTGTTTGGTTCTAACACTTGTACTGTTTTTGATCCTACATAAGTATCTGCTAAAACTTGTTCTCCATCTTTATAATATTCTACTGTATATGTTAAAGTTTTTACATTTTCGTCATCTATTATGTAATATACTTTTATTATATCTCCAGTATTTACTGTATCTGGTATATTACTTGGTTCTGTTTTATCAAATTTATATCCTTCATATTTGTTTGTTGTATTAATTTTTGATTTATCTACTGTTAATGTATCATTTTCTAATACTTGTACTGTTTTTCTTTCTACTTGTGTATCTTCTTCAACAATTTGTCCACCTCTATAGTATTGTACTGTATAATTTAATTCTTTTGTTTGTTTATTATCTATTTGATAGTAAACATTAATTACATTTGATGATTCATTTTCACTTACTGTTATATTATTACTTTCTGAATAAGCATATCCTTTTATTGTTATTACTTCATTTTGTCCTGTTATTTGTGTTCCATAAGGTACTATCTTTGTACTTGCTTCATGTAATTTTTTATTTGTATTTTTCTCTAAATAATTTATTGTATATACATAATTATTAACTGTCCATTTTGCATATAATGTTGTATCTTGTGATGGTATATAGTTTCCGTTTGTATCTATTCTATTTCCTGTACATTCACTATTTGTATACCATCCACCAAATGTATATCCTGTTCTTGTTGGTGTATAACTTACACTATTTTCACTCCAATTTGCATATAATGTTACTTCTGATCCATTTTCTACTGCTAAATTTGTTACATTTGCTCTATCATTATATTCTTTATTTCCTGTAGCTGTTTTTGCCCAACCATTAAATGTATAATTTGCTGTTTCTACTTTATTTGTGCTTCCTTCATAATTATGATTGAATGTTACTGCATAACTTCTTGTAAATCCATTTGCTGTTAATGCTTTTTCTGTATCATAAGCATGTATACTTGATGCTGTGCTTCCACTTGTAGCACCATTTCCATCATAATTTACTGTATATGTATTTGCTATCCATTTTGCATATAATGTTGTATCTTGTGATGGTGTATAATTTCCATTTGTATCTACTCTATTTCCTGTACATTCTCTATTTGTATACCATCCACCAAAACTATATCCTGTTCTTGTTGGATTACTACTTACTGAAGTACTTTCCCATTGTGCATATAATGTAACTGCTCCACTTGTTGCTAGGTTAGTTACTTTAGCTCCCCCTGCATAAGTATCTCCTGAAGCATTTGCTTTTGTATTCCAATTTAAAAATCTATATGTTGCTGTTTTTGTTTCATTTGTAGAACCTGTATAATTTTTATCAAATATTACGTTATAACTTCTTGTAAATCCATTTTCTGTTAATGCTTTTTCTATATCGTAAGTATGTGTACTTGATGCTGTGTTTCCATTTGTAGCACCATTTCCGTCATAATTTATTGTATATGTATTTGCTATCCATTTTGCATATAATGTTACATTTTGAGTTGGTAAATAATCTCCATTTGTATCTACTCTATTTCCTGAGCATGACTCATTTGTAAACCATCCACCAAATGTATATCCTGTTCTTGTTGGTACATAGTTTACTTTTGATCCTGTATTATTCCATTTTGCATATAAATCTACTACTGCTCCATTTGCAGCTGATAAATTTATTACTGAAGCATTGTTATCATAAGCTTTTATTCCATCTATTGAATTTGCCCAGCCTATGAAATCATAATTACTTACTTTTGTAGTATTTGCACTACCAGTATAATTATGGTTATATGTTACTGTATAATTTCTACTAAAACTATTTGTACTTAAATTTTTAGATATTCCATAAGTATGTTCGCTATTTGACATTGTTCCTGTTGTAGCGCCATTTCCGTTATATCTTACTTGATATTTATTTGCTACCCATTTTGCATACAAAGTTACATTAGCAGTTGGTGTATATATTCCATTTGAGTCTACTCTACTTCCAGTGCAACCACTATTTGTATACCAACCTCCAAAAGAATATCCTGTTCTTGCTGTTGGTATATATGTTACACTATTTGAATTCCATTGAGCATATAAATTGACTATACCTTTATCTGTAGTAGTCAAGTTTGTAACAGATGCTTGATCACTATATGAATTTCCTGAAGCATTTGCCGCAGTATTCCAGTTTTTGAAAGAATAACTTACATCTTTATTTACAACACTACCATTAGTATAGTTATAATTATATGTTACTGTATAAGTTCTTTGGAATCCATTTGCAGTTAATTTCTGTGTACTATTAATTGTATGAAGGCTAGAAGCAGTGTTTCCACCCGTAGCCCCATTTCCATTATATACTACAGTATATGTTTTCTTTACTTCAGAACCGCTACCGCTTCCACTAGTTCCTGAACCGCTGCCAGAAGAGCCACTTGTAGTTGAACCACTAGCACTTATGCGGTTGCCTGAAAATGCCGATGTATATGTACTTTTTAAAGTAAGAGCTATTACAATAGCTACTACTATAATAACTATCGGTATAATTAATTTTAAAATGCTTTTTCCTTTCTTTTTCATCTGTTAATCTCCCTTCTTTTTGTTCGTAACTTTTGTACTTATATCAAAAGCAGAAGTAAAATTGTTTTCTACTTCTTTTATCAAATTTGCATCAATTTTTTGCTTTCTTTAAGTTTTAAACTTTTGAAGCTCATTTTTTATCTCCTGCTTTTAATATTTTATTTTAATCAATGATACCACCATACAAGTATTTTGAATATAAAAATAATTTTACATTTTTCCGCATTTTTTTTGGTTTTTCTACGCAATTCAGGCTTTTTTACTATTTATCATTTTTATTACTTTAAAACATATCGCTTATATTACGGTTTTTAAGACAAAAAAAAAAGAAAGCTTACGCTTTCTTATTTTCTACGATTTTATTGATATATATAACACTCTAAATTCTTTCTTCCAAAAACTATTGCTGATGAATGAGACCCCATATAAATATCTATTCTATTATTTGATATAGCTCCACCTCTATCTTCAACAACAAACCATCCACCATTTGGTTTATCAGCTAATGCTGGTATATAAATTACTGTTCCTATTGGATATCCTCTTCCTGCAGCTACTGTATGCCACTCTTGTGCTCGTGCTCCTGAACTTGTAATTCCATTTGTTTTTCCACAACATGCTGCACATGAACAATATGCTGAAGTATTAAGACTTACTACCTTTGGTGTTTTTCCATCTACATTAGCTTGTATAGCCTCACTTGAAACTGCTGCTGTTCTGCTTCCAGCTCTCGAACTTACTTTTGTAGATATTTGAACAATCTTATCAACTGGTTCTTTAATTATTTCCTCTGATATTATATTTCTTTCTATTTCTACATCATCTTGAAATTTTGCTTTATATTTAATTTCCTTTAAACCATTAACTCCTTGTCTAACAACAGAATCTTTGGTTTCAGTTCCTGACTTAGACACATCTTTAGTTATTGTTTCATAAGGTATTTCTACTTGTTCTACAATTATTTTTTCTGTAACTTTTACATATTTTCCTAAGATTTCTTCTGTAGTAACACTTTCAACTTCTTCAGCTATAACTTTTTTCTCTTCTGTAAGTTTTGAAATTGTTATTTTCTTTGTTAAATCTATATTTGAATCAGATTCTGGATATACTGTTTCATCTGGTAAAACTATTATATGGTTTTCTGATAAAATTTCAGAAACTTGTACTTTTGATGTCATTACAGTAGATTCATAACCTTCTGGAAAAACTATAGTTACATAATTAACTTCTGATCTTGTTGCCATAACGCCTATTGTAAGTAGAAAAATTAGAATTATACTTATAAAAACAATCTTTCTAATTATCTTAATTGATAATCTTTCTTCTGTTTTCATAAATGTTCCTCCTTTAGCTTGCAAGGTCATTATATTATTAAATTAATAGTTTGTCAACCCTACGGAAATAGCTAGTTTGGAGCCATGCGTTTTCTGTACCCCTTGGAATAAGTATGTTTCATTTTGAAATATTTTTGTAACATTTTTGAAATATTATTTTAAATTTTCCAAAGCCTTTATTCTTTCAGCTGTTCCTGGGTGTGTTGAAAACAAGTTACTTTTTTGCTTCTTGTTTTTAAATGGTGTAACAATATACATATGACTATTACTATTACTTGCTACTTCCAATTCTTCTGTATCTGAACTTATTTTCTTAAGTGCTGATATAAGTCCGTCTGGATTCCTTGTAAATGATATTGCTGTAGCATCTGCTAAAAATTCTCTTCTTCTTGATACAGCTAGTTGAATAATTTTAGAAATTAATGGTGATATTATTAAAAATATTAATCCAATTATCATAAGTATAGCATTTCCAGATTTACTATCATTATCCCTACTATTTCTCCTAAATGAAACTCTTGTAAACATGTCTGATAAAATAACAATAAATCCTACCATTACGCTAATAACTGCTGACAATCTTATGTCATAATTTTTAATATGTGCAAGTTCGTGTGCTACAACACCCTCTAATTCATAATAATTTAATTTTTCTAATAACCCGCTGAGTAACACAAATTATAGCATGTTCTGGGTCTCTTCCTGTTGCAAATGCATTAGGTTGATTGGAATCTACTACATATAATCTAGGTTTTGTACTAACTCCAGATGCAATCATCAAATCTTCTAGTATATTTGAAAGTTGTAAATCTTCTTCTTTCGTCGCTGGTCTAGCTTTTACTGAAGCAAGAACAACTTTATCACAATTATAGTATGTTAAAATAGTAGATATTATTGAAAAAATTAGTGCTACTACTATAGCATATTCACCAAAATCAAAAGCATAACATAAAAAATATAAAATTAATGTTATCATGGTTAAAAAAAAGAATACAACTGCTCCTGTTTTTATTTTATTTTTCCTTATATCTTCGTACATAACTTTCTCCTTAAATTATTAATTCCTTATAATCTTTTATATTATAGTATCCAATTTTTTATCTATAGTACTCATATTTTAAATAAAACCGCTATCTTAATTGGTAGCGGCTAAAGAATAACTATTTACTAAAATCAATTTTTACATTTTGTTTTGCTTCTTCTGAGCTTGTTTTGAATAATTCTTCTGGTGTAAAATTGAACATTGATGCAATTATATTTGTTGGTACAACTTGTAATTTTGTATTATACATTGTAACACTATCATTGTAAAATTGTCTTGCATAAGAGATTTTATTTTCTGTACTTCTTAATTCTTCTTGTAATTCAGTAAAGTTTTTACTTGCTTTTAAATCTGGGTAATTTTCAGAAACTGCCATAATTGTTTTTAAAGCACCGGATAACTGATTATCTAAGTCCGCCTTTTCTCCTATTGTTTGAGCATTTGCCCAAGATGTTCTAAGCTCAGTAACTTTTGTTAACGTACCTTCCTCATGAGCCATATATCCTTTTACAGCTTCCACTAAATTTGGTATTAAATCAAATCTTCTTTGTAATTGCACATCTATTTGACTCCAAGCATTTTTAGCTTTAAGTCTAGATTGAACTAAGCCATTATACATTGCAATTACAATAAAAATTATTACTACTATAACTATAACAATTAACATAATAATTTCCTCCATTATTAAATTTGTAATTATTATATCAGTATAAATATTTTTATGCAATAGTTTTTTACAAACTTGCTTTTGTGCATTAACAAACAGACAAATAAGAAGAGATAGCGCCTCTTGCTATCTCTTACAGGGATATTATTTATTTAGAAAATGTTTTATATATCTTTCATATTCATATATTTATTATATGCTACATATGATATTATAATTAATATTATTGCTGGTATTATTAACATTTTTGCACCTGTAGCAGGTAATTTCATACCAGCTACTGTGTTGTCTATTGTATTTTTGTTTGTATTTCTGTTTGTATTAGTATTTGTATTGTTTACTGTATTGTTTTTATTATTATTTTTGTCTTTATCCTTATCATTTTGTCCTTTATCTGGTGTTGGCGTTGGCTCTTTTGTTGGTGTTGGAGTAGGTGTTGGTGTAGGAGTAGGCGTTGGATTTGCTGCTGATACTTCTTTTACTGTTACATTGATACTTTTTGTAATTTCATCAGATGTTTTCATTGAATTTAAATCTTCTCCTGATGTTACTATAAATGCTGAATATGAAATTGCATCTCTAGCTTCTCCTAATGTTGCTGTTTGTTTTACTTTAAAGTTAATTGTTATTAAATCTGAATCTTGAGTTACACCATCTTTAAAATCAATTACAATTCTTGCATCATTATTTGTTGATGGATCTCCATTAAAACTTACATAATATGCACTATCTATAGTTCCATTTGTAATATCTTCTACTGGTAACACCTGTCCAGCTATTGTTACTTTATGATCTTCTGTTTGCTCTATATTTGCTGAACTTATTTTTTCAAAAATATCTTTATTATAATTTACATATCCTTCAATACTTGTTACTTTTCTATTTTCAGGTATATCTTTTAAAGATA
Source organism: uncultured Clostridium sp. (assembly GCA_947570695.1). GTDB lineage: Bacteria > Bacillota > Clostridia > TANB77 > CAG-508 > Scatovivens. The sequence goes on from CANOVB010000002.1 coordinate 177,356, forward strand.
ATTTTACTGAAATTGTATCTCCTTTTTGAACAGTAGTATTGCCTGTAGTAATATCTATTGTAGCATCTGAGGCTGCATATACTGTCCTAGAAAGAAGTACAAAAACAATAAATATTTGCAATAATATTAATTTATTTTTTCTCATTTTATCAAGCTCCTTATCTCATTATACATTATAAGGATATCATTTATGTTTTAAAAAAGCAATAGCTTTTTTTGGTATTTTTTATACCTCTTGGGCAAGCTTTACTTGCCCAAGAATTATTTTTTCTATTTATAATTTAAGTTATATCCTTTAACTTCTGCTCTATGATATAGTAATAGTTTTGAGTCTATTGAGTTTACAACTTTATCTGTATTTATATCAGCAGCTTCTAGTGCATCATTTACTAATTTTGAACCTTGTACATCATTTCTATGTGCTTTTATTAGTAATGAATCTATTGAGTTTGCAAATCCATCACGATTTACATCTCCTGTTACTACTGTTTGATATACTAGTAAATCTCCGTTTTCATTTTTTGCAGTTTCTCCATTTTTGTCTTGAATTTGAACATACATTCCTGTTGTCATATATCCTGTATTTATTGTTTGTTCATCTTTTTTAACTACTACTTCATAGTCTGCATTTTCTTTTATCATTATTTTCTTGAATTCAGATACTGGTGTTTTTGGCTTAATTCCAGTTACTAATTCATCTTTTGTTTCATATCCTAAATCTATTTTAGATGGTTCATTTTGTGTTTTCTTTACTGTTATTGTTACATCTTTTTTCAATTCTGCATTTGCATTTGCCATTACTGTTACTTTCATGCTTTCAGCTGTTTCGTCAGCTGCCACTGTTAATAATCCTTCAGCAGATATATTTGTATTTGTACTCTTGCTTCCAGTTAATGCCCATGTTACTGTTTTATCTGCTACATTTCCCTCTACTGTTGCTGTAAATTGTTTTGTTTCTCCTGTTTTGACTTCAACATTTCCTGCTGGGCTTACTGTTAATTTTATTGTTTTATCCTCATCTGGTGGTGTAGTTGTTTTTATGATTTTTACATTTACTGATTTGCTTACTGTTTTATCTGCATTTGATGTTGCAATAACTGTAATATTATCAGCTGTTTCATTTGCCCCTACTGTTAATCTTCCTATATTTGATACTTGTGTATTTGTACTTGTGTTTCCACTTACTTGCCATGTAACTGTCTTATCAGATACATTTCCTTCTACTGTTGCTGTAAAGTCTTTTGTATCTCCTGGTTTTACTTCAATATTCTCTGAAGGACTTATTGATACTGTTACTTTATTAGTTGGATCATCTGGATTAGCTGGCTCATCTCCTTTAATTACTGTTACTCTTACCTCGTCTTTTGCTGATGGATCACCATTTGATCTTGCAACTACTGTTACATATTCTGATGTTTCATTATCTCCTATTGTTAATTTTCCTTCTGCTGTTATAACTGTTTTTGTACTACTATTATCTTTTACTTCCCATGTAACTGTTTTATCTTCTAAATCTGCTCCTTCTACTAAAGCTGTAAATACTTTTGATTCTCCTACTTTTACTTTAACATTTTCTGAAGGGCTAATTGTTACTCTACCACTTGTACTATCTGAAACTACATATTTTATTGTAGCTCTTGTTCCTTCACCAACACATGTTTCTACTGGTGTTCCGTCTCCACTCATAGCTAAAACAACAACTTTACCTTCTTTTGCTCCTGGTGTTCTTGTATTTAATGTTACAAATGTTCCTTCTGATTCAACTCTTCCATTTTGACTTGTTTCGCCAAAAGCTGTTCTTGCTGCATCTATTGCTAATAATTGTGTAAATATTTTTGGTAATTCAACATTTACTGTTGTTGGATAATCTGATAAGTATATTGGTGCTGGTAATTCTAAGTCAATTCTTTGATTTTTTAAACTAATATTTATAGTATCTTCTCTTGCCAAATAATTAGCATAATTTCCGCCTGTTATATGATCTAAGAATATTAATAAGCTTGTTATATCAGTAATTTGGTTTCCTGATAAATCTAATTCTTTTAAATTTTTAAATACATTTAAGTATTGTTCTTCTGTTATTTCTAATTTTCCTGAAATTAAGTTGTTACTTAAGTTTAAGTATTTTAAGTTTGACATATTTGTAAGATTACTTATATCAGATATATAGTTATATCCTAAACTTAATTTCTTTAAGTTTCTCATGCTTGCCCAATCTATGTTTGTAACATCTGCTATATAATCATAATCTGCATAAATTTCTGCTAATTGTGTTAATTGTGTTATTCCATCTAATTTATCTAATTCTGCATTATATGAAATGTCTAATATTTTTAATCTTGGTAATGTAACATATCTTGCTACATTTCCTTTTAATAATTTTGTTGCTAAAGACATCATTTGATCATATAAGAATAAGTTTTTAGTAGGACTAGTATAACGTGTCAATTCTTTTTCTACATCTTCATGTATTTCTATTTCTTTAATTATATTTGCACTTGTTGTTAAGCCAATTTTACTTAAAATTGAATTTATTGCATCTACATTAGCTTCTTCAACATCTGCTGTTGCTAAACTTACTAATTCAGCTGTTGTATATAATATAGCTTTTTTAGATAATAATTCTACTTCTTGATATGAGCCTTTACAAGGATTTATTCCAATACTTCCCCCTGTAGTAGATACATAAGCTAGTCCTGTCTCTTGATAATCTCTATATACTTTGCATAATCCTGTAGGAATATTTTCACCTTTTATTTGTTCTAATATTTCTTTTTCGATATCTGCTGGTATATCATCATATCCAAATTCTTTTATTTTATTTTCTAAATATTCTACTTCATAACATTGTCCTGTTGCTGTATCTTCATTCATTCTCTTAATTAAACAATAATTTGACATTTCTGAATAAATTGCAACTTTTCTTATTGTTTCTAACATATTAAGAATTTGAACTCTATTTAATGCAGTATTTTCCATATATTCTTTAAAGAAATCTGCTAATGGTGTTTTAGTTTCTTCACTTTCAAAATTAATATAAAAAGCATTAGCTAATAATTTTTTATCTATTTGTGATAGTCCACCATTTGTTTCTAATTCTGTTAATTTGCTTATTTCAGCTGTTAATAATGCTTTTGCTCTTTCTGTTGTTGTATGTGTTGCATCATAATATGCTTTATATTCATCGTATGTTAAGTAGTTTAATTCATCTGTTAATAATGTAGTTAATCTATATTCTCTATTATAAATATTATATACTGCACTTAAATATGAATATACATTATCTATATCTTTTCTTGTTTTTTCTAATGCTTCATCTAATAATTGTAAAGATCCTTTTACTTCATTTCCTTCAGCATCTATATATCCATTTACTTCTTTTAAGATTTCTAATATTGAATTAACTTTGCTTGTAATTTCATCACCATAGTTTTCTGATTCTGGATCTAAAGTTGCTGCTGATTTTAATACATTAACTATTCTTGTTCCTGCTGATTTAATTTCTTCTATCTTACCTTCAGCATCTGTTTTATCTTTTTTCATTGTTTCAGATGCTTTTGATAAATTTCCATATTCTCTTGTATTTAACCAATAATTATATTTTTCTTGTAATTTTGTTTCTGCTTCTGCTTTATTTGTGTCTAAATTATATACTGGGTCTATACTGCTTAAATAGTTATGTGAAACATTTAAATGTGATGATAAACCTATGAATTTTTCAATTCCAGATAAATCTCTTATTTGTTGATTATTTAAAATTAAAGATTTAATTTTATTTATTAATACATTATTGTTTATAACAAAAGTTCTTGCATCATCATAAGCAGCTTCATATAAGTCTACTCCTATTCTATCTGTTACATAAGCTACCTTATAACCTGCTTTTGAAGTAATTGTTCCATCTTCTGCAACATCATGTAATGTTGTCTGCTCTACAGATGTCCTTATTACTTTTCCAAATTTTGAACCATCATATTCATATAATGTATTTGTATTTAATGCTAATGCATATTCTATAACATTAGTTTCTCTATTTTTTAATATATGATATTGTATTCCGCTTATTGTTTGTGTTGTATATGAAAATTCTTCATATATTGTTTCTCCATTAATATCAACTGCATAAGGATAACTAATTAATTCTGGATTAATTTTTTGTCCTGCTGTTAATTGAGCTTTTATAGCTTTATATAAATTTGTATCCATTGTTGTAATTGCTGTTTCTTCACTTGAGTGAACAACAAAATATAATTCAAATCTACTTCCTGTTAATATGTTTTCTGATGCTTTATTTGGATTATTTGCCTGATCTGCTTCTGTTTGATCATCATATATGTATATTTCAAGTTTTACTAATCCTCTATATGGAGCACCAAATTCATTTGCTACTCTTATTTGTACATTCTTATTTGTATTTGAAACATACATTGGCATGTCTTTTACAGATGGAGCAATATCACTTTCTGTTTGTGGTACTCTTAATTGTTTTTTCCAACATGCTTTGATATATCCCGCAAGTTCTAATATTTGTGGTAATTCGAATTCAGCAATTTCTTCATTGTCTGATTCTTCTTCAACATTTACTGAAGTTGTATTAACAATAGTAACTGTTTGGCTACTTAATACTATTGTTCCCTTTTCTTTTAGGCTATTTATTAAAGAAGATATCTCACTAACATCATCTAGTCTGTTGGTAGATAAATCTAAATATGTTAATTCAGTTAAACTGTTTAACACTTTTAGATTACTTGTCTTAGATAAATTGTTACCAGATAAATCTAAGTGAGTTAATCCTGTGAAGTTCTCTAAACCTGTAAGATCTGAAATTGAACCTTCGTTTAAGTCCAATCTTTTTACAGCAGATCTAGCACTTTCAGTCATAACCAAAGTGTGAGTAACGTCTATACCTTGATAAGCAATGCCTTGTTTTGTAAGGCTTTTCTTTATCGCAGTATATAAACTACTGTTAAGTTTAATCTCGTCACCCTCTGCTGCATTTACCACGAATAATGGTAACATGCAGTTCAATAGCATAATTATAATTAATGCGATTGAGATTAACATTTTCCTTTTCATAATAAATCCTCCCTGAATATTTTTCATTAGTTCTATAATAGCATTTTAGTATTTTTTTTCAATAGCAGTTTTTTTCAGGGCTTGCAAATCCTGCCAAAAGTATTTACGGAAGTTCAATTCAAGACTTTTCATATATCATTATTAAGTTTTTATTACTTTTTTTGTTAATTTTCTTATTTTTCTTACGTAAATAGCATTTGAGAGATTTTTTTAGATTTTAAATTTTTTAAATAAAAAGCAAAATTGAACAAAAGTGGACAATATTTAATATGCAAAAGACAAAACTTTGCTGAATTGTCCACGTATTTCCTCTGTATAACTTAGCTGTAGCTCATTTCATTTCACACAGCTAAGAAATGTTCGATGTGCGAAAAATTTCTGAGAAATTTTTCTGTACAAATTGCTGAAAGCTTTAATAATAGGAAGTGCAGAGCACTTTCCTATTATATGAAAAAAGACCTATTAAAGGTCTTTTATTTTAAATATTCGATTTGCATTTTCATAAGTTCTTTTTGCTACCTCTTCAATAGTAAGATTTTTAATTTCTGCTATTTTCTGAGCTACAAGTTTCACATTAATTGAATTATTTCTAGTACCTCTTAATGGTTCTGGACTAAGATAAGGACAATCTGTTTCTATTAAAATTCTATCCATAGGAACCAAACTAATTGCTCCTTCTGATTTAGCATTCTTAAAAGTAATATTTCCACTAAAAGATATATAAAAACCCAAATCCAACCCATCTTTTATTAGTTCTTGGTTTAATGGGCAACAATGAAATATTCCCTTTTCTTTTACTGGATGAGTTTTTAATATCTCTATTGTATCTAAATATGCATCTCTTGTATGGATAACTATTGGCTTTTTAATGTTATTTGCAATCTCTATCTGTTTTATAAACAAGTCATTTTGTAAATCTTTATTTTCTTTATTCCAGTAATAATCTAATCCTATTTCTCCAATAGCAACCACTTTATCATATTTAGCTAAATTTTCAATTTTCTGTAAATTTTCATCTGAATAGTCTTCTATATCATTTGGAGAAATTCCCACTGCTGAATATATAAAATCATGTTTTTTTGCAATTTCTATGCTATGTTTACTTTTCTCAAGATTATACCCTATACATACTGTTTTAGTTATATTTTCTTCATATATTTTTTTTATTATTTTCTCTCTATCTTCATCATATTTCTCATCATTATAATGAGAATGTGAATCAAAAAACTCCATATACTATTCTCCTATTTAAAAATTGCAGTAACATAAGCTACTGCATATTCTTTGCAATGTGAAATGCTAAGTTCAATGCTATCTAAAGATTCCATTTTAAAGCTCAATCTTACTTCTGGTTTTCCATTTTTATTATTTAAAATTTCAAAATCATTAAAAGATACATTAAAATCTATATAATCACTCAATGCCTTAAATATTGCTTCTTTTGCAGCAAATCTTGCTGCATAGCTCTGATACCTTTGTAATTTCTTTCCTTCACAATATTTAACTTCATTTTCAGTATAAATTGACTTCAAAAATTTTTCTTCATTTCTTTTAATTGCATTTTTTATTCTTTCTATTTCAATTATATCTGTTCCTACTGATATTTTCATTTTTTCTCCATTTTACCTATTTAAAATATTTATATTATGCAAAAAGTCACTTTTAATATTAAGACATAAAATACATTAAAAATATAATATTTATAGTATTAAATATCAGTGAAAAGATTAAAAGTATTACTATAACTGAATAGTAAATATTATTCTTTTCTATATTTAAATCTTTATATATAACCTCATATTTATTTTGTATTTGTAAATAAAATTCATCTAATTCTAAGGTTTTATTAAGAGTTTTATAATAAAGTGCTCCTGTATCATCTAATGTAACTTCTTTATTCCATATTTCTTTTGTGAATTTTATAAAATTATTTTTCATTTTTACAATTTTATCATAATTCTTAAAATCATTATCAAGTTTCATTAAAAATAACTTTTTATATAATGATAAAATATAAAGATAAAAATATTGATTTTCATACTCATATGGTAATTTAGTATAATTAAAAGTATCTATTCCTGAACATATAACATTTGAGCTAGTATTTGAAATCATTGTTTTGGCATATTTAAATTTATCTATAATATGAAGGTTATGTTCTATATTTGCTTTATTAAAATCAGAATTATAATTACTAGGAAGAACATTTGCAAATTTTAGAAAATCGTTTTCAATATTTCCAAAATCACTTTTATCGCTCCAATTATTACTCTCTATACATGCATATGAATATGTGTAAAACTGCGAATTTATTATATTTTCTTTATTATTTTTATTAATTTTTTTCGTATTAACACCTGTGATTTGATTTATAAATTCTGATATGTCTTTTATATCTTTAAACGTATCTGTTTGTATTTTAATATTTTCATATTCTTTTAAAGAGGCAAATTCTGAATTTATTCCTTTAAATCTATAATTAAAATCTAATAAGTCTAAAAATTTATTTGTATTTTCTAAATGAGTTTTCATTGTAAAAAAGCATATTCCTGTATTAAAACATATAAGCTCTATTCCTTCAATTTTAAAGAATATACCATTTTCTGAACCTACTTTTCCTTGTATATCTTCAGCAAAATTATAACTAAAGCATACTACACTTTCATTTGAAAGCCTTTTTTTCTTTTTTTCTATGTCTAATGAATTAAATTCTTTTAGTTTTGAATCTCTAAGCTCAAATGTTGGAAATAAATAAGAACGTATATTAGGCAAGAAAAAATTATATATATCTAAGTCTTTTTCTTTTTCAAATATTTTATACGAACATTTTTTGTCTTTTAAAAGTTTAAGTATATATTTATCATATTTAGTTTCTTCAATAATATACGGATATATAAAATACGTATATTGATATTTTGTCATTAGTTCCACTTTTAATTCCTACCTTTTTTCTTATGTTACTTTGTATAAGCATTTAATCTTAAGTCATTTATTTTATGATATTCAGATATAAAATCTATATATAAATAATTCTCTAAGTCTCTACTTGGTTTTACTATAACTGTTCCATCTGCCTTTAATACTCCCCAAAGCCCATCTTGTTTTACAGCACAATATCCAAATTCATTTTGTTCTTTTGCATCATCATAAATGCAATCAACTATTCTCTCACCTTTTTTGTTTTCATATCCATATTTACCATTTTCTTTAATTAGAAATAAAGTATTTGTTGCTAGCATTTCTTTATTATTTTTCTCTTCAAACTTGAAATTATAGTATTTATATTCATTATCTTTTCTAACTCTTAAATATCCATTTTCAACATTTAAATCGGATATTATTATATCTTCTAAAACTGTTTTAAAATTTCTATCTATTATATCTGTTTTATAGTCTACTTTTTCAGCTTCAAAAAAATCAGCTGATTTAATATAAGAAAGATTTGAATATTTAAAATCTACTACTGTATTTCCAGAGTTATCTATTATTCCATATTCTCCATTTTTTTGAGCTATATAATAATTAGAAAATGTAAATTTTAAATCTTCATATTCTGCTGGAATAATGTCTGTGCCTTCTTTAGAAATTACTCCATATTTGCTGTTCTTAATAACTATAAAATTATTAACATTTATATCTTCTACACTATCAAACCCCTTATCTAAAACAAGTTTTCCCATGTTTTCTATAATTTGAAGTTTACCATTTTGAACAACTACATAATAATTGTTTCCACTAACTCTTTTTATTTCATCATAATTTGCATCTAAAATCTTAGATTTGTCAGCTCCAATAATTCCAAATTTTCCTGCTTCATTTTTTACTATATATCCTGCTTCGTAATTTTCAGAAAGATTTGTAACTTCTGAATATTCTACTGGAACTATTATTTCCCCCATACTAGTATTTACTAACCCTTTTTTACCATTTTGTTCTACTATTAAGCTTTTTTCTACTCCCTTTAAAGCATAAATATTATCGTATTCTGCATTTAATATCTTTTTTCCATTAAAATCAATTAACCCATATTTTCCATTTTGTTTATATTTTAATATAGAATTATCATACCAAACCATTGAATCGTCTGTATTTTCGATTGCTTCTATTTGTTCATATTCCTTTAATATTTCATTTCCTTCTTCATTAAGTACTTTAGTTTTATAAGTTTCATTATTATAATTTATATCATAGCTGCATATAAATAAGCCTTTATTTTTATCTGGTATTATTATCATTTCATCATAAGTCGGATTTATAATTTTATTTCCCTTATTATCTATTACTCCCCATTTATTGTTCTCAAAAATTGATATATAAGTATCTAAAGAAGAAACATCTTTATTTTTTTCTGTATCTGTTAATAATCTTTTTAGTGATATAACAATCATTATCACAACAACTATTGCAATTATAGTAGCAAGTACTTTTTTCATGTTAATCTTAGCTGTATCTTCAAATCTTCTTCCTCTACTTCTACTCATTTATACCTCCAAAACTCTAGTATTACATATACACTATATCATTTTAAGTTCAAAAAAACAATACATATACATTAATTTTAGCCTTTATTTAAAATTTATACTAAAAATACCACTTTTCATTAAAATGTGAAGTTCCCTAGAATTTCTCTAGGGAACCTCTTTATTTTTTTTTAGTTATTATTTCTTGCTGTCTTTGTCTTCTTCATCTTTTGCTTTATCTATTGCTCTAATTCTCATATAGATTACTAATGCTATTATAATTATTATGAATATTATTGTTAATATTATTGATGTACTTCCGGCTCTTGGTAATGCTCCACGTTTTAGAGTTCCTGGATTATTAGATGTAGTAACTTTATCTTTAGATGTATTCTTATCTAAACTATAGCTTGAACTACTGCTTCCATTTGATCCATTATTTCCGCTATTTCCGTCTGATCCATTATTTCCATTTGAACCGTTATTTCCATTATTGCCATTATTTCCAGTGAATTTATTTATAAAGTTCTTTATGCTTGATCCACCACTATTGCTGTTATCCCCATTATTTGAACTTCCTCCGTTATTGCTATTTCCATTGTTGCTACTTCCGTTTCCTCCATTGTTATTTCCACCATTATTATTATTATTATTGTTGTTATTGTTGTTATTGTTGTTATTGTTATCATTATTATTGTTATTATCTGTTTCTTTTACTTTATCATAATAGTATATTACTGTAATCTCTTCTACTGTCATTTTTCCTGATGTGTTTTGAGAATTATCTACAATTTCATATCCTTTTATTGTTTTTCTTGTTGCATCATATTTTTCTCCTTGGTGTCCATTTATTACTGTATCTTCTGCTAATTTTTCTCCTGTTACTTTGTATCTGTATTCTACAATAACTATTGCTTTTCTTACATATTGATATTTTACTATTATTTGTCCTTTTGTCATTGTTCCTTTTCTGTTTTGTGGCATTAAACTTTCTACTATATCATATCCATCAAATGTTCTTGGACTTGTCTCATATTCTGTTCCTTCATCTCCGCCATAGTATGTATCTTCTGCTAATTTCTCTCCTGTTATTGCATCTACATGCATTTCTATTACACCTTCTGATTCATGTACGTAGTAGTATCTTACTATTATTATGTTTTCTACTTTTCCTTCTCCATTTACTACTGGTTTCATTTCTCCTGCTGTGTTTGGTGTTGTCTCTACTAGTTTGTATTTCTCAAATGTTTTTTCTTCTGTTGTGTAACTATCTCCTTCATGTCCTTTTATTGTTATTGTTCCTGCTAATCTTGCATCTGTTACTTTGTCTATATATTCTACTACTACTGTTATTCTTCTTATGTAATAGTATTCAACTACTATCTGCTCTCTTGTCATTTCTCCATCTGGGTTTTCTGGTAATCTTTCTTCTACTACATCATATCCTTCAAAGTTCTTTGCTCTTACCGCATATCTGTCTCCTTCATCTCCTGTATGTATTGTTTGAGCTTCTATTAGTTCTCCTGTCTTAATGTCTATGTGTCTTTCTATTACTCCTCCTGCTTTGTGTACATAATAGTATCTTACTACTGTTTCTGTTGTTAGGCTTCCTTCTCCATCTGCTTTTACTTCCATCTTTCCTTTTGCATTTTCTGGATACATTTCTTTTATTACTGAGTATTCTTCTGATGTTAATTCTGTTGTGTTATATTCATCTCCTTGGTGTCCACTTATAATTTGTTCTCCTATTAGTTCTCCTGTTGCTCTTTCTATATGTTCTACTCGTACACTTGCTCTTCTTACATAGTAGTAACTTACTTCTATTAAGTCTATTTCCATTATTCCTTCTGCATTTTCTGGATAGTATTCTTCTACTAGGTCATATCCTTCTTCTGTAAAGTCTTCTGGTGCTGTCTCATATTCGTCTCCTTCATTTCCTTCATATAGCTCTTGACCTAATAATTCATTTGTTACTATGTCTATGTATTTTACTAATACTCCCTCTGAAATCGCTTCATAATAGTAGTTTAGTTCTATTGTTTCTTTTGTCATTATTCCTGATGCTTCTTCTGGTACTTCCACTAATACATATCCTTCTATGTCTTGTGGTTTTGTTTCAAATTCGTCTCCTACTTTTCCTTCGATTTCTTCTGTTACCATTACTTCTTTGCTGTTTGCGTCTATATGATTTACTATTACTTTTGCTTTTTGTTTATAGTAGAATATTACTTCTATCTCTTCTCTTGTCATTGTTCCTGTTACATTCAAACTTGATTCTATAAATACGTAGTTTTCTATTTCTTTTGCTTCTACTGCATATTTTGCTCCTTCATAGCCTTCTATTACTTCTGTTTCTATTACTTCATTATTTTCATCTACATATTTTACGATTACCCTACTATTTATTGCATAGTAATATGTTTTTACTTGTACTTCTTCTGTAAAATATCCTCCTACTTCTTCTGGTCTTTCTATTAATGTATATCCTTCTATTTCTTTGTCTTCTAAGATATATTCATCAAATACTTTTCCTTCTATTCTTTCTTGCTCTGCTATTTCTTCTTTGCTTGATATATCTATATATTTTACTATTACTTCTGCATCTTTTCTTACATAGTATACATTTATTACATTTGCTTCATTATTATCTGTTATTGTTAATGGTAAGTTTTCTACTTTTTCAAGTATGAATCCATCTCTTGGTCTTTCATTATATGTGTTTATTACTTCTTCATATTTTGCTGTTTTTGTTTCTGTTACTTCATCATCTTTTATTCCATCATAATAGTAATTTACTGTATAGCCATAGCTTTCTTTTGCGTAATATACTTTAATTACATTTAATAATTCATTATCTGTAATTGTTAATGGTGAATTTTCTACTCTTTCTAGTTTATATCCTTTTATAGTCTTATCTACATATTCTGTTATTTGTGCTCCATATTCACCTTTTAAGTTTTCTGTCTTAGACTCGTCTTTTGTTCCATCATAGTAGTATTCTACAGTATATCCAAATTTTTCTTTTACATAGTATACTTTGATTATATTGTTTTCTGCCTTTTCACTTACTTTTAATGGTAAGTTCTCTACTTTTTCTAACTCATAACCTTTTTCTACTTTGTTTTCATATTCGTTAATTTCTGTATCAAATTTTGCTTTTCCTTTTACAGTCTTAGATTCATCTTTTGTTCCACTATAGTAGTATTCAATCATGTAGTCAAATTCACCTTTTACATAATATACCTTAATTATTGTTCCATTTTCTACTGTTTTTGGTAATTCTGTAACTGTTTCTTCTCCTACTTTAATACTATCTAAAGTATATCCTACATATTTATCTGTTATATTTACATCTTCAACTGTCAAAGTATCTGGAGCTAGAACTTGAACTGTTACTGTATGAGGTGTTTCTTCAGCTTTTTCTCCATCTTTATAATATTCTATTGTGTAACTTAATTGTTTAGTTTTTTCATCATCTAATACATAGTAGATATTTAAGATGTTTTCATTTACTCCAATAGTTAATACTTCTTTATCGCTACTATCAAATTTATGTCCTGTTATCTCAACTATCTCATCTTTTGCTTGAATTTGTTCTTTATATGTTTTTCCAGTTACAGTTTTTTCAGTTCTTAATTGTTTATTTGTTCCTTTTTCTAGATATCTTACTGTATAGCTTAAATCTGTTCTTATTGTATATGTAAATGTTACTTCACCTTGAGTTACACCAATTATAATTTCTTTAGTTGGCTCATCTGGTACATATCCTTCTCTTTCTGGTGCCTCTACTACTACTTTGTCACCATATTTTTGTCCTTCTATTACTTTTTCTACTTCATTTCCGTTTTCATCTACATATTTGATTGTATAGCTTAGGTCTGTTCTTACTTTATATGTAAATATTACTTCATTTCCTGTTACTTTTATTGTTATTTCTTTTGCTGTTTCCTCTGTTGTATACCCTTCAATTTGCTCTACTTCAACATTTACTTTAGTTCCAAATGTTTGATTTTCTACTGTCTTAGAAGGTTTTATTTCTTTTCCTGTTTCATCTACATATTTTACTGTATAGCTTAAGTCTGTTCTTGGTTTATATGTGAAGTTTACTTCATTTGTTATTCCTATGATGATTTCTTTTGTAGCTTCATCTGGTACATATCCTTCTCTTTCTGGTGCCTCTACTACTACTTTATCACCATATTTTTGTCCTTCTATTACTTTTTCTACTTCGTTTCCGTTTTCATCTACATATTTGATTGTTACTTTTAAGTCTTCTCTTGCTTTATATGTAAATATTACTTCGTTTCCTGTTACTTTTATTGTTATTTCTTTGCTTGCTTCTAATACATTGTATCCATCTATATTTTTAGCATTTACTGTTACTGTTTCATTATATGTTTGATTTTCTACTATTTCTGAAGGACTTATTTCTTTTCCTGCCTCATCTACATATTTTACTGTATAACTTAAGTCTGTTCTTGGTTTATATGTAAAGTTTACTTCATTTGTTATTCCTATGATGATTTCTTTTGTAGCTTCATCTGGTACATATCCTTCTCTTTCTGGTGCCTCTACTACTACTTTATCACCATATTTTTGTCCTTCTATTACTTTTTCTACTTCGTTTCCATTTTCATCTACATATTTAATTGTTACTTTTAAGTCTTCTTTTGCTTTATACGTGAATACAACTTCATTTCCTGTTACTTGTATTGTTATTTCTTTTCCTGTTTCTTCTGTTGTATATCCTTCAATTTGTTCTACTTCAACAGTTACTTTAGTTCCAAATATTTGATTTTCTACTATCTTAGAAGGTTTTATTTCTTTTCCTGTTTCATCTACATATTTTACTGTATAGCTTAAGTCTGTTCTTGCTTTATATGTAAATGCTATTTCATTTCCACTTAAACCTATTTTTATTGACTTAGTAGATACTTCTAAAGTATATCCTTCAATATCACTTGCATTTACTGTTACTGTTTCATTATATGTTTGGTTTTGTACTGTTTCTGAAGGTTTTATTTCTTTTCCTGCCTCATCTACATATTTTACTGTATAACTTAAGTCTGTTCTTGGTTTATATGTAAAGTTTACTTCATTTGTTATTCCTATGATGATTTCTTTTGTAGCTTCATCTGGTACATATCCTTCTCTTTCTGGTGCCTCTACTACTACTTTATCACCATATTTTTGTCCTTCTATTACTTTTTCTACTTCGTTTCCGTTTTCATCTACATATTTGATTGTTACTTTTAAGTCTGTTCTCTTTGTATATATAAATGTTACTTCATTTCCTGATACTTTTATTGTTATTTCTTTTACACTTGGGGTTACATATCCAGCTATTTCAGTAGGTGTTACTGTTACTGTTTCATTATATGTTTGATTTTCTACTGTTTCTGAAGGTTTTATTTGTTTTGAATCTTCATCTACATATTTTATTGTATAACTTAAATCTGTTCTTGGTTTATATGTGAAGTTTACTTCATTTGTTACTCCTATAATGATTTCTTTTGTAGCTTCATCTGGTACATATCCTTCTCTTTCTGGTGCCTCTACTACTACTTTATCACCATATTTTTGTCCTTCTATTACTTTTTCTACTTCATTTCCATTTTCATCTACATATTTAATTGTTACTTTTAAGTCTTCTCTTGCTTTATATGTAAATGTTACTTCATTTATTAATCCTATAGTTATTTGTTTTGCTGTTTCTTCTGTTGTGTATCCTTCAAGCTGTTCTACTTCAACAATTACTACTGCACCAAATGTTTGATTTCCAACAACTTTTGCTTGTTTAATTTCTTTTCCAGCTTCATCTATATATCTTACTGTGTAACTTAAATCTGTTCTCTTTGTATATGTAAATGTTATCACATTTTCTCCTGATGTTAATTTTAATGATTTTGCTGCTTCGTCTACATTATATCCATTAATTGTTATTGCATTTTCTGTTACTTGCTCACCAAATATTTTGTTTTCTACTGTTTTTGAAGTACTTAATTCGTTTCCTTCACTGTCTACATATCTTACTGTATAGCTTATATCTGTTCTCTTTGTATATGTAAATGTTATTACGTTTCCTGTTACTTTTATTGTTATTGATTTATTCTCTGCGTCAGGAACATATCCATCTACTGAAACAGCATTTTCTGTTACTTGCTCCTTAAATGTCTTATTATTTACTGTTTTTGATTCTGCTAATTCGTTTCCAGCTTCATCTAAGTATCTTACTATATAACTTAAATCTGTTCTCTTTGTATAGTAGAATGTGATTACGTTATCAGATACTCCTATTGTTATACTTTGTGATGTTTCTTCTGGTTTGTTGTATCCTTCTATTTCTATTGCTTCTTCTGTTACTAATTCTTTAAATGTCTTATTGTTTACTACCTTTTCTTCTGCTAGTTTTGCTGCATCAGGATTTTCTATATCTTTTTCTAAATATCTTACTATATAACTTAAGTCTGTTTTCTTTGTATAGTAGAAGATTATTTCATTTCCAGACACTCCTATTGTTATACTTTGTGTACTTTCTCCTGATTTATTATATCCAGGGATATCTATTGCATTTTCTGTTACACTTTCTTCAAATGTTTGTCCATTTACTGTTTTCTCTTCTGCAAGTTTTGCTGCATTTGGATCTTCTATTCCTTTTTCTAAGTATTTAACTGTGTAGCTTAAATCTGTTCTCTTTGTATAATAGAAGATTATCTCATTTCCTTCTGTAGAAATTGTTATTGTTTGTGTTGTAACTTCTGGTTTGTTATATCCAGGAATATCTATAGCATTCTCTGTTACAGTATTTCCAAATTTTTGTCCTACTTTTGTAGTTACTTTCAATTCTTTATTGCTTCCCTTTTCTAAGTGTTTTACTGTGTATGTTAAATCTGATTTTGCTGCATAGAAGAATATTATTTCATTTTCTTTATCTTCTATTGTTATTGTTGCTTTTGATGGTTCTAATTTATTATATCCTTCTATTTCTATTGCATTTTCTGTTACTTCTTCTTTAAATGTCTTATTTCCTACTACTTTTGCTTCATGTAATACTGTATTATTTGTATTATCTTCATCATTATCTTTTAATAAGTATTTAACTGTATAACTTAAATCAGTCTTAATAGTATATGTAAATGTTATTTCATTTCCTGATACTTTTATTGTTATAGATTTTGTTGTTTCACCTGTTTTATTATATCCAGGAATGTCTATTGCATTTTCTGTTACTTCACTTGCAAATACTTGATTTACTTCTTGTTTGCTTTCAGCAATTTCTTTTCCTGACTCATCTACATATTTAACTGTGTAGCTTAAATCTGATTTTTTAGTATAGTTAAATATAATTTCATTTGTAGCTGTTCCAATTACTAATGTTTTTTCTTTGCTATCAACATTATATCCTTCTATTTCTTCTGCTGTTTCTTTTACAATTTCTTCAAATGTTTTATTATTTACTGTTTTTGTCTCTGCTAATTCTTTTCCAGTTTCATCTAAGTACTTAACTGTATAGCTTAAATCTGTTCTCTTTGTGTAATATACTTTAATTGTGTTTTCAATTACACTTCCTGTTAATACAAGTGGTGTATTATCTACTTTTGATAATATGTAACCATCCGCTTTATTGGCTTGTACTTTTTCATCTATGTTTGCATCTGTTATTACATTACCTTTTATGTCATCAATATCTGTTGTTCTTTCATTATCAATTTCATTTTCATAATAGAATTCAATTCTATATTTTACATTATCTTCTTCTTTTGGTGTTACTACATAATATACTCTAATTACATTATCTTCTACATTCTCGCTTACTGTTAATGGTAAGTTTAATGTACTTACTGAAATTGTATCTTGAGCTTTATGTGCTTCTATATTTTGAGCTATTGTTTCACTTGTAACTTCAGCTCCTACTTCTGATACTAGAAGTTCTGTAATTGAATTATTCTTTTCACCATTATAGTAGTATTCAATTCTATATCCTACTTTAGTATTTTCTACTTCTTCTTTTGGTCCATCTGGATTTTCTGGATCTACTGGTACTTCTATTTTCTTACTTACATAGAATACTTTAATTGCATTGTTATCTATGTTTTCACTTGCTATTAATGGCGCATTAACTATTGTTAATAGTTTATAACCCTCTTTTACATTGCTTGTAGCTTTAGTTTCTATTTCAGCTTTTGTAATTTCTCTTCCGATTTCTGTTTCTATTAACTCTGTTTTGCTATTATCTAATTTATTATCATAATAGTATTCTACTCTATATCCAGCTACTTTATTATCTTCTTCTTTACTTGGTCCATCTGGATCTTCTGGATCTACTGGTACTGTTATTGTTGCTTTTACGTAATATACTTTTATTACATTGTTTTCAATATTTTCTTCTGCTATAATTGGTGCATTTACTATTGTAAGTAATTTATATCCTTCTTTAGTATTTGTTTCTACTTTTGCATTTATTGTTTCTCTACTTATTGTTGCTCCGATTTCTGTTTCTATTAATTCTGTTTTACTATTATCTAATATTTTATCATAGTAGTATTCTACCTTATATCCAACTTTGTTATTATCTACTTCATGTTTTGGTCCATCTGGATTAGAAGGGTCTACTGGTACCTCTATCTTCTCTTTTACATAATATACTTTTATTACATTATTTTCGATATTTTCACTTGCTACTAATGGTGTATTTATTACAGATAATACTTTATATCCACTTAATTTATTACTATCTACTTTTATTTGTTCTTTTGATATTGTTGTTCCTATTTCTACTTCAACTAATTCTGTTCTTGTATTATCTATATTACTGTCATAATAGTATTCTACTCTATATCCTACTTTGTTGTTTTCTATTTCATGAGTTGGTCCATCTGGATTTTCTGGATCTACTGGTACTGTCACCATCTCTTTTGCATAGTATACTTTTATTACATTATTATCAATGTTTTGACTTGCAACTAATGGTACATTTACTATTGTTAATAATTTGTATCCTTCTTTATTATTAGCATCTACTTTTATTTGTTCTTTTGATATTGTTGTTCCTATTTCTGTTTCAATAAATTCTGATTTATTATTATCCAATTTATTATCATAATAATATTCAACCTTATATCCTACTTTACTATTTGGTATTTCTTGTGTTGGTCCATCTGGATTAGAAGGGTCTACTGGTACTGTTACCATCTCTTTTACATAGTATACTTTTATTACGTTTTCTTCTACTTTATCTGATACTTTTAGAGGCGAATTTACTAAGGCTAATAGTTTGTATCCTTCTTTACTATTGGCTTCTAATTTTGTATTTAATTCTTCTTTTGTTACTATATCTCCTGAATTTACTATTCCTAATTCTGTTCTTGAGTTATCTAATTTGTTATCATAATAGTATTCTATTCTATATGCTAATTTATTATTGTCTACTTCGTGTGTTGGTCCATCTGGATTTTCTGGATCTACTGGTACTGTTATTTTTTCTTTTACATAGAATACTTTTATTACATTGTTATCTATATCACTATCTATTGTTAATGGTGCATTTACTATTGTAAATAATTTATATCCGTCTTTTATATTTGCTACTACTTTTATTCCGATATCTTCATTTGAGATAACTGTTCCAATTTCTTCTTCTACAAGTTCTGTTTTTGAGTTATCTATTTGCTCATCATAATAGTATTCTACTCTATATCCTAATCTGTTATTTGGTATTTCGTGTGTTGGTCCATCTGGATTTTCTGGATCTACTGGTACTGTTATTACTTCTTTTGCATAATATACTTTAATTACATTATTATCAACATTTTCTGATGTTGTAAGTGGAGTATTTACTATATTTAATAATTTGTAACCTTCTAACTTGTTATTATTTGCTTTTTCAACTATTACATCTTTTTCAATTACTTTGTTAATTTCTGTTTCTATCAACTCTGTTTTTTCATTGTTTATTTCATTTTCATAATAGTATTCTACTTTGTATGCCACTTTATTGTTTGGTATTTCTTTTTGCTCTCCATCTGGATTAGAAGGGTCTACTGGTACTGTTATAGTTTCTTTTACATAGTAAACTCTAATTACGTTATTTTCAATATTTTCACTTGTTACTAGTGGAGCATTTACTATTGTAAGTACTTTATATCCATCTATTATATTTGCAACTACTTTTGTTCCTATATCTTCTTTAGAAATTGTTGCTCCAATTTCTGTTTCTACTAATTCTGTTCTTGTATTATCTATTTTGTTTTCATAGTAGTATTCAACTCTGTATCCCACCTTATTATTTGGTATTTCATGTGTTGGTCCATCTGGAATACTTGGGTCTACTGGTACTGTTATCATTTCTTTTGCATAATATACTTTTATTATGTTATTATCTATATTTTCTTCTACTACTAATGGAGCATTTACTATTGTAAGTACTTTATATCCATCTAATTTATTTATTTCAGCTTTTGCTAATACTTGTTCTTTAGTAATTAAGCTTCCTTTTTCTACTTCAAATAATTCTGATTTGTTATTGTCTAATTTATTGTCATAATAGTATTCTACTTTATAACCTACTCTGTTATTTACTATTTCATGTGTTGGTCCATCTGGATTTTCTGGATCTACTGGTACTGTTATTACTTCTTTTGCATAATATATTTTAATTACATTTTCTGAAACATCTTCTGATACTTTTAGAGGCGCATTTACTAAAGCTAATAGTTTATATCCTTCTTTACTATTTGCCATTGCCTTTGTATTTATTTCTTCTTTACTAATAACTGTATCTTTTTCTGTTTCTAATACTTCTGTTTTTGTATTATCTATTATTTTATCATAATAGTATTCAATTCTATATCCAGCTGTATTGTTTGGTATTTCCTTTTGTTCTCCATCTGGATTTTCTGGATCTACTGGTACTGTTATCATTTCTTTTACATAGTAGATCTTAATTACATTATTTTCTACTTCTTTATCTGCTGTAAGTGGTGCATTTACTATAGCAAATACTTTATATCCTTCTTGTTTGTTATCTTGTGCTTTTATTTCCATAGCTTCTTTGCTAATTATATCACCAATTTTTGCTTCAATTAATTCTGTTCTTTCATTATTTATTGCATTATCATAGTAGTATTCTACTCTATATGCAATTTTATTATTTTCTATTTCTTCTGTTGGTCCGTCTGGTTCATCTGGATTTACTGGCACTGTTATCTTTTCTTTTATGTAATATACTCTAATTACATTATTATCAACATTTTCTCCAGCTACTAATGGTAGATTTGTTATTGTTAATAATTTATATCCGTCTTTTCTATTTTCATCTACTTTTATATCCTCTTTACTTATTGTATCACCTATTTGTGCCTCATATAACTTTGTTCTTGAGTTATCTATTTGCTCATCATAGTAGTATTCTACTCTATATCCAACTGCTTTGTTGTCTTCTTCTTTAGTTGGACCATCTGGATCATCAGGATTTACTGGTACTGTTACTTTTTCTTTAATGTAGTATACTTTAATTACATTATTATCAGTTTCTCCTGCTACTAATGGTGCATTTACCACTGAAAGTATTTTATATCCTTCTTTTAAGTTATTTTGAGCCTTTTCTATTGCCTCTGCTTTGCTTATTATTGTTCCCGGATTTACTTGTACTAATTCTGTTTTACCATTATCTATTTCATCTTCATAATAATATTCTATTCTGTATCCTACTTTTGTATTTTCTACTATTTCTCCACCTGGTACTAATTCTATTTTTTCTTTTACATAGTAGATTTTAATTACATTATTTTCAATATTATCACTTATAGAAAGCGGTGCATTTACTATACTTAGTACTTTATATTCATTTCCTTTTCCTGCTTCTGCTTTGGCTTCTATTACAGATTTTTCAATTATTGTTCCTATTTGTGTTTCAATTAATTCTGTTTTACTATTATCTATTTTGTCTTCATAATAGTATTCTATTCTGTATGCTGCTATATTGTTTTCTACTACTTCTCCACCTGGTACTAATTCTATTTTCTCTTTTACATAGTAGATTTTAATCACATTATTTTCAACATTTGCTTGTACTTTTAATGGTGAATTTACTGATGTAAGAACTTTATATCCTTCTACTAAATTATTCTTTGCTTTTTCATCTATTGCTTCTTTAGTTACTATTTCGTCAATTCTTGCTTCAACTATTTCTGTTCTTGAGTTATCTATTTTATTATCATAATAGTATTCTACTCTGTATCCTACTTTTGTATTTTCTATTTCTTCATCTGGTCCAATATTAATCATTTTACTTATGTAATATACCTTAATTGCATTATTATCAATATTTTCTCCTGCTGTTAAAGGAACATTTACTATTGTTAATAGCTTATATGCATCTTTTAAGTTATTATTTGCTTTTGCTTCTATTTCTGCTCTTGTTACAACAGTTCCTTTTGAAACTTGTACTATTTCTGTTTCTGCATTATTTATATTGTTATCATAATAATACTCAATTCTATATCCTACTGTTTCATTTTCTACTGGATCTACTGGTTTTTCTGGATTATCTGGATCTATTGGTCCAGGAATTGTTGTTTTTACGTAATATACTTTAATTACATTGTTGTCTATTTCATTACTTGCTGTTAATGGTGCATTTACTATTGTAAGTAGTTTATATCCTTCTTTGTTATTTACTGCTGCCTTTGCTTCTATGTCTGCTTTTGCAATAACATTTCCTATTTCTGTTTCAACTAATTCTGTTTTACTATTATCTATTTTATCTTCATAGTAGTATTCTATTCTATATCCTACTTTTGTATTTGGCACTGGAGCTGGATTTGGATCCTCTGGTGTTGGTTCTACTGTTATTTCTTTTAATACATAATATACTTTAATTACATTATTATCTATATCAGCAGTCGCTGTGTATGGTGCATTTATTATTGTTAATAGTTTATATCCTTCTTTTAAATTTTCTACTGCTTTTTCTTCAATTTGTAATCTTGTTATAATTGTATCTTTTTCTACTTGTACTAATTCTGTTTTTTCGTTATCTATTTTATTTTCATAATAGTATTCTATTCTATATCCTACTTTTGTATTTGGTACTGGAACTACTGGTGCATCTGGATCTTCTGGATCTGGCTCACCTGGTATCATTTCTGATACATAGAATATTTTAATTACATTGTTTTCAATATTTTCTGTTACTTTTAAAGGCGCATTTACCAAGGCTAATAGTTTATATCCTTCTTTACTATTGGCTTCTAATTTTGTATTTAATTCTTCTCTACTTATTTCTGTTCCTTTTTCTGTTTCTATTAACTCTGTTTTACTATTATCTATTTTATCATCATAGTAATATTCAATTCTGTATGCTGTTTTGTTTATATCTATTGGTTCATCTGGGTTTTCTGGATTTGCTTTTACATAATAAATTTTAACTACGTTATTATCGATGTCTTCACTTACTATAAGTGGTGCATTTATTATTGTAAATAATTTATATCCATTTACTTTATTTGTTTCTGCTTTTGCTTCTATTTCTGCTTTTGTTATTTTAGTATCTTTTTCTGCTTCTAATAATTCTGTTTTTCCATTATTTATTATATTATCATAGTAATATTCAATTCTATATGCAAATTTATTGCTATCTGGATCATCTGGATTTGTTTTTGTTACATAGAATATTTTAATTACGTTATTATCGATGTCTTCGCTTACTGTAAGTGGCGCATTTACTAATGTAAATAATCTATATCCTTCTAATATTCCGCTGGCTGCTTTTGCTTCTATATCCTCTTTTGATATTACTGTTCCTTTTTCTGCTTCATATAATTCTGTTTTTCCATTATTTATTTCATTATTATAGTAATATTCAATTCTATATGCAAATTTTTCTGGTTCTTCTGGATTATTTGTTACATAGAATATTTTAATTACATTATTTTCAACATCTTCACTTACTGTAAGTGGCGCATTTACTAATGTAAATAATCTATATCCATCCACTATTCCACTGGCTGCTTTTGCTTCTATATCTTCTTTTGATATTACTGTTCCTTTTTCTGCTTCTAATAATTCTGTTTTTTCATTATCTATTTCATTGTCATAGTAATATTCAATTCTATAAGCAAATTTATCATTTTCATCTGGGTTTTCTTCATTTTTTGTTACATAGTAAACTTTAATTACGTTATTTTCAATTTTATCTCCAACTGTTAATGGTACATTTAGTATTGTAAATAATCTATATCCTTCTTTAATGTTTCTATCTGCTTTTGCTTCTATTTCTGCTTTTGAAATTACTGTTTCTTTATCTGCTTTTAATAATTCTGTTTTTTCATTATCTATTTCATTATCATAGTAATACTCAACTCTATATCTTGTTTCTAATATTGGTACTTCTGGATCTGGATTTTCTGGAATTGTTTCATAATACACTCTAATTACGTTATTATCAATATTTTCTCCAACTGTTAGAGGTGCATTTGTTATTATTAATACTCTAAATCCATCAATTAAATTCTTTTCTGCTTTTGCTTCTATTTCTGATTTGCTAATTACTGTTTCTTTTTCTACTTCATATAATTCTGATTTTTCATTATTTATTACATCATCATAATAGTATTCAATTCTGTATCCTACTTTTGTATTTGGCACTGGTGTTGGTGTTGGATTTTCTGGTGTTGGATCTACTGTTATCATAGATAATTTGTAATATACTTTTATTACGTTATTATCTACATTCTCAGAAATTAAAAGTGGTGCATTTATTATATTTAAGAATTCATATCCTTCTTTATTGTTAGTTTCTGCTTTTGCTTTAATCTCTTCTTTTGAAATTTTTGTTCCAACTTCTACTTCATAGCTTTCCGTTTTTTCGTTATCTATTGCATTTTCATAGTAATATTCAATTCTATAAGCTACTTTTGTATTTGGAATAGGAGTTGGTGTTGGGTTTTCTGGTGTTGGATCTACTGTTATCATAGATAATTTGTAATATACTTTTATTACGTTATTATCAATATTTTCACCTACTGTAAGTGGTGCATTTACTATATTTAAGAATTCATATCCATCTTTACTATTTTTTATAGCTTTTTCTTGGATTGTTTCTTTAGCTATTACTGTACCTTTTTCTACTTCATATAATTCTGATTTTTCATTATCTATTTCATTATTATAATAATATTCAATTCTATATCCTACTTTTGTATTTGGTACTGGTGTTGGGTCTGTCTCTCCACCTGATATCATTGATTTTTTATAATATACTTTAATTACATTGTTTTCTATATTTTCTTTAGCTGTAAGTGGTGCATTTATTATGCTCAAGAATTCATATCCTTCTTTTGCATTTTTATCTGCTTTTGTTTTAATTTCTTCTTTTGTTACTATATCTCCAACTTTTATTTCTACAAATTCTGTTTTATTATTATCAATTTGATTATCATAGTAATATTCAACTCTATATCCTGTTTTTTCTTCCACTGGTACATCTGGGTTTTCTGGATCTTTTTCAAGAATATAGTAAACTTTAATTACATTATCTTCTACTGTTTGGCTAACTATTAAAGGAGCATTTGTTATTATCGCTAACTTATAACCATCTTTAATATTATTTTTAGCTTTTTCTTCTATATCAGATTTTGAAATAATTGCTCCTATTTCTGCCTCTTTTAATTCTGATTTAGTGTTATCAATTTCGTTATTGTAATAATATTCAATTCTATATCCAACTTTATTGTTTGGCACAGGTGTTGGATTTGGATTTTCTGGTGTTGGATCTACTGGTATTTCTTTTAGTATGTAATATACTTTAATTACGTTATTATCAGTTTCTCCTACTGTTAAAGGTGCATTTATCATACTTAAGTATTTATATCCATCTTTAACATTTAAATTAGCTTTTGCTTCTATGTCCTCTTTTGAAATTACTGTTCCTTTTTCTACTTCATTAACTTCTGTTTTTTCATTATCTATTTCATTGTCATAGTAATATTCAATTTTGTATCCAACTTTATTGTTTGGCACAGGTGTTGGTGTTGGATTCTCTGGTGTTGGATCTACTGTTATCTCTTTTAATATGTAATATACTTTAATTACATTATTGTCTATATTGTCGCTTACTACTAATGGTGCATTTGCTATTGTCAATAATTTATATCCTTGTTTTAAATTACTTTCTGCTTTTGTTTCTATTTCTGTTTTTGTAATTTCAGTATTTATTTCTACTTCATATAGTTCTGATTTGCTATTGTCTATCTCGTTTTCATAATAGTATTCAATTCTATATCCTACTTTTGTATTTGGCACTGGTGTTGGATCTTCTGGGTTTGGATTTGGTAATTCTGATTTCTTATAATATACCTTAATTACGTTATTATCTGTCTCTCCTACTGTTAAAGGCGCATTTATCATACTTAAATATGTATATTCTTCCTTAATATTTAAGTCTGCCTTTGCTTTTATTTCTTCTTTTGTTATAATAGTTCCTTTTTCTGCTTCTATTAACTCTGTTTTTTCATTATCTATTTCATTGTCATAATAATATTCTATTCTGTATCCTACTTTTGTATTTGGCACTGGTACTTCTCCACCTGTTGTTAATTTTTTATAGAATACTTTAATTACGTTATTATCTATTTTTTCTGAAACTACTAATGGTGCATTTACTATTGTAAGGAATTCATATCCATCTTTGCTATTTGCTATAGCTTTTTCTTTTATTTCTTCTTTAGATATTTGGCTTCCAATTTCTACATTTATTAATTCTGATTTTTCATTATCTAATATATTATCATAGTAATATTCAATTCTATATCCTACTTTTGTGTTTGGCATAGGTGTTGGTGTTGGATTCTCTGGTGTTGGATCTACTGTTATCTCTTTTAATACATAATATACTTTAATTACGTTATTATCTACATCACTTGACACTGTAAGTGGTGCATTTATCATAGTCATAAATTTATATTTATCTTTAACGTTTGCTTCCGCTTTTTCTAAAATTTCTGCTTTTGTTATTACTGTTCCAACTTCAACTTCTATTAATTCTGATTTACTATTATCTATCTCATTTTCATAATAGTATTCAATTCTATATCCTACTTTTGTATTTGGTACTGGTGTTGGGTTTTCTGGATCTGGATTTGGTAATTCTGATTTCTTATAATATACCTTAATTACGTTATTATCTGTCTCTCCTACTGTTAAAGGCGCATTTATCATACTTAAATATGTATATTTTTCCTTAATATTTAAGTCTGCTTTTGCTTTTATTTCTTCTTTTGTTATAATAGTTCCTTTTTCTGCTTGTAATACCTCTGTTTTTTCATTATCTATTTCATTGTCATAGTAATATTCAATTCTATATCCTACTTTTGTATTTGGCACTGGTGTTGGGTTTTCTGGATCTGGATTTTCTATTTCTTCTTTTATGTAATGTACTTTAATTACATTATTTTCAATATTTTGACTTGCAACTAATGGTACATTTACTACTGTTAATAGTTTATATCCTTCTTTAATGTTTGCTACTATATTTATTCCAATATCTTTTTCTGTAATTATATTTCCGATTTCTGTTTCAATTAATTCTGATTTTGTATTATCAATTTTGTTTTCATAATAGTATTCAACTCTATATCCTACTTTTGTATTTGGTTTTGGATCTTCTCCTGGAACTTCTATATTTTCTTTATTGTAATATACTTTTATTACGTTATTATCTGTCTCGCCTACTGTTAGTGGCGCATTTATTACGGCTAATACTTTGTATCCGCTAATTAAATTTGCTTCAGCTTTATTATTAACCTCTTCTTTTGAAATTACAGTTCCTTTTTCTACTTCATTAACTTCTGTTTTTTCATTATTTATTTCATCATCATAGTAATATTCTATTTTGTATCCAACTTTGTTGTTTTCTACTACTTCTCCACCTGGAGTTAGTTCTACTTTTTGGTAGAATACTTTAATTACGTTATTATCTATGTTTTCTGATATTGTAAGTGGTACATTTACTATTGTAAGTACTTTGTATCCATCTTTATTATTGTTTGTAGCTTTTGCTTCTATTTCTTCTTTTGAAATTTTGCTTCCTTTTTTTACTTCATATAATTCTGATTTACTATTATCTATTTTGTTATCAAAATAATATTCAATTCTATATCCTACTTTTGTATTTGGTACTGGATCTGGATTTGTTTCTCCACCTGGTATCATTGATTTTTTATAATATACTTTAATAGCATTGTTTTCAACATTTTCTGATACTGTTAAAGGACTATTGATTATTGTTAATAATTCATAACCTTCTTTATTATTTTGTGCAGCTTTTGTTTCAATCTCTGATTTCGAAATTACAGTTCCAATATCTGTTTCAATCATTTCAGTTTTGCTATTATCTATTGCTTCATCATAATAATATTCAATTCTATATCCTACTTTGGTATTTGGCACTGGTGTTGGTGTTGGATTTTCTGGTGTTGGATCTGGTGTTATTTCTTGTGGTATATAAAATACCTTAATTACATTGTTCTCTATATTCTCTGTTACTATTAAAGGAACATTTACTATTGTTAATAATTTATATCCTTCTTTTCCTTTAACTGCTGCTTTCTCTTCTATATTCTCTTTTGATATTAAAGTTCCTTTTTCTGTTTCATATAATTCTGATTTACTATTATCTATTTTGTTATCAAAATAGTATTCTACTCTATATCCTACTTTTGTATTTGGCACTGGTGTTGGTGTTGGATTTTCTGGTGTTGGATCTGGTGTTATTTCTTCTGATATGTAATAAACTTTTATTACGTTATTTTCTACATTTTCTGTTATTTTTAAAGGCGCATTTATCAAGGCTAATAATTTGAATCCTTTTTCTTTATTAGCTTCTACCTTTTTATCTATTTCTGATTTTAAAACTGTATTTCCTATTTCAGCATCAATTATTTCTGTTTTTTCATTATTAATTTTATCATCATAATAGTATTCAATTCTATAACCAACTTTTGTATTTACTATTGGTTCTTCTGGTTTATCTGGATTTACTATTACTTTACTTACATAATAAACTTTAATTACATTATTTTCTATTTTTTCTCCAGCTGTAAGTGGTGCATTTACTATTGTTAATAATCTATATTCTTCTGGTCTATTTACTTCCGCTTTTGCTTCTATATCAGCTTTTGAAACTACTGTTCCTTTTTCAACTTCTACAAGTTCTGTTTTTTCATTATTTATTTCATTGTCATAATAATATTCTATTCTGTATCCTACTTTTGTATTTGGTACTGGAGTTGGTCCTTCAGTTACTTCTTTTATGTAATATACTTTTATTGTATTATTTTCTACTTTAGCAGATACTTTTAAAGGAACATTTACTATTGTTAATAGCTTGTATCCATCTTTTTTATTTTCTTCTGCTTTTGCTGTTACTTCTTCTTTGCTTACTGTATTTCCTATTTTGCTGTCTATCATTTCTGATTTACTATTATCTATCTCATTTTCATAATAGTATTCTATTCTATATCCTGTTTTATCTATTAATTCAGGATCTACTGGATTTTCTGGACTTCCATTATCTTTTAAATAATATACTTTAATTACGTTATTATCTATGCTTGCACTTACTGTAAGTGGGCTATTTATTATTGTTAATAAATTATATCCAGATTTTTTGTTTTCTTCTGCTTTTGCTTCTATATCAGCTTTTGATATAACTGTTCCTACTTCTACATTAACCATTTCTGATCTTGTATTATCTATTTGGTTATCATAGTAATATTCTATTCTATATCCTACTTTTGTATTTGGTACTGGAGTTGGATTTTCTGGTGTTGTTATTGTTGTACTCTTATAGAAAATCTTAATTACGTTATTTTCTACATTTGCTGTTACTTTTAAAGGTGAATTTATTATAGCTAATAATTCAAATCCTTCTTTTACATTTGCTGTAGCTTTTGCTTCTACTTCTGCTTTATTTACTGTTTTTCCTATTTCTGCTTCTACTATTTCTGTTTTTGTACTATCTATTTCATTATTATAATAGTATTCTATACTATATGCTACTTTTTCATTTGGTATAGGCGTTGGGTTTGGTTCTTCTGGTGTTGGATCTGGTGTTATTTTTTCACTTATATAAAATACTTTTATTGTGTTTGCTGCTAAACTATCTGTTGCTTTTAATGGTACATTTACTATTGTTAATAATTTGTATCCTTCTTTTTTGTTTGCCTCTGCTTTTCCTTCTACTTCTGCTTTTTCTACTGTTGTTCCTTTATCTATTTCTACTTCTTCTGTTTTGCTATTATCTATTTCATTATCATAATAATATTCTATTTTATATCCTGTTTTTTCTTCATTTGTTACATAGAATACTTTTATTGTGCTTCCTGTTGATATTTCTTCTGGTATTTCTGCTGGTTCTGTTCTTTCTAATTTATATGTTACATATTTATTAGTTAAATTGATTTTCTCTTTTGCTACTTTTAATACATCATCTTTTAATACTTGTACTATTGTTTTTTCTGTTTGTGTATCTCCTGCTACTATTTCTCCATTTTTATAGTATTCTACTGTGTAGCTTAATTCTTTTGTTTGTGCTTCATCTGTTATATAATGCACTTTTATTAAACCACCATCTTCTATGCTTGTTGGAAGAGTTGCTGGTTCTGTTTTTTCAAATTTATATCCAAAGTATTTATCATTTGCTGTATCTACTGGTTGTACTGTTAATATATCTGGTTGTAATACTTGTACTGTTTGACTTACTGTTTTACTATCTTTTTCTACTTCTTTTCCATCTTGATAATATTTTACTGTATAATTTAATGTTTTTGTATTTGTATCATCTATTACATAATATACCTTTATTGTGCATCCTGCTTCTATGCTATCTGGTATTTCTGCTGGTTCTGTCTTTTCTAATCTATATCCATGATATTTATTGCTTGTATTTATTTCACTTTTATTTACTGTTAATATATCTTCTTCTAATACTTGTACACTTTGTGTTTCTGTTTGTGTATCTCCTGCTACTAGTTTTCCTTCTTGATAATATTCTACTGTATAGCTTATATCTCTTCTTTGATCATTATCTATTTCATAATATACTGTTATTATATTGTTTCCTGCATTTTCGCTTATTGTTATATCATTTGTGCTTACTTTTTTGTATCCTGTTATTGTTATTACTTCTGTTTCTCCTGATATTACTGTTCCATAATCTTTTGTGCTATCTGTTTTTTCTTGACTTAATACTTTATTTGTTTCTTTTTCTAAATATCTTACTGTATATGCATATTGGTTTATTCTCCATTTTGCATATAATGTTATATCACTGCTTGGTATATAGCTTCCGTCTGTATCTACTCTATTTCCTGCACACTCTTCATTTGTATACCATCCTTCAAATGTGTATCCTATTCTACTTGCTTTATTTGTTACTTTTGCACTTTCATTACTCCATACTGCATATAAATTATATGTTCCTGCTGTATCTCTTAAATTTGTTACTTTTTGATTATTGTCATATTCTTTTGCTCCATTTTCACTTGTTGCCCATCCTGAGAATGTATATGTTCCTACTGCACTTGTATTTTCTCTTCCATCTTTATAATTGTATGTTACTGTATATTCTTTCTTAAATCCGTTTCCTGTTAATGCTTTTTCTTGATCATATGTATGTGTACTATTCGCTGTACTTCCACTTGTATTTCCGTTTCCATTATATACTACATCATATGTTACTGCTGTCCATTTTGCATAAAATGTTGTTTTTGCTGTTGCTGTGTATGTACTTCCTGCATCATATTTTGTTCCTGTAAATGATGCATTTGTATACCAACCATCAAATATATATCCTTGTCTACTTGTGCTTGGTAAAGTTATAGTTCCTCCTGTCCACTCAGCTGTTAATGTTACTGTTGCTCCATTTGTATTTGCTAAATTTGTTACTTTTGCCCCATTACTATATGTGTTTGTTCCGTTCTTCCATCCGTTAAAACTATATGTTGCTGTTTGATCATTACAAGCACTTCCTCCATTTGAATTGAATTTTACTGTATATGCTTTACTATATCCATTTGCTGTTAATGCTTTTTCTTGATCATATGTATGTGTACTATTTGCTGTACTTCCACTTGTATTTCCGTTTCCATCATATATTACTGTATATGTTATTGGTGTCCATTTTGCATATAATGTTACTTCTTGTGTTGCTGTATATGTACTTCCTCCATTATATACTGTTCCTGTTAGTCCTGAATTTGCATACCATCCTGCAAATGTATATCCTGTTTTACTTGGTGTTGGTAAAGTTATAGTTCCTCCTGTCCACTCAGCTGTTAATGTTACTGTTGCTCCATTTGTATTTGCTAAATTTGTTACTTTTGCCCCATTACTATATGTGTTTGTTCCGTTCTTCCATCCGTTAAAACTATATGTTGCTGTTTGATCATTACAAGCACTTCCTCCATTTGAATTGAATTTTACTGTATATGCTTTACTATATCCATTTGCTGTTAATGCTTTTTCTTGATCATATGTATGTGTACTATTTGCTGTACTTCCTCCTGTGTTTCCATTTCCATTATATGTTACTGTATATGTTATTGGTGTCCATTTTGCATATAATGTTACTCCTTGTGTTGCTGTATATGTACTTCCTCCATTATATACTGTTCCTGTTAATCCTGAATTTGCATACCATCCTGCAAATGTATATCCTGTTTTGCTTGGTGTTGGTAAAGTTATGCTTCCTCCTGTCCACTCAGCTGTTAATGTTACTGTTGCTCCATTTGTATTTGCTAAATTTGTTACTTTTGCCCCATTACTATATGTGTTTGTTCCGTTCTTCCATCCGTTAAAACTATATGTTGCTGTTTGATCATTACAAGCACTTCCTCCATTTGAATTGAATTTTACTGTATATGCTTTACTATATCCATTTGCTGTTAATGCTTTTTCTTGATCATATGTATGTGTACTATTTGCTGTACTTCCTCCTGTGTTTCCATTTCCATTATATGTTACTGTATATGTTATTGGTGTCCATTTTGCATATAATGTTATATTACTACTTGGTGTATATCCACCATTTGCATCGTCTACTCTTGTTCCACTTAAGGCATCACTAGTAAACCACCCAGAAAAGGTATATCCTGTTCTTGTTGGTTTATTTGTTACTTTTGCTGTTGTACTATTCCATAATGCATACAAATTATAATTTCCAGCTGTTGTTCTTAAATTTATTACACTTGCATTATTGTCATAAGCTTTTATTCCACTTGCACTTGTTGCCCATCCTATAAAACCATAGCTTCCTGTTAATGTTGAATCAGCTCTTCCATCTTTGTATTTATATGTTACTGTATATTCTTTTTTGAACCCATTTGCTGTTAATGCTTTTGATGTTCCATATGTATGTGTACTTGTTGCTGTACTTCCACTTGTATTTCCGTTTCCATTATACACTACATTATACGAAATTGGATTCCACTTAGCATACAATGTTGTTGTTGCTGTTGCTGTATATGAAGCCCCTCCTTTATATGATGTTCCTGTAAACCCTGAATTTGTATACCATCCTCCAAATGTATATCCCGTTTTCGTTGGAGTTGGTAATGTTATGGCTCCACCAGTCCATTTAGCATATAAAGTTACTGTTGCTCCATTTGTTGTTGATAAATTTGTTACTGAAGCTCTATCAGCATATGATGTTCCAGATCCATTTGCAGCCGTGTTCCAACCATTAAAAGTATATGTCGCTGTCTGATTACTACAAGCGCTTCCTCCATTTGAATTAAATGAAACTACATAACTTCTTGTATATCCATTTTGTGTTAAGTTTCGTGCTATACCTACTGTGTGAAGACTACTTGCTGTACTTCCACCTGTTGATCCGTTTCCATTGTAAACTACAGTATAAGTTTTAGCACTAGTTGATCCACTTCCACTTCCGCTTCCGCTTGCACCTACTAAACTATTAACATTAAATGCCGCTATAGATGAATTAGTTGAAAATAATAATGATAAAATTAATATGCTACTAATAACTGCAAATAATGTTACTGCCTTGATTGCGTTCCCTTTCTTTTTCATTTTAAATCTCCCTTCTTAAGCTTATGGCTTGTCTTCTGTTTAATTTTTTTCTTTTATATATAAATGTAGAAAGCTTGTCACTTGATAAGTTCACAATTTGCCAAGTAAAAGCCAATTCTACCCTTAAAACCAGAATTCTTCTTTTCTTCTCTTTTTTCAATTAAACTAATTTCTTGTGGCTCTTTAACCGCAAAAATCTCTTTAAAGACTACAGCTAATATGCTCATGGCCTTTTCCTTTCTTCATTTAATCTATATCATTTTCACTATAATATAGAAATCTAGTATTTGAATATAAAAATCATTTTACATTTTTTCGTGCTTTTTAGACTTTTTTTACGCTTCTTCTTATTTTGCTGTTTTTATCATTTTTATTACATAAAAAATTTTTATAATTTTTTAAAACTTTTATTAAATGTTTGTAAACCCTTGATTTTTCTAAGATTTCTTTATGTAAGTTTTTTTCTAAACAAAGATTCGGTTTTTTATAACCTTTTGTATCTCAAACTATTTCTTCCCTAATACTTTTATAATTTTTTAATGCTAACCGTTTTAGTTATTAAGACAACAGTTTTTTCTTTCCAAAATATACAAAAAAAGACTGCATTTTTTATGCAGCCATTTTCTTTTCATATAGAATTTAAATTTTTAGATCATATTAGTTATTTTTTCTCTAAAAAATATTGATATATCTCATTTTTATTTACATTTCTATCTTTAGCAATCTGCTTTATAATCTCCTTTTTGTTAAAATTTTTCTCTTCGTAAAATTTGTAATGTTCATCTAAAGACATCTGATTTCTTTTTTCTAATTCAATATCTTCTTTAGTCTCAGAACTTCCCTCTACTATAATTACAAACTCACCTTTTATCTCTTCCATATTCTCTAAAATTTCACTTATGTTTCCCCTTATAAATTCCTCATGTATTTTTGTAAGCTCTCTTGCAAGAACAATTTTTCTATTCCCCAAACTCTCTAGTATACTTTCTAATGTAGCTTTCAATTTATGAGGAGCCTCATAAAAAATAAGGGTTCTTGTTTCATATTTAAGTTTTTCTATTTTTTCTTTTCTTTCTTTTTTTAACGCTGATAAAAAGCCTATAAAGCAAAATTCCTTACTAGGTAATCCAGAAGCAATTAGAGCATTTATTAATGCACATGCACCAGGAATCGGTATTACTTCTATATCGTGGCTAATAGCAGCCTTTATTATTTCTTCTCCTGGATCAGATATTCCTGGAGTTCCTGCATCAGAAACAAGTGCAATATTTTTACCTTCTAATAACTTTTCTATTAAAATTTCACTTTTAGTTTTTTCGTTTTGCTTATAATAGCTAATAAGTGGCTTCGAAATCTCAAAATGATTTAATAGTCCAAGTGTATGTCTTGTATCTTCTGCTGCAATTAAATCTACTTCTTTTAAGATTTTTAATGCTCTTAATGTCATATCATCAAGATTTCCTATTGGAGTTGCTACTAAATATAATTTTCCATTCATTTTCTACTCTCTTTTCTTCTTAACTTAAATTTTTTATATGTTTCTGATTTTTAAAATTCTTATTTTTTATTGTATATTTCTAAAACTTCATCTGTATACTCTCCATTATCCTTATAGATTATAAGTGGAGTATCAATCTTTAAAAAAGGTTTTGCATTTTTAACAGCTCTAACTAAAATCAAATTAGGCTTTTCCCCTTGTTTTGAATGAACAAATCTTACATTTTTAGGCTCTAGCTTGTGTTTTCTAAGTAAACACATAATATCAACTAATCTTTCAGCTCTATGTACCATATAAAATACCCCCAAGTCCTTTAAAAGTTTATTACTGTTTTCAATAATATCTTCTAAAGTACACTCTATTTCATGTCTAGAAATTAACTGTCTTTTATCAATACTAGTAAGCCCCGTATCTAGTTTTTTATATGGGGGATTTGTAACTATTACATCATATTTATTTTTCTCTAAAATACTAAACACATTTTTTATGTTAATATTTAAAATCTCAATCTTATCCTGCATATTATTCAATTTTACGCTTCTTCTTGCCATTTGTGCTACTTCTTCTTGTACTTCTATTCCATAAATTTTTTTGCAATCTGTTTTTGCTAAAAGTAGTAAAGCTATAATTCCAGTCCCTGTACCAATATCTATCACTGTAGATGAATTACTTATACCTTTAGCAAAATCTGATATTAATACACTATCTATACCAAAACAGAATCCTTTTTTATTTTGAATAATCTTTAATCCCTTATATTGTAAATCATCTATTCTTTCATTTTCTTTTAACTCCAATTTTTCCTCCCATATTTATGTTTGTTATAATTTTCCCTTAGTTTACTTTTTATTATAATATAATAGCATATTTTATTGTAGTTTACAATTTTCTTTCAATAGGATTTTTTAAATCTATATTGCAATCAGAAAAAGCTTCTGTTTCTTCGCCTTCAAATAAAAACTTTACACTATTTACTTCTGTTAACTCTGTTAATGTATTTACTATAGAATATATAGCATTTGCCTTTAAAGTAATATTTTCAAAGTTTCCTATAAATTCTTTACTAAAATTAAGTTCCACACAATCATTTTTTAATTCTGCTGAAATTAAATTAGTATTTTCTGGTATTGCTTTAGTATAGCTAGAATTTTCTGGTCCTTGTAAAAGCATTTTTATTAATACCTCATAAGGACTTTTTAGCAATTCCTTTGAATCAATTAGTCTAGTTTCTTTTGCAAGTTCACTTGTTTGAGTATTATTAAAATATAAAGTAACTATAGTCTTTCTAAGTTCTATATCCTCAATTTCTGTTTCTGGTACATATTCTGTCTCAATATCCACATTCATCATTATTATTGTCCCTAAAATTAAAATAACACAAACAACTACTAAAATTATCCACTTTTGCATATTCCTTCCTCCTTTGGTTAATACTATTCTAAAAAGTTTTTTTTATTCGTCCACAAATTTTTTTAGCACAAAATTTGCCTACAAAGTTTGGTAAAACTTTTTATAGTGTAAAAACTATTTCTTTCTATTACATAAGATTTATCTGGTTTTAATAACTAGATTTTAGGTTTTTGACAATTACATTGTTGACTAATATTAAAATTTAGTATATTATATATAAAGGTTTATAGATTTATCCTTACTAATAACTGATTCACTTTTAAAAAAATCTAAATCATTATTAAAGAAGGTTATTATGGCAAAAGTTAGAGATTTAGTAAGTGGGTTAACTCATTGTATTGGAGCTGGATTATCACTTGTTGGATTAGTAATTTTAATAGTCTTTTCTGCTATTTGGGGTGATGCTTATGATATAGTATCATTCACCATATTTGGAGTAGGACTTTTTTTATTATATCTTTTTAGTACTTTATATCATTGGCTTAATATTGGAGAAAAAGGACTTACAGTATTTAAAAAACTAGATCATATAATGATATATATATTAATTGCATCATCATATACGCCTATTTGCTTAGGCCCTTTAAGAGGACCTTGGGGGTGGTCAATTTTTGGTATAGTTTGGGGATTTGCAGTTTTGGGAACAATTCTAACAGCTGTATGGATAAAAGCACCTAGAGCACTTACCACAGGTATTTATATAGCTATGGGTTGGGTAGTTATAATTGCAATTTATCCACTTATTCAAGTATTTAACTCAGCAGGAATGTTATATAGTTTACTTTGGTTACTTGCTGGCGGAATATTTTATACAATAGGTGGATTAATGTATGGTTTAAAATGGCCAAAAATTAATTTCAAACACTTTGGATTTCATGAAATTTTTCATATATTCGTAATGCTCGGAAGTGCATGTCAATATTGGTTTATACTATATTATGTATTAAAGATATAACAAATTTTAAGGAGGTATGAATAATATCTTCTTTTTTATTTAATATTGTCAATTTGTTCTATTATTAAAATTTTCTTAAATATAATACGAAGGAATATTTAAACATTGACAAAATACGACAAAGGTTATAATATATATGATATTATGATTATAATTTTAATCAGTTTTAATATTAACCTAGACTACTTAATGGTTACTTAGAAAAGTGAGGTAATTTATGAAAAAATTATTACATGTTGGATTAGATATTGGATCAACAACAGTAAAAATTGTAATTTTAGATAAAGATTTAAAAGTGATTTATTCAAATTATGAAAGACACTTCTCTGATACAAAATCAACACTATATAATGTTTTAGAAAAACTTATAAAAGATTACTCCGGCAATGATTTTACTTTATCTCTTACTGGGTCTGGAGCTCTTGACATATCAAAAATTTTAGGAGTAAATTTCATACAAGAAGTTATTGCATGTAAATCAGCTGTTGAAAAAATTATTCCTCAAACAGACGTTGTTATAGAACTTGGTGGAGAAGATGCAAAAATCATATATTTCGATAAATTCATCGAGCAAAGAATGAACGGAACATGTGCAGGTGGTACTGGTGCTTTTTTAGACCAAATGGCATCATTGCTAAATACTGATACAAATGGTTTAAATGAACTTGCAAAAACCTATGAAACAATATACCCTATTGCCTCTCGTTGTGGAGTTTTTGCAAAAACAGATATTCAGCCATTGTTAAATGAAGGAGCTAGAAAAGAAGACATTTCAGCTTCAATTTTCCAAGCAGTTGTAAATCAAACAATTAGTGGTTTAGCATGTGGTAGACCAATAAAAGGAAAAGTTGCCTTTTTAGGAGGACCTTTAAATTATCTTCCAGAATTGCGAAACAGATTTATAGAAACTTTAAACTTAACAGGTGATTCTATTATTATTCCAGAAAATGCTCACCTTTTAGTTGCTACAGGAGCGGCTTATGCATCTGTTGAAACACCTGTAATATCAGATACGGAACTAAAAGATAAATTAAAAGATTTCAAAAATGCTAAGTACACCGAAGGGAAAACTCTTCCTCCTTTATTTAAAACACAAGAAGCTTATGAGGAGTTTAAAGAAAGGCATGACAAAGATAAAGTTAAAAGAAACGATTTAAAAACATATTCAGGTGACGCATTTTTAGGAATTGATGCCGGATCTACAACTACAAAGTTAGTACTAATAGATAAAGATGGTGCACTTTTATATTCACTATATGGAAATAATAAAGGAAACCCACTAAAAAGCGTAATCTCAATGCTAAAAAAATTATATAAAGAACTTCCTGATGCTGTTACAATTAAATACAGTGGAGTAACAGGTTATGGTGAAAAATTAATACAAACAGCTTTACATATAGACTTAAATGAAATTGAAACAATATCTCATTATACTGCTGCTCAAAAATTTTTACCTGAAGTAAATAGTATTATAGATATTGGTGGACAAGATATGAAATACATAAAACTAAAAAATGATACTATAGATAATATAATGCTAAATGAAGCATGTTCATCTGGTTGCGGATCATTTTTAGAAACCTTTGCAAAAAGTTTAGATTTAACTATAGAACAATTTGTAGAAGAAGCAATAAAATCTAAAGCTCCAGTTGACCTTGGTTCTAGATGCACAGTATTTATGAATTCAAAAATAAAACAGGCTCAAAAAGAAGGTCACTCTGTTGGAGATATATCAAGTGGTCTTTCATATTCAATTATAAAAAATGCTATTCAAAAAGTTATGAAAATTAGAGATGTAAAAACTCTTGGTAAGAATATAGTTGTACAAGGTGGAACTTTCTATAATGATGCTGTTCTTCGTAGCTTTGAGTTAATAGTTGGAAGACATGTTGTAAGACCAGATATTTCTGGATTAATGGGAGCTTATGGAGTAGCTTTGCTTGCAAGTGAGCAATATCATAGCAATTTAGATATGGAGTATAGATCAAGTATTCTAAAAAATGAAGAATTAGATAATCTAGTTATAAAAATTTCTCATGTTCGTTGTAAAGGCTGTGAAAATAACTGCTTATTAACTATTAATACTTTTGAAGATGGTAATAAATTTATATCTGGTAATAGATGTGAAAAAGGAGCAGGACAAATATCTGAGAAAAAAGATTTACCAAATATATATAAATATAAATTTGAAAGACTATTTAGCTATAAACCTCTTTCAGAAGAAAATGCTCCTCGTGGAACAATCGGAATTCCTAGAGTTCTCAATATGTACGAGGATTATCCATTTTGGTTTACCTTCTTGACAAAGTTAGGTTTTAGAGTAATTCTTTCAGAAAAAAGTAACAGGAAAACTTATGAAAAAGGTATTGAATCAATGCCATCAGAATCAGTATGTTATCCAGCCAAACTTGCTCATGGTCATATAATGAGTTTAATAAATCAAGGAATAAATACTATATTCTATCCATGTATACCTTACTCTAGAAAAGAATATAGCCAAGCAGACAATCATTATAATTGCCCTATTGTAATATCTTATTCAGAAGTTATAAAAAACAATGTTGAAGAATTAAGAAAAGATAGTATAAAATATATTAACCCATTTTTACCTATAGATGATATTCATAACTTAGTAAAAGTAGTATATGATTCTGAATGTTTTAAAGAATATAAATTTACAAAAAAAGAACTAAAAATTGCCGCTGAAGCTGCTGAAGAAGAGTATCAAAAATACAAAAATGATGTACGAAAAAAAGGAAAAGAAACAATTAAGTATTTAAAAGAAAATAATTTAAAAGGAATTGTTTTAGCAGGAAGACCATATCATGTTGACCCAGAAATTAATCATGGAATTGATACTTTAATAACGAGTTTAGGATTATGTGTATTATCTGAAGATAGCATTTGTGAAGTAAAAGATGGTGTAAGTAAACATCTTCGTGTAGTAGATCAATGGGTATTTCATTCTAGATTATATGCCGCTGCCGAATTTGTTGGAAAACATGATTTCCTTGAAATGATACAATTAAATTCATTTGGTTGTGGAGTCGATGCTGTTACAACAGATCAAGTAGAAGAAATCTTAAAAAGCTATGATAATATGTATACTCTTATAAAAATAGATGAGATTAATAATCTTGGAGCAATTAGAATTCGTATACGTTCTCTACTTGCTAGTATGAATAAGCGTATAGCAAATAAAAAAATTGAACTTGAAGAAAAACAAAATTCAAACTTAGGTAATTATGAAGTGAAAAGAGTTCCATTTACAAAAGAAATGAAAGAAAACTATACAATTCTTTGTCCTCAAATGGCTCCAATTCATTTTGAACTATTAGAACAAGGTCTATCAAGTCTTGGATATAATATAAAAGTATTAAAAGAATGTACTGAAAAAACTGTTGAAACTGGTTTAAGATATGTTAATAATGATGCATGTTACCCATCAATTTTAACAACAGGTCAGTTTATAGAAGCTCTTCAGTCTGGAGAATACGATACAAATAAAACAGCAATTATAATGTCACAAACGGGTGGTGGATGTAGAGCAACAAATTATATCGGTTTTATTAGGAAAGCTTTAAAAGATGCTGGTTTTTCTCATGTTCCTATTATATCTTTTAATGTGGTAGGTATGGAAAAATCAACTGGATTTAAAATAACAATTCCAATGGCAATAAACCTTATAAAAGCTATATTCTATGGTGATTTATTACAAAAGCTATTACTAAAAAATAGACCTTATGAAATAAATAAAGGCGAAACACAAAAAATGTTTGATAAGTGGATGGAAAAATGCAAATCATTAGTTAAAAAATCTTCTTATAAACAATTCAAACAAAGCATATACGATATGGTTAAAGATTTTGAAACTATACCGTTAGATACATCAAAAGAAAAACCAAAAGTTGGAATTGTTGGAGAAGTATTAATAAAGTACCATCCATTTGGAAATAACTTTGTTATAGATGTTCTTGAAAAAGAAGGTGCAGAAGTAATATCTCCTGATTTTATGGGATTTATAAAGTTTATAGCAACTCATAAAATTACAAATAATACATTATTAAATACAGATAAAACAAAATCAAAACTATTTAAAGTAGCAATTCAATTAATTGAAATGCTAGAAAAAGATTTAAAAACAGCTCTTGGAAACTCAAAAAAAGATTATCTTTTACCATGCAATATATTTGAACTTGAAACAAAAGTAAAAGATATATTATCAATCGGAAACCAAACTGGTGAAGGCTGGTTTTTAACTGCAGAAATGGTAGAATATATTGAGCATGATATTCCTAACATTGTCTGCGTTCAACCATTTGCTTGCTTGCCAAACCATGTTGTAGGAAAAGGAGTAATAAAATCGATAAGAGAAAAATATCCATATGCCAACATCTCCCCTATTGATTATGATCCAGGAGCAAGCGAAACAAATCAAACTAACAGAATAAAATTACTAACAACAGTTGCAAAAGATAATTTAAAAAAGAAAAAACAATCAAAAAAAGCTATTGAAATAGAAAACGTTGTAGTAGAGAAAGAAAAAAGTACTACAACAAAAAAGTAATCTAAAACAAAAAAACCGCTACTACTACATAGCCAGCGGTTTTTATTAATTTAAAATTTATATACTAAGACTTTTTACTCATAAAATTTCTATATTTCTTCATCAAACATTTTCATTATATATTATCTCTACAATTCAAAAAAAGTGTCTTATTTTTCATTTTCAGGCTTTAACTTTTTTACTTTTTTATTTATAAAATTTTATATCAGCTTCCTATCAAAATTCTTTATACTATTTCTTAATTAAACTATCTCTCTTGCTTTTAAAAAAATTTTTAATAAGATTTCAATTCATTTTTTATTTATAGTTTTCTGCCATCCTTATGGTATTAGTCCTTAATAATAGTATTTTTATAATATTCCTTTGTACTAACAACTTTTCATACTTAATTTTATATAAAATATATTTTTCTTTTTATTCTACTAATTTTTAATAATAATATTTTTAAACTCTCTTTCTCTTCTAATAGAAATTCTATATATAATATTTTTTCTTTTTGTAATAGAAATATTATTAATAATGTTTCTATAATATTTATTAATAATATAACATTATTTTTTATATTATTTTTTTAGAAATAAATCAAATTTGTAACTAAAACTAATTTACTTATTTTGTCTTAAAGCCTATTTTTTCATTAATCAATTTTTTTAATTATTTTACTAAAATTTAATTATCCACAGGGCATTTTTTTTAATTTTCATTTTACTTTTAGTTTACTTAATATTACTTTTTTATTTTTTCACCTCTTGTTAATATATTCTTATTTTCCATTCTCTTCCCTAAGCAATTTTGTTTTTAAATGTTCTAAATTTTATTAAAAATGCAGTTTGTTAATTTGCCAACTCATTTTTTCACTATACTTTTTATTCATAAAATAAAAGCCAAATTTAATTTTAATTTTTTCAATTTTTTCGCATTATTTTTAAATTTTTAATAATTTCTTACTATAACATACTTTTATAGCAAAAATCGCTTATCTTCGCTATTTAAAAGCATTTCGTAATTTTTTTCTTTTCCTTCATTTCACATAAAATTTTTTTTAATAAAAACTTTAAACATAAATAATAGTTTTTTTTATAAAAACTTTACTTTTTTATATTTATTTAAGTATTTTTTTATAGAATATACTTTTAATATTTTCATTATTTATATATCTTTTTTAGTTTACTTAATACCTAATTTTAAAATGAAATTTATTTCTCAGTTTTAAACCAAAAATACGCTCTTATCTTTTGTTCCCATAGCTTATAAAGTATATATTATCAATTTAAAATTATTCATACTAAACATTTGTCACATAGTCAATTCAAAACACTCCTTTTGCCTAATTCAAGTCGTCATTTAATTAAATTTTCAAAAAATTATATATAAGTTTAAACTTAAATTCTTAAAATACCTCTTATAATATCTTAATATATACAAATATTAGTAATATACTTAATAAACATTCAAAATTCTCTATATATAAGCAATTTAAATCTATTTTTATACAAAATATACTTCCAGTTTGTATTAATTAATTCATTCTTTTTTTAAATATTTTTTTGATTTCCATTTATTTAAATAAAATTAAATCAAAAAATGAATTCTTTTTTTTAATTAATAAAAATTAGAAGAGCAAAATTTGAAAAAAAATATCATTATTTTGTATAAAAAATAGTAAAAAAATATTAAGAAATTTAAAGAAAAATTTTCATATAAAAAGTGACGTTTTTGTATAAATTTGAATATAAGTATTGGCAAAATAACAAAGTAGAAAAAAAAGAATAATATCATAAAAACAGTATCTTAAATACTAAGGGAAATAATGAAAAATATCAAAAATCCCTTTATTAAAATCAGTGGGAATAATTTATTAAAATTACTTATTAAGTAAACTTATATTAAATATAAATATACATTCATTATTATATAAATAAAACCCTTTTAAAAGTCTTTTTAAAACATAAAAAAAGAGAAAACCTACACTATATTATAAAAAAAGTTTATGCACTATATTTTATAAAAAACATGCAAAAAAGCTTAAACTTGATATATCACGCTAATATACAGGCTTTTATAGATTTTAGCAAAAAATAAGATTCATTCTCTAAAAAGACTTTTTATTAAAATTTTAATAAGTTGGATAGAAAATAAAAAAATAAAATATACTCAATTTTTAATTAATAGCTCATTTCGATTGCCAATTAAGCAATATTGTA
Organism: uncultured Clostridium sp.; assembly: GCA_947570695.1. Classification (GTDB taxonomy): domain Bacteria; phylum Bacillota; class Clostridia; order TANB77; family CAG-508; genus Scatovivens. Next base: position 221,616 of record CANOVB010000002.1, read on the forward strand.
ATTTTTAGATAAATAAGCTCATATTGTAACAAATAGACTTAGGGAATACAGTAAAAATTCTATTTTGCATTTCTAATAAAAAAGATTTAAAAAGTTGTTTTAAGTAAACTAAAATCTGATAATTAAAAACATAAATTCTACTTTTAAATTGAACTATTTATCATTATATTTATATAAAAAATTTTCAATCTAATCATATAATAAAACATTTTTATTTATAACAAAAAAATATATAAAAACACTTTTTTATAACCGCTTTTTGATAGTAATTTTAAAAAAATTTACTCCAAAAAAGTAATTTTTGATAAAAAATATAAAAAATTTTATTTTAAAACAATTTTTATAGACTAAATTTGTTTTTTCTTTTTATGTATTATAAAAAAAATTTATAGAATTTTTTAATAAGAAAAAATAAGAAAATCACAAAAATGTGTTAAACCAGTTAGTAAAATTCAAATAAAATGAATAAAAGCAGGCAGAAATCTAGTAGAAGCATTGGTATTTCTGACTTTCCTCAAAACGCAAGTCAAAAAATTATAGAAAATCTCATAAAAAGGATAAATAATTGTATAAATTTTCAAAAAATAGTAATAAATTTAGAAAAATTCAGTTGAAACACTTGATACCAGTAACTTACCTAAAAATGTAAGTCAAAAAATTATAGAAAACATCCAAAAAGTATGACATACTGATATAATTTTAACTAAAATAGTCCAATCTTTAACCAATTTTTTTCAAAAGCCTTGATATCAAAGTGATATATGAAAATTAAACTCAAGAAATTATAGAAAAAGCAAAAATTATATTAAATAGTTAGTTAAACTTTAGCAAAATTCTAAAAAATCAAAAAAATTTTCCTAAAATCTTTGGTACTCATACAATTCCAGAAATAAAGCGTCAAAAAATTCAAGAAAATACCTTGAAAATTCTAAGTATTTTATCTTATCTAAAGCTCTCTAATCAATAAGTTTCAACATTTTTAGGAGATGTATTGATTTAAATAATATATTTTAATAATAAATAAAAATATAATTAAATAAATTATTGCAAATTTTGTAGAAATCATAGCAAAAATTTGTAAAAAATATAAAAAAAGACTAAATTTACTTCAAATAATCTACAGGTTCTTTTAGTACTTTTTAAAAATGTTATCTTTTAAAAAATACTAGAAAAAATAATTTTTTTATAAAAAATATTTTATTCAAATTTTACAATTAGACAACAACAAATTCAAAGTTATAAAATCGAATATTAAGATAAGAAATACTCCTAGGAAAATAGCAAAATTGATATATATTATAGCTAAAAAATAATGGCTTTTTTTGCTATAAAAATAAACTTTAAGTAAACTACTTTTGCGTTGTTAATATTATAAAATTTTATTAAAAAAATTTAAAAATTTATACGAAAAAAGTACATTTTTAACAAAAATTCTATAAAAAAATGTTTCACGAAAAACAATTTAAATTAATAATTTTTTTATAAAAAACACTAAATCACAAAACTCACTACTTTCAAGCTTTTTAAAAGAATGAGCTTTTTAAAAAAATACTGTAAAACTCAGAAAAAAAAAGAAAATCTTGAATAGTAATTTAAAAATTTAATAAGTGATAAAAGTTTTAATTGTCAGTAAAGCAAACCTATATAACAAGAAAACAATTAACAAAAGATATCTCTAGAACATATGGGATTAATGCAATTAGCAAAAAATGTATCAACTATAAGCTTAGCATTTTTTGCCTATTTAGGTAAACCAATTACTCTACATATTCTTTAGGAAAAACTATAAATTTTAAAGATAAATTGTTTTAAAAAAATTTAAAAATTATATTAATTTTTCTTCAACATTTTGCACTATATAAATATAACTACATATGCATAAATTAGATGGCCCCCAAAAATAACAAAACGTTAATTCAAAAAAACCTGAAATCAAGTAATAGCAAGGAAATCTAATATATAACAATGACTACAACAATATTAAAATATCTATAATAATATAAAATATTTAGTAGAAATTTAATTATTTCTTCTATTTTTAATTGTATTTTAACTTTTAATTATCGAATTTTTTATTTATTCTTTAATTTAATTTTTTATTATTTAATTTTAATTATAAATTTACTCTTCTATTTTAATAAATCTATACTAAATTTTTATATAAAATTTTAGCAATTTTAAATCTATGTATTTCGCTGTTTTCTAACGCTATATAATTTTTTTCTTAACTCTATTTTTAATATTTTCTTGTAGAAAAAGAATATTTTTCTCATATTTTCTTAAATTCTACATAAAAATTTTTAATCTTTTTTAGTATTTTAACATCATTTTTTTATAAGAATATATTTTTTTATAAAAAATTAGTAAAAAAAATTAATTTTTATTTTTTAATTTTTAACTGGATATATTTTTTTACTTTGTTTTTTTCAAACAAAAACTTTTTTTACTTAAAAATTTTTTAAATTACTTTTTGTTTTATAGTTTACTTAACAAGTTGTTTTTAAAAGTTATTTTGGTTTTAGTATAAAAATAATTATATATATTTTTTCTTTTTATTCCCTAACTAATTTTCTTATTTAATTTAATAAAAAATTTCTTATTTTTCATTTTTTCTTATGTTGTTTTTTTGTCAATATTTAATTTCATTTTATAAAATAGTTATCAAAATTTAATATTTATTTTTCTTTTATTTTTTATATTTTGAGAATAAAAATTCTTTATTCTTTAAATATTAATAACTTTTTTTCTAAACTATAACCATCTATATTTTAAATGGCTACTCAAATCCTTGGTATTTCAAGGAGTCTGCGCTTCTTGGCTTTAAAATGAAAAATAAGGCTTTTAAATTTTTTTCTAAGGTATTTTACTTATTATATAAATCTATTTCCTATATAAAGCAATACATTTAAAATAAATATAAAAAAGACAGTACTTCATGTACTGCCTTATGGCGGAGATTGAGGGATTTGAACCCTCGCGGCCACTAACGCAACCCTAACGGTTTAGCAAACCGTCCCCTTCAACCACTTGGGTAAATCTCCAAATGCTCTCAAGATAATTATATTTAAAACGGAAGCTAAACAATATTAAATTCGGCTTCCGTTTTTTGGCGGAGAGGGTGGGATTCGAACCCACGGTAGGCTACAAACCTACGCCAATTTTCAAGACTGGTGCCATAAACCAACTCGACCACCTCTCCGTATCTGTTGTTTAACAACATATATATATTAGCACATTTAAAAGCTCTTTGTCAACACAAAATAGTTATTTTTTATTATATTATTTTTTTTAATTTATTTTTTTTATAAATTTTTATATTTTAATTTTATACTACTTTAATATTTTTTCATTTTTTAGGTTTTTTATAGTTTATTTCTTATATTTTTTTAATGAATTTTTATATTTATATTTACTATTTTTTAGGTTTACTTAATCTGTTTCTTTTATAAATTATTTAAAGTTTAAAAACGCCCTCTCATAAATATTTAAAGTCTTATTTCCCATATTTTTCTCGTCTTGGAAATTTATAAAAATTACATGATTTATTATTTTGCTTTTTTGTATTTTTTTCTCTTTTAAAAATTGTATTTAATTATTTTTTATCGCTTTTTTCTTATTTATTTTTCTTATGTTTGTATAACAATTTTTATAAAAAATATACTAGAGTTTTTATATATAAATTCTTACACCTAATATTTATTTTTTTATATAAACTTACACTTTTTTATGATTTTTCTTGATTTCTAAGCATTTATGCCCTTTTCTATATTTTTTCTTCTTCTTTATTATTAGATTTAATTAATTTTTTATTATTTCTTTTATATGATTTTATTCACTAATTTTTGTCTAGTCAAAAAAAATTAGAATATTTAGTTTTATTTTTATCCACATTGCTTAATTATTTCTTTATAAATCAAGCTTTTTTTATTATTTTAATATATATTAATATAAAACTTACCTCTTTTTTTCAAAAAAATACCAATAAAATATGAAATTTATTTTTTATTTAATCTATTTCTTTATTTTTTATTTAAAAATTTCATCTTTTTTATTAAGAATTTACTTTTTCAAAAAAAAAGACTTTCTAGCATTTTTTTAGTTTTCCACAGTTTAAAAAGCCTGATTTATAGGGCTTTTATTTTTTATTTATTTTATTTTTTTATTTTTAATTTAATTATTTTTAATAAAAATTCAATATTTTTATATTTTTTTACTATTTAATTTGTAATATTTAGTCTTTTTTTGTTATAATTAAAAATCCCTTTATTTTTGGGCCTTTTTTAATTGTGGATAAAAAAATAAGAGGATTTTTCTTATTTTAAATCCTCTTAAATCCTTTAAATTAAGCATTTTTCATTTATTTTCTATGTCTTGTAATAAAATTTTTTGTTTGTTCCGCAATTTCCAAGGCACTTTGCTCTTCATCTGATAATTTATACTTTGATGTTCCACCTCTTATAGGTTTAGCATATATATTTGATGACTCAGCGCCATATAAGCCATTAAAAACAACTCCGTTATTATTTCTATCAAGTAATGCCATTGCGAAGCTTAAATCGCTCCCTACGTCTCTAAACGCATTATACCTTACCAATCCCACTTTTTGTATACATGAAGCTATATCACTGTCTAATTTTGTATAATATGCTTTTATTTCTGAATTATCTTTTTTTATTTCCCTTACATCTTCTAAATATCTTCTTAGCATTTCATCTAGATTATTCCCGTTTCCAAGCTTCTTTAGCACTCTATTATACTTTATTTTTGTACTAATAGATAATATTATATTAATTAATAGTAATACTCCAACTGTTATAGAAAAAACTACTAAGAAATCATCTGTTTTCATATATTCTAACAATTTTTCCATAATACCCACCTTTATTTTATTAACCCTAAAATCCTCTCTAAATCTTCATTAGAGCTATATTGAATAATAATTTTTCCTTTTTTTTCTCCAGCATCTAATTTAACTTTTGTTCCGAAAAAGTCTTTAAATGTGTCTTCAATATCTCTATATATAGGTATGTATCTATCGCTTTTCTTTCCTGCTTTTTTTCTTACTCTCATTTTTTTCTCGACTTCTCTAACAGAATCTCCAGATTCAATTATAAATTCTGCCATTTTGAATTGTCTTTCTGGATCATCAATAGACATTAATGATTTGCAATGTCCTTCTGTTAGTTTACCCTCTAAAGCTAAATTTATTACTCTTTCATCAAGATTTAAAATCCTAACTGTATTTGCTATGCTACTTCTGCTTTTTCCTAATTTTTCCGCTACTTTTGCTTGTGTCAAATTATAATCATCCATTAATAATTTTATTCCTCTGGCCTTTTCAATAGGATTTAAATCTTCTCTTTGTATGTTTTCTATTAAAGATATTTCCATATTTTTTTGTTCATCATCTGTTCTCACAATAGCTGGTATTTCATCTAATCCTGCTCTTTTTGAAGCTCTCCATCTTCTTTCTCCAGCAATTATTTCATAAAATCCTTTCTTTTTACTAACAATTATTGGTTGTATAACACCATATTCTCTTATTGAACTAGCTAATTCATCTATTGCATCTTCATCAAAAACTTTTCTTGCTTGATCTTTATTTGGCTCTACTTCTGTTATTTTAAGCTTTCTTACAACATCTTCACTATTATTACTTTCTTCCATTTCCATTAGTGGAGAACTGAATAATGCATCTAGTCCTTTTCCTAAACCTGTTTTCTTTACGGCCATCATTATCCCTCCTTATTTTCCATTTTTTTACGCTCTTCAGCATTTTTTAAAATCTCTTTAGCAAGCTTTTCATAGGCTCTTGCTCCTTTTGATTTTTCATCATATAAAGTTATTGGCATTCCAAAGCTAGGTGCTTCACTAAGCTTGATGTTTCTAGGAATTACTGTTTTATACACCTTATCTTCAAAATATCTTTTTACTTCTCTTACTACTTGATTAGAAAGATTTGTTCTCATATCATACATTGTAAGAACAGCTCCTTCTACTTCTAAATTTTTATTTAAATGCTTTTTTACCAAATTTATTGTATTTAAAAGTTGTCCTAATCCTTCTAGTGCATAATATTCACATTGCACAGGAATTAAAACCGAATTTGATGCCGTAAAAGCATTTAATGTTATTAAACCTAGAGATGGAGGACAATCTACTATAATATAATCGAATTCATCTTTTATTTCTTCTAATTTCTCTTTTAGTCTTTGTTCTCTAGACATTTGAGAAACTAGTTCAACTTCAGCTCCAGCAAGGTTCATATTAGATGGACATACTTTTAAGTTCTTTATCCCAGATTCTTTAAGAGTCTTTTCAATTTCTACATCATTAATTAATACATCATACAAAGAAACATCTACTTCTTTTTCTAAACCTAAACCACTTGAGGCATTTCCTTGCGGATCTGCATCTATTAGCATTACTTTTTTCCCTTTTTTAGCTAGGATTGTACTTATATTTACTGCTGTTGTAGTTTTTCCAACTCCACCTTTTTGATTTGCGATTGATATTATTCTTCCCAAAGTGTATTCCTCCTTTATTTTTTACGTAATAATAATATAAAATTTTTTCGTATATGTCAATGCTTTTACAGCTTATTTTCATTTGTATATTAATAAAACATGGTAATTTTCTTCTTTTATTTGTTATATAAAATTTGTATAACATTTTATATAATAAAAATAGAATATTAATAATTTCAAAACATGAGACAAAATAAAAAAGCTCTTTTCTCTCTACAATAACTTATCTATGACTCATTTTATTTGCTACAAAAAAATAAAATGTTCCTTGTGGAACATTTTATTTTATAGGTTCTTTTAGCGGTTTTCCTTGTCCTCTTGGATATTTTTGAGGTGTATGTTTTACTTTTCTTATTATTACTAAATTTCTTTCTAATTCATTTCCAACATTTATTCTTTTTACTTCTTCTAGTTCTCCTCCTAGGATTTCAATAGCTTTTTCTGCTTTTTCTAACTCATCTTTATAATTTGGCCCTTTCATACATATTGCATATCCATTCATTTTTACATAAGGTAACATATATTCTATTATAGTTGATAAATTTGACACAGCCCTTGTCGTCGCTATATCATATTTTTCTCTATACTCTATTTTATTTGCTAAATCTTCTGCTCTACTATGTATTATTTCTACATTTTTTAATCCAATCTTACTGTTTATGTCTCTAATAACATTTAATTTCTTATTTATACAGTCAATTAAAGTAAATTCTGTATTTTCATTTATTATTGCCAATGGTATTCCAGGGAAACCTGCACCTGTTCCTATATCGATTACTTTATTTGCATCCTTTATACATGCTTCTACTGTAAGGCTATCCATAAAATGTTTCACGATAAACATTTTCTCATCAGTTATTGCAGTTAAATTAATTTTATTATTCCAATCTAAAATATTTACCATATACTCATAAAACAAACTTATTTTTTCATTACCTATTTTTAAATTATTCTTTTTTGCCTCTTCAATAAATATTTTTTTAAATTCTTCTTTTTCCATATTAACTCTTTTCTCTATTTAGCTTTTCTTTTATTATACTGTTCCAAATATATTAATAACACAGATATATCTGCAGGAGAAACTCCTGATATTCTCGAAGCTTGACCTATTGAATATGGCTTAAACTTATTTAATTTTTGTCTTGCTTCTAATCTTATACCTTTTACAGTATTATAGTCTAGGTCTTCTGGTAATAATTTCTTTTCTAACTTCTTAAATCCTTCTACTTGTTTTTTTTGCAAGTTTATATATCCTTCATATTTAATCATTATCTCAACTTCTTCTACAATTTGCCTATCAAGTACCGGTCTATTTTTATCAAGTTTTTCTAATGATTTATATGTTATTTCTGTTCTCTTTAGCAATTCTGAAAGTTTCATCCCTGCTGATATCTCGCTTGTCCCTTGCTCTTTTAGGAAACTATTTGTTTCTTCATTTGGCTTTACATTAGTTTGCTTCAACCTTTCTATTTCTTCTTCTATTTTTTTCTTTTTATCTAAAAATTTATTATATCTTTCATCAGAAATCAATCCTATTTCATGTCCTATTTCTGTAAGCCTTATATCTGCATTATCTTGTCTTAAAAGAAGTCTATATTCAGCTCTTGATGTCATCATTCTGTATGGTTCCATTGTACTTTTAGTTACTATATCATCAATTAAAACTCCTATATATGCATCAGACCTATCTAAAATTACTGGATTTTTACCTTGTAATTTTAAAGAAGCATTTATTCCTGCAATTAAACCTTGACAAGCAGCTTCTTCATATCCAGAAGTTCCATTTATTTGACCTGCAAAAAACATTCCACTTATCTCTTTTAATTCTAATGAACTTTTAAGTTGTGATGGTTCTATACAATCATACTCAATGGCATAAGCAGGTCTTGTAAATTCAGCATTTTCTAAACCTGGTAAAGTTCTATACATAGCAATTTGCACATCTTCTGGAAGAGACGAACTCATTCCTTGAATATACATTTCGTCAGTATCTAATCCAATCGGTTCAACAAAAATCTGATGTCTTTCTTTATCTGCAAATCTTACAACTTTATCTTCAATAGAAGGACAATACCTTGGCCCTGTTCCTTCTATTAATCCAGCATATAGCGGAGATCTATGTAAATTGGCCTTAATTATCTCATGAGTTCTCTCATTTGTATATGTAAGCCAGCATGGAACTTGTTCTATTTTTGGTGTTTCATCTTCAAAAGAAAATGGAACTAGTCCATCTTCACCTTCCTGTATTTCCATTTTTGAAAAATCAATGCTATTTTTATTTATTCTAGCAGGAGTACCCGTTTTAAATCTTTGTATTTCAATATTTAAGTTTTTTAAACAGTCTGATAGTTTATTTGCTGCTGCAACACCATCAGGTCCACTTTCATAAGAAGTTTCCCCAATAAATATTTTACCTTTAAGATATGTACCTGTTGCCAATATAACACTGTCTACTTTATATATTGCTCCTAAATTTGTTTCAACAGCTGTTACTTTTCCATCTTCCACTTCAATGTTCACAATTTCAGCTTGTTTTAAGTATAAATTCTCTTGTTTTTCTATAGTATGTTTCATTTCCATTTGATATCTTTTTCTATCCGCTTGAGCTCTTAATGAATGTACTGCTGGTCCTTTTGAAGTGTTAAGCATCCTTAATTGTATCATAGTTTTATCTATATTCTTTCCCATTTCTCCACCAAGTGCATCTATTTCTCTTACTAAATGTCCCTTTGATGTTCCTCCTATATGTGGGTTACATGGCATATTAGCAATACATTCTAAACTTATTGAAAATAATAATGTTTTCATACCCAATCTTGCTGCAGCAAGTGCTGCTTCACATCCAGCGTGACCTGCACCAATAACTGCTATATCATATTTTCCTGCATCATACTTCATCATCTTCTAATCCCTTCTTACAAATTCCATTCTTTGTTTTTCGTGGAACATTTTTATTTTCCCAAACAAAATTTAGAGAAAATTTCTGATATTACATCATCTGTAACTGTTTCGCCTGTAATTTTCCCAAGCTCTTCTATTATTTCTTTTAAATATGTAGATATTATATCAATCGGCATATTATTTTCAATAGTTTCTTTCGCCTTTAGTAAATTATTTTTTGAATTTATTATTATATTTTTATGTCTTATATTGCTTACAATGGTTTCTCCATCATTTGCTATTTCTTTTAATTTAAACAGTTCAGATATTACTTTATATAAATCATCTATGCCTTCTCTTGTTTTTGTAGATATATTTACTATAGGTTTGTTTAAAATTTCAAATTCCTTTATATCTGCTTTTGCTTGTAAATCTATTTTATTTAATAAAATTATTGCATTTTTTTCTTTTAATAATTCAAGTATTTTTCTATCTTCATCATTTATTTCTCTACTTATATCAAATATAGCAATTACAATATCACTTTTATTTGCAATTTCTAATGCCTTTTCTACACCTATTTTTTCTACTTCATCATTTGCATTTCTAATTCCCGCTGTATCTATTATTTTTAAAGGAACTCCTTCTATCGAAATATACTCTTCTATTGTATCTCTTGTTGTTCCCTCTATATCTGTTACTATAGCTCTTTCTTCATTAAGTATTACATTTAGTAGAGAAGACTTACCTGCATTTGGCCTTCCTATTATTGCTACACCAATTCCTTCTCTTAATATTTTTCCATTATAAAAACTGTTTTCTAGCTCTGAAAGTAAAGCCTCAACTTCTTCCAAAGTTTTTAATATTCTGGCATTTGAAACTTCTTCTAAATCATATTCTGGATAATCTATTGTAGCTTCTATATCTGCCATAATAGAAATTATTATTTTTCTTATTTTGGTAATTTTCCCTGATAAATTGCCTTCTAGTTGCTCTAATGATATTTTTGCTTCTTTATCTGTTTTAGCATTTATAATATCTATAACAGCTTCAGCTTGAGATAAGTCTATTCTTCCATTTAAAAAAGCTCTTTTTGTAAATTCTCCAGCCTCAGCTAGCTCTGCACCGTTTCTAAGACATAATTCTAATATTTTATTCATTATAACAATACCACCATGAGAATTTATTTCACACATATTCTCACTAGTATAACTTTTTGGAGCTTTAAAATATGATACCAAAACTTCATCTATAACAGTATTGTTTTCATCTATAATATTTCCAAATTTAATGGTATATCCTTTTATTTTATCTATTTCTTGTGGTTTTTTAGCTTTAAATATTTTTTCTAATATAGAAAAGCAATTTTCTCCACTCATTCTTATTATTCCTATTCCACCAATTCCAGGCGCAGTTGAAATAGCTGCTATTGTGCTCATTTTTCTTCCTCTCTTAAATAAAAATCAACTAGTATTATACCATGATTTACATAATAATACAAGGTTTTAATAAAGAAATACCACATTGCACAATTTATTGCAATGTGGTATTTTATTTTTTTATTTTAATGCTACAACTACTTTTCTATATGGTTCTTCTCCTACACTATAAGTTTTTACCTTGCTGTTTTCTTGTAGTTTAGTGTGTATTATTTTTCTTTCATATGCCGTCATAGGTTCTAATGTGATTTCTTTTCTTGTTTTAATAACTGTTCCAGCTATTTTCATTGCCAAGTTTTGTAAATCTTTTTCTCTTTTTTCTCTATATCCACCTATGTTTAATGTTACCCTTATTTTTTCCTTACTAGATTTTGAAGCGATATTTGATATAACTGTTTGGATGCTATTTAAAACTTCTCCTCTATATCCTATCAAATAACCAGTATCATCTCCATCAATATCAACTCTAATTATATTATCTTCTTGTTTTATTTCATATTTTAAATTCTTGCTAGGTAATTTTTCTATAAATTCTTTTAAAAATTTATCTATTTTTTTTATACTTTCCTCTATTTCTTCTATACTTGCTTCTGTTTTTTCAACTTTTTTTACTTCTTTTGGTTCTACTTCTACACCATCTTTTAATCTCATTTCAACTTTTACAATTCTTGGAGCTAATATGCTAAAAAAACTTCTTTTATCTTCGCTTTCTAATACTTTTATTTCTACTTTATTTTTTGAAACTTTTAATTCCTTTAATCCATTTTCAATAGCCTCTGTTGATGTTTTTCCTTCAAAAACATATACCTTATCCATTTATTATTCCTCCTCATCTTTGAAAAACCTATTTATAATTAATCTTTCTCCAATCATAAGTACATTACTTACTAACCAATAAAGTGCAAGTCCAAGTGGTGCTATAAGGGCTATACTAACAGCCATTATTGGCATCATAAGAGTCATTTGCTTGTTCATTTCTTCCATTGTATCTATTTCTTTGTCTTCCTTTTTATTCTCTTCATCTTCTTTTTTTGTTTCTTGTTTTACTAGTTTTTCAGTATTTTCTTCTTCTTTTGCTTTTTTATTCATACTTGTTGTTAATTTAGTTGAAACTATTGAAGTTAATACATATAAAATAGGAATTATATAAACTTTAAAATCTTTATAATTTTGTGTTGGTATATCACTTAAGTCTAATCCTAAAAAATCCATATTTAATCTTACTTGTTCATCTTCTGAGCTCATTTCCTTTATTATAGCTATTTCTGGATATCTTACTTGTCCCTCTGCTTTTTCAGATATTGTTTGTGTATAATTATTAATCGTATTTACATCTATATGTTTCATAAATGTTAATGGTTTACTTACCAAGAAAAACATTGATAATACAATTATCATTTGTAAAATCGAACTTAAACAGCCACTAAAAGGGCTCATATTTTCCCTTTTGTATAAATCCATAAGTTCTTGACTTTGCCTTACTTGATCATTACTATATTTTTCTTGTATTTCTTTTACCTTTACCTGCATTTTAGCAGATTTTTTTAATGTTTTTTGTTGTTTTATAGAAAACGGCAACATAATTAGTTTCAATATTATTGTAAAAATGATTATTGCTATACCATAGTTATTTACAAAATTGTAAATAAAATTTAGCAAATAGCCAAATATATTTGCAAAAAAATTAAACATAAATCCTCCCTATCTTTCTATTTTAAAGGATCATAACCACCTTTTGAAAAAGGATTACACCTTAAAATTCTTTTTATTCCTTTGAAGCTTCCTTTTACTAGTCCATATTTCTCTATTGCTTGTTTTGTATATTCTGAACAAGTTGGTTCAAATTTGCAATAATGACCTAATGATGGTGATATATTTTTTTGATAAAATTCAATTAATTTTATTGCTATTCTTTTCATTTTTTACACCAAAATATCAGCTTTTTTCAAGGTTTTAGAGAAATTATCTTCAATTTGTTTAAAAGTAATTTCCTTTATATCTTTTTCTTTATTTATAACTATTAAAAGTTCTATTCCTGTTTTAATTAAACATTCAAAGTTTTTATAATTTTCCCTTATTAAACGTTTAATTCTATTCCTATAAACCGCTTTTCCCTGTTTTTTTGAAATAGCTATACCCAATTTATTATAGTTTTTATTTGTTGTTTTTATATACATAAACAAATACTCACCATAGTAAAATTTTCCTTTTGAAAAAAGCCTTTGAAATTCATAATTTTTCTTAATCATTACTGTTTTTTTCATATAAATAATCCTTTTGCCTTATAAAAAATAATAAAAAGATATAAAAACATGTAAAAAGCTTACATATTAAGCCTCTTACAACAGTTTAATACAATTAATTTTAATTTACATTAATTAAAAAAGGGCGCTTTCTGCCCTTTCTTTATTAAACTGCAATATTTTTTCTTCCCTTATTTCTTCTTGCTTTTAAAACTTTTCTTCCTGCTCTTGATTGCATTCTTTTTCTAAAACCATGAACTTTATTTCTTTGTCTTTTTTTTGGTTGATATGTTCTTTTCATTTTGCACCTCCTAATTTATATATATTTTATTTTAATCTTTATTTGTAATAAATTCGAGTATTTATTCACAAGTAATATAGATTATACTATAAAAACTCTTAAAAAGTCAATACTTCGTAACTTTTTCTTTGATTTTATATTATAAATTACTTACATACCATTATTTATAAATAAATCAGCTTTTTAATAATATTTTCTAAAGCCTTTTATTCCCTAGCCATTTCGCTTTTTTATTTTTTTACTTATTTATTTGATAATTTATCATAAATTTATAATAATATATTGATAAATATATTATTTTTTATATATTTTTACTTGATATTTAAAAATATTTTTGATATTATAAGAGCACAATGGATAAAAATATTCATAAGTTTTCCACAATTTACTTTTTGCATTTTTACTTAAGGAATGGCATGTTTCAAGATTTATATGTGGACAACATTGTGGATAAAATCGAATTAAGAAAGGATAGGTTTTAAATCAATGTATTCTGACAAAAATGATTTACTTACACAAGCAAAAGATCTTTTAAAAAAAGAAATGACAACAATTTCATATACAACTTGGATTAAAAGTTTAGAAATAGATTCTGTTAATGATAATAAAATCGTTTTAGTAGCTCTTTCAAAAATGCAAAAAGATGCTATAGAATCCAGATTATTTGATTTAGTATCTAATACTTTTAGTTTTATTACTAACAAAAATTGTGAAATAAAAATAATCGAAAAAACAGGGGATATGCAGAGCACTTCTTTTGAGGAAGAAGATACAAACTTTATTAATTCTGAAAATTATAATAATAGTTTTTTAAATCCAAAATATACTTTTGATAATTTTGTTATTGGAAATAACAACAAATTTGCTCAAGCAGCAGCTTACGCTGTCGCAAAAGCTCCGGCAACAGCATATAATCCATTATTTATATATGGGGGAGTTGGTCTTGGAAAAACTCATCTTATGCATGCTATTGGAAATCAAATAATGAAAAATAATCCTAATTCAAAAATTTTATATGTTACATCTGAGCAATTTATAAATGAACTCGTAAATTCAATAAAAGATGCTAATTATAAAAATGAATTATTTAGAAATAAATATAGAAATATTGATGTATTATTAATAGATGATATTCAATTTATAGCAGGAAAAAAAATGGGGCAAGAGGAGTTCTTTCATACATTTAATACATTACATCAAAATGGAAAACAAATTATAATTTCAAGTGATAAACCTCCTAGAGATATTCCACTTTTAGAAGAACGTTTAAAATCAAGATTTGAATGGGGAATTCTAGCGGATATTTCAATGCCAGATTATGAAACACGTCTTGCAATTCTTAGAAAAAAAGTACAAGCAGACAAAATAATAATAGATGACTATATATTATCTGTAATAGCTACAAAAATTGATTCAAATATACGTGAATTAGAGGGTGCATTAAATAAAATTATAGCATATGCATCATTAACACATAGTCCAATAACTATTGAAATTGCTGAAAAATCAATAAATGATTTAGTTCTTCAAAAAGAAAAAGTAATTTCTGCAGATTACATACAAGAAGTTGTTGCAAAATATTTTAATATTGATAAAAAAGATTTGCCGTCTTCAAAAAAGTCAAACGATATCGCTTATCCAAGACAAATAGCAATGTATCTTTGTAGAACTATTGCTGGAATGTCTTTTCCTAAAATAGGCTCTGAATTTGGCAATAGAGACCATACAACAGTTATGCATGCTGTAAACAAAATAGAAAAAGAAATAAAAGAAAAAACAAACACAAAATTAATTGTGGAAAGTGTGAAAAACATAATCCAAGATTCAAATTAATTCAAAAATAAACCAAAAGAATACAAAAATAAAAACAATGTTTTGCAAACATATTTTTCAACAAAAGATGAGCTATTAACTCTTACGGAATAGCCGTAAAGGATATCCACAACACAATGTGAAAATCATGTATAATATATGTTAATAACTCACAATTCACAAATGATATTTAATAATGTGGAAAAAACAATAACTTTTACACAGACTTATACACATAATTTTTATTAGGGAAGATGCCTATTACATAAGTTTTCCACTAAATCCACAGCACCTATAACTAATACTACTATTTATATTATTTTATTAAAGGAGAAAAGAAATGAAATTTATTTGTGAAAAAGAAAAAATTCTTAAAGGTATTAATTCCGTAATAAATGGTGTAGCATCTAAAACAACTAAACCTATATTAGAAGGAATATTAATTCAAACAAATGATAATGAACTAAAACTAACTTCTTATGATTTAGAAATTGGAATTGAATATATATTAGAAGCTAAAGTAGAAGAACAAGGAAATACAGTTGTTAATGCTATAATGTTTAGTGAAATCATAAAAAGATTACCTTCAACAGATATAAAAATAGCTATAAATGAAAATAATCTTTTAGAAATTGAATGCGAAGGTTCTTTATATAAACTTGCAACTATGAATCCGGATGAATTTCCTGAATTACCTAAAATAAATGTAGATAATTCAATAGAAGTAGAACAAACAACATTAAAAAATATGATAAGAAAAACAATATTTGCTGTAAGCACAGAAGAGAATAGACCAATATTTACAGGATGTTTATTTGAAGTAGAAGATAATAAATTAAATGTTGTTGCAGTAGATGGATATAGATTAGCAATAAAAAGTACAAATGTAGATAATGTATCAAATAATTTTAGTAGTGTAATACCAGGAAAAACTTTAAATGAAGTAAATAAAATAATTTCAGATTCATTTGATACGGTTAAAATAGGAATAGCTAGAAATCAAGCTCTATTTGAAATGGAAAATTGTAAAATAGTAACTAGGTTATTAGATGGAGAATTTTTAAAATATTCAAATACGATTCCTCAAAACTGGGAGACAAGAGTAAAAGTAAATAAAAATAATATACAAAATTGTTTTGAAAGAATACTTTTAATATCATCATCAAGTATAGAAAAAGAGAAAAAATATCCAGTAAAAATAAATATAGAAGTAGGAAAAGTTACAATTTCTTGTGCTAATCAAACAGGTGATGCAAAAGAAGAAATTTTAGTTGAAACAGAAGGAAAAGAGCTAGAGATAGGATTTAACCCAAGATTTTTCTTAGATGCATTAAAAGCTATTGATGATGAGGAAGTATATATTGAATTTGGAACAAATCGTTCACCATGTATAATAAAACCAGTAGGAGATGGAGATTATATTTATATGATATTACCAATAAAAATGAAAGATTAGTTATTTACAAAAAATGAACAAAATGTGGATAAATATCATATATAGGAGGTACAATGGAAGAAAAATTGAAAGAACTTTATGAAAAGGCAAGTGATATATTCTTTGGGATTGCTAAGAAATTTGATGGAATATCAGAAAAGATATTTGAACAAACAGGTATAAAAATAAATGTTGGATATATAGTACTTGGAACAGCTTTATTCATTTTTTTAGTTGTATTTGTCAAGTCAATATTAGGTTGGTTATGGAGTATGTTATAATAAAGGAATTAAGCCATGTACATAAAGAAAATATCATTAGAAAATTTTAGAAATTATGAAAAAGAAGAAATTGAATTAAATAAAAATATAAATATTATATATGGAAATAATGCTCAAGGAAAAACAAATATAATAGAAGCAGTATTTTTATGTGCATATGGAAAGTCATTTAGAGCAAAAAAAGATAGTGAGTTAGTAAGATTTGAAGAAAATAATGCTAAAGTTGAAATAGAATATCAAAAAGTAGATA
The DNA here is from genome assembly GCA_947570695.1 of uncultured Clostridium sp. Taxonomy (GTDB): domain Bacteria; phylum Bacillota; class Clostridia; order TANB77; family CAG-508; genus Scatovivens. Next base: position 238,784 of record CANOVB010000002.1, read on the forward strand.
GAGAAGGAAAAATTTTAGCTCAAATAAATGATAAAAAAATATTTTATATTAATAATGTAAAACAAAGTAAAATAAGTGATATGGTTGGCAAAATAAATATAGTAATTTTTACTCCTGATGATATTGACATTATAAAAGATGGGCCACAAAGAAGAAGAAAATTTATAGATATGATGATAAGTTCTTTAAGACCAAACTATATACACTTATTAAACACGTATAATAAAAATTTAGAGCAAAGAAATAATTATTTAAGACAAATAAAATTTGAAAAAAAAGATCCTAAAATGCTTGATATATGGGATGAACAACTGGCTATATATTCTTATAAAATTTATGAATATAGAAAGTATTTTATAGAAAAAATATCTGAAAAGATTCAAGATTTCCACAATTTGATAACAAAAAGTGGAAAAGAAGATATAAAAATAAAATACATATCTAATAGTAAAGATGAAAAATCTTTTTTAGAAAACTTAAAAAAATCAAGAGATATAGATATAAAAAGAGGTTTTACAGCAACAGGTGTACATAGAGATGATTTTATGATATATATAAATAGTAAACCTGTTTCTATTTTTGGTTCACAAGGGCAACAAAGAACTTCAATATTAACATTAAAACTATGTGAACTTCAAATAGTAAAAGAGGAAATAAATGATACACCGATATTACTTTTAGATGATTTTATGTCAGAATTAGATGAAACAAGAAGAAATAGTTTTTTAGAAAACATAAAAGAAAATCAAGTTATTTTAACTTGTACAGACAAAATGGATTTTGAAAAAAATGCATCAGTGTATTTTGTAGAAAAAGGAAGTTGTCAAGAGGTGTAAATTTTGAAAGGAAAAAATTATGTATTTACATATAGGAAAAGACTTGAGTTTAAATAGTAAAGATATAATTGGAATATTCAATATTGATTATATAAAAAATACAAAAGAATATAAATCAATGTATAAAAGCTTGCAAGAAGATGGAAAGATATTAGATATTTCAGATGATACAAATAAATCATTTATATTGATTGAAAAAAATAAAGACAAAAAAGGTTTTATAACAAAAATAGGAGTAAATACAATCACAAAAAGATTGATATAATCTAAGGAGGAAAAAATGGAAAAATTCGAACATGAGTATAAGGCAAGTCAAATACAAGTATTAGAAGGACTAGAAGCAGTAAGGAAAAGACCAGGAATGTATATAGGAAGTGTTTCTGTTAGAGGATTACATCATCTTGTATATGAAATTGTAGATAATGCTGTGGACGAAGCTTTAGCAGGATATTGTAAAAATATAAAAATAATTATCGAACCAGATAATATAATAAGTGTAGAAGATGATGGTAGAGGAATACCAGTTGATAAACATGCTAAAACAGGTTTATCTGCAGCAGAAACAGTTTACACAGTATTACACGCTGGTGGAAAATTTGGTGGAGATAGTGGTTATAAAGTATCAGGAGGACTTCATGGAGTAGGTGCTTCTGTTGTTAATGCATTATCTGAATGGACAGAAGTTACAATACAAAGAGATGGTGGAATTTTTCAAATGAGTTTTGAAAGAGGAAAGACTGTTAAGACATTAACAAGAATAGGAGATTCAGATAAAACAGGTACAAAGGTAAGATTTTTAGCTGATAATACTATTTTCGAAACACTAGAATATGAATATGATGTATTAGAAAATAGATTTAGAGAAATGGCATTTTTAACTAAAGGATTAAATATTGAAATTGAAGACCAAAGAGAAGAAGTTCCTAAAAAAGCTAAATTTTGTTTTGAAGGAGGATTAAATTCTTTTGTTGAATATTTAAATAAAAACAAAGAAAAATTACATCCAAATCCAATTTATATTGAAAAAGATGGAGAATTTCCGGTTGAAATAGCAATTCAGTATACTACAAGTTATTCAGAAAGTATATATTCTTTCGTAAATAATATAAATACAATAGAAGGTGGAACACATTTAGAAGGATTTAAAAGAGCATTAACAAAAGTATTTAATGATTATGCAAGGGAGAAAAACATATTAAAAGAAAAAGATTCTAATTTAGTTGGAGATGATATAAGAGAAGGTGTAACTGCAGTTATTTCTGTAAAAGTAAAAGAACCACAATTTGAAGGACAAACAAAAACAAAACTTGGAAATAGTGAAGTTACAGGAATTGTACAATCAATAGTAAATGAAAGATTAGCAACATTTTTAGAAGAAAATCCAAATGTGGCAAAGGCAATATTAGAAAAATGTATAAGTGCTTCAAGAGCGAGAGAAGCGGCTCGAAAAGCAAGAGAATTAGTAAGAAAGAAAAATTCTTTAGAAACAGCAACACTTCCAGGAAAATTAGCAGATTGTAGTAGTAAACTTGCAGAAGAATGTGAAGTATATATAGTCGAAGGAGATTCTGCTGGAGGAAGTGCAAAACAAGGAAGAGATAGAAAGTTCCAGGCAATACTTCCACTTTGGGGAAAAATGCTTAATGTTGAAAAAGCAAGAGCGGATAAAATATATGGAAATGATAAATTAAATCCAGTAATATTAGCGGTTGGAGCTGGAATTGGAGCAGATTTTGACATCACAAAAATAAGATATGGAAAAGTAATTATAATGGCAGATGCGGATGTTGATGGTGCACATATTAGAACATTATTATTAACATTTTTCTTTAGATATATGAGACCACTAATTGAAAATGGAAATGTATATTTAGCACAACCACCACTTTTCAAATTATCAAAAAAAGGAATGCAAGATATATATTGTTATACAGATGAAGACTTAGATAAACAATTTAAAGAATTAGAAGAAAAAGGAATAACAAGAGATCAAGTAGGAATTCAAAGATACAAAGGTTTAGGAGAAATGAATCCAGAACAACTTTGGGAAACAACAATGAATCCAGAAACAAGAACTTTAGTAAAAGTAACAATGGATGATGCAATTTCAGCAGATAAGATATTTTCACTATTAATGGGAGATGAAGTAAATCCAAGAAGGGAATTTATAGAAGAAAATGCAAAATATGTAAAGAATTTAGATATATAAATGTCCATTTGGGGATGTTTGTTATTGGATATTTTTGTATTATAAATAGACAATATTTAAAATTTATAAATTGATAAAGCCATACAGAACTCACTGTATGGCTTATATCATCATAAAACTTATATTAACTTTCAGCTAAAACTAATATACATAATAGTCTAACCTAATGCGTATTGCTACACAAATAAGCTATATATCACATATATTAATCAGTTGCTAGACTACTAATCCACTCGAAATATCCATATTCATCCTGAGAGGACTAAAAACAAACACTTTTGAATAAAAGAGTAATCACGACTTCAAGTATATTACGTAATTTCAAACCTCTTATTTAAAAAATTAATAATATTAATTGGCTTTTAAAAAAGCTCAACAAGAATAAATCTAATTATTAAAGTAAAAGAAGCTTTTAGATATATAATATACTCCTTGTATCCGACATAATATACTAAAAGGATTACTTCCAATATATTATATCTTAACTCGAATTAGTATTAATAATAATTTATAGTAAATATAAATTATTACTAATATTTACTCTAAGTTAGGCTAATATAAATTTTATAATTATAGTATGTACATAATTATAATTTATATTCTAAAAAAGTATAGGTAATTTTTTCCAAAAATATTCTTGACAATAAAAGTAATAAAAAATATACTATAAGAAAGAAAAGAGGAAAATAAAAATGCAAAAACTTAAAAACCTTGCGGGAGTACACACACACACACACACACACACACAAGTAGGAATTTAAAAGAAGAAGAGAGAGTAGTAAAAAGCTACTCTAAAAATAATGGAAATAGACTTTTATTGGAAACATATTATTAATGTTTTTATAAAAGGCTATTTTTTTATGCATTTTTTACTATATAAGAGGAGGTGATTTAAATGGAAGAAAATTATAGTAAACCAGATTTAAGTTTAGGAACTATGATGATAGAAGAAATAGTAATTGTAGGGGGAACGTCACAAGGAGCTGCTTAAAGATTGATAAAGTGCTAAAACAAAGTACATAGAAATATTACTAAATACTTTATGTATTGAAAAAATAATAAATCTATTGACTTATTAAGAAAAATATTATAATATAACAAACAATAAAGGGGCGAGAATAATATTTTCTCGCTATTTTTTTATATAAAGGTACGCTAAATTCCTTATAAAATAAAGGTTTTAGTAATTTGTATAGAAAAAAATTGATAGAAAGGAGAAGTAAAATTAGAAAAACTAATTCAGTTCAAGAGTGGCTTCCTTTTGATAAAATTCTTAATAACGGAATTATAGTTAATAAATCATCATTTATTAAAATAGTAAGAGTTATTCCAATTAATTATGATTTAAAATCAAATTTAGAAAAAGAAGCAATTTTAAATTCATATAGATTATTTTTGAAAACATGTGATTTTAATATTCAAATACTTATTCAAAGTAAAAAAGAAAATTTATCTAAAAATTTTTCCAAATTAAAAGAAATTTCAGAAAAAGAAGAGAATAAAAAAATAAAAGAAATATCTGAAAAATATACTGAGTTTATAAAAGAAAAAAATGATGAAAATAAATCTTCGTCTAAAAATTTTTTTATAGTAATGAAGTATGAAATAAGTTCTCAAAATAAAACAATAGAAAGTATTACAAATGAGAATATTGCTATAAATTTTTTAAATGAAAGTTATTTCAAAATTAAAGAAACCTTATCAAGATGCGGAAATACTGTTTATGATGTTAATTCAAAAAGTGATGTAGAAAATATTTTAATATCTTTTTTAAATCCAAATTTTAAAAGTGAAAATTAAATAAAGAGTAGATAGGAGTGATATTATAGAAAATTTTTATAAGGGAATTTTAAATTCAAAAGATAAAATAGCACCAAGCTATATAAATAATAAAAATCCAAAGTATTTAGAAATAGATGGTAAATTTTTTGGAGGAATATTAATTATAGATTATTACAGAGAGTATAATGATATTATTTTAAAAAATTTGATAAATACTAATGTAACTATGAATATATCTATGTTTTATGAAAAACAGGATACTTATAAAACTATTAAAGATTTAACATATTTTATTGGAAATGTTGGAGTAGATTTAAAATCTGGAAACTCTAATAGAGAGGATATAGATATTGCAGCATATTCTTATAATGATGCAAAATTTATTAGAAAAGAAATGCAAGTTAATAATGAAGAACTCTATTTCTTATACATATATGTGAGCATTATAGCAAATAGCGAAAAAGAGTTGGAAAGAAATTTAAATAAGATTGAAGGAATCTTGCAATCTTCTGGAATGATGACAAGAAAGGCCAATTTTAGAGAAGAGCAAGTCTATCTTTCAAGTTTGCCATTAATGAATAATAATTCGGATATAAAGAATGTTTGTAAACGAAACATATTAGGTAATGGATTAGTTTCAACATATCCTTTTATATCGTCAAATTTGTGTGATGAAAATGGAATTTTGGTAGGAACCAATATTTATAATAGTTCAATTATTTTAGTAGATAGATTTAATAAAAATAAATACAAAAATGCGAATATGTGTATATTCGGAACAAGTGGTGCAGGGAAATCTTTTTATACAAAATTATTAATTTTAAGATATAGAATTTTTGGATTAGAACAATATATTATAGATCCAGAACGTGAATATAATAAAATTTGCGAAAACCTTGATGGAGTTTGTATTAAATTTGGACCGACTTCTGAATATTATATTAATATTTTGGATATAAGAGAAGAATCTATTGAAGAAGAAAAAGGCTTTTTAACTACTAAGATAGGAAAACTAAGAGGATTTTTTAGTTTAGTATTTGGAGAATTAGATGAAGAAAAAGTTGCATTGCTAGAAGAGAAGTTAATTGATGTATATAAAGAAAAAGGAATAACATTTGATGATAGTTCATTATATAAATTTATTGATAACCAAAAAGTTTTTAAAAGTTATATGGATATGCCAATTTTGGAAGATTTATATAGAGTTTTGGGTAAAGATGAAAAAACGTTATTTTTTAAAAGAAAGCTTTATCCATTTATATATGGCTCTTTAAAATTTTTAAATAATTATACAAATGTTGAATTAGAAAATAAGTTGATTGTAGCAGATATTTATGAACTTGGAGAAGATAATTTAAAATATGGGATGTATATTTTTACAGAACTCTTTTGGGACAAAATAAAAAAAGATAGAAATGTAAATAAAGCAATATATTTAGATGAAATTTGGAGATTAATAGGTATTACATCTAATAAATTTGTGGCAAGCTTTATTTATAAAATTTTTAAAACCATTAGAAAATACGGAGGAAGTGCAGTGGCTATTACACAAGATGTTTCAGACTTGTTTGGACTTGATAATGGTGCTTATGGAAAAAGTATTTTAAATAATTCTAGTATAAAATCATTTTTTTCTCTAGAGGAAGAAAATATTTTAGTTTTAGAAAAGTATGCTAATATATCAGAAAAAGAAAAAATAGAAATTAAGTCATTAAAAAGAGGAGAAGCTTTAATGTTTATAGGGGATAATCATATTTTAGCAAAAATAGAAGTATCAGATGATGAAAAGGAGTTGATAATGTGAAAATAATAACAGCAATAGGTTTACCAAATGTAAATGAAGCCTTAAAGGAAATAGAAGAATGCAATGTTATTGGAACAGATATACAGTATCAAGAGGGAATTATAGAAGCATTAGAAGAAATAGAAGATATAGATTGTTTAGTATTAAGCAATAACCTACCAGGGGAATATAATTTTAATATATTAATAAATAAGATAAAAGAAATTAATGGAAATATTGAAATAATTGTGTTTTTAAAAGAAAAAAATATAGACTTAGAAAACTTTTTAAATAGTAAAGGAATTTATAAAATATATTATTTTAATATGCAAGATTTTAAAATATTTTTTAGTAATTTTACTTCAAATTCAAAAGACTTTTATAAAGAACTTTCAAATGAAATAACTGAACTAAAGAGCTATATTTTAAGTAATAATAGCAAAAAGGCAATAAGAATGTGTAAAACAAAAACGGCAAAAGTAAATAAAGAAATTAGAAAAGCTACTAAAAATGTATGTGATGATTCAAAAATTATTGTTATTACTGGTGCTTTTGGCGTAGGAAAAAGTATAATATCTACTATACTTGCAAAGCTTATTGAAGTTAAAAAGAAAAAAGTATTACTAGTAGATTTTGATATTTTTAATAACAGTATACATACTATTTTAGGTATAAATAAAAAATGTGAAAATAATAATCTTGGGCCAGAAAGTTTTATAAAGAAAGTAAAAGACAATTTTGATGTTTTTCTTAATACAGATATTTTTTATGCTGAAAAGAGTAGTAAAAGACAAGATGAATTCAAAGAAGATTTTAGAAAATTAAAAGAAAAGTATGATTTTATAATAATAGATACAACTTCAAATATTAATTATAGATTTGTAAAAATGATACTTTCAAATTGTGATAAGTTAATATTTTTGATAGAACCAAATTTGTGTGAAATAAAAAAGGCAAATAATATATTAGAGCTATATTTAAAAGATTTTGAAATAGATATAGATAAAATAAAAATTATATTTAATAAAGTTAATAAATATGGAATAGCAGATAGTATTTTAGAAGAATTATTTGGTGAGTTTGAAATAATAGGAAATATAAAATATAACGAAAAATACAATTTATTAATTAATAAAAATTTGTGGACAAATTTTGATATTGATAAGTATGAAGAAATTTATGAAAACTTAAATAAGTAAAGGAAGGGATATAAATATGGATAAATTAGATATTGAATTAGAAAAGGATTTAAATCAAAATAAAAGTAAAAGTTTTAGTGAGTCATTAGTAGAAACTCAAAAAAAGTTTTTAGAAAGCGATATTGGGAAGGCTGTTAATACAGCGCTTGATATTGGAATAAAAGCTGCTCTTCCAAATTTAATTGAAGATCAGGTAATTGATATAAAAAATACTATTTTAGAGCAAGGTTTTTCAGAAGGGATAAAAGAAATTATTAGTTCTGGCTTAGATTTTGGAAAAAGTGCACTTGGAATTGTAACAGGAAATTTTGAGAATGTTTCACAAATACAAATGGCTGTAAAAAGTGGCGGAATATTAGATAATATTTCAGATTTATTAGATTTAGCAATTAAGTTTGCTAAGAATAAGCACTTAATAAATAATAATGTTGCTGGATTAATAAAGCAAAGTAAAAATTCAATAATAAGATCTGTGGGAAGTAAAATAGAAGAAAGTTTAACAAATCAAATAAAATCTATAGAAAAATTGGAAAATTATTGCAAAAAATGGAATTCAGCTTATGAAAAAAGAGATTTTGATGGAATGGAAAAAAATTATAAAAATATAGAAAGCTATTTAAAGAAAACAGTTCCATTAGAACAAACAATAAATCAAGCTAGAAAAATAGAAAATTTACATAGTTTAATTAAAAATAATGGTAAAAATTTTGATGTAACAAATGAAGAAATATTATTGGCAGAAAAATTAGCTTAAAATAATTAGATAAAAATCGAATTATTAAATTATTTATGCTCAAATTTAATTTGTTTGACAATAAAAATTATTATAAATATAATATTTTTATAAAATAAAAGGAAGTTATAAAATGAATAGTTTACAATATAGTTTTGAAGATGAATATAAAGCTGTTATAGAGGAAATAACAAATAGATATAATTACAGTGAAGAATTAAAAAGAATTTTAACAGGTATTACTAAAGCAGTAGTAGAAGGAAAAAGCTACGAGGATAGAATGGACTTTTATAAAGTCTTAAGAGAAACCCCAATTTATATAATGTCAGCAGATGAAAGAGTAGATAAAGACGAATTATCAGAAAAAATAATTGGGAATGTAAATCCGCATATAAAGTCCAAAGAGGTTGAAAAAAGCGAATATGAAAAAGAAGATTCTGCAGGATCTTTTATATCAGCCCCAATATTTGATGAAAATTTAAATATAACGGGAGAGAAAAAATTCCTTTTTGTTAAAGCCTTTGATACAAGCAAGCCACTAGATGAAAAACACCAAAAGCATTTTGAATTATTCAAAACAGGAATAAATATTAGTCATTTAATACATGAATTAGGACACGCCTATGCTTCAGTAAAGAATCATTATAGTATGGAAAATAATGTATTAACAGTAAGAACAGGAGTATGCCAGATGAAAACTAAATTTACTCCTTTAGGAAATGGAGAGTATGAAAGTGAAAACATCTCTGTAAATGGCTTATATTTAGAAGAAGGATTAAATACTAATTTTGAAGAAAGAACACTTGCAAAATATTTAGGAATAAGCCTAGAAGAAGTGAAAAAGTTATATGGACCTGTATTAACTCCAAGTTTTTATCAACAAGGTTTGTCTGCTATTACAGAAAAACTAGCTAAAACAGGAGTAAAAGGTGATATTGAAACATGGAGAAGATATGGAAGTGAATCAGCACTTAGTAGAATAAATAGTGCATTTTCACAAACAGAAATTTATAAGAACAGAGATTTATTAAATAAAAGAGATAAAAGTATATCTTCAAATGCAAATGGAACTTTAGTTGCAGAAAAAAATGCAGCATTTAATAATGACGAATTATCAGAAGGAACTAAAAGTGTATTAGCTGAGTTAGAAAGATCATTTTTTGCAGATACATCAAATATGCAACCAATGGATGTTCTTGATAATATGCTAATGCAAAATTATAGCACAATAAATAAATGTTTTAGGCTTCCGGTAGATACCCTTTCAAAACTTTTGAGAGTTGCAGCAAGTGAAGGTGTTTCTTATATAGCTGAAGCACAACAATTAATAGAAGAGCAAAAGGGAATAGAAGAAGTTAGTAAAAGTGTATAAAATGAAGACTTTAATATTTGTAGTTAGTTTTATCTTTTAAATTTTTATAATGTTCTATTTTGCTATAATAATATTATTGAAAGTGGGGAAAAATAAACAAATTTTTTGCCCTTTTTTCTTGCTTTTTTTACAGTATTTATTATATAATGCAAGGGAAAGAATAATAAGAAAAGAGGTTATTAAATGGAAAGGCAAGATGGAAAAATAATCGAAAGAAACATAGAAACAGAAATGAAAACAGCATATATTGATTATGCAATGAGTGTTATAGTTTCTCGTGCTTTACCAGATGTTAGAGATGGTTTAAAACCAGTTCACAGAAGAATACTTTATTCTATGCATGAAGACGGTATAACATCAGACAAACCATATAGAAAGTGTGCTAATACAGTAGGATCTGTTTTGGGAAGATATCATCCACATGGAGACTCTTCAGTATATGATGCTATGGTTAGACTAGCTCAAGATTTTTCAATGAGATATATGTTAATAGATGGACATGGAAATTTCGGTTCTATTGATGGTGACGGAGCAGCAGCTATGAGGTATACAGAATCAAGGATGTCAAAAATAGCTGAGCAAATGTTAGTAGACATTGAAAAAAATACAGTAGATTTTATGCCAAACTATGATGATAGACTTCAAGAACCAACAGTTCTTCCTTCTAAAATACCTGCACTATTAATAAATGGATCTTCGGGAATTGCAGTAGGTATGGCAACAAATATACCACCACATAATTTAACAGAAGTAATAAATGGTGCTATAAAAGTAATTGACGATGATAATGTTACAAATGAGCAGTTAATGGAAATTATTAAAGGACCAGATTTTCCAACAGGAGCTATGATTTTAGGAAAAGAAGGAATAAGAGAAGCATATACAACAGGTAGAGGGAAAATTACAGTAAGAGCTGAGACTGAAATAGAAGAAATGTCTGGAAATAGACAAAGAATAGTTGTTCATTCACTTCCATATCAAGTAAATAAAGCAAATTTAATTATAAAAATAGATGAATTAGTAAAAGATAAAAAGATTGAAGGTATATCAGAAGTAAGAGATGAGTCTGATAGAAATGAAAAAGTAAGAATTGTTATTGAATTAAAAAGAGATGCAAGACCTCAAGTAATTTTAAATCAGTTGTTTAAGCATACTCAAATGCAAGACACTTTTGGTGTAATTTTACTTGCTTTAGTAAATGGTGTTCCAAAGATACTAACATTAAAAGAATGTTTAGATGAATATATTAAACATAGAAGAGAAGTTGTTTTAAGAAGAACCAAATTTGAATTAGATAAAGCAGAAGCAAGAGCTCATATATTAGAAGGTTTAATTATAGCTATTGATAATATTGATGAAGTTATTAAAATAATTCGTGAATCTTATGATGATGCAAAAGAAAGATTAATGGAAAGATTTAAACTTACTGATATACAAGCACAAGCGATACTTGATATGCAACTTAAAAGGTTATCTGGATTACAAAGAGAGAAACTAGAAGAAGAATATGCAGAATTAATGAAATTAATAGCATATTTAAAAGAAGTTTTAGCAAGTGAAACATTAGTATTTGACATTATTAAAACAGAACTTATAGAAATAAGAGATAAATTTGGAGATGAAAGAATAACAAAAATTGCGGCTGCAGAAGGCGACTTTGAAGATGAAGATTTAATTAAAGAAGAACAAACAGTAATTGCATTAACTCGTTTTGGATATATTAAAAGAATGCCTGTAGATACATATAAGAGTCAAAGAAGAGGCGGAAAAGGTATTACAGGAATTGCAACAAGAGAAGATGATTTTGTAAAGGAAATATTTACAGCATCTACTCATGATACAATTTTATTCTTTAGTAATAAAGGTAAAATGTATAGATTACGTGGATATGAAGTTCCAGAAGCTGGAAGAACAGCTAAAGGAACAGCCATTGTAAATTTATTAAACTTAGAAGGTGGAGAAAAAATTTCTGCAATTATACCAATTCAAAATTTTGCAGAAGGAAAATATTTACTAATGGCAACAAAAAGCGGATTGATAAAGAAAACACCACTAAGTGAGTATGATTCTAATAGAAAAACAGGTTTAATGGGAATTACTCTAAAAGAAGATGATGAACTTATAGATGTTAGAATGACTGATGGACAAGATAATGTTGTTTTAGTTACAAGAAAGGGTATGAGTATTACTTTTGATGAAAAAGATGTTAGACCAGTAGGAAGAACAGCACAAGGCGTAATTGGTATGAGAATAGATGACGGAGATTATGTAATAGGAATGGAACCAATCGTTGTAGGAAGCAAAGCTACATTACTTGCAATCACAGAAAATGGTTTTGGAAAGAGAACTGAACTTGATGAATATAGAGTACAAAATAGAGGTGGAAGAGGAGTTATAACATATAAAATAACACCAAAAACAGGAGAAATAGTAGGAATCAAGATTGTTAGCGGAATAGAAGATATAATGCTTATAACAGATACAGGAACAATTATAAGATTAAATACAGGGGAAATTAGTGTTTTGGGAAGATCAACACAAGGAGTTACTTTAATGAGAACTAATGATGGAAAAGTTGTAAGTATTGAAAAAATAGTTGAGGAAGACGAAGAATAATAAAAAAAATAAAAGGCAGATTATAAAATCTGCCTTTTTATTTGCAAAATAGAATATTTAAATCTAAGAGATAAGTAAAAAAATAGAGGTTAAAGAGCCTCTATTTTCAATTTTATTATTCTTTTTTAGCTTTTTTAAATCTTAAATCTTCTCCAAAAAAACGTAAAAATCTATAGTTTCCAGCTAATCTTGAGCCAATTCTTGTTGTATAGGTTTTAAACAACTCATCTACATTTAAGTTTGTAGAAATGATTGTTTTTGTAATTTTGTGATTTTGATTTAAAAGACGGGTATTTATTATTGTGAATAGCTCTGTAATTTTTGTATCTGTAATTTTTTCTGTTCCTAAGTCATCAATAATAAGCAAATCAACATTTAAAATATTTTCATATAAATCAAATTTTGAATTTTCTCTATCAAATTTTGCGCTATTTATTTCATCAAACATTACAGGAGCAGTTTGATATAAAACTGTTTTTCCAATTTTTAATATTTCGTTTGCAATACAATTACTTAAAAAAGTTTTTCCCACACCAGTATTTCCAGTAAATATTAAGTTTTTTTCTTCTGGATTATCGAAATCATCTATAAAAAATTTAACTTTTTCTTTTATTATTTGCATATTTTCTCGTGGTGAAATTTCTGATTTGTACTTTTCTTTATCAGGTTTATCTGAAAAAACTCTTAAATTAAAACTAGAAAAGTTTTCTCTTTCTAAATTACCCATGTTTGATTTATTGTAAGCAATATCAAATATTTTTTGTTTTAAACAAGAACACATTTGGCTTGTCCCATCTTTTTGAATATATCCTGTATCTTTACACAGTTTGCACTCAAAATGTGGATTAAGATATGTATTTTCTTTTGAAAGATTTTTTATAAATTCATTTTTTTCTTTTATTAATGAATTATTTTTCTTTTTTAAATTAGCAATTAAAGAAGCTTTTTCTTTAGAATCCGCTAGAATGATTGATTTTGCTGTTTGTATAGATATTTTAGAAAGTTCTTCATCTATTTCTAAAAGTTTGGGATTAACTTTTAACAATTCTTTTTTTCTAGCTTCCGCTTCTAATATTGCTTTAGTTCTTTTTTTTTCATATTCACGCAGAACTTGTTTTAGTAATGAATTGTCCATAAAAAGGTCCTTTATTAGTATTTAGGTTTTTTTGGTGCCTATAAACCGTTAATTATCGTATAAAGAATCTAGATTATCAAAAGTGCTTTGAGTATATTCAAAGGCGGCCTTTTCAACTTGTTTTGTTTTTTTGTCCTTATCTTTTATTGAACTTAAATATGTATTTATTTCATCTGGTGTTGATAAGGATTTTTGATGCCAATCTGAAAGAAGAGTATCTATATAATCAAATCTAACTTTATTATTTGAAGAAGCTTTCTTTAAAGCAATTTCTATAATATCCATTGAAAAGCCGTAGTTTTCGGTCCATTTTACAATATCTTCTTCTTCATAAGTTGTTAATTTTCTATAAAGATTTAGCTTTTTAGAGATCTCAGAATTAATACTTCCTCTTTTTTCTTGTTTTTCAAAGTAGGCATCTAAGTCATTAAATGTTTTTATATTATTTTTGCTCCAAGCGTCTGCTGTTGCTTGAATATAATTCCTATGTAAAGCTCTTTTATCATAGGCGTAATTAAATAATGCAAGCATAACTTGCTCATCAAATCCGTATTTATTAAACCAAAGATTTATATCATTGTACCAAGAAGGAGACATTATACCTTGGAAAAATTGAGAATTAATATTTTCAATAGCTTTAGCACGATATTGGCTTTCAGAACTTTTTATAGCTTCTTCAGGAGAAAAAGTTACTTTTGGACTATATAATTTGGAAAGCTCAATTTCTTGGATATCAGTAAGAGTATAACCATCAGTCTTTTTTATTAGAATCCCTTTTTCTTCCCAGTATTTTAATGATTCCTGTAATGTTGGGTAATCTATGGCTAATGTTTTTGATAAATCATTTATATTAATCTCTTTATTGTATTTTGATAAAAAAAGCATGTAGAAATATACTTTGATAAAATTACCATTAGCTTCTGGTAAATATTCTGTAAAAAATATATCTGGTATCTCTGTACTTGAAAATAGAAGAGATTTATCATTTTGTGACAATTTCATATCAAAAACCCCTTTTTTATTTAAAAATTATCTTCTTTTGTACAGTGAAAAGATTATATCATTTTAAGTACTCAAATACAAGAATAAAAAAATTTTTCTTTTTTGTAGCAGGTAAAAATTAGTTTTTATAAATTCAAGTATTTATAAAAATAAAGGGGCATAAAATTATTTTTTGTAATTTCTGCTATACAAATATACATTTTGATTTTTTACAAATTTAAACATATAACAAAATACAGATATAAAGCTTTCTCTATTAATTCCTAAAATACTAATTAATAATAATGGGAAAAATAAAGATATAAAAACATATATTTTAATAGTTATATTAGTGAAAATTAGATTTACAAAAAAGTAAATAATAATTCCCAAAATGCTGTCTAATATAGCTGTTGAATAATCTATAAATCCTAGTAGTTTTGATTTAAAATTATAATTTTTTGGGAAAATGAAATTCATAAAACCTCCAAAAATAAAGTAATAAATTTTATAGATGTAATATTATAAGTAATCAAAATTTGGAAAATCCCGAGAACACAGAATTTATGCTTGTAGTAATTCCTCCAAATAATTCTTTCATATAATTATTTGCTTTTGTTAAAGCATATATAATTCCAATGTATAAAAATTTGGAAATAGTAGTGCTTTGAGTTAATTCGACTGAAAATGCAAGTAGTACAATTAGAGAAATTAATATTTGGACAAATAATAAAGATAAAAAAGATTTTATCCAAATTTTGAAAAACCAGTCTGAAGTATTTGTTATTAAACTAAGAAATGCAAAAGGGCTAATAAGTACAAATATTTCAATCATTATGTATCTCAGCGAATAAGTAAAAACAAGATTAATTAATCCAAAACTTGTAAAAGATTTTATAATTCCATCAAAAGAAAATATACTTAATTGTGTATTAGATGAGTATATATTTTGATTTATATTTTCAATAAAACTAGAAAAAGTAATAGGAGAGTTAAAAAGATGTGATCCAAGCTCAGATAAACTAAATGTTATAAGTGAAATTATATTTATTATTTGTTCACAAACCCAAAGAGAGGAGTTCATTATAGCAATAAATATTATAGCTTTAAAAATAAATTGCTTTGGAGAATCAATTTTTGAATATGTTAAATGTGAAATTAAGTAATTTATTGCATAATATATTATAAATCCTAGCACAAGGCTATTGCATATAAGTAAAATCCCATTTGAAGCGCTTTCCCCTAAAATTTTTTGAAAAGCATTATTTGAAAGAATATCAGGTTTTATAAAAGTTATATCATCTAAAACTGAATAAACAGTGTTATCTATAGATGAGAACATTTTTGAAAAAAGCTCGTTTATTGAATTTAAAATTATCTCTGTTAAATTAATATTTTCTTCGTTCATTTTTTTCCATTCTAAAATAAAATTACAAATAGTGTAATTTTGTTAAGTTAATAAGGTTTGTAATAAAGAAAGAATTAAATCAATACAGAGGATAAAACCATATGAAAAAAGGCTTCCTCTTATTAATTTATTTGATGTACGTATTTTTTCTTCATCTCCAAAACTAAATTTTTTCATAAGTACACCTGTGCCAACAGCTACAGCGGCTGCTGGTGTTGATATTTTTAACATATAATTTTCTATTTTTTTAAATGCAGAATCTATTGTTGAAACAAGTTTTGGATCAGCTGCAAATACACTAGTAGAAAAACTTGTCATAAAGAATATAGAAAGTAAAATTATATATATTAATTTTTCTTTATTTTCTAGCATATAAAGTGTAATGTCTAAGTTTTTTTTGTTTTTCATTTTAATTAAATCCTTTCATAAAATTTCCTTTATCATAATATGGTATCATTTGTAAAGCTTTAGGTTTTAATATTCTCACTCCATCAGAAATGAAAGCTAAGCTTTTAAATGTTTCTAAATTTTGTGAGAAATAATTAGCATCATATATATAATCATTTTGTGTATATTTATTGAAGCTTTCAGATATGCTTGAATTGCTTGAATGCAAAGAATTCGTTATTAAATTAAATTTTGTTTCTTTGGCATTTTCAGAAATTGTTGTAGAAATCTTTTCTTTTTCTTCTTTTCCGAGTTGTTTTTGAGCCTCTTCAATAGTAAAATTATCATCAGTTCTAAACCAAAATTTGTTTATTAAATTTTGAAGAATGACTTTTGTTGAAGAATCATCTTTTAAAGCATTTTTTATTGAAGAGTAACTTTGCGTTGCAATAATATTTATACATTTAGCTTCACGACATTGAGCAAAAAAATCACTATCTGTTGTTGTTACGTATTCATGGAATTCATCACTTATAAAAGCACTTTTTCTTATAAAACTATTTTTTCCAAGTCTAGACATTACTTCAGATTGAAAGTCTAGCTTTAAGTAAGCTGAAATTATTTTAGATAGATTTTTGTATTCAGCAATGTTCATATTTAAAACAACAATTTTTCCTTTTTCTAATACTTCTTTAAAACCTCCAAAATTAATTTCGAATTTGCTAGGACAAAAGGTCTTAGAAACATTATAGTCTGAAACAAAAATATTTGTAATTCTACTAATCTCAGATCTTAAAATTGAAATTGTACGAGTATCAAGAGAAAAAAATTCTTTTTCAAAAAAATCGATACAAGTTAGTAAATCATAAACATCATTATTAGAATATTTACCTGATCTAAAATTACTTTTTGTGATAGCTAGTTTTTCTGAATAATATTCAGGAAACATGATAAGTTTATGTATTTCAGAAAAAGAAACATAATTATTGTTATAAAGTCTGCAAAATTTAATGCTTTCAGCTAATATTTGTTCTGCTTTATCTAACCAGTAGTTTTCTGAACTGTTTGGACTAAAAAGAGTTAAAATCGTTTTTAATCTATTTGCTAAAACTATAGGTTTTAAGTTAGGCTTATCTAATGGATTGTATTTAAAATTTCCAGTTAAATCAATAGAAATAATATCGCTTAATCTATTAAATTCATTTGCATATTCAATAACTTGCTTAAAGTAATTTCCTTTTACATCTAATATTAATAAAGCAAGTTTTTCAGCAGGATTATTATAGTTATAACTGATTAGCTGTTTTGTAAAAGGATACATAGCAGAAGAAGTTTTTCCAGTTCCGATTGTTCCAGTTATTAAAATATTTTGATAAAGACCTTTTTCGCTTATAAAAACAGGTTCGTTTTCTGAAATCCCTACAAGTAATGAGAGTTCATTAGATGAGTGTTGTATAGGTTTTAATTTATTGTTTTTAGTGGAGTTATTATAGAAAAAATTAAAAATCTTATTATAAAAAATTGAGAATAAAATTGAATAAGATATTAAATATAATCTTTTTAATAAAATCCAAGTATCTGGATATACTGAAACTATATCAAAAGGATGAATTGCATAATTAAACATTAAGTGTTTGGCTGTAAATATTGGATAAAATAAAACCAAAATAAATATTAAAGCAAGTGGAAAAGAAATTATAAAAAATAAAATTTTATAAAATACTTTTTTCAAAAGCTAAATCCTATTTTAAATGTGCCTTTTTGAAATTTAGTTTGGAACCTTGCAAATCTTGCAATAAAAAGATTTCTACTAAAGAATACAATAAATAAATGATTATAAATATATTTATACCAAAACTTATGAAAAAGAGGGTTAAAAGTAATTCCATTAAAATCACCTCTTTTTTATTAAATTTTGACTAATAATACAACAATTTTTTTCATTTGTCTATACTTTTTTTAAAAAATATGATAAAATTTTAAAAGTTTTAAGGGAACTTAAGAAAAATAAGGAGGATATTATGATAGATAAAAATACAAAAATAGGAGAATTATTAGAGATGGCTCCTGAAAAAGCTGATATTTTATTAAATGCAGGAATGCATTGTCTAGGATGTCCTGCATCACAAGCAGAAACTCTAGAAGAAGCCTGCGAAGTTCATGGAATTGATGTAGATGAACTAGTAGAAGAATTAAATAAATAATTAAACAAAAACCTTTCTTTTTTAAGAAAGGTTTTTTGTTTAATATTATGATTAGTTTTTATAAAATAAATATTAATAGTTATAGTAAAAAACGATTAATAAATAAATTTATAAAAAAGTTTATAAAACTCTTTCTAAAAAATTAAATATTAGATATAATAAAAACGAAATTAAAATACGATATTGACAGTAGTTTTTTAAAACTATATAATACAAACATAAGTTTTGCAAAATAAGGAGAAATTAAACAGATGGATTTATTACAAGGATTAAATGATAAACAATATGAAGCAGTTATTAATACAGAAGGCCCATGCCTAGTTATAGCTGGTGCAGGAAGTGGAAAAACTAAAGTATTAACACATAAAATTGCATATTTAATAGGGGAAAAAGATGTAAAACCATGGGACATACTTGCTATAACATTTACAAATAAAGCAGCAAATGAAATGAAATCAAGAGTAGAAGCTTTAGTGGGTGATGTTGCAAAAGATATGTGGATAGGAACCTTCCATTCAATATGTGTTAGAATTTTAAGAAAACAAATAGATAGAATTGGTTTTGATACATCATTTGTTATTTTTGATACATCAGATCAAAAAACATTAGTAAAACAAATAATAAAATCTCAAAATTTAGATGACAAAATATATTCAGATAAATCAATTCTTTATGAAATTAGTAACGCAAAAAATGAGATGCTAGAGCCAGAACAATATTTGGCAAAATATAGAAATGATTTTAGAAAAGAAAAAATAGGTGAAATATATCAAATTTATCAAAGTAGATTAAAAGAAAATAATGCAATAGACTTTGATGATATAATTAATTTTACAATAAAAATTTTATTAGATAATCCAGATTTATTAGAGTATTATTCAAGTAAATTTAAATATGTGCTAGTAGATGAATATCAGGATACAAATAAAGCTCAGTTTACTTTAGTAACATTACTTGCTTCAAAATATGGAAACATTACAGTTGTAGGAGATAATGATCAAGGAATTTATTCTTTTAGAGGAGCCGATATAACAAATATTTTAAATTTTGAAAAAGACTTTCCAGGGACAAGAATTATAAAATTAGAGCAAAATTATAGATGTACACAAAACATATTAAATGCAGCAAATGAAGTTATAAAAAATAATGAAACTAAATATGAAAAGAAATTATGGACTAGTAATGATGCCGGAAATCTTCCAGAAGTATTTAGAGGAGATAATGAATATGAAGAAGCAAATTTTATTGTAAGAAAAATTAATTTTCTAAAAACAGAAGAATATTATAAATATTCAGATTTTGCGGTTTTATATAGAATGAACTCACAATCACGTAGTATAGAAGATATTTTAAGAAGAGAAGATATACCATATAAAATTGTTGGCGGTTTAAAATTCTATGAAAGAAAAGAAATAAAAGATATTATTGCATATTTGAGATTAATTCAAAATACAAATGATAATTTAAGTTTAACAAGAATAATAAATGAACCTAAAAGAGGTGTCGGGAAAACAAGTTTAGATAATATAGAAGCTTTATCTGCAAGTAATGGAATTTCAATGTATGAAATAATAAAAAATGCAGAAAATTATGGATTAAACAGAATCTTTGCAAATACAAGAGAATTTATAAACACAATAGAAGATTTAAGATTAAGAAAAGATAGCATGAAGATTTCTGATTTAATAAAAGAAACATTAAATCAATCAGGATATACAAAAGCTTTAGAAAATGAAAATACAGTTGAAGCTGAATCAAGAATTCAGAACTTAGACGAGTTTTTAACTGTAGCTATTGAATTTGAAGAGGAATCTGCTGATAATTCGTTAAGTGAGTTTTTAGAGGGAATTACTCTAAGTTCTGATTTAGATGGAATGGAAGAAAATGAAGAATCAGTTACTTTAATGACTTTACATAGTGCAAAAGGATTAGAATTTCCTACAGTATTTTTAGTTGGAATGGAAGAAGGAATTTTTCCGGGTTATAAATCAGTAGGAGAGCCAAAAGAGCTTGAAGAAGAACGTAGACTTTGTTATGTTGGAATAACAAGAGCAAAAGAGCATTTATTTATGACATGTAGTAGGCAAAGGACTATATTTGGTTCAACAAGTTGTAATCCTGTATCAAGGTTTATAAAAGAAATTCCAGCAAATATGTTAGAAGGATATGAACAAATAGAAGATAATAGAAATAATAGATATTCAGAAGAAGAATATGAGTGGTCTTATGGAGAAAGAAATTCTAGCAGATATGGAAACTTTAATAATAGTCCAGTTTCAACATACAAAGACATAGCAGTTGCAGCTTCAAGAAATGTATCTACAGGATATCAATTTAGAAGTGCAGATAGTTTTTTAAACAGTCTTAATAAAAATAACAATAAAAGCAATAATATAGATTTTAATTCTTACAAAGCAGGAGTGAAAGTGTATCATAAAAAATTTGGAGAGGGAATTATAAATTCTGTTGAAGTTGAAGGAGAAGACTTAAAAGTAGATATCAGTTTTGATAAGGTAGGTCACAAAAGATTAATGGCAAAATTTGCAGGTTTAGAAATTATTGAATAGGATGATGTAAAATGGAATATCAAGAGATTATAACTGCATATAAAAAAGATGAATTAAATATTGATAGTTTAAAAGAAAGATTAGAAAAGGCAAAAACTTTAAAAGGTAGAGAAAAATATAGAGCACTAGGAATGGCAAGTAAAAGTATAAGCTTTAGTCTAAATGCTGCTAATATTACAAGTATGCCAGAAGAAGCGGAGAAAACCAGTTTTTTTGAAGCTGAGTTAAATAGTATACTTGGAGAATACTTTTCAGAATTAGTAAATTATATTAATACAAGCTTAGCTTGGAAGTTTATTGATTTATTACCAGAAGATTATACAAGAGAGAAATTTGATGCTTTAATTATAGAAGAAAAATTTGGAATTGTTTCTGAATTAAATCGAAAATATGCAGAGTTTTTAGAATTCCAAAAGTTAGCAGATATTAGAGATTGTTTTAAAGGTACTACTAAATTAAGTCTTGATGATATAAAACAAATAGCCTTTTTAAGGCTTATGTTTAATAGTATAGAAAATGAATTTATAAAAAAAGAATTTTATTGTTTTGAGCCTAAATTTTTGCGAGCTTTAGTTGATTTTAAAAAAAGTAAAGTAAAAAGAATAGAAGATTATATGAATGCTAAAACTAAAAGCGTAAGACTTGAATATGAAAAAAATAGGAAATTTTTTACAACTGAAGATTACAGAGATATTGCTGAAAATTTAGTTCAAACAAGTAAAACTTTAAAAAGAAGTATTACATCAGTAATAGAATACTTTTCAGAGATTTCAGAGTCAGAAGCAGAAGAGGAATATTTAAGATTAGAAGCTCAAACATTTAAAGAATTAGAAGAAAAATATTTGAAAATGAAAGCTGTAAAAGAAAGTGCTCAAAAAGAAAAATCTGAAAAGAAAAAGAAAGACAAAAAAGAAGAAGATAGGAAAAAAAGAGCAGAAGAAAAAAGGCTAAAAGAACAAGAAGAAAGAAGAAAAAGACAAAAGGAAAAAGATGTTGCAGAAGAAGCAGAGTCAGATAGAGTAATTGCAGAAGGTGAAGGCTCCACAGTTAAAATGCAAGAAAAAATTGAAGAATTAAAACAAACTCCAATGGCAAAAGAAATTGTCATTCCATTAATTTTTTCGTGGCTCGAAAGAGAGGATGTTTCTTTAACTAGTCGTATTGGTGGCAGTAAAAGATTATCTGAATTTTTTGAATTAATAAAAAGCATAGAAAGAACACAAAAAAGCAGAATTAGTTTATTTTTAGTTACAAATGCAGGAAAGGAAATTACATTAAAAAGAGTAAGAAGCTTTCAAGATGAAGCTAAAAAACATGGATTAACAAGACTTGTTGAAGGGGCTTTGGGAGGATATAGTGCCTTTAAAATTGATGCTAGCGGAAAAATTGTAGATATGGCAAAAATGTCTAATGAAAATAGACAAAAAATAATAAATCTTGTTGAAAAAACAAGAGAATTTTATATGCCAAAAGATATGATAGATCAGTCCGAAACAAATTACTTAAGATATGAATTCTCCAAAAATGATGATTCTAGCATAACTAAACAATATTTAGGAATGATGATAAATAGGCTTGTAGCAGATGAAAAAGTTAAAAAGCAACCATTGAAATTTGTTCCTTATATAGAAAGAAATTCTACTGGAATTGATGTGCTTTTAGAATCTCAA
Source organism: uncultured Clostridium sp. (assembly GCA_947570695.1). Lineage (GTDB taxonomy): Bacteria > Bacillota > Clostridia > TANB77 > CAG-508 > Scatovivens. The sequence continues at coordinate 261,666 of CANOVB010000002.1, forward strand.
GTAAGAGGAATATCTCAAATTGCAGATTATTATAGAGCAAAATATGAAATTGCTCCAACAAAAACATTAAAAGCTGACATAAATAGTGTAGACAAATTTATTAGTAGTATGAAAGTGGGACAGGAGAAATAGTACTGATGGATAGAACTCTAATAGAAAATGTAAGCAGAATAAAATTTTTTGAACAAAAGTTAAAATTAATTGATGAGTATATAAATAAAAACAATTATAAAGATGCATATAAGCAGACTACCATACTTATTAATACAGCTTATATTGAATTAATAGAAAAAGTTTATAATAAAAAAATTGAAAATCCTAATATAGTTCAGATGATATCAGTTTTGAGAGAGAATAGAGAAAATCAATTAATTGATATGCTTATAGAGATAAGTGCTGAATATAATTCAGTAGATATGAATAATATAAGTAGATTAGATTTAAGATTTTTGCTAGTTTATTTTGATGAAATCATAAGAAGTATTGTAAAAAAGCATGGAAATATTTTTTAGTACTTTTATCGCATTGATTATAATAAAATGACATTTGCTTAAAATTTTGCAAATGTCATTTTTGTTATATTATAGTAATTAGATTTATTAAATTTAGTTTTGCATTTTCAATTATTTAATGTCCGCTTTTGTTTTTTTAAAGTTATTTGTTATATAAATCTATTTTAAACTTTCTGTAAAACATTTTTTAAAATTCTAGCCATTTGTACACCACTACTTGATGCCATAATAAGTCCACGAGTTAAGCCTCCACCATCTCCGATTGAATATAACCCTTTTATACTAGTTTCAAAATTATTATCTATTACTAACATATTTGAGTAAAATTTTATTTCAGTTGCATATAAAAGATTGTCTGGATGTGCAAATCCAGGAATTACTTTATCCATAGCTTTTATAAATTCTAAAATATCTACCATTGTTCTATATCCGATAGCATAAGTAATATCACCAGCTATTGCTGTTTTTAATGTAGGAACAACAGAATTTTTTTCTAAGTCTTTTTCCCAAGTACGTTTTCCATTTAAAATATCTCCAAGACGTTGAACTAAAACATTTCCTTTTCCTAGCTGATTAGCATTTTCTGCTATATTAATACCATATTTTATAGGCTCTTTAAATGGATCAGAAAAATGATGAGAAACAAGAATTGCTAAATTTGTATTAGTGCTTTTTTTATCTTTATAAGAATGACCATTTACTAAAGTAAGATTATTATCATAAACCTCATTTGCAACAAAACCACTAGGGTTTTGACAAAAGGTTCTAACTTTATCTTTATATGGAGGTAAGTATCCAACAAACTTTCCTTCATAAAGATAGTTATTAATATCTTTCATTACACTATCTGGAAGCTCATATCTAACACCAATATCAACTACACCTGCTTGATTTTTTATATTATGTTTTAGGCACATCTCTGATAACCAATTTGCACCTTTTCTTCCGATTCCAAGCACAATATTATTTGAAAAAAATTCTGAAATTGTTTTATTAGTAAGATTTTCCACAATTATACCAGAGATGGTTTTATTTTTTATGATTAAATCTTTTACATCTGTTTGGAACATAATTTCTACATTATTATCTAAAATATAATCTTGAAGCTTTTTGTATAATTCATGACTTTTTTCTGTACCAAGATGTCTAATTGGACAATTTGCAAGAGTAATTCCATTTGTTTTTGCCTTTTCTGATATTTCTTTTATTTTTTCTAAATACTCTAAACCCTCAAGTTTAGTATCTGCACCGAATTTAAGATAAATTTCATCTGTATAAAACATAAGCTCTTTTGTTTTTTCCACTCCAAGGTATTTGTCTAATGTTCCTCCAACTTCAATAGTGTTACTATCTTTATTTGGAAGAGTAAGTTTTCCATCAGAAAAAGCTCCTGCCCCAGAAAAACCACTTGTAATATTACAATAAGGTTTGCATTTTACGCATTCACCCAAAGTTTCTACAGGACAATATCTTTTTTCTACTAGTTTTCCTTGGTCTATTAACAGTATTTTTTTAGTTTTTGCAAGTCCAAGCTGTATAAGTTCGTAAGCCGTAAAAACTCCACTAGGGCCTGCTCCAACTATTATTAAATCATAATTTTTATTCAAAATACATCACCTCTACAAATGCATTATATATTGAATTTTAAATAAATAAAAGAATTGTTTTTTAGTAGAAGTTAGTATATAATAAATATTAATATAGAATAATTAAAAGCCTATTATAAGATATAAATCAGAATAAAATTTCTAACTAATATTTTATATTTTATAATAGGCTTTTTGATATAAATTAATAACTATCTTTCTTCAACACTTGGAGCGGTTTTATTTTTCATTATACCAATAGAGTTTCTAATCCATTCTCCCGAAGCATACCAACTGCTAAATTTTGGATCTTGTGGTGAAAGTGAAGTGTGTGGTAAAATAAAATCTGTAGTTTTTTCACTATCTAAAAATGGTGAGCAAAATCCAGAGGCAATCCCTAAATTTGCAAGTTCTGCTAAAGTATTTATATCCTTTGTCCAAATTGTGCCATCATATTTTTCTGCTAGACTTGCAAATGCTACAGGCAAATGCATATCGTGAACAGCTTTTAATTGTCCTAGTAAGTATTCTACAAAAGGACTATTTTCTCTAAGTGTTTTTTTATCAAAATGATAAATATTGCCTACAGGATTTATATTTGCTGTTACAAATAAAAAAGAAGGTGAAAGTTCTTGACATCCTGCTTTTGGTGAACATCTTCTAAAAATTGCATGTACATTTTCTTCTGTTAAATCAATAGGTTTAAATTCAGATGATTTTTTTTTCATTCTATCTGCTAAAGACATAATTAATCTCCTCTCAAATTTGATTACTATATTATTTTAACACAATTTACATAAAACTGCAACTAAAAAGTAATTAAAATGTTAATTTTTGGTAATTGTAACCCTTATATAGTAGAGATACAATATAATTGTATTATTATATAAAAGAGGTTTTAAATGAGCGAAAATAATTCAAAAATTGATTCAATTATAGAAGATATAATAGATCAAAATAGAACTGAATTTAATAAAAAATCAAAGAGCCAGCAGGATAAAGAAAAAGATAATATTTCTGATACAATAAATTCTGTTATTGCTAGTAGAGATAATGAAGAAAGACAAGTAATTTTAATAGAACTTGCAAAAACAATTAAAAGCTCAAATAAGTCTTTTTTTGATAGTACAGGAAGTATAGATATTAAAGAAATAAGGGCAGTTACTGACTTAACTATAAAAAATGCAGAAAAAAATAGATTAATAGTACCTAAAAATGAAAAAGAAGATAGCAAATCTCAAATTAAAACTGAAGTAAAAGCTGTTTTGTTAACAGCAGTTGTTATAGATAGAATGATTAATAATTATGGGGAATTATCTTATAAAGATAAAGAAAATCTTATAAATAATTATACTAATATGTCTAAAGCACAACAAAAAGCCTTAAGAAATGCAAGTCGTAATGAAATGTTAAAAACAGCTGAAAAACTAAAGGAGACTGGAGATCAAGAATCAGCTGAAGATTTAATAAAAATTGTTAAAAAAATAGATCAAGCTTTTAATCTTCCAACTAATGATTTTATAGAATTTATAAGACATGATAAAAAATTTTGCAGGTTACATCCAGAAATAGAAAAAATGGAACAAGAAGATATAACTACGTTATATGAGCAGTATCTAGTAAAAAAACAGTGTGATATAAATGAATTACAAAATATTGTTTTAGGTTTTAGTAAGCAAGATAAAAAAGATACAGCTGAAATGATATTATTGTTTGAAAAATATAAAGAATTAGTTGAAATAAATAGGGATAATGAAGAAGTAAAAAAGATATCTGATTTTTTAGAAAGATTGAGAAAAGGCTCAATATTTGGAATTGAAGAAATAGAAGAAAAAGTCAACCTGATAATAACAAGATTTAATAATGAAAAATCAGAAATTCTAGAACAAAAGGAAAATTTAAATAAATGCTCAAGAGACCAATCAAAAAGCAAAAATAGTGTAGAAGATCATAATAGAGTTACACAACAGCAAAGTGAAGTACAAGAATATTTTAATTCTGAAACAACACAAGAAAAAAAAGCTGATATTCTAGGGGTAAACAAAGCTACATTTCAAGAACTTTCAGAAGAATTTGAAGATTCGGGTTTAACTACTGATTTTGTAAAAAAAGAAGAAAGTGAAAAGCAAAATTTTCCTGCCAAAGTAAGCAAAAAAATAGAACAGATACCTATAGCACTGGCTAAGTATGGATTTGAAGCAGATGAAATTAAGCAAGCTTTAACTGAATATGGTAATTACTTTAAAAATCAGGGAGAAGATTTTACTCAAGCTTTATCAGAAATGACAGCAGAAGATTTTTTAGAGATGCCAGAAATGTTAAAAGAAGAATTTCAAGAATTGAATTTAGATAAAAGAGTAACAGAAATACTTGGTATTATGGCAGAAGAAACTTTTGGAAATAATTTACAAGCAATATTATTAGATCCAGAAATGAAGTTGCAATTCTTTTCAAGAGTAGAAAAATCTACAAATATAGACTTTGTTAAAGTAGAATCAGAACAAACTGCATTACCAATTAAAGATGAAAGTTTTTCAGACTTTTTTAGTCGTTTTCAAGAAGATATAGAAGTTGGTGAAGATAGTAAAGTTAATAGTAATAATGAAGCTGCTTCGTCAGATACATCAAATCAAGGGAACACATCAAGTGTTATTACAATGTTTAATATTGAAAGTGTAAAAATGGCAAGTAGAGTAGCTACTATGTCACAAATTCAAAATAATATACAACTTGTATCTGTTTTAAGAGAAGGAAGAGATGAAGCTCAAGAAATGGAGATGCAAGATGAGGAGCAAACTGTATAATAAATAAAGAAATAAAAATTGAAGTGAACTTTTGGGACACTTCAATTTTTTGTAATCAATTAAGTACATATAATAAGAATTATGTATCATTTTCGTTAAGTTTGTGTAATATTCTTGAAGTTTAGATTTATTATATATAAAATCATATTATAGGATAAAAAGGGGGAGGTATATCTATGAATGAAGATAAGAATAATGATTTAGAGAATAACTCTGCCTTTGACTTAGAAAATAATAGTTATGAAGTAAAAGAAAGTTTGTTTGAAAGGGTAAAAAATTTTTTAACAAGACCAAGATTAGGTTCTGGAAACAATGTTCGTACAACTAATATGGATTTTAATTCTTGGAATATGAGAGCTGTTTTTCGTAGAGCAATGGAAAATGTATCAACAGCTATTTCTAATGTAATGGGAAGTAGAAAAGAATCAGAAGTAAAAAATGGATTTCAAACAACAATAATTGGAAAAGAATCAAATGAACCTAATATGGAGAAAACTGCGGACAAGTTTGCAGAAGTTACTGCTGATAGAGTTATTCCTCAAGCAAAATCAAAAATGGTAGGTGCAAAAGTACAAGCAAAAGGTATAATAGATAATGCAAAATCAGCAGAAGATATTGCTTTAGAGGAACAAGAATTAGGAATAGAAGTTGCAGATATTAATGTTGATGATATGGAATTAGAGGAAGCAGGAAAAACTCAAGTTAATTCAGATAATAATGGAATAGAAGTTACAAATATTATTGTAGATAGTAAACCAAATGGAAAAGAAACAAGATCAGATGATGATGAACGTATATAGTTTTAAGGGGATAAATTATGGCTACTAAAATAAAGCAAGAGCAAGCTTTTGCTTATGCAGAATTATTAGAAATTTTAAGCCTTATGGAAGAGCAGTATGTAAGAAAAGTACCAAAAAAGCTTATTGAAATTTTTAAAGAAAATTCTTTAGAATCTTATGAAAAACATTTAGATGTAACTATACCTTTAGAGGAGCAAAATATTTCAAAAGATACAGCTGCTTTAATTGGTATGCTTACTCTTAATTATTGGTGTGAAAATGAAGAAGAAAAAATAGAATTAACATCTGTTTATAAAGAAAATGAACGTAAATATCAAGATCAAATTAGAGAAAAATATAATCCAGATAATATATTTAATAATGAAACAATTAATAATAAAGTATCAACAGAAAATGAACAAATTGTGGAAAACATTGAAATAGATTCTAAAAACTTACCATTAGATTATAATTCATTCCCATGGTATAAAAAAATATTTACAAAAGTTAGAACATTTATATTAAGAATATTAAAAAGGATTTAAACTTCAACTTTTCTAGTTGAAGTTTTTTATATCATAGGAAATTCCTGTTGAATATCAATAGTAAAAAGCTTTGAAAATATTTCATAAAAAATTGTATAGCAATTTTTCACGGGTGAATAAAGACCTTGTATACAATTACTATAAATCAAATCGTGGAAATAGAAATGATATTATGGCTTGAAATCTGTAGTCATATACTGTATAATATAAAAGTTAAAAATATTAGGAGGAATAAATAATGCTTTTATCAAATGGAGTAACTTTAAGATTTGGAAAAAGAGTACTTTTTGAAGATGTTACTATAAAATTTACAAAAGGAAATTGTTATGGGTTAATAGGTGCAAATGGCGCTGGGAAGTCAACTTTTTTAAAAATTTTATCTGGAGAAATAGAACCTAATAAAGGAGAAGTTATTTTAGATAAAGGTGAGAGATTATCTGTTTTAAAACAAGATCACTATGCTTTTGAAGGTTATACAGTAATAGATACTGTTATGATGGGAAATAGTGAACTTTATAAAATAATGAAAGAAAAAGATGCTATATATGCAAAACCAGATTTCTCAGAAGAAGATGGTATGAAAGCAGCAAAACTTGAAGAAAGATTTGCGGAGCTTGATGGTTGGAATGCAGAAACAGATAGTGCTAAACTTTTAAATGATTTAGGAATAGAAAGTGAATTACATTATAAATATATGAGTGAAATAGAAGCCAAAGATAAGGTAAAAGTGCTTTTGGCTCAGGCATTATTTGGTAATCCAGATGTTCTTTTGTTAGATGAGCCCACAAACGATTTAGATATTAAAACAATAAATTGGTTACAAGACTTTTTAATTGATTTTGAAAATACTGTAATTGTTGTATCTCATGACAGATATTTTTTAAATAAAGTTTGTACACATATAGCAGATGTTGATTTTGGAAAAATAAAAGTTTATCCAGGAAATTATGATTTTTGGTATGAATCTAGTCAGCTTGCTTTAAAACAAATGAAAGAAGCTAATAAAAAGAAGGAAGAGAGAATTAAGGAATTACAAGATTTTATTGCTAGATTTAGTGCAAATGCTTCAAAATCAAAACAAGCTACTTCAAGAAAAAAATCATTAGAAAAAATAGAGTTAGATGAAATTAAACCATCAAACAGAAAATATCCTTATATAGATTTTAAACCAGATAGAGAACAAGGAAAAGAAGTATTAGAAGTTAAAAATATATCAAAAACTATAAATGGAGAAAAAATATTAGATAATATTAGTTTTACTGTAAAAAGAGAAGATAAAATTTCGCTTCTTTCAGATAATGAAATTGCAAAAACAGTATTATTCCAAATTTTAGCAGGAGAAATGGAACCAGATGAAGGTGAACTTGTATGGGGAACTACTATTAGTAAAGATTATTTTCCTAAAGATAATAATTACATGTTTAATCAAGATGTTAGTATTACAGATTGGCTTAGACAATATTCAAAAGATCCAGACGAAACTTATGTTAGAAGCTTTTTAGGAAGGATGCTTTTTTCTGGAGAAGAGGCATTAAAAAAAGTAGAAGTACTTTCTGGAGGGGAAAAAGTAAGGTGTGTTCTTTCAAAATTAATGCTTTCAGGAGCGAATTTCTTAATTTTTGATGAACCAACAAATCATTTAGATATGGAATCAATAACAGCGTTAAACGATGGAATGCAAAAGTATAAAGGAATTATAATGTTTACTTCTCATGATCATCAATTAACACAAACTGTTGCTAATAAAATAATAGATATAACTAATAACCAAGTAATAGTTAGAGAATGTACTTATGACGAATATTTAGAAGAGCAAGAGAATGTATAAAATAAAAAAACAACACATAAAATAAATGTGTTGTTTTTTATTGGATAAATAAACATAAAGTAAATTACTTAAATATTGTTTTTATATGTATATATTATTATAAAAGTGTTACTTTAAATAATTAATATATTTGGATAATTTATCTACCTATATCCATAAATTTTTCTGTAAGTTCCTTTGGATTATCATAAAAAATAACTTTTTTTGCTAAATTGCTCATTGTTAGAGAAATATCACTTCCAGTTTTGGCTATTACATAAATTGGCAAACCTATTGCGTATGCATAACCTGCTCCAATTCCTAATCCTACACCTTTTTCAGAAAATTCAACAATTAGCATATCACATTCTTTCATTGCAGGAAATGCATAATCTAACATCAATTTTGAACCTTCTGGTAAATTAGCTTTTCCATATTTCTCCACATCACGTGCCATTACAACATTTTCAATATTTGCTTCTAAAAGTGCATTTGTAATATCATCTATTTTCTTTTTATCTTCTTCTCCATCATGAAACTTTAATGACATAAAGGCTTTTTTCATTTAATTAATCCTCCTAAAATTAAATTTTATAGTTAGATTATATCAATAAAAACAATATATTGCAATAAAACTAAAATTATGTTATCAAGCATTTATATGTAATTATGGAAGTATTAGTAAAAAAATTTTTATATTCTAAAAAGCTTCTAAAGAAGAATATTAAATTTTAACTTTATTTTAATAATAAATAGATATATAATAATTAAAGTTTGTTAATAAAATTTAAAGAAGAGGTAAAAATGGATAAAATTTTTAAGAAAATATCAGAAGAACTTGGAATACGCGAAGCTCAGGTAGAAGCAACAGTAAAACTTATTGATGAGGGAAATACAATACCTTTTATTGCACGTTATAGAAAAGAAGTTACAGGAAATTTAAGTGATGAAATTTTAAGAGATTTAGGAGAAAGACTTACTTATTTAAGAAATTTAGAAAATAGAAAGCAAGAAATAATAAGACTTATTGATGAGCAAGGAAAACTTACAGACGAGCTTACTATTAAAATTGCAGAAACAATGGTTTTATCAGAACTTGAAGATATATATAGACCTTTTAAACCAAAGAAGAGAACTAGAGCAACAATAGCAAAAGAGAAGGGTTTAGAACCATTATCTGAAATTATATATGCGCAAGAAGAAAAAAGAAATTTATATGAAATTGCTAAAGAATATATTAATGAAGAAAAAGGTGTTACATCAGAAGAAGATGCACTACAAGGAGCATTAGACATTATTGCAGAAAATATTGCAGATGATGCAGATTATAGAAAAAAGATAAAATCTTTTTGTTTTAGAGAAGCTGTTATATCAAGTAAAGAAGCTAAAGAAAATGAAAAATCACCATATGAGATGTATTATGATTTTAAAGAAGGAATATTAAAAATTCCAAGCCATAGAATCTTAGCAATAAATAGAGGAGAAAAGGAAGAATTTTTAAAAGTAAAAATAGAAAAACCAGATGATAAAATATTAGATTATTTGAAAAAACAAATTATAAAAGATTATAAAAGTCAGTTTAATGAACCGCTTACAGCTACAATAGAAGATTCATATAAAAGATTAATAGAACCATCTATAGAAAGAGAAATTAGAAGTGATTTAACAGAACGATCAGAAGAAAAAGCAATAAAAGTATTTGGAAAAAATGCTAAACAATTATTATTACAACCACCAATTAAAGAAATGACAGTGATGGGATTTGATCCTGCATATAGAACTGGATGTAAAATTGCAGTTATTGATAAAACTGGAAAATTATTAGATACTGTTACAGTATATCCAACAGAACCTCAAAATGATATTGAGGGAGCTAAAAAGATTTTAAAAGCACTAATAGAAAAATATAGAGTAAATATGATTGCCATAGGAAATGGAACTGCTTCCAGAGAATCAGAGAATTTTGTATCTAATTTAATAAAAGAAATAGATGGCGAAATATACTATGCTATAGTAAGTGAAGCAGGAGCCTCTGTATATTCAGCATCAAAACTTGCAACAGAAGAATATCCTAATATAAATGTTTCTTTAAGAGGGGCAATATCAATAGCAAGAAGGCTGCAAGATCCGCTTTCAGAACTTGTAAAAATAGATCCAAAAGCAATAGGAGTAGGACAATATCAACATGATGTAAACCAAAAAAAATTATCTGAAAGCTTAACAGGAGTTGTTGAAGATGCAGTTAACTCTGTAGGTGTAGATGTAAATACTGCAACTCCATCATTACTTTCTTATGTTTCTGGAATAAATGGTACAATAGCTAAGAATATTGTAAAATATAGAGATGAGAATGGAGAATTAAAACAAAGAAAAGATTTGCTTAAAGTTCCAAAACTTGGACCAGCAGCATTTAAACAATGCGCAGGATTTATACGTATATTTAATGGAAAAAATCCAATAGAAGTAACAGCGGTTCACCCAGAAAGTTATGAAGTAGCTGAAAAGTTATTAACAAAAGTGGGATATTCTGTGGACAGTTTAACTAAAAAAGATAAATTAGGTGCTTTAAAAAATGAACTTTCAAAAATAGATGTAAGTAAAATGGCAGAAGAACTGGGAGTAGGAACTCTTACTTTAAAAGATATTATAGAAGAGCTTTCAAAACCAGGAAGAGATCCAAGAGAGGACTTACCAAAACCAATTTTAAGAAGTGATGTTTTAAAATTCGAAGATTTGCAAGAAGGAATGGAGCTTACAGGAACTGTAAGAAATGTAATAGATTTTGGTGCATTTATAGATGTAGGAGTAAAACATGATGGATTAGTTCATATTTCAGAAATGTCAGATAAATTTGTTAGAAATCCATCAGAAATAGTATCTGTTGGTGATATTGTAAAAGTAAAAGTTATTGGAATAGATAGAGAAAAGCAAAAAGTTAAATTATCAATGAAATTATAAAAAATGGAGCATATGGCTCCATTTTTTCTATAATAGGAAAGTAATTTGCACTTCCTATTATAGAAAGCTTTCAGCAATTTGTACAGAAAAATTTCTTGGAAATTTTTCGCATATAGAAAAGTTTTTATTTGTAGCAAATGAGCTATAGATAGATTTTTGCATAGAAAAGACGTGAACAATTTAGTAAAGTTTTGTTTTTTGCAGTTATTTTTATTCATTTAAATAAAAAATATTGACATAGATATTATATCGTGGTATTATAATTGAACTTTAGGAGGTGGCAATTATAAAGCTTATATTTTTAATATCTGTTTTTACTATTTCGTTTTTTTCTTTTAGAAAGTTTCTAATAAAAATATTTTCCAAACAAATTAAGGATAAAACTATGAAATAAAAAGAATGTTTATAAAATAAACATTCTAAAATTTATATATTTACAATTTTTCCTGGCTGATTTCTATTTGCGACACTAAGTTTAATTGTATTAATATCTGAATTATTATACATTAATTGTTCTGCTACAGTTTTATAAGCAAGTTCTGGAAAATTATTTTCTTTGCTTAAATGACCAAGTATTACTTCTTTTAAATCTTTTTTCATTAATTCAGAAATTGTTTTTCCAGCTGTTTCATTAGATAAATGGCCATTAGGTCCTTTAATTCTTTGCTTTAATTGGTAAGGATATTTTGAAGCTGCAAGTACTTCAGGTTCATAATTTGATTCTAACAAAACAAAAGAACTATTACTTAATTCTTCAAATATTCTATTATCTATGTATCCTAAATCTGTCGCAATACTTAATTTCTTTTTACCATTATGTATATTAAAACCACAAGGGTTTATAGCATCATGTGGAGTACTAAAAGGATGTATAGTTAAATCATTTAAGATAAAGTCAGTATCATTTTTAAAAACATTTATATTATTTTCTGAAATTTTTTCTTTTTGACTTCCCATAGCGCCCCAAGTTTCTATATTTGCATAAACTGGTATATTAAATTTTCTTGATACAGTTCCTAAACTTTGTATATGATCTGAATGCTCATGTGTAACTAAAATAGCATCAATATCTTCAATAGATGAATCGATTGATGCTAATCCTTCACAAATTTTTTTACAGCTTGTTCCACAATCTATAAGGACTTTTGTATTGTTTGTGCTAACAAATAAACAGTTTCCAGAACTACCACTATATAAGCTACAAAATTTTAACATTTTTTTATCCTCTGCTTTTTTATTCTTCAACTCTTTCTATTTTTGCACCTAATTTTCTGAATTTTTCTTCTATGTTTTCATATCCACGATCTATATGGTTTAAATTATATATTTCAGTTTTACCTTTAGCAATAATACCAGCAATAATTAATGCTGCTCCAGCTCTTAAATCTGTAGCATAAACAGGAGCTGCAGTAAGTTCATTTACACCTTCAAATACAGCAGATTTTCCTTGAGCTGTGATTTTTGCTCCCATTTTATTTAATTCAACAGTATATTGAAATCTTGATTCCCAAATACTCTCATTTATAATACTTGTTCCTTCTGATATAGAAAGAACTACTCCCATTTGTGGTTGTAAATCTGTTGGAAATCCTGGATATGGTAAAGTTTTAATATTTGCTTTATGAGTTCTTTTTCCATACCAAACTCTTAAATGATCACCATTTGCATCAACATTTCCACCAATTTCTACAACTTTAGCAATTATAGACTCTAAGTGTTTTGTAATACAATTTTTTATAATAATATCACCCTTTGATGCAACAGCAGCAAGCATAAAAGTACCTGCTTCTATTTGATCAGGAACTACAGAATATGTAGCGTTTCCAGTTAATTCTTTTACACCATTTACTTTTATAATATCTGTTCCAGCTCCTCTAATATCAGCACCCATTGTATTTAAAAAGTTTGCAACATCTACTATATGAGGTTCTTTGGCAGCATTATCAATAACAGTTGTTCCTTCTGCAAGAACAGCAGCAAGCATAGCATTTATTGTGGCACCTACTGATACAACGTCCATATAGATTGAAGTACCTCTTAATTTTTTTGCTTTAGCTGTAATGTTACCATTTGAAACATCAACAGTTGCACCAAGTGCTTCAAAAGTTTTAATATGTTGATCTATAGGTCTTGCCCCTAAATTACATCCTCCAGGGCTGCCAATAGTAGCATGTTTGCATCTTCCAAGTAAAGATCCTAGAAGATAATAAGAAGCTCTAAATTTTCTAGTTGTTTCTAAAGGTATGTTGTTAGAGTTTATGTTACGCGTATCTATTCTTACTTCGTGTTCTGTATTCCAAGTTATTTCTGCCCCTAATTCTTTTAATATATCACAATATAATTTTACATCACTTATATTTGGTAAGTTTTCTATAGTACAAATTCCATTTATTAATAAAGTTGCTGGTATGATTGCAACAGCAGCGTTTTTGGCGCCACTTATTACTACTTCACCTTTTAAAGGAGTTTTTCCAGTAATAACTAACTTTTCCAAAATATATACCCCCATATTTTGTTTAAATTGATGAGCAAAATTTGCTCAATACGAAATATATCATAAAAACAAAAGATTTACAATAGATTTTTAAAAGGTTATAAAAAATGAATTATTTTGAAAACATCTCTACAATTCTAAATTTAAATTTAACTGTCTCATCATCACTTGTAATTATTGCAAATTCTTCATCTGATAGGTTTGCTTTTAAATTTTCCTCAGCAGTTTCATCAATTATACCAGCAGAAATATCTACAAAACATAGTGGTGGAAAAAGTGAGCACCACCAGTTTTTTCCTTTTGCTTCTCCAATTTCTATTTTTAAAGCATCATAATATCCAGATGGTAAAGAAATATTGCCATATATTTTTGTTGGAAAATAGAAATTACCTACTTCAAGAGACACGGGGTAAGAGTATCCTTGAGATTTGATTGTATTTTCAGCTATTTCTTGAAATTTTGATAGATTTTCATTAACTAAAGTAATAACTTCTGATTTAGATAATCCACTGAAAGTAAGAGTATTCATATACTCAATAATATTATCTCTTACATTTAGCTTTAGAGCTTGATCTTCTTCTGAATCACTATTTGCTAATATATGAAGCCTGAAAAAGTTATTAGATAAATCATTTGAAATAGTATTTGCGTAAGATGATAGTGTTATAAAAATGAAACTTATTAATAAAAATACTAAGATTAAAGTATATTTTAATTTTTTCATAAAAATTCCCTCTTTCTATAAATTAATCTAAGTATTTACTAAAAATTAAAAAAATATGCAAAAAAATAAAATAATACCAAAATTAGTTTTTAAATCAAAATTTGAAAAAAATTATAAATGTCGAAAAATAAGGTACGATTTAATTTGACCAATTATTAAATTAAATGATAAAATCAAAAAGGTTTGAATAGATAGAAAAGTAGTTACTATCTATAAGTTTTTAATATATGGAGGGACGAACATGAAAAATCAAAAAATTTGTAATTTTCATGTAAGTGATTTTCACCTATTAACAGTATTATTACCATATATAAATGAAAAAATAAAAGAAGAAAAAGAGATTATAACAATTTCACAAAAGGATTTAACAGGAGAAGTAAAAAAGTTTTTAAAAAGTGTAAAATCATTTGAATGTGAAAAAGAGAAGATTATGAGCATAAGCTGGAAAAGAGGAAGAAGAGTAGAATTAGAAGATAATTCTAATAAAGTTATTTTTGTAATTGGAACAAAAGAATTTATAGAAGAAGTAAGTAAAGAAATAGGAAATAAAGCTTATGAAGTAGTGAATTGTTATAATATTAATAATGGTACAGAAATTAACGAAATTATAAAAGAGTATAGTGTTGTATTAACTACAGAAGGGAAAAAAGAAATTTACACCAAAAATTCACAAAATGCACAAAAAAGAAAAACAATAAAATCACAATTATAGAATAGCATGTGAATATAATTTATTTGTCAATATATAAAAGGAAAGGTATAAATCTATAAATACTAGAATAATAAAGAGAAATAGCCTATAAAATATAAGAAGTTGACTAAAAATAAAAAATGATATAAGATATCAAGTAATTTAAGAGAAGAAAGAGACTAGTAATAAAAAATATAAACTAATATAGAAATTTTTTCTATATATGGAAAGGAGTAAAAAACCTAATGAAAAAAGAACTAGAAGACATAAAAAAGGTCTTAAAAAAGTATGGGCAAGAACATTTACTTTTAAAGTATGATGAAATGGATGAGACACAAAAAGAGGAGTTATTAAATCAAATTAAAGATATAGATTTTGATTTAATGAAAAATTTATATGAAAAGGCAACAAAGCCAGTTGATTTAGAAAAAGTTACAGTTGAACCAATAGAACATGTTGATAAATCAAAATTAACAGTTGCTGAACGTGAGATGTATGAAAAAAAGGGTATTGAAGCTATTAAATATAACAAATTTGCAGCAGTAACAATGGCTGGAGGACAAGGAACTAGACTTGGACATACAGGACCAAAAGGAACGTTTATATTTGATATAGAAAAAAATAAATCTATTTTTGAAGCATTATGTGATACCTTAAAAGAGGCTTGGAGAAAGTATGATACAGTTATTCCTTGGTATTTAATGACAAGTAGAGAAAATAATGATGCAACAGTAAAGTTTTTTGAAGAGAATAACTATTTTGGATATCCAAAAGAAGCAGTAAAATTCTTTAAACAAGGAGAATTACCAATGGTAGGATTGGATGGAAAAATTCTACTTGAAACAAATGGAATGGTAAAAAAAGCTGCAAATGGACATGGTGGAACATTACAGTCAATGGAGAGAAGTCATGTTATAGAAGAAATGAAAGAAAATGGAATAGAATGGGTATTTATTAATGGTGTTGATAATGTATTAGTAAAACCAGTAGATCCATTATTAATAGGGATGTCTATACATAACAAAGTATTAGGTGCGGTAAAATCAATAGAGAAAACAGATCCAAAAGAAAAGGTTGGTGTTTTCTGTAGAAAAAATAAAAAAGTTGGAGTTATAGAATATACAGAAATTTCAGAAGAAATGGCAAATTTAAGAGATGATGATAGATCACTTGTATATGGTGATGCAAATGCTATATTCCACTTATATAATATAAAAGGTTTAGAAAAAGTCAGTGAATTAAGTCTTCCATATCACACTGCATTAAAAAAAGCTAAATATATGGATGAAAAAGGAAAAATAATTGAAGGTGATAAACCTAATGCATATAAATTTGAAATGTTCATTTTTGATTCTTATGAAATGTTTGATGATGTTGTTGTTTTAAGAGTAAAAAGAGAGGAAGAATTTGCTCCTATTAAAAATGCTCAAGGGCAAGATAGTCCAGAAACAGCAAGGAAATTATACAAAGATTATATGAATAAAGTTGAATATACAAATAGATATAAAGAATGGTCAACAAGCTCAGTGTTTGATGAAGAAACAAGAAAAGAATTGTTAACTATAGCTGGAAATGAAGAAGAAATAAAAGATAGATTTTATAAAGAGCTAGAATTTGGAACTGCAGGAATGAGAGGCGTTATAGGTAATGGTACAAATAGAATGAATATTTATACTGTTACAAAAGCAACTCAAGGATTAGCAAATTATATATTAAGAAAAGGAACAGAAGGAAAAGGTGTTGTTATAGCTTATGATTCTAGAAATATGTCACCTGAATTTAGTCAAAAAGCAGCACTTTGCTTAAATGCAAATGGAATTAAGACATATATATTTGACAATTTAAGACCAGTTCCAGAATTATCATTTGCAGTAAGAGAACTTGGATGTACAGCAGGAATTATGATTACAGCAAGTCATAATCCACCAGAATATAATGGATACAAAGTATATTGGGATGATGGAGCTCAAATAGTAGCACCACATGATAAGGAAATAATAGCAGAAGTAAATAAAGTAAAGGATTATTCATTAATTAGATCAATTACATTAGAAGAATCTAAAAAATTAAGATTATATAATGTAATTGGGAAAGCAATGGATAAACTATATTTAAAAGCTATAAAGAAACAAGTATTAAACCCAGAAATAATAAAAGAAGTAGAAAAAGATTTAAAAATTGTTTATACACCATTACATGGAACAGGAAATGTTCCAGTACAAACAGTTTTAGAAGAATTAGGATTTTCAAATGTTTATGTAGTTCCAGAACAAGAATTGCCAAATGGAAGTTTCCCAACAGTTGATTATCCAAATCCAGAAGATATAAAAGCATTTGATTTAGCTTTGAAATTAGCGCAAAAAGAAGATGCAGATATAGTTTTAGCAACAGATCCTGATGCTGATAGACTAGGTGTTTTAGCAAAAGATACAAAAACAGGAAAATATATGCCATTTACAGGAAATATGTCAGGATTATTAATTGCAGAATATATATTATCTCAGAAGAAAGCTAAAAAGTTATTACCTAAAAATGGTGCTTTAGTTTCAACTATTGTTTCTTCTAATTTAGCAATAGCAATAGCTAATGAATATAAAATAGATTTTATAGAAGTATTAACTGGATTTAAATATATAGGAGAACAAATAAGAAATTTTGAAGAAACAAGAAAAAATGAATATTTATTTGGGTTTGAAGAAAGCTATGGCTGTTTAGTAGGAACACACGCAAGAGATAAAGATGCAATTACAGCAGTTATGCTACTTTGCGAAGCAGCAGCATTTTATAAAAAACAAGGTTTAACTTTATGGGATCAAATGATTAAGATATATGAAAAATATGGGTTCTATAAAGAAGGAATATCTACAATAACATTAAAAGGTGCAGATGGAGCAGTTAAAATGAAAGAGCTTTTAGAAACCATTAGAAATAATCCACCAAAAGAATTAGGAGGATATAAAGTTACAAAAGTTAGAGATTATCAAAAAGGTAGTATTGTTGATACTAAAACAGGAAAAGAAACTGTAACTAAATTACCAACATCAAATGTTTTATATTATGATTTAGAAGATAGTGCTTGGTGCTGCGTAAGACCATCAGGAACAGAACCAAAAGTTAAATTCTACATGGGAGTTAAAGGTAAATCTTTAGATGATGCAGAAAAGAAATTAGAAAAATTAAAAAAATCTATGATTAAATTATCAGAGAAATAAACAAAAAGTGTTTTAAATAGAAATATTTAAAACACTTTTTATTATATTATAGGAGATTGCTCTGAAATTTTATAGTGTAAAGAATTGCTAAAATTTGCACATGATTTTATAAAATGAAATTGGTGTATAAAATATTTCTTAGAGGTAGTAATTAAAATGAGCTAAATATTTGCCATTTTTATATATACCTGTTATACTAAATTTGTTATGGAAAATAAAAATAGATTTAATCATTTAAATGAATATTTGAAAAATAAATTTGGTGAGAGAACTTTAAAAATTTGTATTGATGGCGGTTTCGCATGTCCTAATAGAGATGGAACACTTAGTAAAAATGGATGCATTTTTTGTAGTAATAAAGGCTCTGGTGAACATATAAAATCTGAATCAAATATATCAGAACAAGTAAAAAGATATTTTGAAAGTTATAAAGCAACAAGAGCTAATAAATTTATAGCATATTTTCAAAATTTTACTAATACTTATGACAGTATAGAAAATTTAAAAAAGAAATATAATTCTGCTTTGATAGACGAAAGAATTGTAGGACTTTCAGTTGCTACTCGTCCAGATTGTATAAATGAAGGTATTGTAAATTTGTTAAAAAGTTATACTAATAGATATTATGTATGTGTTGAGCTTGGACTTCAAACATCTAATGAAGAAATTGGAGATTTAATTAATCGTAAATATAGTAATAAAGACTTTTCTAACGCAGTAACTTTACTTAACAAATATAATATTGAAGTTATAGCTCATGTAATGGTAGGGCTTCCTAATGAAACTTTTGAAGATATAAAAAATACTATTAAATTTATTAATAAACATAATATTCAAGGTTTAAAAATTCATTGTACTTATATAGTAAAAAATACTAAATTAGCTGATATGTATTTATCAGGAGCATATACGCCAATTTCTTTAGAATATTATTTAAATAGTGTTACATATATATTAACTCATATAAATCCAGAGATAATAATACATAGAGTATCTGGGGATAGTCCAAAGGATTTACTAATTGCTCCTGAATGGAATCTTCATAAAAAATGGATATTAAATGGTTTAGATAAATTTATGAGACAGCAAGATTTATGGCAAGGTAAATTTTATGATAAATCTGAATAAATAAGATTATTAGGAGAAATAATATATGATTATAAAACTTGTAGATTTTAATAATTATAAAGAAGCAATTAAAATTCAAAATATGATATTTCCAAACGAGGATGGTACTTTAAATATATTAGCTTCATTAGATAGAAAACTATTTATGGAAAAAACAGGATTATTTTATGTAGATGATAATGTTAAATTTTATATAGCTTATGTGAATAATGAAATTGTTGGTATTACAGGAATTTACAATTACAAAGCAGATGAAGGTTGGCTTGCATGGTTTGGAATATTATCTGAATATCGTGGTAATGGATATGGTAAAGAGTTATTGAAAAAGACAATAGATATTGCTATAGATAGTGGATATAAAACATTTAGATTATATACAGATAGAGTAGGAAATGCTGATGCAATTAAATTATATATAAAAATGGGATTTATAGGAGAGAAATATTTAGCTGAGAAACTATCTTATGATTGTTGGATATATTCTAAAAGTTTAACTAATGAAAAAGTTAAATTATTAAATAATGAAAATTTAAAACTTGGATACCAGTCAGTATTAGATAAAATGGAAAAAAGAAAAATAAAAAATATATTAGAAATATATGAAAAAATTAACAGATAATTTTTTTATAAAGAAATTAAGTTACAATAATAAACTAGTTTTATAAATTAATTATAATAATGTTTTATAAAAGTATGTAAATTAGTTAAAAATGTGATAAAAAATAAAAAAATTTTAAAAAAATGTTGACAAGTGCCAAAAAAAAGAGTATCATATATGAGTAGTTGCTTTTTGAGCTACTACTTTAGCATTATGGGCTATTAGCTCAGGTGGTAGAGCACTTGACTTTTAATCAAGTTGTCCCGCGTTCGAGTCGCGGATAGCTCACCAAAGAATATCTTGAGAGATATTCTTTTATATGGCCCCTTGGTCAAGCGGTTAAGACATCGCCCTTTCACGGCGGAGACATGGGTTCGATTCCCGTAGGGGTCACCAATAAAAAATTGGTACATTTGAAATTGAATATGCCGCTGTAGCTCAGTTGGTAGAGCAACTGACTTGTAATCAGTAGGTCGTCAGTTCAAGTCTGACTAGCGGCTCCAACTGTGGTGTCGAATTTAGACACTCAAGATTGAAGTAGATTGTGATATTTTCATGATCTACTTCTATTTTTTTATTAAAATGTTACTTTTTTTAAAATATGTTTAACTATAAGTAAGATAGGTATCCATTTTATTTGACATTTTTCAATAGTTAATATATATCAATTTTGCCTTTCACCTAAAGGTAGAAAGGAGGGTACATATAAGATGCACGATATCTTAAATTTATTAGTTTTAGTTATTCTTTATGTAATTGCTAAAGACAATAACGAAGGCTAATAAGAAAAAGAACTAGGAATTGTTGAGGCTCCTAGTTCTTTTTTTGATACATATATTTGCACGATATATATGTAATTGCTATAATTATGATAGCATAGATCTTGGAATATGTCAAATTTAATTTTTTATTCAGAAATTGATTTTATAATTTAAGTAGTGCTATTTAGGGTAAAATTAACAATAGTAATTTAATGATTTCCATTTAAACGTTATTTTAGGGATGCAAATGTAAATTATGTATATAATGATAAATATAAATAATCAAAATTTTTTATATAAATTTCTTATTATTGGTAATAATACCTGTAATAGGAGATTTTTTTATGAAAAATAAATCATTTTGGTTAGATAAATGTAAGCTTCCAGAATTTAAAAGCTTGGAAGAAGATATTTCCACACAAGTGTGTATAATAGGTGGAGGAATTACTGGAATAACAACAGCATATTACTTATCAAAAAAAGGTTTTGATGTAGTTTTAATAGAAAAAGATGAACTTGCTTCAAAAACAACAGGACATACAACAGGAAAAGTTACAGTTC
This sequence comes from uncultured Clostridium sp., assembly GCA_947570695.1. Taxonomy (GTDB): domain Bacteria; phylum Bacillota; class Clostridia; order TANB77; family CAG-508; genus Scatovivens. The sequence continues at coordinate 282,826 of CANOVB010000002.1, forward strand.
AACATGGGTTATTTTATAAATATTTATTAGATACTTATGGAGTAACATATACAGAAAAATATTTAAATGCTAATTTAAAAGCTATAAATAATATAAAAACTATAATAGATAATGAAAAGATTTCATGTGATTTTGAAGAAAAAACTTCTTATGTATTTTCAAACAATCCTCAAAAGTATAAAGAAATTGAAGATGAAGTAAATATATGTAAAAAGCTTGATTTAAAAGCTAGTTTTGTAAAAGATATAGGAATTTTAGGTAATATTCAAGGAGCAATAAAACTTGAGAATCAATATCAGTTTAACCCTATAAAATATTTAGATGGATTATGCAAATGTTTAATTAATAATGGTGTGAAGATATATGAAAATTCTCAAGTTCTTAATTATAAAAAAAACAATGGAAAGTTTATATTAGATGTTAATACTTATAGTGGAAAATATAAAATTATAGCAGATAAAATTATTACTGCTACTAGATACCCGATATTTAATTTTCCAGGAATGTTTTTTATTAAGGAATATCAAGAATTAGAATATGTTTTATGTGCTGAGGTAACTCCAAATTTGAACAATTTTCGGAATGTATTTGTCAACAGATAATCCAGGAATTTCTTATAGAAGCGTAATAAATGGCGATAAACGATTATTATTAGTTGCTGGTAATGGTAATAAGACAGGAAAAAATTGTAATAATATTAATAATTATCAATTTTTAGAGGATAATTTAAAAAATACGTTTGGAGATTATAATATTTTATATAAATGGACTGCTGAGGATTGTATTAGTTTAGATAAAATTCCTTATATTGGCAGATTTTCTAATATAGTAGATGATATGTATGTAGCAACTGGTTTTAAAAAGTGGGGAATGACTTTTTCTAATGTAGCTGCAAATATCATTACAGACAGTATTTTGAATGAAAAAAATAAATACTCTAATTTATTTAATTCAACAAGAGTAAACCCTATTAAGAACAAAACTGAAATGAAAAATATGCTTTATGAAACTTTTAATTCACTGATAAAAGGAAGATTTACAAGAAAAAAATCTAAAAGATTTTGCACTCATTTAGGTTGTGAGTTAAGTTTTAATAAAACTACAAATACATGGGATTGTCCATGTCATGGAAGTAGATTTACGAATGAAGGTGATTTAATAGATGGACCAGGTCAGAAAGATTTAAAAAGTTAATTTTTACTTTAAAAAGCTCGATATAGACTTAAATTAGAATTTATGATAATATAATAAAAATTAATTATAAAATTAGGAGTATAAATAAATGGACAAAGTTATTTTAGTAACAGGAGCAAGTAGAGGGATTGGCAGAGATATAGCATACAATTTAGCATTAGACGGTTATAATGTTATTGCAAATTATAACAAATCAGAAGAAGCTGCTAAAAGTTTAAAACAAGAGTTAGAAAAAAATGGAATAAATATTGATATTTTAAAAGCAGATGTATCAGAAGAAAAAGATATAGAAAAGTTAATAGAATTTACAATTAAAAAGTATGGAAAAATTGATGTGCTAATTAATAATGCTGGGATATCTGGAGAAAAGTTGTTTACAGATATATCTGTAGAAGAGTTTGATAAAATGATGAAAACAAATTTATATTCAGTTTTCTATACAACTCAAAGAGTAGTTAGATATATGGTAAAAGAACATGAAGGATGTATTATTAATATATCATCTATATATGGAATGACAGGAGGTTCTTGTGAAGTTCCTTATTCTATGGCTAAGGCTGGAATTGATGGTATGACTAAAGCTCTTGCGAAAGAACTTGGACCATCAAATATAAGAGTAAATTCTATTGCCCCTGGGGCAATAGATACAGATATGAATAAAGCTTTAACTGAAGAGGAATGGGCAGAAATAATAAATGAAACTCCACTTATGAAAAAGGGGAGACCTATAGATATAACAAGATGTGTAAAATGGTTAATTGAAGATGAGTTTACAACAGGACAGGTAATATCTCCTAATGGTGGCTTAGTAATTATTTAAAATAATAATAAATGACATATTCAAAATGAAAAATAAAACTGAGAATTATTTTCTCAGTTTTTTTATAATTAATTATTTTCTCCTGTTTTTTTCTTATAATTTCCAGTAATTAATTTTGGTATGTAAATTAACATTTTATATATTGCAAGTTTTACTTTTTTAGTTAATATGTAAGATTTACGAAGCCTTTTAAGAGGCTTTTTGCCTAAATCCTCTATGACGATTAAGCCTGTTTCAGGATGTTCTATTGTGAAAATATAATTTGTTCCACCATTATTATCCCATTCATCTTTTTCGTTTTTAATACAAAAATTAAATGTTTCTCTATCTATTAAATCAACTTCAATCTGAAAACCAAGTTCAGTCTTAGACATTTCAGCATCTACAAGACCTTCCCATTCATTACCAAATCCATAATGAATATAAGCATTTTTAGAACCATCTTGAAAAAATTTCCCAGTATATGAAATTTTTACAGTTGTATTAGGGGTTAGTTTATCAGTATTGAAGAAAATATTTTTTACTAATTCCATAAATTACTCCTCTTACGTGTGTAACTAGAAATATTATATTATTAAAATATTTGTTATTCAAGTAGCTTTTTTAATATTACAGAAATTTTATAAAAACGTAACAATTTTGTAAAGAAATGATTTCATGATAAGGAATTATAATAAAAAAACGGATATTTTTAATCCGTTTTTAAATATATACTCTTCCGATTATTTTAAAATCATCACGTGAACTTATATTTATATCTTTTACATCTTTATTATCTGCTCTTAGTAAAAACTTATCTTTTTTATACATTAGTCTACGAATAAGATATTCGTTATTTAGTTTAAATAATCCGATTGCTTTGTTATCAATAAGTCCGTTAATTTCAATAAATGCATAACTACCTTCTTTTATAATTGGTGCCATTGCATTATCTGGTACTTTATATGCAAATGACGCATTTGAAAAATCATAAGGACATGCAATATATTCATCTATTTTAGAGATTGCTGGTACTTCATTATATGATATGTAATTTATATAGTCATATTCTTTTTGCTCTTCCGAAAGTTCTTTATCATAAGTGTATAAAAGTTGTTGATAAGGAATATTTAAAGCATAACAAATTGATTTTAATGCTTTATGACTAGGATTTCTGTCTCCTTTTTCAATGTGTGTTAGGTGACCTATATTAATTTTTGTTTGACTTGCAAGTTGAGTTTTAGTTATTCCTTTTTCCTTTCTTATTTTAGAAATCATATCTCCAATCATATTTAGCACCTCTCTTAGTTTTTTTATAAATTAATACTACAATTAAATTTGGCGAATATAATATAAGGAACTCGCTAAAGTTATTATATATATAATTTTTTTTATTGTCCATAGGTAAAAAAAATATTGCAGAAAAAAACAAGATATGATAATATAGTGCTTGAAATTGTTACGGAAAGGAAGTTTGGAATGGCAGCTGCTAGTAAGAAAAAATCAAATAGTAATAAAAGTAAAAATACTAAATCATCAAAAAAAGTAAATGTAAAAAATGAACTAAATAATAATGAAAATCAGACTTCTGAAATAAAAGAAACACAAAAGAATAGCAAAAAAAATTCTAGTACATCTTCTGCACAGAATAAAAAAACATCTTCTAATGGAGCTAAAAAAAAGGCTACAACCAAGAGCAATTCTAGTAAAAAAGTTGATGAAAAACCAGAAGTAAATAGTGGAGAAAAAGAAAAAACAAGTTCAAAATCTAGTAAAAAAACATCAACAAAAAAGTATGGAACTACTAAAAAAACTCAGGGAAAAAACCCATCTAAAGGGAAAAATAGTGCCAAAACTCCTAAAAAAGATGAAAAAGAAGTTAAGCAAGAAAATAAAGTTGAAGTTAGTGAAAACACAGAAAAAAAACAGAATAAAGAAAATAATGCTAAGAGCGAAGTAGAAGAAAAACAAAAAGAGTTAAAAAAACAAGAACAAGTTAAAATAAAAGAAGAAAAAGCTAAAGAAAGAGCAAAAAAAAGAGAAGAAAAAGAAAGAGAAAAGCTTAAGATTAAAATAGAAAAGGCACAACAAAAAGAAGAACGAGCAAAAGAAAAAGCTAAAAAAAAGGAAGAAAAACAAAATGAACAACAAATTGTAAATCAAAAAGAAAATGAAAACGAAAAAAATGAAAAAAACGAAAAGGAGCCTTCTAAAAAAAGCAAGGAAGAATATAATAAAAAACAGAATAATCAAAGTAAGCCATTAGATGAGAATGAAAAACCTGACTATGTTAAAGAAATGCTTAAAAACAAGAAAAAGAGAATGATTATAATAATAAGTATTGTAGCATTAATCCTTATTATATTGGCATTTTCAACATTTTTTGCATTATTTAATATGAATAATAAAACCATTTTAAAAGGTGTTAAAATTAGAAATATTGAGGTTTCTGGATTAACTATAGATGAGACAAAACAGAGACTTAATGAAGTTATTAATTTAGAACTTTTACCAGAAATAGAATTAACTTATGGTGAAAATTATAAAATAACATTGCTTCCAGAACAAATACAATACAAATATAATATAGATGAGGCTGTTTCAAATGCTTATGAAGTTGGAAGAGATGGAATGATTTTTGAAAATAATTATTCATTATTATTTACGGCTTTTTTTGGCAAAAATTTAAGTGTTGAATCTGAATACAATGAAGAATTATTAAATAATTTTATAGAAGATGTAAGTTCAAAAATCCCAGGATTAGTAGTTGAGCCATCTTATTATATAGAAGAGGAAAGCTTAGTAATAAGTAAAGGAAAAGATGGAATACAAGTAAAAAAAGATGAATTAAAAAATAAAATTTTGGAAGCTATTAAAAATAGAAATTTTGAAGATATTTCAAAAGAAAATTATAATCAAACTATAAATATTCCTGTAGAAAATGTAAAAGCTTCAAGTATAGATATAGATAAAATATATTCAGAAGTGCATAGAGAACCAAAAGATGCTTACTTTGAAACAGACCCATATAAAATTTATGCAGATGTAGATGGAATTGATTTTAATATTTCTATTGATGAAGCCAAAAATATTATCTCTTTAGAAGATAAGGAAGAATATGAAATTCCTCTTAAAATATCTAAAGCACAAAAAACAATTAATGATATTGGAACAGAGGCATTTCCATATTTGATTTCGAAATTTAGTACTAAATATGATGCAAGTAATACTAATAGAAGTACCAATTTATTAATAGCAGCAAATAAAATTAATGGAACTGTTTTAATGCCAGGAGAAGTATTTTCTTTTAATAAAGTTGTTGGAAAAAGAACAGTAGAAGAAGGCTATAGAGATGCTAAAATTTATGCAGATGGAGGCGTTGTAGACGGATTAGCAGGAGGAATTTGCCAGATATCTTCAACACTATATAATGTTGTACTTTTAGCTAATTTAGAAATTGTTGAAAGAAGAAATCATTCTTTCCCAACATCATATCTTGAAGTTGGAAAAGATGCAACAGTTGTATATGGGGCGATAGATTTTCAATTTAAAAACTCAAGAAATTATCCAATAAAAATTGAAGCATCTGTAAAAAATGGAATAGCAGAATTTAAAATATTTGGTATGCAAGAAGAAAATGAGTACGAAATAAGAATCTTGCCAGTTACTACAAAATCAATACCTTATAGTACTTCATATATAGATGATCCAGCTCTTGCACCAGGGCAACAAATAGTAGTTCAAGCTGGTAAAGCTGGATATAAAGTTACAACATATATTGAAAAAAGATTAAATGGAGCTGTTGTTTCAAAAGATGTTCTTTCAAATGATACTTATACTCCAATGAAAGCTATAATAAGAAGAGGACCAGTAGCAGCACCTGTTCAGTAGCAGAGTAATAAAAATAGAAATAAAAAATGACATTTAAGAATGTTCTTAAATGTCATTTCTGTTTAATAAGATTAAATTTGGTATTTTCTATTAAATAAAACTTTACTGATATTTGTATATATTATTTATTTTCATTTAATAATTCTTCATAGAAACATACTGTTGATGTTGTAATATAAGGTGCAAGTAAGATGCATAATACTGTAGATATAAATACTGCTATACTACCTATAAATAAAGTAAATATATAAGAAATCATGTAAATTAGAAGAAACCAAGGTACAAAAGAAATTAGTAATAAAACTAGATTTAAAACATTACTTTTCATTAAAGCTTTGCTTTTTTCTAAAACTTCTTTTCCAGTAAACTCTGAATTATCATATAGAACATAGTATGCTAAAGATAAAGGTAATGCTTTATATGCTACATATATTATAGCTGCTATTACTATAATAAATGCTATTATTACTTGAGGACTTTTTATTAAATCAGTAATATATATTGTTTCTAAGTTTGGAGTAATTGTTGCTACTTGCAAGAATGAGTAAAGCAAAAATGAAAATCCAAGTATAAGTATAATCATAGGAAAAAGTAATTTTATAATTGTTCTACCATAAGTTCTCCAAACACTTTTCATATTCTGAAATCCGATTGTTATAAAGCTAGTTAAAGATACATCCTCATTACGTGACATTTTTATAAATACTGCTATTATTCCGAAAGAAAGTGGAACAGTAAGTATAAGTACAGCTATTTGATATATGTAATGTAACAACTTAGTTTTTACATATAAACCTAAAAAACTAGTGGCAAATAATATGAGAAAATATATAAAGTAAATTAATACTGCTTTTGCATATTCACCAGTAAGTTTTACTTTTGCATCTTTTTTTATTTCGCTAATTATCATATTTTCCTCCTAAAATTTTATATTTGATGAGTATATATTATCATTTTTTATAAAATAAGTAAATAATTATTTATTTGTATAAAAATAGTAAAAAATGGAAAAATATTTTTGAAAGGTAGGATAAAGTATGTATTATGAAACTAGTAGAAAAAAAGATACTATGCTAATTATAATATTTATGATTGCAGTTATAATGCTTTTAGGAATTTTGATATTAAAAATGGATAATAAATCTAATCAATCTACAACTTCAAATTATGACACGAGCAAGTTATCCACAAATAATGAACAAACTGTGGAATTTGACACATCAAAAATGATTAATTCTGTAGTTAAAAGTGTTGTTGGTATTTCAAAATTACAAAGAAATGGAAGTTCTATTTTTTTAAATAAGTCAGAAGAAAAATTAGGTTTAGGTAGTGGAATAATCTTATCTGATAATGGGTATATATTAACAAATCAACATGTAGCTGGAAACAAATATGGTAATTGTTATGTTACTTTAGAAGATGGAAATAGTTATAGCGGTTCTGTAGTTTGGGCAGATAATAATTTAGATTTAGCTATTGTTAAAATAACTGCTAATAATTTAGATTATATTGAACTTGCTGATTCAGATAATATAAATTTGGCTGATGAAGTTTATGCGATTGGAAATCCTATTGGAATTGAGTTTCAAAGAACAGTAACTAAGGGAATTATAAGTGGAATAAATAGAACTATAAAGATTGAAGAAGATACACAAGGAAGTTACATGGAAGATTTAATTCAAACTGACGCTACGATAAATGAGGGAAATAGCGGTGGACCATTAATTAATAAAAATGGAGAATTGATTGGTATAAATACCGTAAAAATAACTGATGCAGAAGGGATTGGGTTTGCTGTTCCAGTTAATATAGTAAAACCAATATTAGAACAATTAATGCAAAAAGGAAAATTTGAAGAGGCATATTTAGGTATTTATGGATATGATAAAGAAGTTATTCCTTACTTAGATAGTAAGCTTAATATAGAAAATGGAGTATATATTGCAAGTATTCAAGCAGACGGACCATTATTTAATAAAGAGCTGAGAATTGGAGATATAATTACAAAAATTGATGATATAGAAATAAATAAAATGAATGATTTAAAAAAGTACATTTATACTAAAAGCCCAAATGATAAAGTTAAAATATTAGTAAATAGAGGTTCAAATAATTTTGAGATGGAAATAAATTTAGGTCATAAAGTTTAATGATTGTAAAGTTTATTGAAAAAATATTCCATGCTTTTAATTCATTGAAAAATAATAAAATTGATGTTATAATGACGAAGAATAAAAATCTTTTTTAGGAGGTACACATTGTGAAAAAAATTGCTAAACAGAAAGGTGATATTTCAATATATGGGAGTTCCCATCGGGATGGAATAACCTTCTCTGCTGTTCAACGGTTAGATGATGTAATTCAACTAACTGGTCCAAAAATAAGATCAACTGAAGCTGGAACTAGACCATTAAGTAATAATGATGAAAAGGAGCTGAATTACTGGAGACAAAAACAAGAGAAAAAAATAAAAATATTCTCAAATGTAATGAATGTTTTGAGTATTATGTGTTTACCTGTATTTTTTGTAGCCCTTTGTACCAAAAATGAGTTTATGGCATGTATCTCAAAATGGATATTTGTAATTGCTACTGGAATTACATTAACATCCCATAGTACCGGATATTTCTTTTTTTATATTGTTGGAGACAAAAATATGGCATCTATTAGGAGGTTTAATGGTGCTAAACATGCGGTTATTAATGCTTTTTATGATTTAGGAAGGACTCCAACTTTGGAAGAAGTGAGAAAATATTCACGTTTTTCTTCTGAATGTGACTATTTAAAAGAAGAAGCATGCTGGTTTGGTGGGATTATAATTATATCCATTGCAACATTTTTTTCAGGAAAAACTTATTTTATTTTACTTGTTGTACTTACAGTAATTTTTAGGTACTTAAATAAAATGGATAAGTTATATTTTATGGAATTTCTGACTGTGGGAATTCCCACAGATTATGAGTATGAGATTGCAATAAATGGAATCAAAGAAGCACTATCTCAGCTTAGAGAAAATGGGATTTCAGAGATTACAAACTTACCTTATGTTATTTCAGAAATAAGCTTTAGTTATTTCGATGAAGAGAGCGAGGAAAGGTAGAAGAGAAGTAAAGCCCCAAAAGCACGTGTATGAATATTTGAAAATAATTTTTCAGGCGAAAGCGCTGACTTCGGTCAGCGCTTTTGCATATTATAAATTAACAATATCTTAATTTAAAGTTCATATTAAGTTCATAATTCGATGATAAATTGAAAATGGAAAATCGAAAAAAGTATTATTTTGTAAGATTTTGTAAAATGTTATAAAGGAAGTGAAAATATGGAATATATTGAAAAAATTTTAAAAAAGACTGGTATTATTTCAATAATAGAATCTGTAATTTTTATTATCTTAGGTTCTATATTAATTTGGAAAGCAGATCTTGCTATTAAAGTTATATCATATATTATAGGTGGGATTTTTATTTTAATAGGAGCTATGAAGGTAGTTGGATATTTTAGTATGAATAAAAGTCATTATGAATTATACAACTATGAATTAATATATGGATTAATGGCTGTAGTAATTGGAATTATAACAATTTATTATAGTAGTACTATTGAAACAATATTAAGAATTATTATAGGAATATGGATTATTTATAGTTCTTTCATAAAATTAACTCTATCACTTAAAATGAGAGACTTAGAGGTAGGAGCATGGGTTTATAGTTTAATTTTAGCTATAATCATGTTTGGATGCGGATTATATATTGCTTTAAATTCAGGAACAATAATAATAACAATAGGTATAGTAATGATTATTTACTCTATTATAGATATAATTGAAGATATTATTTGTATGATAAATATAAAAGAATTATTTTAAAGGATAAATTGAGTTGAGGTAGGTTATGAGTTTATTTTCAAAATTAGGTGAATATCATGCATGTGGAATGTTTACAATAGGACATTTAGTTTTACTTAGTATTACTATAACATGTATTATAATTGCATTACATTATACTTCAAATAAAAAAGGAAAAGAAGTTAAAAATATAATAATGTATAGTACGTTATTTTTATGGTTTTTAGAGATAGTAAAAATAATTTTTAATTTATGTTCAGGAAATGCAAATAATCCTAATACTTATATACCATTATATTTTTGTAGTTTAATATTGTATGCAGGACTGTTTAGCTCATTTACAAAAGGAAGATTAAAAAGGGTAGGAGATATATTTTTAGCAACAGGTGGAATTGTAGCAGGAATATCTTTTTTACTAGTTCCAATAACATCTCTTACAAATTATCCAATGTGGCATTTTATAAGCATTCAGAGTTTTATTTTACATGGTATAATGGTGTATGTAGGTGTACTTGTAAATATAACACATTATGTTGAATATGATAAAAGTGATATAAAATATTATTTTGGTCTAATAGCATTTTTAGGTATAATTGCGTATATTGTTAACTTAGTACTAGATACTAATTTTATGTTTATATCTAAAAATTTTCCAAATACTCCAATAGAAATTATATATAACTGTACAGGAGATCTTTTCCCTGTTATAATGACTTTAGGTCAGGCTATATTACCATTTTATATTATTAATTTTATAAAAAATAAGGTTTTAAAAGATAGAAGAGAAGAGCTTGCTCAAGAGAATTTACTAAGAGTAAAATAGAGGCAGGAGGAATTATGTTTAAGATTTTAGTAGTAGAAGATAATAAGAATTTAAGAAAACTTATGGTAACATATTTAAAAAGAAATAATTATGAAGTATTGGAAGCAGAGGATGGTGAGATAGCTTTAGATGTTATAGATAAGAATCATATTGATTTAATAATAAGTGATATTATGATGCCTAAGCTTGATGGATATGAGCTTACAAAAGAATTAAGACAAGCGAATTATATGGTTCCTATTCTTATAGTAACGGCAAAAGATACGATAGATGATAAAAGGCAGGGATTTTTATTAGGTGTAGACGATTATATGGTAAAACCAATAGATATGGACGAAATGATTTTAAGAGTGGGAGTTTTGCTTAGAAGAGCAAATATAATAAATCAAAGAAAACTTAAAATAAATGATATTGTACTTTCTTATAATGAATATACTTTAAGTAAGGGAAAACAAGTTTTTCAAGTCCCTCAAAAAGAATTTCAGCTTTTGTATAAGCTATTAAGTTATCCTAATAAGATATTTACAAGACAAGAACTAATTGATGAAATATGGGGATTAGAAAGTGATTCTGAGCAAAGAACAGTTGATGTACATATAAAAAGATTAAGAGAAAAATTTGATAAATTTAACGAATTTGAAATTGTAACAATAAGAGGAATTGGTTACAAGGCAATAATAAAGAAGTAAAAAGAGAGGAATAATGGGAAAAAGAAAATCTTTATATTCATATATAATAATAGCATTTTTAATTGTATTAATTTTTGCTTTTTTAGTAACAATGATATATTTTAGATATGCAAGAAATTATTTATTTGACCTGATAGAAAAGCAAAATATAGATATAATACTTAATGCAGATGTTGAAACCAATAGGCAACTTATAGAAGAACTGCTTTCAGGAGTTATTGAAACTCTCGCAGTTGCTTCAATAATAGGTGTTTTGCTAGTAATAATAGTAGCAAAGCATATAATAGAGCCTATTAAAAGGATAACAGATGCCACTAAAAAGGTTGCTAAAGGTGATTTTACAGTAAGTTTGAAAACAAATAGAAAAGATGAGATTGGAGAGCTGACTAGAAACTTTAATAAAATGGTTACTGAATTAAATAGTATAGAGTATTTAAGTAAAGAATTTACAAGTAATGTTTCACATGAATTTAAAACTCCTATAGCTTCTATTCAAGGCTTTGCTAAACTATTAAAAGATGAAAATATTACAGATGCAGAAAAAAAAGAATATATATCTATAATAATTGAAGAATCTAAAAGACTTGCAAAACTTTCTACAAATATTCAAGAGCTTTCAAAACTTGAAAATAGAACTGACTTAAAAACAAATCAAGAAATCATGCTTGATGAACAGATAAGAAAATGTATAATAATATTAAATCAAAAACTCGAAGAAAAAAATATTGATATTAGTATGAATGGTGAAAATATTAAGATTTTTGGAAATGAAGATTTATTAGAACAAGTCTGGATAAATTTGATAAATAATTCAATAAAATATACTAATCCAAATGGAAGAATTGAAATAAATCTTGATGAGAATAAAGATAAAGTAATAGTTGAAATTAAAGATAATGGAATAGGAATCGAAAAAGAAAAACAAGATAGAATATTTGAAAAATTTTATCAAGTTGATAAATCACATTCGTCTGAAGGAAGCGGATTAGGACTTGCTATTGTTAAGAAAATATTAGATTTACATGAAGCTAATATTTCGTTAGAGAGTGAGGTTGGGAAAGGAAGCTGCTTTAAAATAGAACTACTAAAAAAGCTTTATAAATTTTAAGAAAAGATTAATTAAGTATTAATAAATTATTAATAAGTATCTTGTACTATATAAATAGATTTTATAGTATGAGGTGGTATAATGAAACTAATTAAAAAATTTATAAAATTATTAATACTGCTAATTATTCTTTTTTTTGTAATTAATCAATTTATAAATTTTAGACATTATAATATTAAAAATATAGGACAAGCTATAAACAAAAATTATGAGGGAAAAGGACAGGAAATAGTTAAAGAAAAAGATGGATATAACACTATTTTTATAACAGAGAATAAAAAAGAATATAAAGAGTATAAGCAAGGTGGTAGTGCTAGCTGGAGCAATAAAGAATATTGGGGCGGAACAATGGAAGAAAACGGATGTGGTATAAGCTCTATTGCAATTATTGCAAGTGGTTATGGAAGTAATAAAACACCAGAAGATTTAAGAAAAAAATATATACCCCATTTGTCTGGAGAAGATATGCCAAATGAATTAAGAGATAATTTAGGTATTAAGTGTAGTGATTTTTATTATAGTTCAGCATATTATTCTAAAAAAAGTGTAATAGAACAATTAAAACAGGATAAACCAATTTTAATATGTGTATGGGATAAACCATATAAAAGATGGACTGAAAAATCTCATTATATGGTTCTGCTTGCAACTGATGCAGAAAATAAGGTTTATGTATCAAATCCAAATGGAAAAGAAAACAAAAGTCCGTCAGGTTGGTATGAAATGGATAAAGTATTACCATATATAGCAAAAGCTTTATTTATAGAGGAATAATTATTCGGATGGTAATAATTGTAGTAATTATATGAGTTATATCTGGAATTACAACAGATTTTATGAAAATTAAATATAATGCCAGGCGGCATATTTCCGACCAGAGTCGGAGATATGCCGCCTTTTCATACTTTAATTTGCGATTTTATGGGTAACTTTTGGAGATTGAGAATCCAACCTTACAAGCTGATAGTCATTTTCGAGGCAATAATCAATAATGCCCTGAAGAGCTTTGAATGTTTCCTCCTTTCCAGAAGAATCATGCATCAAAACAACATTGAATCTTCCAGGAAGAATGCCTGATGTTACGTTGTGATAGATTTCGTCGGCGTTTTTGGCAGAACCTGCATCACCACTGTCTACATTCCAATCATAGTAGGTGTATCCGAGGGATTCTACTTTTTTTGCCGCTTCAGTCATAATCCCATCACAATAGTTGAAACTGACAGTGTTGGAACTTCCACCGGGAAAGCGTACAAGATGTGAGGAGTAGCCAGTTAAAGCTTCTACTTTTTCTTCAAGACTGGAGAAATTTGCCATTAAGGTCTCCAAAGATGAATAAATTGAAGCATATTCATGGCTCATTCCATGATAGCCGATGGTATGACCGTCGGTAAATTCCCGAAGGACAATATCTTCTTTATTGGAACCAAATCCAATAATAAAGAAGGTTGCTGGAACATTGTTTTGCTCAAGGAGATCAAGAATTTGAGGCGTAATATTTAAAGAAGGACCATCATCAAATGTGAGAGCGACACTTCCTCTAATTACATTAACTTCACGACTGATTTGAGCTTGATTCCCTGAATGGTCACATACGGTATAAGTGATAGTGTACCAGTAAGGACTGCTTTTGGTAATAGTTTTTTCTACTGGAAGATATTTGCCGTCGCAGATATCCTCTGCGTAAAAACCAGGTTCAACAAAGTCGTCAATATCTTGAAGTACTTCTACATCCATCGCCTCCAAATAAATCTCGGGCGGTGTAGTATCAACTATTGTGACAGTGTGAATATGGTCTTTCATGAAAGGAAGCTTAGCTTTGTAGGTTATTTGGTAAGAGCCAGGGGTTTTGAAATGAACTTCATCAGTTACTTGGTAGAATAGTGGAATGCTAAACTTTCCAAGAAATCCGATGTCCGCGTGCTGGTAATCATAGTCACGATCATCACTTGAAGAAAATGCTTCGACTGTAACTTGATCAGCGATGAGAAAGTTATGCACTTTGTAGCTTGTGAAGCCTGTAAAGAGCATAATACCGAGAATTATAATTCCCAAAGCTAATGGAAATATATTACATCTCCGCCTCCTTTTTAGGTATTTCCCACGTCTTCTTCTATTCATATTTTCCCTCCTGAAGTTTGGTTTGTAGTTGCTACTCAGCAAATCAAAGTATTTCACAGTGATTGATATACTCCTTTCATTAAAAATTATTTTTATGAAATACTAAAGATTTGTGAATTCTTATTTTAACATATTATTTAAGAAAAGTAAAGTTTATGTAAATTAGTAAGATATAGTTATAGTAATAATAAATGTAAAAAATAAAAATATATTATTAGAAATATTTAACAAATTTTACAAAAATTTATCATTTAAGTTTAATAGTTGTTACAATTATTTTTTTTCTCTATATATATGTTATTATAAAAGAGTAAAACTAATTATAAAATAGGTAGAATATGCTAAAAAGTACTTAAAAAGTGTGATAGAAATACATAAAGCAAATTTTTGAAACGGCATTTAAAGCTAAATCGAATTATATATAAAATAATAAAAATAGAAATATAGTATTTTTTCAAAATATAAAAGGATCTTGCATATACTATTATGATTAATATAAGACTTTTTGGGGTGGAGAGCAAAAGTTATATTAAATTATTTTATTAGAAAATTAAAAAATATTAATAAAAGAAAGGAAGTAGTTATTATGAATGAAAAAAAATTAGTGATTCTTAAATCATTTAATAGGATAAAAGAATTATTACATTTGAATATTTAAGTAATTATAAACATACTTAAGATTGACAAAAAATGGATTTAATAGTAAAATTGAAATAGGTATTATGTAAACATAAAAAAATAGAGAAAGGATTTTTTGTATGGAAAAGAATAAAAAAATTTTAATAAGTATGATTATGATCTTCATGCTAATTTTTTTAGGAATATTTATCCAAGAAGTTCAAGCAACAGAGAAACAATATCAGTATTTGTCTGATATGAAATATGTTTCAAATCAATCTTCTGTTGGTTGGGGAAGCATAACTTTAGATAAAAATTTAGACACCAAATACAATGGTGGGTTAATTACATTAATTGTAGATGGACAGCCAAAAAAATTTTTAAAAGGTATAGCAGCACATGCTACATCAACAGTTGTGTATGATATTACAGATTATGATTATGATTTCTTTACAGCATACATAGGAGTTGATGCAAGTAGGGGATCAGCTGGAAATGGTGTAAAATTTTTAATATATACTTCTGTAGATGGTGAAAATTGGGATTTAAAAACACCAGCATCACCTAAAGCAATGAAGGGAAATTCAAATGCAGAATTTGTAAAAATAGATATAAAAGATGCAAATTATTTGAAATTGTATGCGCATAATAACGGAAATGCTGATGGAGATCATTCAGTGTATGCAAATGCAAAATTAGTAAAAGAAGGATATGATGAAAATGTTTCAGTAGCAGATTTTATAAAAACTGTAGAAGAATATGATGAAGCTATAAAATCTCATTATGGGGAAGAAATAACAGGAGAATATGAATTACTTTTATTACAAAGAGAATTTGTTAAAAATACTGATTATGAATTATTACAAGCATATGTTCAAATTAGCGAAGATAATATGAATACTGTATCTTGGTTAATGAATGATTTAGAGAATCTTAGATATTATATATTGGGTGGAACACCAACAGGTGGATATATTAGCTCACTAAAACAACTTACAAGATTATTAAAAGAATATAAAAGTGATTTTGATATTACAGAACCAATATCTGAAGAAGGTATTAGAAGATTACATAATAGAAGACCAAATGCACCTATTACAAAAGGTGATTTATATAAAAGAATGGCGATAACACTTTCATTAACTCACTCTGCACAAGTTGCATTATGGATGCAACCTTCAGCAGTAGAAAATCAATCTGATAGTGTTGTACGTTATAGAATTTATAAAGAAATGTATAATCAAGGTAAATTTAGAGTAACATCAGCAGTTGACATTACACCTTGGTTTGAAACTTATACTATAGAAGAAATGCGTTATGTAATGAATACATTACTAGATGATGAATCAATAGTATGGCTTAATGAATATACACAAGCAAAAATTGATAAAACACCAAATAATGCATGGGGATTATTAACACCTCACTCTTATATAGCATATGTATGGCCAAATTATGGAAATCCAATATATTATTCTGAAGAAAACCGTGATTACTTTAATCAATTATTTAGCGTTAATGGTAAAACATTAGATGACTATGGTATATCAAGAGGAACATTAAATTATAGATTAAATAAATTATGGATGAACTTTAGAAATAAATTTGGAACAGGATGCGTTTGTGGTGGTATATCAAAATCAGGTCACTGTATTCGTGGTGTACATGGAATAGCATCAGCAGTTATTGGTCAACCAGGTCACGCAGCATTACTATATTATACACAAGATTCGAATGGTAAAGGTTATTGGGGAATTGATAATGACGTAAGTGGTTGGACATTATCTGAAAAAGGTGAAAGATTACCTTTAGGTTGGGGTAATGCAAGTTATAGTAGAGGATATTCTGTTGTATATATAGCATTAGCTCAAGAAGCAATGAATCAACAAGAAACATTAGAGAATTGCCAAAAAATTATAATAGAAGCAAAAATATATGAAGGAGACCCTGTTAAACAAGAAGAAGTTTATAGAAAAGCATTAGAAGTACAACCAATAAATATAGATGCATGGTATGGATTATATAGTGCATATTGTGCAAATCCAGAAAAAACAGAAGATGATTTCTATTACTTAGCAGAAGAGATGGCAGAATCTTTAAAATATTTTCCATTACCAATGTATCATTTAACAAATTTAATTAAACCAAAAATGGTAAGTGTTGAAAATTCGTATAGATTTACACTTTTACAAACAAGAATATTAAATGAAGCAAAAGTCACTCCTAATAATACAGCAGATAGTTATACAGTATATCAACCATCTCTTACAAGATTAGAAGCTAACCATATACTTGGTTCATTAGATACATCAATTGCAAGTTTCTCATTTGATGGAAATGATGCTAACAAAATAGTGTTATCTAGTCGTTTTGATGGAAACGGAGTTCGTTGGGATTATTGTATAGATGGAAATCCACAAGGTGGATTAGAACACTGGCATGAAGTTGCATTTGATGGAAGTGAAGAACATAAATTGTTGTTAACACCAGAAGAAATTGCATCAATTACAGCTGAAAACGATATATACATTCACATAGTTGGTGTAAATTATAGTGAGGAAAACTTATACAAAATAGATATTCAAGAATCAGCAGGATTACCAATAACATTATATGCAAATGATTTAGAAAATAGATTAGTTGCTGCAACTCCTGCAATGCAGTGGAAATATAACGAAACTGATAGATGGACTTCATATAGTGATGAAACACCTGATTTAACAGGAAATAAGGCAGTAATAGTCAGAGTAGGTGCAACAGGAACATATTTAGCAAGTACAAATAGTAGAACTTACAATTTTACAGAAGATAATCAACCAGATACAAGAAAATATATTCCAGTATCTCATTTATCAATTAATGCAGTTTCATCAGAAGCTACTGCTCAAGGAAGACATGCAAGAAATGCTATTGATGCTAATCCAAATACAAATTGGCATTCAGCATGGGATGGTAGTGATAGAAATAAATTTATTGTTATTCAATTAGATGAACCTAAAAATTTAACTTCATTAGAATATATACCACTTGCAGGAGGCAATGGTAAAATAGAAAGTGCTCAAATTTTAACAAGTATGGATGGGGAGAATTGGACAGAAGTAGTACCTGGAACAGATTGGAGATATGCAAATACAAATGATGTTTCAATTAAAAGTGTAGATTTTGAACCTACTAAAGCTAAATATATTAAAATTGTAGGTAAGAAAACACAAGCTGCATCAGCAAGTAATAGTTTTATGGTAGCAGCAATGTTCAATTTATATGAAAACAAGGCTGTAGAATTAGTAGGAACATATTCATTTGATGGAGAAAATGGTGGAAAAATAGCTTTATTAGATGAATATAAAACTTTAGATTGGAAATATAGTTTAGATTCAGGTGCAACTTGGAAAGATGGAACGGGAGATGTACATCAATTAACACAAGCAGAAATGAATCAGATTGATGAAAATAACAAGATAAAAATTAAATTTGATGGAAATGAAACAATATATACTATTAACATAAAAAAAGGAGAAACACCAAATATTATAGCATATTTAAATGATTGGGAAAATAGATTAATAGGAGTGACAAATCCAGAAATCTTTGAATGGAAAATTGAAGGAGAGGCATTATGGAAATCTTTTTCAGATGAAGAACCAGTTGTACAAGGAAACAAAAAACTTTTAGTTAGAGCGAAAGCAACAGGTATTTATACAGCAAGTGACGCATTAGAATATCAATTTAATGAAGACGTAAATACACAGAAAGAAACATATATACCAATATCACATTTATCAATACATGCATATTCAAGCCAATCAATAGATAGCAATAGACCATTTTATGCGCCAAATGCGATAGATGGAAATCGTAATACAATATGGCATACAGACTTTAGATACTCAATAGCAGGTACAAGAGCATTTATTACAATAAAACTTGATAGTAGTAAATATATATCTGCATTAGAATATGTACAAAAAAAATATAGAGAGGATGATCCTTCATATATTAGAAATGCATATATATATGTAAGTGAAAATGGTGAAGATTGGATAGAAGCAGGAAGACTAGAGAATGCTGAACAGAATGAAGAGTTTAAGAAAATTGTATTTGATGAAAGTATATCAGGACAATATGTAAAAATTGAAGCAGAAGGTTACGGAATATTTGCTTCACTTGCAATGGTAAACTTATATGAAGACACAACAATTAAAAAAGTAGGTTCATTCTCATTTGATGGAGAAGATGCTAATAAAATAATTTTAGTAGATGAATTTAAAGGTTCAAATTGGGAATATAGTTTAGATGGTGGAGCTACTTGGAAACGTGGAACATCAGATAACTATACATTAACAGAAGCAGAAGTAGAACAAATAAATGGTGATAACAAGATAAAAATAAGAATTAATAATGTAGAATATATAATAAATATTCAAAAATCAAGCAGACCTACAATCACAGCATACTTAAATGATTTAGAAAATAGACTTATAGGTATGGAAGATACAGATGGATTAGAATGGAAAATTGAAACTATTCAAAGAACAAATGACAAATGGACTGATTATTCAGAGCAAGAACCAATAGTAGAAGGAAATGCCAAACTTTTAATTAGAAAAAAGGCAAAAAATGTATTTGCAGCAAGTGAAGTAGTAGAATTTCAATTTACTGCAGATAACCAAGAAGATACAAGAAAATATATACCAGTAGCACAATTATCATTGGCAAGTGTTTCTGCTGAAGATAAAGGACAAAATGGAGCAGCAATAAATGCAATCGATGGTAATTATAATACAAGATGGTTAAACTCAGCGTCTGGTACTGATACTCAAAAATATATAATAATAAAATTTGATACAGCTGTATATCTAAGTGCAATGGATTATGTACCACATAGTGAAAATGGAAAAATACTTTCTGGTAAAATAGAAGGAAGTATGGATGGTGAGAACTTTACAGATATTGCAACAATAACAGGTTGGGCAAACAATCAAAATACAAAAACAATAGATTTTGATGAGTCAGTTAAAGTAAGATATGTAAAGATAACAGGTGTTGAAACATCTTATACAAGTGCAAAAAGACATATAGGTGCTAGAATGTTTAATTTCTACGAAGATATTACAAAAAGAGATGGTGTAACACCAACTGCACAAATAGAGTACAGCAATAGAGAATTGACAAACCGAGATGTAGTAGTAAGATTAGTAAATCCAAGCACAAATATAACAGTATTAAATAATGGTGGAAGTACAGAATATACATTTGAACAAAATGGAACATTTACTTTTGAATTTGAAGATGCAGAAGGAAATAAAGGAACAGCAACAGCAACAGTAGATTGGATATGCAAAACATTACCAGAAGCAATATTTGAGTATGATATACCAAATCCAACAAATAAAGATGTAACAGTAACTGTTAAATTTAAGGTAAATGGGGAATTTAATGATAATGTAACAATACTAAATAATGATGGAAGCAATACACATACATTTGAAGAAAATGGAGATTTTGTTTTTGAGTTTAGAGGCCCTTATGGAAATGAAGGAACAGCAACAGCAACAGTAGATTGGATATATAAAACATTACCAAATGCAACATTTACTTATGATATACAAGAACCAACAAATAGACCAGTAACAGTAACAGTTGAATTTGATAGAGAAGGTACAGTTGTTACAAATAATAATGGAAGTAATCAACATACATTTGAAGAAAATGGAACATTTACTTTTGAATTTAGAGGTCCTTATGGAAATGAAGGTATGGCAACAGCAAGCGTTGATTGGATAGATTCAACAACTCCAACAGCAGATATAACATATAATATAACAGAAAAAACGAATCAAAATGTAGTAGCGACATTAGACATAGGAAATAAAAACTTAACAATAACTAATAACAATGGAAGAAATACACATACATTTGAGGAAAATGGAAGCTTTACATTTGAATTTGAAGACGCTTTAGGAAATAGAGGAACAGCGATTGCAACAGTTAACTGGATAGATAAGGTTATCCCAAATGCAATAATTTCATATAATATAAGTGAACCAACAAATCAAGAAGTAATTGCAACAATAAATTTTGATAAACAGAATGTAAGAATAACAAATAATAATGGAAAGAACACTTATACTTTTACAGATAATGGTGAATTTAAATTTGAATATGTAGATGAAGCGGGAAATACTGGAAGTAGGGTAGCAAAAGTAACATGGATAGATAAGACTTTACCAGTTGCAACAATCACATATAGTACCCAAGACCCAACAAACCAAGATGTAACAGCAACTATTACATTTGATAAAGAAAATGTTACTGTAGAAGGTGGAAACACACATATATTTACAGAAAATGGAGAATATGAATTTGTATTTGTAGGACCAGCAGGAAATAAAGGTGTTGCAAAAGCAAAAGTAACATGGATTGATAAAGAAGTTCCAGAAGCAACAATCATATATAGTGCAATAGCTCAAACAAATCAAGATATAATAGCAACAGTAGTTTTTGAAAATGAAAAAGAAGGCGAAGTAAGAATAACAAATAATAATGGAAGCAATCAATATAGATTTGAAGAAAACGGAACATTTACATTTGACTTTACAGATAGAGCAGGAAATACAGGAAGAGCAATCGCTATTGTAAATAATATTGATAAAGTAGCTCCAACTGCAACAGTTTCATATAATATAACAAATAAAACAAATCAAAATGTAGTAGCAAGCTTATCAGATATAAGTGAAGAAATAACAATAACAAATAATGATGGAAATGACACGCATACATTTACACAAAATGGAACATTTATTTTTGAATTTGTAGATAAAGCAGGAAATGCAGGAACTGCAGAAGCAAAAGTAACATGGATTGATAGAGGATCTCCAGAAGCAACTATCGAATATAGTACTACAGAATTAACAAATCAAGATGTAACTGCTACTATAACATTCAATAAAGAGAATGTGACAGTAGATGGAGGAAATACACATATATTTACAAAAAACGGAGAATTTACATTTGAATACACTGATGAAGCTGGAAATGATGGAATGGCAACAGCAGTAGTAACATGGATAGATAAAGAGGCTCCAACTGCAACAATAGAATATGATATAACAGAAGAAACAACAGAAAGCGTTGTAGCAAGTATAAAATTTAATGAAGAAAATGTAACAATAACAAATAACAATGGAAACAGCACATATACATTTGAAGAAAATGGAGAGTTTATATTTGAATTTGTAGATAGAGCAGGAAATACAGGAACAGCAAAAGCAGTAGTAGATTGGATTTTAGATCAATCAGATGAACCAAGTTTTGAAATTGATTTAGTATCTTCAAAAAATATATTAAATCCAGGTGATGAGTTTGAAATTGATATTAGAATTAATAAGATGAAAAACATTCAAAATGGATTGTTAGCTATTATGGGGCAATTAGAATATAATAGTCAAGATCTAGAGCTATTAGAGATTACTGGAAAAAATGGATGGAATATTGATGAAGATTCATTTAATGAAAAGAACTTTAAATTTGTAACAGAAAATGGAAAATTTATAACAGAGAACGGAACTGTAGTAACATTAAGAGTAAAAGTAAATGAAAATATTAATGAATCAAAAGATATTATTTTAAAAGTAAAATCAGTAATTGGAAGTGATGCTCAATTAGATATAACTGCTAAAGAAAAATCTATAACTTTACATGTAGAAAAAGACATAGAAGCTGCAAAAATAACATCAGAAGTATATACAATAAGAGAAGATATTATATCAAGAATATTGCCTCAAACAACAGTTAGTGAATTCAGAAATAATGTAACAGTAAATAGAGAAATAACTATTATGGATGAAAACGGAGATGTTTTAGGAGACAATGATATTATTGCAACAGGTATGATGTTAGAAGTAGGCGATGAAGAACTAGCATTTACATTAATAGTTATAGGAGATATTAATAGAGATGGAGATATGACATTAACAGATCTTGCTTTAATAAAATTACATCTTGTTGAAAAACAAATATTAACAGGAGTAGATTTTATAGCAGCAGATATAAATAATTCTGGAGATGTTGAATTAACGGATTTAGCACAAATTAAATTAATACTAGTAGGAAAAAAAGAAATAGAGCAATAATGAAATTTAATAATGAGTATGAGGATTACCTCATACTCATTATTTTTTTAATAAAGTAAAAAATATAATACTTAATAATTTATAAAAATAAATTATTAAAATATAAAAAACACATGCTTAAACAGCATGTGTTGGTGCGCCTGGAGGGATTCGAACCCCCGATCTCAGACTTCGTAGGCCTGCATTCTATCCAACTAAACTACAGACGCAAAGGATAAATTGCAATATAATATAAACTTATACAACCTCAATTATGATAACATAAAGGATTAGCTTTGTCAAACCTGAGACTGGTTTTATAAGATAATATTTAGATTGTTTTATAGTCAATATTTGCTAGTTTTGCTTGCTTACATAAGTCTTTAGTTTGGATTTTATAGTGTTTTCCATCTTTTACTGTATAAGTTCCACATTGTCTAAATTCAAAATTAACATTCTTTCTTATACATTGTTCTCTAAGATCTAATGCCCAGTTATAATTAAATACTCTAGCATTTATATCAGATTCTCCGCCACAAACAACTAATTCAATATTATCAAGATATTTTTCAATGCTTATTTTCTCTAATAGTGGTTGTGCTGTTATACATTTATGCTTTATTGGTAAATCTTTAAATATTGATAATTTATAATCAGCATTTTTTTGATTTTCAATAGTACAACATACAACTACATTATCATATCCGTCATTCCAGTCACTTGGAATACATTTCATAAATCTATCAATTCTTTTGGTCAGAAATAGAAAAGTGCAGTCTTGTCTTTCTTTAATCATTTCCCAGCATTCATTTCTCCATGTGTCTGCTTCTTCAATAAGAAAATCTGTAGAAAAGCATAAGTAAACAATTCCAGATTTCATTTTATAATTGCCATTTTTTAATTTCTCTATTGGCTTTTCAAAATCTTTTGTTTTTACTATTTCATTTGTATTAACATTTCTTTTGAAATCGCCTTTATGAATATAGCAATGTAAACAACCATCACTACATTTTTTACAACCTCTCCAAGGATTCCACATTGACATATAATTACCTCTAAGTTTAATTTGAATTATTTTTCTTTCATAATAAATTTGTGTTTAGTTTTTAATAATAGAGTACATTTTCATATCTAATATTTTATTATTTTTAATGGCATTTTTTCTTAAGGTTCCTTCAAATTCAAATCCTACTTTTTCTAGAACTCTACAAGAAGCTAAATTATAAGCAAATGGTTCTGCAAATAGTCTAATTATATCAGTTTCATTAAATATATAATCACATACTTCTTTTATAACTTTTGTCATAATACCATAACCCCAATATTCTTCTGCTATATAGTATCCTAATTCTGCTGTTTTATAATGAATATTATCTTTCCTAGATACGCCAACACTTCCAATTACTTTATTATCTACTAATACTGCTCAAGAGTATATACTATTTTTAGGGGCGCATAAAGTTCGATTGATAAATTCTTGTGCATTTTCTATTGTATATGGATAAGGGATACCATCTCGTAAATTATCTAAAACATTTTTATTATTTATAGCATTTTTTAGTTGTTCTGCGTCTTCTATTTTCCAGCCTCTAATAGAAATATCCATATTTTATTTCTCCTTAAATATTATAATTTTTTTATACTATTTCATAAATATACTTATATTTTTTTATATAAAAATTTAAAGTGAATATGCATTATTTTACTTTCAAATTATGCTTTATATAAAACTATTATATCATAAATGTTAACTAAATAATTATATTTAATTTGAATGCACTAATATTTATTTTATTATCTTTAGTATTCAAATGTGTAACTAAAAAAGTAGGAGAGATAGTTAATTTTGAAATTACCACTGAGGATAATTAAATCGCTAAATTGATAATTTATAAATAATAGATTTTACAGAATAAGCATTATAAATAAAAAATGACTAATATGTTATTATATCTCTGCATAAAAAGCGTAAATAAAGAAAATTACAAATTGCTATTAAAAAATAGGAATTATTAATTATCTGTTTTTGTTTATATATTCCATTGGTGTTTTTTTAAATCAACACAAAAATTATCTTTAAAAGTAACACCTTCACTTTTCAATAGATCTATTTGCTGAATCCAGCCTGGAGAAATTCTGCCCTGATGATTAACAACTCTATGGCAAGGAAAATCGCCATAACGAAAAGCCATTTTTAATGCTCTGCCAACTAATCTTGCATTTTTAGGCTTTCCAATTAGCTTGGCGATTTGTCCATATGTTGCAACACAACCGAGTAGGTATTTCTTCTACTATGGAATATATTAAATAAGATAAATCATTATCTAATACTGGTTTCATACATACACCTCAAAAATATTATAAAATAAATGTAATAAAATTTCAAATGAATAAATTGTATGTACGTAAAAAGCGGGATTTTTTTTAAATATATGTTATAATATAAATGCAAAAGAAATGAGAAAATTAATATGCTTTGGTTAGGAGCTACAAAGGTAAATGCTATTAAAGAACCAACAACATTTTTTAGAAGTTAGAAAAAATTAGGAGGAAATTAGAATGCTTTATACATCTAAATATAAATCACCTGTTGGTAATTTATTAATTGCTTCAAAAGACAATAAATTAGTAGGACTATGGATAGAAAATCAAAAATACTATTTATCCAATTTCAAAGAAAAAATAATAGAAACAGAAAATCTTGAAATATTAGTAAAAACGAAAAAATGGTTAGATAGATATTTTAGTGGAGGAACCTCAGACATAAACGAATTAGATATAAATTTTATTGGAAGTAAATTTAGAAAAAGTGTATGGGAAATTCTAAAAAATATTCCTTATGGAGAAATAATTACTTATAATGATATTGCGAAAGAACTTGCTAGACAAAAAGGAATAGAAAGGATGTCGGCACAAGCGGTAGGAGGAGCAGTAGCACATAATCCTATTTTAATTATTATTCCTTGCCATAGAGTTGTTGGAACAAATGGGAACTTAACAGGTTATGCAGGTGGAATAAAAAACAAAGTAGAATTGTTAAAACTAGAAGGAAACGATATGAGTAAATATTTTATTCCAAGACAAAGTAATGTATCATAATAATATGTGAATGGTGTAATGTATTTATACGAAAAATGCTAGAAATTAGGCAATAGAAATATTAGGAGTGTGAAAGAATGTCTTTAATAAGTGTAAATAATTTAACTTTTGGATATGATGGAAGTTATAATAATATATTTGAAGATGTATCCTTTAATATAGATACTGATTGGAAATTGGGTTTAATTGGTAGAAATGGAAAAGGGAAAACTACATTTTTAAACTTGTTGCAGGGAAAATATGAATATAAAGGTACAATATCTAAAAATGTTGAAGTTGATTATTTTCCTTTTGAAGTATCAAATAAAAATAGAATGTCAATAGAAATAGTAAATGAAGTTGCTTCAAATGCCCAAGATTGGGAAATTATAAAAGAATTAAACTTGCTTAATGCCGATACAGAAATATTATATAGAAATTTTAATTTATTAAGTGGTGGCGAGCAAATAAAGATACTTTTAATAAGTCTATTTTTAAAAGGAAATAATTTTTTACTTATAGATGAGCCTACAAATCATTTAGATATTGAAACAAGAAATAATTTAATTAATTATTTAGAAAAGAAAACTGGATTTATAGTAGTTTCCCATGATAGAAATTTTTTAGATAAAGTTGTAAATCATATAATTGCTATAAATAATACTAATATAGAAATTGTACAAGGTAATTTTTCATCTTGGAAAGAAAATAGAGATAGACAAGACAATTTTGAAATAATGCAAAATGAAAGGCTACAAAAAGATATAACTAGACTTGAAATTGCCTCTAAAAATTCTGCAAAATGGTCAAATGAAGCAGAAAAAGGAAAAAGTAAAAAATACAATTCAGAAACTACAATAGACAAGGGCTACGTAGGGCATAAAGCCTCTAAAATGATGAAAAGTTCAAAAGTTATGGAACAAAGAACTCAAAAAGCAATAGATGAAAAAGCTAATTTATTAAAAAATATAGATCGAAACGAACCCTTAAAAATCATTCCGTTAGAATGCAATAAAAATCCATTAGTTTTATTAGATAAACTACAGATAAAGTACAATGAAAAAACGATATTTACCCCTGTTTCCTTTGAAGTAAATAATGGAGATAGAATTGCAATAGTTGGTAAAAATGGTATTGGAAAATCAAGTATACTAAAACTTATTCTAGGAAAAGAAATACAATATAATGGAAACTTTAAAATAGTAAATGATTTAAAAGTATCTTATGTATCACAAAGTACAGAAGATTTAAATGGAAATTTAAAAACTTTTGCACAAGATAATAAAATAGATGAAAGCATTTTTAAAGCAATGTTAATAAAAATGGGATTATCTAAATCAGATTTTGATACTAATATACAAGATATGAGCAAAGGGCAAAAGAAAAAAGTCTTAATTGCAAAAAGCATATCTGAGCAAGCAAATATTTATATATGGGATGAACCATTAAATTATATTGATATATTAACAAGAATACAAATAGAAGAAGCTATTTTAAATTATAAGCCTACTCTTATTTTTGTAGAACATGACGAAACATTTACTCAAAAAGTAGCAACAAAAATTATAATTATGAACTTATAATAAAAGATGTTCAATTAGATATTGTTTTTATTATGACTATAAAATAATAAGAGGGAGTAATAAAACTGTTAAGTAAAACATAAAAATAACTTGTAATTTGTTAAATTTATTATAACATAAAAGAACAGATAGTTTTCTGTTCTTTATACAAATACTTTTAATAATTAAATACTTTTTGTTAATTTTGTTCTTTCTTTTTTTCTTCTTTTTTCTTTTTACTCCACCAAGTACCAGTAAGTGAACAGCCTCCACCAATAAATATAAATACTATCATAAATATCCAAAATTCCATATTATTCCTCCTATTTTATAAATATTATAATTAAATTTATAATAAGTGCTATCATACCTGCTAATATTGCAAATAAAATCTTCTGATACATTCTTTTTCCTAGTTCTTGTTGCCTTTCTTCATAGTTCAATTGTTTACTATTAATAAAAGCCAAAATTTCTTTATAAGTTTGAATATTATTATTTTTTTTGATTTTTTCAGCTATTCCAGCAGTAAAAAAAGTTACTAAAAAAAATAAAATCCAAATAATAACACCAATATTTCCTTCAAGCTTAAAAAGAGGATAAGCTGTAATGGCTAAAATTAATAATTCTGCTAAATAAATGTATCCAATAATGTTAAACTCTCTTACTTTTTGAGTATTAACTAAGTTTTTAATTTTCTCAATATCTCCTTTCATAAAATCATCTAAAGATACTTTAAAGATGTCACTAAGTAGTAGTAAGCTTTTTATATCTGGATAACTTTTACTATTTTCCCAATTTGAAATAGTTTGTCTCGAAACAAATATTTTTTCTGCCAATTCATCTTGAGAAATATTCTGTTTTTCTCTATATTTTTTTATCCTTATTCCCACATCCATTTTGTACCTCCAATAATATTTTATATACTAGGTATTTTTTTGTCTATCAAAAGTCTTTTACATTAATATTTTTAACTTTATTTGTTTGTCAAAAGTTTTTTACATTATATTTTACATTCGATAAATTGTAATTTTTCAGTTAGATATTATATTCAAATCCAACTTCCAAATATTCTTTTTCTCCTATTTCTATTGTTCTTTCCTTAATAATTTTTCCACCCATTTTTGTATAAAACTTTTTAGATGGCTCATTATCTTTTAAACACCATAATATCATTTTTGTTCTATTTTTACTTTTAAACTCATTTGTAACAAATTGAAATAGTTTTGTTCCTATACCATTGTACTTTAAGTCTGGATTAACATATAGTGCTAATAATTCACAATCTATATTTGATATATCTTGTGTAAACTTATTACTATCAATATATCTGCAAAATCCAACTACTTGATTATTTAATTCTGCAACTATAAAACCATTTTCTTTATAGTCATTTCTTCTTTTTTCAATTCTTTCATTTCTATTCATTGAATTTAGAATATTGTCATCAACTATTCCTTTATATGCTGATTTCCAACCATTTATTTGAATATCTACAACATCTGGAATATCTTTTTCTTCAATATTTCTAATTATAATATTTTCCATATTTTATCACTCTTTCAAATTGTAAGTTATAATTCTAATACTTCTTTATTAGTTTTGAAATAAGAGCTCTATAAGTATTCATTTGAATACAAGCATAAAAATTATTCGTTACTTCTTTACCTTTCCCAATTGTTGTTGCATTATTTGCATCTTCTTCCGTTTCCCAAAGAACAAAATCAGTCCAGATATTACCTTGTAAGTAATGCTCCCAAGAGATAAATCCCTTTGCTTTAGAAATAATTTCATCATGTAATTTTTGCGTTAATTTTACAAATTCCTCTTCACTTACACCTTTTTTAAGTTTATATGAAAATATCCATGCTGTTTTATTCATATATAAATTCCTCCCTACAAATTACTATTTGTTTAAAAGTATTATATCATAAACTTTAATTAAATAATACCATTTTATGACATATATATAGTTCGACTTACTTCTTCTAAAAATGATTTAGGTTCAAAAGTATAAGAATCATATTCATATCCAAATACTTTTTGAAAATTCTCTTTTGACTTTTTTATATCTCTATTGGTAATAGCATTATTTATATTGCTCTTTATTGTTCTTTCATTAAAGTTATAGATATTGTTTAAATAGCTGTAAATTTCTTCAAGAGTAAAGAAGTCAAAATTATTTATTAAAATATATTGAATAGATTTATTTATCAATTTTGTACCTATATGGGAGCTTTTTAGTCCAATAGAGCGTAAAGTATTAGTAATTTGCAAAATTTGTATTGGACTTAATTTTTGACTAACTTCATTCATATTTTTACATACCTTTCTATAACTTTAAATAAAGTATATCAAAATTATGTAAACTCTTCAAAAAATAAAAAATTGCACTATACGCAACAGAATGTGCATACAGTGCAACAAATTTATTATTTTTATAGTGCAATTGCTGAAAAATATTAAAAAATGAACTAGTTTTTAATAGATTAACAAAATATTGCACTCTGTGCAACAAAAAAGAAAGACTCGGAATCCCAACGAAACTCTGTCTTTCTTCGTTTTAAAATTTCTTTTAAAACTTTATAATTATCTAAATGATTGAGGCATTTAGAATAACTACCTAATTATTATATATAACTTTTCTTATTTTGTAAATAAAGAATGGGGAAAAATGTTTTCCCCACTTGGATTAACATCCGCCACTTCCGTGGGCACATTTCTCTTGAGAATTTCATTGTTGGGATTCTATCCTTTCCTTGAGTCTCTATCTATACTGCATACATTATGAATCCCAATTTAGCGGAATTCTTATAAATAATCGAGCCCTCAATGAAGTGACCCACAAAAGTTGGACAAGTGTCTATGCTGTTTTAGGGTAGAAATCCATTCTGTACTGAATTGGACTTTTACCATTTAGCCTTAACTTTATTCTACTATTATTGTAGTAATTTATATATTCATCTAGTTCTTGTCTAAACTGATTTATACTTTTGAATTCTCTGTTATAAAAGAATTCTGATTTTAATATACTAAAGAAATTTTCAGCACATGCATTATCTAAACAATTGCCTTTTCTAGACATGCTTTGTCTTATTCCTTTATCTTTTAAACGATTTTGATACCTTGTCATTTGATATTGTCACCCTTGGTCAGAATGCAATATTAAATTAGTATCATCTGGAATTTTAGCAAAAGCTTTGTCTAACATATCTTCTATTTGATGAAAATATGGTCTTTCAGATAGATTATAACTTATAACTTCACCATTATACAAGTCTATAATTGGTGATAAATACATTCGTGTATTTAATAAGGCAAACTGTGTAATATCTGTAACCCATTTTTGATTTGGTTTATTTGCTTTAAAATTACGATTTAAAAGATTTATAGCTACATAACTACCATAACCGCCTTTATATGAACGATACTTTCTAATCTTAACAAATGACTGTATTTTAAGTTCTTTCATGAATTTATACACTGTTTTTCTGTTAAGTTTATAACCTCTATTATATAG
The DNA here is from genome assembly GCA_947570695.1 of uncultured Clostridium sp. Classification (GTDB taxonomy): domain Bacteria; phylum Bacillota; class Clostridia; order TANB77; family CAG-508; genus Scatovivens. Next base: position 314,181 of record CANOVB010000002.1, read on the forward strand.
TTCTAAAGTAACTCTACGATAACCATATCTACCTTTATTAGAATGATAAATTTGTTTAATTACATCTTTTACTTCTGCATATTTATCTGTTCTAGATAAAGTATTAATAATGTAATAATATGTACTTTTAGATAATTTTGCCTTTTGTAATAGAGCCGTTATTTTATATTTGTGCCTTAATTCGTAAACGGCTAATGCTTTTTCTTTTTTGGTTGGTTGATTCTTTTTTGAACTAAGGCATCTAATTTTTTTAAGTAGTCGTTCTCCATTCTTAAATCTTCGATTTCTTTTAAAAGTTCTTCTTTACTTTTATCTGTTAAATCTGAAGTATTGGGTTTTGAGCTTTTTCTCATTCTTTTATTTCGTTCTACTTGCATGTGATTAATTGCCATTGAGCGATTATTTAGCAAGTATTCACGACCTTTCTCGTCATACATTTGCTTCCATAATACTATGATTGTTGAAGAAGGCAATTTAAAATGCATTCTTGTCTTTTCAAAAGATAAATGGTTTGCATACATATATTCTACTACGCTAACCTTAAAATTTCCATCATATTTTCTAATTTTTTGCGGTTTTAAACCATCTTTACCAGAATTTCTGTAAAGATTACACCAAACTCGAATTTGTTCCTGATGGATATGATATTTTTGGGAAGCTTGTTTATATGAATGCTTACCTTCAATAACAAAATTAACAATTTCGAGTTTTAACTCAAAAGGGTGTCTAAACATACTGGTGGACCTCCATTCATACTAAATTTTAGTCCAATATTTTTGGTTCACCTCACATGAAAATGCTAACGAGTAATTAGACTGAATAATAAGAATTATAATATAAGTAAAGCTACGAAGGTTTACTTATAAAATGAAAGGAAAATAAAAATATGAGTAATAACATATCTATACAAGATTTAGATAAATTATTAAAAGCAAATGAAGAAGGAACAATTAGTTTACCCAAACGAGAAATTGAGCTAATCCAAAAATGGAAAAATGGAGAAACAATAGATAAAAGATATAATAGTATTATCAAATTAGATATAAGGCAATTAGAAGAAAAGAACAGTTTAGATGAAAAACTAGATAATGAGTTTACAAGTTTTTGTGAAAATGCCAAAACAAAATCCCATCAAGAGATATTAAATAGTGCTTATGAAATAACTGTAAAGGAAGAAATAAAAGATAGCTTAAAAAATATGGATTTATATCCTTTGGAAGTTAAAACAAAACGATATTTTAAGCGAATTTTATCACGATTGGTTAAATGTTGACACACCTTTAGGCGAAGTATTAGAAAATTCAATACAAGAATCTATTGCTATGGTAACAAGATATTATAAATCAAATAGCAAAGAAAGGTAGGTTTTTAAAGTGTGAGCTATGCTATTATACGAAATGCAAAGTACACAATAAATAATTTAAACGGAATTTATAGACATAATGAACGAAAAAATACCCATTACTCAAATAAAGATATTACTAAAGAAAAAGCAATAAAAAATTATTCTTTAAAGAGTTGTAATATGCCATATAGTAAAGCATTTAGAAAGATAAAAGAAGAAAACAATTTACAGGGTTGGATTAAGAAAAATAGCAATGTAGCTTGTGAATATATTATTACTTCTGATAAAGAATTCTTTGAGAATATTGGCGAGGAAGAAACTAAAAGATATTTTAAAACTGCTTTTGAATTTGTTAAGAATTATAAAGATTTAGGAGAAAAGTACATACTTTCTGCCAAAATTCATAATGACGAAAGTACACCACATTTACATCTAGTTTTTATACCAGTTGTCCACAAAAAAGATTCAAAAAGTGGAAAAGTAACCAATAAAATCTCCTGTTCAGAGTTTTGGAAAGGTAAAAATAGCTATAAGATTTTACAAGATAATTTTTATTCATATATGATTAGGTCAGGCTTTGATTTAGAACGTGGAAATAAAGAAGAAAATGAACATATACCAATAGAAAAATTAAAGAAAGTTACCAGTTATGAAGTTCAAGAAATGTTTAAAGAAACAAATAATTTAGAGCAAGAAGTAATAACAGATAATGTTGAAGTATTAAAAGATAATTATAAAAGAGTTATTAGAAAATTTAATACTGTTGCTAAAAGATATACTAAAATTAAAAATATAGTTGATGAAATAATGTTTAAAACAGAAAGACTACAAATAGAAAATCAAGAATTAAAGCGAGAAAATGCAAAACTAAAAAACGAAGTAGAAACTTTAAAGAACTTTATAAATAAGACTTTTGAGTGTGTTCATATTTTATTTGATTTTCCAATAGAAAGACTTAAAAATATAGTCCAAAACTTTTGGGAGAATGTAAGAAAATAAATATTGAAAGGTCGTGAAAAATGAATAAAAGTAAAATTGAAGATTTATACGATAATATGCAAGATAAAATTGTACGAGATATTTGTAAAGATAGTAGACTAGATAATATATGGGCTGAAATTAACGAAATTGATGAGTTGCTAAAAAATACTCTTTCTAAAGAAGATTACGATATATTTGATGATTACTTATCTAAAGAGGCAAAGTTAATTGATTTGGAAAGAAAAAAGGCTTTTGCTTATGGTTATAATCTTTCAAATAAATTGATGATTGAATCTATGAGAGAATAAAGTTAATATATATTATAGACATGTGAATAAACAATAATTTTTTGCATATATTATAAAAAAGCTCAATTTACTTGACTTTTTTTATAAAAAATTATATAATTTTTATAACAGAACAAAGTAGGCTGATGTAGCACCAACAAATGGTGTGTTAGGTTAGACAACTAACCTCATCAGCCACTCTTTTTTTATTTATAAATTTTTATTCCATATCCATAAACATTATTAGATTTGTTGGCTCTAATGGCTGGCATTAATAAATTATAAAAAGTATCATCATTATTTTCAAATTTTTTATGTATTGCTCCTGCACAGAAATCTGCACACTGGATTCCGCAAGAATAGTTTGAGTCTATAAATACTAAACTTTCACAAAAATTAGGAAATTTAATATAGTGTGTTCCCAAACTTCTTGCTCTCAAGTATGAAATTTGCAATTCTTTATCTAATTTATTATTATTATCGTTTTTTCTGCTGTCTGTGAACATTAAAGCTGGGGTCATAGAATCTCTACCATCTCTATCAGATATTTCCATACAAACTCTTTCCATTAAAAGATTTAATGCAAATGCATATAGATCATTATGGTTTTTAATATCAATTCTATTTTGATAACACATTTTTTTATCCATTACAATACCAATAACAGAATTTTTATAAGACGAAATCATTTCTATAATTTCATATTTCATATTCTTGTATTCATCGTAACTTAATCCTAATTTAGAATAAGAACAACTCCATTTTACTTCGGTAGAACTCTTTAATCCATATTTTAATTTTATATCTTTAAATCTTGTTTCTATTTCTAATATATTATTTGCGTCAATCATAAAACCACTTAAAGTAAAAAAATTACTACTATTTAATGTTAAACAACAAGACTCTTTGTCCCAACCTCCAGGCTGACCCGATTCATCTATAAAAACTATATACATATTTTCTCCTTCATAATAAAACACGTTAGACAAATTATATTTGACTTTTAAAGTGTCTACATATATAATATATTAAAATGCGTTATAAGTCAATATGTATATAAATAATAAAATAGACAATATAAAGTTATTAAAAATCATATATATATGATGTCTAGGAGGAATTTATGAAATTAGAAAAAAAGTATCCTGTTGATATAGCTATCTATTTAGGAAATTTATTAGATAAAGATAATAAATATTATTTATTAAATCAAAACGAATTTAAAAATAATGAATATCCAATTTTAGATATTGGTCAAATTATAGTAGATTATTATAATATGGATTTGCATAAATGGGCATCAATAATAGAAAATAGTAAAGGTAAAGATTTTACAGAATTTTTAGTAAATATAATAAAAGCTTCTTTAAAAGAATATAATTATGCCTTATCTGTTTTATTGTGCAATGAACTAATAATTCTTACTAACGAATTATTAGATTCAAAAGATTATAAGTCATTTTATGATGAAAAATTTAATGAAATTCCTAATTTTTATGATACATATTTAGAGCACTATGGAAAAATTCCAGATGAATCAAGTGATATTAATGAAATATTAACAAGTTTTATTTCGTACATTGGAACATATAGTAATTTATATAAAGAATTTATTAAATATTTTTTGGAAGATAAAAAAGAAGCTGTTGAAATAATTAATGAAATTTTTCCAGAAAGTATGGAATTAAAGTATACTATTATACCTAATATTGATATGGAGGAAAAAACATATTTTTTCCAAGAAATTTTCAAAATAATTAGATTAAATGATTTTATGAAATTTGATACTTTAAAAATTATTGAAAGAAAGGTAAATATAAATATTTGTGAAAATTGTGGTAAATATTTTATTCCGAAAAATAAATCCAATGAAAAATATTGTAATAATATTTTTAAAAATGGTAAAACATGTAGGGAGTTATCATATCAATTAAAATTGAATAATGATGACGTAGAACAACTTTATCGAATCTCATATAAAACACAAAATGCAAAAAAACAAAGAAATCATCATATCAAAAATATTGAAACTAAATTTAAAACTTGGTCTATTAGGGCAAAAGAACAAAAGGATATGTGTAAAAAAGGAGATATTACGATAGAACAGTTTAAAAAATGGTTGGAAGAAAATAAGAATTGGCACATAAAATAATACTTAAATAACTATATATAATTTCAAATAATATTGTCTAGGAAAAACTATTTTAAAAATCTATGTAATGACTGATATACAATGAATACATAAATTTAGTTTCTCCTAGACACTTTTTTGAGCTCGTCTAGGAAAAAGTCTAGGAGAAACTCTGTAACGTTGTATTAGTCTAAATAATTTCAAATAATTTTGAATGATAAAATGCTTATTTTTAGGCAGTTTGAGATATTACTAAATAATTTTGAATAAAAATAAAAAGTATTGAAATTGACTTATTTCAACACTTTTGCATCTTGTGTGGTCGAGGTGACAGGGATCGAACCTGCGACCTCATGGTCCCAAACCACGCGCGCTACCAACTGCGCTACACCTCGTTATATATAAAACTCTTCCTAAAAGAGAAGAGTTTTGGTGAACCGGAGACGATTCGAACGTCCGACCCACGCCTTAGAAGGGCGTTGCTCTATCCAGCTGAGCTACCGGTCCATAAGACAATAATTATATTAACATACTTTTAATATTTTGTCAACAACTAAGTAAAGAAAACTTTTAAATTTCAGTATTACTATTGAAAAAAAAACGTTTAATTGTTATTATTATAATGAGAAAAAATAATAGGTGATATTAAAAGTGAGTGAAGAAAAAAAAATAAAGTCTGGTGCTTCTGGAATAAAGATTATGATTATTTGTTTAATAGCAATTTCTATTGCATTTATATTTGCAAGATACATAACTGATGAAGACTTCAGATATACAATAGATACTAAAATTTTAAAAAAAGAAGTATCTGAAGAAAATCTTAATATTATAGAAATTGATTCAGACACTAATCCATCAATATTTGCTTATGATAAATATATTGCTATACTTAGTAAAAATAAATTAACAGAATATACTTCTGATGGGAAAATTGCAGCTCAACTAGATGTTAATATATCAGTTCCATTAGTCGAGCAAAGTGGAAAATATATGATTTTAGCAGAAAAGGATGGACAAAAAATATACTTAATTTCTGGAACTAATATATTATGGGAAGGAAAGGTAGAAGGCAGTATTTCGCGAGTAAATGTAAACAGAAATGGATATGTTAGTGTAATATTAAAAAATACTATTTATAAATCAATAGTTGCATTTTATGATGTATCAGGAAAAGAATTATTTAGAAAATATATATCAACAAATTATGCTGTTTGTTCAGCAGTTTCTATGAATAATAAATATTTAGCAATAGGAGAAATAGATTATTCTGGAACAATTATAAAATCTTTTATTAATATAATTTCAGTAGATTTAGCTCAAACTGATTCTGCAAATTCTGTAATATATACTTATGAATCTGAAAATGGAGAGATAATAACTGGAATCAATTATCATGGCAAAAATACAGCAGCTTGTATGTTTAATAATTATATTCAAAAAGTAACTACAGACTCTAATGAAAGATTATATGATTTTACAAATAATGATGTTTTTGTGGATATAAATTTAAAAGATGGATTTGCAGTATTAGATAAACAATCATCTGGCTTATTTTCGTATGAATATGAAATTAAAGTAAAAAGTACGAATGGTAAATCAGAAAACTTATATATATTAAATAGTGATTTGCCAAAATCAGTAAGTGTCAGTGGAAATTTGCTTGGGCTTAATTTAGGAAATGAAGTTCAAATTATAAATTCAAATGGATGGCTTGTAAAAAAATATACATCAAACAAGCAAATTAGTGGAATAGTAGTAGGAGACAGCATTGCAGGAGTTGTATATAAGAACAGAGTAGAAATAATAGATTTATAGGAGGAGAATATGGGAATAATAAATTGGGTTGCTATTGGAGGAATTCTAGTAGATTTAGTAATTATTTCAATGATTATTTCATCAACTTATTGGGGCTATAGAAAGGGTTTAGTCGGAGTTATTTTTAAAGTTTTAGTATTTATTGTTTCATTACTTATTGTTTTTGTTTTATATAAACCTGTTTCAAATTCTATAATAAAAAATACGGAAATAGATGAAAAAATTGCAGAAGTGATTAGAAGCAATTTAGAGGGAACGACTTTATCTGATGGACAATTATTACAAGCTTCTGAATCAAATTTTTCTACTGGAGTTGTAAATTTAATAAATTCATTTGTATCAGAAGCGTTAAATCAAGCAAAATCTGATGCTGTAGGATATGTATCAGTAGAACTTTCATATTTTATAGTAAGAGTTGGAACTATGTTATTATTATTTATGCTATCAAAATTTTTCTTACTATTTATAAGATTTGCAGCAGAACTAATTGCAAATTTACCATTTATTAAAATGTTTAATAAATCTGGAGGATTAATTTATGGTGTTATAAAAGGCTTTTTATTAGTTTATTTAATACTTGCTATATTATCTGTAATTTCTCCACTAGTTAGTTCTTGGGGAATTATGAATGCTGTTGAAGATTCATATTTAGGAAGTACAATGTATAATAACAATATAATTTTGAATTTAATTATAAAGTAATATAGATATGGGCAGACTTTTATATAAGGATGCTTTACAAAGGAGAAAATAAAATATTGAATAGAATTAATAACAATAGTAATGGTAAAAATAGAAAAAATATAAATAAAAATGATAACAAAAAAATAAAAGATAAATTTGAAGAAAATAGAAAAAAAGGTTCCAAAAAGAGGGAGGAAACATCTAGGGAGTCATTAAAAAGAGACAAGAGATTAAATAAAAGAGAACTTCAAAATGAAAGTCAAAAAAGATTGTCTAAAAAAGAACAAAGAAGGAAAGAGGAACAAAAGCAGGAACCTTCTAAAAAAAAGAAAGGACCAATTAGGAGGTTTTTAAAGAAATTATTTATATTATTATTTTTAGCAATAATTGTAATAGGAATTTTATTTTATAAAAAAGTTCAAGAAAATGGAGGAGGAATTAAAGGTGTTTTAATTACAGTTCTTGGACAAACTTTAGAAGAGATAGAAAATTTGGAAACAATACATGTTCTTTTACTTGGAGTTAGTGAAGATCTGGATTCTAAGCTTACAGATACAATAATTGTATGTTCATATAATCCCAAAAATAGTAAAGCATCAATGTTATCAATACCTAGAGATACTTTTATTGGAAAGAATAAAGATACAGCAAAGGGAAATCAAAAAATTAATGCTTTGTATTCAAAAGGAGCTAAAAATACCCTTGAAACAGTTTCGAAAATAACAGGAATAGATATTGATTATTATGCAGTAATAAATAATGATACTTTGATAAAAATAGTAGATATAATTGGTGAAATTGATTTTGAAGTTCCAATAGATATGGATTATGATGATGAAACACAAGATTTGCACATTCATTTAAAAAAAGGTATGCAGAAAATAAACGGAGAAAAGGCAGAACAATTATTACGTTTTAGACATAATAATGATTATTCAACATATCCTGCAGAATATGGGGATAATGATTATGGAAGAATGAAAACTCAAAGGAATTTTATTACAGAAACAATAAAACAAGCGTTAGCAGTTAAAAACGTACCAAAAGCTAGAATTATTATTGAGACTATTTTTGATAATATAGAAACAAATTTGAAATTGGAAGATTTGTTGCCTTATGTACCAACAGCAGTGGACTTTTCTACAGATAGTATAACGAGCGAACAACTTCCAGGGGAGTCAGAAAAATGTAATAATTTATGGTTTTATATTTATGATAAGGATAAAACAAAGACTCTTGTTAAAGAACTTGAAGTAAAAATAAAATAAATAAAAAGATAAAAAATGCTTGCTTTTTTATGAGCAAGCTTTTATAATATATAAAATTTAATTATTTTCTTTTTCTTTTTTTAGATTTCTTTTTTCCTAATATTCCAGTTGCAATTATTAATAGCAAAAATCCACTTCCAAGAATAAAAATACTAAAATCGGTTTTAGGAATTACATCCGCTCCTGCAACTAAGTTTGCAGTATATTCTATATCATCAACTCTATATTTTATTGTTCCGACTATTTGACCTGCAGATATCGGAGCAACCAAATTTTCATGTATATTAATTTCAGGAATAATTTCATTCATATTAATTGATTTATTATTTATTACTGTAATTCCTTTATCTATAAGTAAATCTAAATTTTTAGTTTCTTTAGTAGCATTTTCAATTTCAACTGTATCGATTAAGCTATCTTTTTCTTTAATTTTTGTTAAAGTAAAATTATCATAAGCATAATTAAACAATTTTTGAGAATCTTCATATCTTGAATCACTAGTTGCAGAACCTAAAATAACTGCAATAAAATCAAGTCCATCTCTTGAACTTTGTGTAACTAAGCAATTTCCTGCTTGTGAAGTAAATCCAGTTTTAATTCCTATAATGTTTTTATTGTAAAATTTAGTATTATTAGGGTTAATTAATTGATTTGTAGTAGAAAGTTCTCTATCTTCCAAAGGATGTTTGTTTGTAGCCGGTAATGTATAAGAAGAAGTAGATACTAATTCTTTAAAGGTTTCATTTTTCATTCCGTATTGAGCCATTAAATATAAATCGTAAGCTGTAGAATAGTGATTTGAATTATGTATACCATTAGGATTTAAGAATTGAGTATTAGAACAACCGATTTCTAAAGCTTTTTTATTCATCATATCAACAAAAGCAGATACTGAACCTGCAACATGTTCAGCAAGAATAAAAGCAACATCATTTGCCGATTCTACCATTAAAGCATATAGTAAATCTTTTACTGAAATTTCTTCTCCTGCTTGCAATTCGGCAGTTACATATCCACTTGGAATATTTGATATAGCGCTTTCAGAAACTGTAACCATATCTGAAAGATTTGAATTTTCAATTACTAGAATTGCTGTCATTATTTTGGTAGTACTGGCAGGAAACATTTGCATTCTTGAACCTTTTTCATAAATTATACGACCAGTACTTACTTCTACAAGTATTGCAGATTTCGCACTAAGATTTAATTGCACAGCATAAGTACTTGTTTGAAGCAAAGTTAAAATTAACAGCATGAGTATAAATATTTTTTCTCTTAATTTCATATAACCTCACACATAATTATTTGATACCATAATATACTAAAAAAATACAAAATTCAAGTAATTAATATTTTAGTTAATTAGTAATTATTAAAAAATTTGGTTTATAGGTATAGCCTTAAAAACCTAAATATATTAAAAAAAGGAAAATGAGAAGAATGAAAATAAATAAAGATGTATTAATAAAAGCAAGCATAATTTTAATTTTTATAATAGTAGTATTATATAATGTTGTAAAATCTAAAGAAAATCTAGAAGAATTTGATGATACAAATATTTTTGTAAAAGAGATAAGCCAAGAAAACGAAAGTAAATCAGAAAAAATAAAAGTACATATTACAGGAGAGGTAAATAATCCAGGAGTAATAGAACTAGAAGAAAACTCTAGAATAGAAGACGCAATTAATTTATCAGGAGGAGTTACAAATTTTGCGAATTTATCAAAGGTAAATTTAGCTTATGTATTAGAAGATGGCCAAAAAGTTTATATACCAAATATTAATGAAAAAGAAGAAAAAGAATATATAAGTAAAGAAAATGGAGAAAAGATAATAGTAGAAGATATTTCTAAGTCGAGCTCTAAAGTAAATATAAATAAGGCAAGTGCAGAAGAATTAAAAAGCCTTTCAGGAGTAGGAGACTCTCTTGCTAATAGGATAATAAATTATAGAAAAGAGAATGGGAAATTTAAGTCTATAGAAGATTTAAAAAATGTAAGTGGAATAGGAGAAAAGAAATTTGAGAGTATAAAGGAATATATAGAAATTTAAAAAGAGAACCATTTTAGATTCTCTTTTCAAAGTATGTATTTGGGACTTTATATTAAACTTTTCCATTCGTCTTCTTTAAAGCCTACTAAAACTTTATTACCTTTTATTAAGATGGGTCTTTTAATAAGCATTCCATTACTAGAAAGTAATCTAATTTTTTCATCATCAGAGCAATTTTTTAATTCTTCTTTTAATCCCATGCTTCTGTAAAGTAAGCCACTTGTGTTAAAAAATTTGTTTACAGGTAAAGCACTTGCTTCAATAATAGCTTTTAATTCTTCATAAGTAGGTGTTTCTGTTACAATATGTCTTTCAGTATATTTAATATTATTTTCATCCAAAAATTTTTTAGCTTTTTGACATGTTGAACATTTAGGATAATGTATAAATATATAGTTCATTTTTTTCTTCCTTAAAATTAAATTTAGTTTTTTGTAATGGACCTATAACCACTAGTAAAGATATAATATCAATACTTAATAATTATATCACAATTTTATGTAAATTTCTACCTTTTTTACAAAAAATTAGGATGAATATGAATGATAAATAAATTAGAAATTTTATTGTTGTCAGTTATATCCTAAAAACGGTAATATAATTTTGCTATTTACAAAAACAGGCTAAGATTGAATTAATATTTGCTTTTAAGTGATTTAAGACTAAATTGAAATTTCCAAATTTAATAAAAATTATAACAAAATAGTTTAAAATTAGGTTTGATATGATATAATTTTTTTAATCAAAAAATATTAAGTTAAATGGAGGAAAAATGAAAAAGTCAAAAAAACTCACAATTATATTTTCAATAATTGTAGCTATTGCAACAATAGGATTTGTAAGGAAAGAATTTCAAAATGATACATTTTTTAATATATCAATAGGAAAATACATTTTAGAAAATGGAATAGATATGCAAGAACATTTTTCTTGGGTACAAGGACTAACATATACTTATTCTCACTGGGCATTTGATATAGTAATATATATAATACATAATATTTGGGGATTTACTGGATTATATGTTGGAACAATAATTTTTGCAATTATAACAAATGTAGTTTTATTTAATCTATTAAATGAAAGAAGCAAATCACCAATAGTAGCACTTTTAACAACTCTAATACTAACATATTTTATAAGAGGATGCTTTACAGCACGTTCACAAATAGTATCATTTGTATGTTTTATAATTGAAATATATGCAATAGAAAAATTAATAGAAACAGGTAAAAAAAGATATATAATAATTTTATGTTTATTATCAGTAATAATAGCAAATTTTCATGCAGCAACATGGCCATTATTTTTAGTATTATTTTTACCATATATAGGAGCAGCATTTTTAAAAGCTGTATTACCAAAAAGTATTTATATAGCAATGAAAAATAGAGCTGAAAAAAAGCTAAAAAAAGGAATAAAAGATCCTAAAAAAGTAAAAAAATATGAAGAGGATGTTAAATATTATAGTAAATTTGCGGAAGAAATAAAACCAATAGATTATCAAAAAATAACTATTAGAGAAAATTATAATGTAAAAATATTAATTATAACAATGATAATAATATGTTTTACAGGACTTTTAACCCCAATACATGATGTACCATATACATATATTGTAAAATCAATGTTAGGAACAAGCAATTTTGAAAACAATGCGTCAGTAGATTTTGTAGCAGAAATGCAACCAATTATACCGATGACCAATATAGCAATATTAGTATTTATGATATTATTTATAGCATTTTTTACATTTACACCAGCTAAAATAAAGTTAGAACATGGATTTTTGGTTTTAGGTTTATTATTTATGACACTTACTAGTGTAAGATATGTTTATTTACTAGTATTTTTAGGAGCATATGTATTAGCAGACTTAATAACACAAAATGTAAATAAATATTTAAAGAAAGAAATAGAAATTGTAGAAGAAGTATGTGGAAGTGCTTTAATAGTAATAATATTAATTATATCAGTATCAGCATTTTCAATATATGAACTTATTCAGAAAAAAGAAGAGAAATATATAAATGAAGAAACCTATCCAGTAGAAGCCACAGAATATATAAAGAATAACTTAGATTATAAAAATATGAGAATATTTAATTCATATGATAATGGAAGTTATTTAATGCTTAATGAAATACCTGTATTTATAGATTCAAGATTAGATGTATATTGTAGTGAGTTTAATGATACAGATGTATTTTATGATTATATACAAGCATCAACAGGAAAAGTTCATTATGAAGATGTGTTTACAAAAAATAATTTTACACATATATTGATAAAAAATGAAAATGTTATAAATAAATATATTGAAAAAGATAACAATTATAAAAGAATATATGAAGATGAAAATTACACAATTTATGAAAGAAATGTGGATAAAAGTAGTGCAAAATAAGAAAAGATGTGGAAAAAATAAATTTTCAAAAGATGCTACTTTATAGAAGATAAAATATAAATATTAAAATTATGTAATATATAATAAATAATTAGAGAATTTGCTGATAAAATAATAATTGTAAGATTAAAAAAGACTTTAATATAAATGTTTGTGTAAACCTTTAATAAAAAATAATTGAATTTTTTTAATAATATATCTATAATAATAATGGTGAATATAATGAAAAAAGGAAATATTGCTTTAATTTTATTTAGAATAATGTCCATAATTATTGTAATAATATGCTTATGGCTTTTATATGATTGGAATCAAAATAATATTGAAAATGATGAAATGCAAGAAGAATTAACTTCATTTACAAAATTAATTAAAGAAAGAGATTTAATTGAAGTAGATCTTAGTGATGTTGTGTATGATCCTAAGACAGGAAAAAGAGAATATACAGTATTATCAGTTGATTTTGAAGGATTAAGGGAGAGAAATTCAGATACAGTTGCATGGGTTAAATTAAACAATACAAATATTGACTTTCCGGTAGTAAAAGCAGAAGATAATAACTATTATTTAAAACGAAATTTTAATAGAAAATCAAACGGAGCAGGGTGGATATATGCAGACTATAGATGTTCATTTGATGAATTAAGTAGAAACACAATTATATATGGGCATAATAGAAGAAATGGAACAATGTTTAGCAATATGAACTTATTGCTAGATAATGAATGGTTTGAAGATGAAAATAATACAAAATTTTATTTTAGTACAGCAAGTAATAATTATGTAGCAAAAATATTTTCTATATATTCAATGAAAGAAAGAAATGTATTTGTATCAGAGAGTTTTTCAAGCGATGAAGAATTTGAAAATTATATAAATGAAATTAAAGAACTTAGCAATTATGATTTTGATATAGAAGTTAATCCATCAGATAATATTATTACACTTTGCACATGTGGAAATAATACAAATTATAGAATTTTATTACATGCAAAATTAGTAAAGGTTTAGAAAATAGATTAGTTTGGAATTTTATTAAAAAGAGAATATAGTATCATTTTTTAGTGATAATATATTCTTTTTTGTTTAATAGGAAGATGATTGGAAATTGCTATTTAATTTTTCCGAATACATCAAAAGGGAAAAATCTTAAAAGAACGATTCCTTCTATTTTTTCATAAGGAACGCAACCGAAAACTCTGCAATCAGTACTTTTAGACCTATTGTCTCCAATAGCGAAAATATATCCATCAGGAACAGTGAAATCATAAAATACTTCTGAAACAGTTATAACATCATCAGCTAAATAATCTTCTTTTAATTCACTTCCATTTATATAAATTTTACCATTTTCTATTTTTACATGCTCTCCAGGAAGACCTATAACTCTTTTTATAAAACTAGTTTTTGTTACCTCTAAACCGTAATACCAAAAACTTTGAAATATATTTTTCTTAGGAGAATTATATATAGCTACGGGATTAGATTGACTTGCCTCAAATTTTGAATAAGAAGCTTTACTAGGAGCTTCAAAAGTTATTATATCACCACGATTAGGATACTTTTTTGTTATTTTAAAAGTTCTATTTAAAACTAATTTTTCATTTTCTTGAAGTGTTGGATACATAGAACTATGTTTTACAGTTGTTGGAGTTCCAATAAAATGCTTAAAAATTATTGCAAGAACTAAAGCTATAACAATACAAAACATCCATTCAAGTATTTCTTTTTTCATTTTTTCCTCCTGATATAGAATAAAATTTGTTGTGAATTTCGATTAAAATCTTAAATATTATATCATAAAAGCGAGAATATCAACAATAATTTTTTGAGGTTTAAGTGTGTGTCTATATTTTTATATTTACAACGTGCAGCTAGCTATACAATGTCCAATTTTGAAAGCATTTTATAAATAACAAAATTAAGTTACTGCTTTAAAAAATGAAAAGACACATAATTAAAATTTATGATTTAATATTGGTGATGAATTAAACATTAAAAGGAGATTTTAATTATGCGCCAAGATAATAACAGCACTAAAGATAAACACTTAGATTATAGTGGGACAGTTTATAAACTATATTAATAAAACGAAAGTTTAATATTATTAGTATAGTTGAAATTATTTGTTTAGCTATAAATGTAAAATAGAAATAAAAGCAATATTAGAAAATATAGAATTTTTAGATGTGTGTAAATTGGTATTAAAAGTAATATTTTGAGATAATAAGGGGTGTGGTATAGCAGAATCTATTATGGGGATATAATATTAGTTACGATGGTATATTTTTCTAAGTGTTGCATAAGATATATTAGATATAAAAAATAATATAAATTATTAAAAATATTTTAAAATGGCTTGAAATTAAAGAAAATTGAAAAAATGTATTGACAATATATGTATGCAGTAGTATAATTAATATCGTCAAACATCGCGGGGTGGAGCAGTTGGCAGCTCGTCGGGCTCATAACCCGAAGGTCGTAAGTTCGAGTCTTACCCCCGCAACCAACGATTTAATCGTTCTAAATAGCTTGTATCAGTCGATACAGGCTATT
>CANOVB010000003.1 GCA_947570695.1 uncultured Clostridium sp.
TTAAAGTATACCATAACTCTTTTTTATTATGGTCTACTAAACGGGGTGCATTTCAATAAAATTTATCTCTTTATTAAAAAATGTTTACATACTATAATAGTTAAAATTTAATAATATCATTAATTAACTGTGAGAATAGCAATTACACAAAATATATTATTTTTAATTTAATCTATATACTTCTTTAAAAATTTTCCTGTATAAGATTTTTCATTTTTACATATTTGTTCTGGAGTTCCGATAGCTATAACCTGTCCTCCATTATCTCCACCCTCTGGTCCTAAATCAATTATATGATCTGCCGTTTTTATTAAATCTAAATTATGTTCTATTACTAATATTGTATTTCCAGTATCTACTAATCTTTGAAGAATATCTACTAGTCTATGAACATCTGCTATATGAAGCCCTGTAGTTGGTTCATCTAGTATATATAAAGTCTTTCCTGTTGCTCTTTTTGAAAGTTCTGTTGCAAGTTTTACCCTTTGAGCTTCTCCTCCTGATAAAGTAGTTGAAGGTTGTCCAAGTTTTATATATCCTAATCCAACATCTAAAAGTGTTTGGATTTTTTGTTTTATACGAGGAATATTACTAAAAAATTCTACAGCTTCTTCAACTGTCATATCAAGAACATCTGATATGCTTTTGCCTTTATATTTTACTTCTAAGGTTTCTCTATTGTATCTTTTTCCTTTACACACTTCACAAGGAACATATATATCTGGTAAGAAATTCATTTCAATTTTTAGAACTCCGTCACCTTGGCAAGCTTCACATCTACCGCCCTCAACATTAAAACTAAATCTCCCTTTTTGATATCCTCTCATTTTTGCTTCATTTGTTCCTGCAAAAATATCACGTATTATATCAAATACTCCTGTATATGTAGCAGGATTTGAACGAGGAGTTCTTCCTATTGGAGATTGATCTATATTAATTATTTTGTCTATATTTTCTATTCCCTTAATTTTTTCACATTTTCCAGGCTTTTCTGTTGCTTTATTTATTTCTTTTGCCAAATGTTTATATAAAACTTCATTTACTAATGTTGATTTTCCAGAACCAGATACACCAGTTATGCAATTAAATACTCCTAAAGGTATTTTTACTGTTACATCTTTTAAATTATTTTCACTTGCTTTTATTATCTCTAAAGATTTTCCATTTGATTTTCTTCTTTTTTTAGGAACTTTTATTTTTTCTCTACCACTTAAATATTTTCCAGTTATAGAAGTTTCGACATCTTTAATTTCTTCTGCTGTTCCTTGAGCAATAACATTACCTCCATGAACACCTGCTCCAGGGCCAATATCTATTATTTGATCTGCTGCATACATAGTATCTTCATCATGTTCTACAACTATTAAAGTATTTCCTAAATCTCTCAATTTTTTTAGAGTTGCTAAAAGTTTATCATTATCTCTTTGGTGAAGTCCTATACTTGGTTCATCTAATATATATAATACGCCTGAAAGCCCTGAACCAATTTGGGTTGCTAACCTAATACGTTGTGCTTCTCCTCCTGATAAAGTTCCTGCACTTCTTGATAGTGTTAAATATTCAAGGCCAACATCCATTAAAAATTGTAATCTTGCATTTAACTCTTTTAAAATAACATCTGCTATCATTTTATCTTTTTTGTTTAATTCTAATGAATTTAAATATTCTTTTAATTTATTTATAGGCAAATCTGTAATTTCACTAATATTTTTATCTCCAACCCTTACAGATAAAACTTCTTTTTTTAGTCTTGAACCATTACATGAATAACAAGGACTATTACTCATATACATTTCATAAAAAGCTATCATTCCTTGTGATTTTGTTTCTCTATATCTTCTATCAAGTGTTGGTAGAACACCTTCAAAAGGTTGTCTAAACTTTCTTACACCTGCTGATGAAGAATATTCAAAATCTATTTCTTCATCACCTGTACCATAAAGTATTTTTTCTAAAAATTCACGTGGTAATTTTTTTATTGGTTTATTTTTTATATCTACACCGTAATGTTTTCCTACACTTTCAAAATACATTTTTGCCATTGTATCGCCTTTTTTTAATGTGCTTGAACCAAATGCTTTTACTCCATCATATAAAGTTTTAGATTTATCAGGAATGATTAAATCTTCATCCATTTTCATAAGATATCCAATTCCTGTACACTCTGGACATGCGCCAAATGGATTATTAAAAGAAAACATTCTAGGTGATAATTCTTCAAAACTTATATTACAATCAGGGCAAGCATAATTACCACTATATAATCTTTCGCCTTTTCCCTGAATATCAATTTTTACTAAGCTGTTTGAATGTAACATTGCAGTTTCTATAGATTCGGCTAATCTATTTCTTATATCTTCTTTTACAACTAATCTATCAACGATTATGTCTATACTATGTTTTTTATTTCTATCTATATCAATATCATCTGTAAACTCATAAACTTCTCCATCAATTTTTACTCTTACAAAGCCTTCTTTTTGCTTACTTTCTAAAAGTTTTGTAAATTCTCCTTTTTTTCCTCTAACAATAGGACTTAAAATTTGAATTTTAGTACCTTCTTCTAATTCAAATACACTATCTACTATTTGGTCTACTGTTTGTTTTTCTATTTTTTTACCGCAATTAGGACAATATGGAACACCTATTCTTGCATATAATAAACGTAAAAAATCATATATCTCAGTAACTGTTCCTACTGTAGAACGTGGATTTTTAGAAGTAGTTTTTTGATCTATTGAAATTGCTGGAGAAAGTCCATCTATGCTTTCTACCTCTGGTTTTTCCATTAATCCTAAAAATTGTCTTGCATAAGATGATAAACTTTCAACATATCTTCTTTGCCCTTCTGCATATATAGTATCAAATGCTAATGAAGATTTCCCAGAGCCAGAAAGCCCTGTTACTACAACCATTTTATTTTTTGGTATTTCTAAATTAATATTTTTTAAATTATGCTCTTTTGCACCTTTAATAACAATTTTATCGTTCATTTTATCCCCTCTAAATAATAGTTATAAATTCATTTTTGATTATAAAAAATCAAGCGTTATTATTATAGCACAAAAACAAAGGTTTGTATATAGATTTTAAAAAAATGAAATTATATTTTTTATGTTACCAAATATTTACAAAATTTATAATAAATCATTTAAATTTTTGTACTATAAAAGCTTTTAAATATTGATATAAAGTGTTTTCTTTACTTTTAGTCAAAACTGTAGTATAATATTGTTACTCAAAGCTTTATGGCATTCTTTGGCAACGCATTTACATTAATGAATGCTAAAGATCTTTGGGAAAACATTCTAAAAGAGGTGGAAAAAAATGTCATTGGAACTTGTAGCCCAAGGGAAGACCTGTGATATCTACCAAAATCGGTTGTATCAGGATCTGATGTTCTTTCACCGGACCGACCGATTTTCCGTAGGTGACAAGGTATTTCCCGGAACTGTCCAGTACAAAGGCTTTGTACTCAATCAAATGAGCCTAAACTGGATGAAACTACTTGAGGACGAGGGAATCCTCAAAACCCACATAGTTGCTTCTGATGCTCTAACCCTTTTAACCTATGGAGTCCCCCATGACTTTCTTGGCAGCATCATCGCCGCCAAGGCCTGCGTTCCGATTCCTCTCGAATGCATTGTGAGAGGATATTACATCCCTGAATCCAAAAGTTGGGATCCATACAAAGTTGATGGAAATATGTATGGAAATCAGCTTCCTGCAGGACTTATGGAATCGGAAATTCTGCCTACACCTATTTACACCCCTTCAACAAAAGCCGCCGTGGGCGAACATGACGAGAACATCACGTTTGAGCAAACCATTGACGTGATTGAAAGATTTTTAATGGAAAGATTTGTTCTTGACACACAAGGTCAAACTCGTGCTGTTGCTGAGCAAATTGCCACAAATCTTCGTAAAAAATCTATTCTCGCTTACAGTTTCGCCCACGAGTATGCCCTAAGCAAAAACATTATCCTTGCGGACACCAAGCTTGAATTCGGCATTATAAAAAATGATGCTGGAAACTGGGAGATCATCCTTATTGATGAGGCTTTTACTCCAGACACCAGCAGATATTGGGATGCTACAACTTATGTCATCAGTAAACCGCAACCCAGCATGGACAAGCAATTTATCAGGCGCCATATCTATCAAGTCCTTGGCTGGGATGGCAAAACATCTCCTCCAGTAGTGGATGATCTGACTCTGGGAGAGTTATCTCAAATCTATTGCAACATCTATGAGAGGCTCTTTGATAGAAGCATAAAGGATGTTACAACAGAAGTAAGTTGGGAATGGAAATGGGCGGCAGAAAAGTTGGCACAACCTGAATAAGCTTTTAAAAAAGCGATAGCTATTTTATTCAAAAAAAGTAGTGTTTTGTTTTCACTTATTTCAATGTTTACCCAAAACCGGGGATGGTCGCTCTCCTAAGAGCCTCCATCCCCGGTTAATTATTATATATAAGTTTATTTTTTTATACTATCTTCCATCACTAAAACTTGGATTTTCTTCTACTTTTTTATCAAAACATTGAATACTAGAATTGTTTGAAAAAGTACTTCTTGCAGTTCCATCTAGAGCTGATCCTACCAATGCCATTGAATATTTATCTTGAGTTACCCTTATTGATGTTTTTATATTACAAAGTTCTCTCGCAAAATCATATCTGGATTTATACATTATTGTTCCAAAATCTACATAGCATTTAGGTAATCCTTCAAATTTATTTAAGTATTGACTAACTTTTTCTGGAGTATTTTGTGATAAAAACATTATTAAAGCTTCTTCTGTTTCTTCTCTGTAATGCTCCATTAAATATTTCAATACATCTTTGTAATTTGAATTTTTATTTTGTTCTCCAGGAACTCTCATTCTCGAAAATAAAACTTCTTCTGAAATTTGTTCAACTTTATTAGTATTTACAGCATTCTCAATTAATGTTTGATTTTCATATAATCCAAGTACCCTTTCATTGTCATAAATTGGATACATTTCAATATCTTGAGGAGTTCTTCTCATTGCCCAATTTTCATCATGTCTATCATTATTTCCATATAAGCAATCATAAACTATCATTTGTATTGCTCTTTTTCTACTTAAAATTATTTTTTCTTCAATTTTCGAATCTGTTATATCACTTTTAAAAGCATAAAATTCCCTTATTCTTTTTTCCATTGCAGCTAAAATAACCTCTAGATTATCTATTGCAAAATCTTTTTTAGGATCATTTTTAGACAACATTTCGAACAATTCACTATAATGTAAAGTAAAAAATTCTACAATATTTTTACCATGTTCTAATTCTTCTCCTTGCTCTAAATTACTATATGTAATACAACCATCTTTTTCTTGTGAGGTTCCATGATTTCTTTCTTTGTGGATATTTTCATAATATTTTGATAAATGTGCAAGCTCACTTTTACAAGCAGGAAGTTCTGTTCCTAATGTTAAAAGATATCCCATAACTTCACCATAATGATTACCACAAAAAACTTTCTTATCTCCAAATTCTTGTCTTTTAGGTTTGAATAATCCACTAGCAGATTTTTCTTTGTCAATATACCATCTTTTTCCCTTTAATAATCCCATTCTTTCAAATCTGCTAGGTATGAAGTTATCAATATTTCTAAAACTAAACATTACTCTATTTCTCCTCTTCTATTACAAATTTATCTGTCATTAAAATCCCTTTAGTTTTTCTTAAATATTCAAAATCATCATATTCTTTCATTTCTAAATCTTCTAATAATGTATCCATTTCTTCTTTTGAGTAACTTTCTATCTTAGGAAGTCTTATTTTAAATATTGCAAACATTTCATCACTTTCATATATTTTATCATAATCCGAAAATGGTAATATTGCTTTTGAATAAATACTTTCATTTAATGCTTTCTCGATATGGTTTTTGCTTAATTTAAAATAATACTTTCCCTTTGCTTTATCTCTAAATAAAGCTCCGATTAAATATTTTTTTCCAGTTTTATAATCTGTCCATTTTAAATATAAATATTCCATACTTCCTCCCAAATTATAAAGATGGTTCATCATCACTATCAAGTTTTCTCTGTCCTTGCTTAAAGCTTTTTACAATATTACTCATTTCTAATTCTCTTTCTGTAAATATTTTCTTAGCCAATTCTTTATGTTCATTTGATAATTGAGGAAAATATCTAAAAAGTTCTTCTAAATCTGAAAGCTGATATCTTCCTATATCTTCTAAGGAATCTAAAGTTTCATTTCTATAATTAATTAATAAATATCCTAGTAACTCCATAGCATCGATTTTTTGATTTTTACAAGGAATTCCTATACAAGAAGTTAATTCTCTGACTTTAAATTCTTTATATTCTCTTTCGCCTGATAAATATTTTATAACATCTTTTTTATCTTCTTGCATTCCTAATATTTGTTCATTGTCAAATAAATGATAAAATTCGATTTCTCCAGTATATTGATCTACTCTAAATCCAAAATTTTCATCATGCCTGTCTCTATTTGCAAATTTTATATCAAATATGCACATATCGAAAAATCTTTTTTTAGCTTCTGGTATTTTATGTGCTTGTCCACTTTTTCTAAAATATTCCTCCAGTACTGTTAAAACAATTTCTATATTTGTATAATTTTTTTCTGAACTTGCTTTTCCTGCTTCTGCCAGTTCTTTATATTTTTTAGGATGAGCAGCTCTATAATCTTCTATTGCAATTTTCATTGGCAAAAATATCTCTTGTTGTGTTAATTGGTAATGACTCAATATACCATCCACTTCAAATGTTTTTTGACTATAAGGATTTCTAAATTCCATTTGACCAAGATCTACTTTGCAAGCTTTTTTTCCTAATTGTTTTAATATTATATAAGCAATATATTCTCCATAATGATTAGCAAATTCTTTATTATTCTTATATTTAGTATTATATCCTTTTTTAGATTTAAAATATCCAAAAGAAATTGGCTGTTTAGTTCCTGTAAAACTTAAGTCTGCTCTTATTTTGGATTCAAATAATTGTATATCTCTTCTTCCTGCTCTTAATGTAGTTCTGTAATATCCATTTGATGGACAAAACTTTTTAAACTCACCAATTCTTTCTCTTATTTCTTCACTTACTTCTTCCAAACTCTTTATTTTTCTTGCCATACTTATCTCCTATTATTAAAGTTTTGGTATACATAAAAAGTAACACACTAATTATTTTACCACAATTTGCCAAAAAAATCAAGTAAATTAGCTCTATAACTATAATGAGAAATCAAAAATCAAAACTAAACGAAAATGTTCTTGTATTTTTTCTGTAACAGCTTATATACAAGAAATTTATTTGAGTCAAAATAAATGAATTCTATTATTCATCTTTCATATTCTCTAATTCTTTTATTTTATCACGTAATTCTGCCGCCTTTTCAAATTCCATTGTTTTGGCATATTTAAGCATTTCATCTGTAAGTTTTGAAATTATATCTTCAATACTTTCATCTTTATCAATATCATATTTGCTTTGAATATCTTCAACTATTGTAGCTTTTATTACATCCCTTACAGATTTTTTAATTGTTTGTGGTGTTATTCCATGTTCTTTATTATATTTTTCTTGCAAACTTCTTCTTCTATTAGTTTCTGAAATTGCTTTTTCCATTGATTCAGTAAGCTCATCAGCATACATTATTACTCTTCCTTCTGTATTTCTCGCAGCACGTCCAATCGTTTGTATTAAGGAACGTTCGGAACGTAAGAATCCTTCTTTATCTGCATCTAAAATTGCAACTAATGAAACTTCTGGAATGTCTAAACCTTCTCTTAAAAGATTTATTCCAACTAATACATCAAATTCTCCAATACGCAAATCTCTTATTATTTCCATTCTTTCTAAAGCTTTTATTTCTGAATGCATATAACGTACTCTTATTCCTGAATTTCTTAAATAAGCAGTTAAATCTTCTGCCATTTTCTTAGTAAGAGTTGTTACAAGAACTCTATCACCTTTTTGCACTTGAGCATCTATTTGTTCCATTAAATCATCTATTTGATTTTCTGTTGGTTTTACTTCTATTTTTGGGTCTAATAATCCTGTTGGTCTTATTATTTGTTCTACTACATTTCCTTTGCTATGTTCTTTTTCATAATCTGCTGGTGTTGCACTTACAAAAATACATTGATTAATTCTTTGTTCAAACTCTTCAAATCTTAAAGGTCTATTATCAAATGCAGATGGTAATCTAAATCCGAAATTTACTAATGACTCTTTTCTTGCCCTATCTCCATTATACATAGCTCTTACTTGAGGAATTGTAGCATGTGATTCGTCTATTAATAGTAAAAAATCATCTGGAAAATAATTAAATAATGTATATGGTGGGCTTCCTGCTTCTCTTCCACTTATATGTCTTGAATAATTTTCGATGCCTTGGCAAAATCCTGTTTCTTTAAGCATTTCTAAGTCAAAATTTGTTCTTTCTTCTATACGTTGAGCTTCTATCAATTTTTTATTTTGTTTAAAAAACTCAACTCTTTCTTCCATTTCTTTTTCAATAGTTTCCATAGCTCTTTCTAGCTTATCTTTACTAGTTACATAATGTGAATTAGGATATACCATTACATGTTCTCTTGTAGCAGTTGCTTTTCCTGTCAAAGGATTTATTTCAGATATTTTTTCTATTTCCTCTCCCCAAAATTCAACTCTTATAGCTGTTTCTTCTTGGTTTGATGGAAAAATTTCTAAAATATCTCCTTTAGCTCTAAAAGTTCCTCTTTTAAAATCCATTTCATTTCTTGTATATTGCATATTTATTAGTTTTTTCATTACTTTATTTCTATCGATTTCCATTCCTGGTCGAAGTGAAACAATCATATTTTCATAATCTATTGGGTCTCCTAAACCATATATGCATGAAACAGATGCCACAACAATTACATCTCTGGTTTCAAAAAGTGATGCTGTTGCTGAATGTCGTAATTTATCTATTTCGTCATTAATTGATGCGTCTTTTTCTATATATGTGTCTGAAGAGGCAATATATGCTTCTGGTTGGTAATAATCATAGTAAGATACAAAGTATTCAACTCTATTTTCTGGAAAAAACTCTTTGAATTCGGAATAAAGTTGTCCAGCAAGTGTTTTATTGTGTGCCAAAACAAGTGTTGGTTTCCCGAGTCTTTTCAATTATATTTGCCATTGTGAAAGTTTTTCCAGAACCTGTAACTCCAAGTAAGGTCTGAAATTTCTTACCTTCATTTATTCCATTTACTAAATAATCTATTGCCTGCGGTTGATCACCAGTTGGCTTATATTCTGAATGAATTTTAAACATTCTTACCCTCCGATAAAATATATCTAAATTAAATAAGTTTTATTTTTATATTTTACCATGTAATATATAAAAAAACAATAAATCTCTTTAAATTCAAGTTAGTTGTATTTTTATTACTCTTAAATTTGTAAGTAATTTCTTGATATTCTTTCAGTTTAGATAACTTTAACCACTTTTTGCATTTTGTTTTGCAGTGCTAATTTGATGTGTATAAAATATTCGAAATAGCATATATAATGCAGTTAATATCAGATAAAGGGGGTAGATATATGTTTAGAATTGAAAAAACAGAAACACTAAATAAAACTTTCCGCATGCCTGCAGAATTAGTTTCTAGACTTCAAGAGGTAGCTCAAGAACAAGATATATCTATGAATAATTTAGTTGTTCAATGTTGTGAATATGCTTTAAATAATTTGGCTACTACTGTAAAATAAATTTGAATACTATTTAATTTAAACTAAAAAAGTAGACATTTTTAATGTCTACTTTTTCGTTTTAGTCTTTTATGAATTATCTTCCACTTCCATCTTTATCCATTTTTCTAATTCTAGCATAGAATATTAATGCAATTACTATTAATACTAATATTACAGATAGTACTACAGATGTTGTTCCTGCTTTTGGCAATGAACCACTTTTTAAGCTTCCTGGATTATTTGTAGATGAAATAATGTTTTTATTTGTATTTTTATTTGTATTTTTATTTTGATTCTCATTTTTTGTTGAGTTTTCACTAGGTTTTGGAGTAGGTGTAGGAGTTCCAGTAGGTGTTGGAGTTGGTTTAGAGTCTCCTGTTACTTTAAGTGAAATAGATGAATCTGAAGGCTTTATATCAATATCTCCATTTGATGTTGATGTTGATTTTAAAGAAATTTTTACATCTGATTTACTATCTTCTTTTACTTTAAAAGTTACTTTTAAAGTAGTTTCTTTTGATTTAATAAAATCTCCTTTTTCTTGTACAAATTTTCCATTTTCTTCATTATACTCTGGTTTTGCCCAACCATTTTGTTGTTCCATTTTTACTAATTCTAAGCTATCTTTGTCATATTCTAATGTACTCATTAAAGCCATTATTCCTTTTTCGTCATCAATATCTGAAATACTAACATCTACAGTAAATTCTTCATTTTTTGCTAAATCCGTTTTTGGAGTACTTAATGTTACTTTACAAGATGATGCATAAACATTGGTTACACTTAGTATTACTAATAAAATTAAAACTATTGATATAATTTTTTTCATTTTTTTCCCCTTTCAATATCTTTATTTAAATATATGATAAATTTATTTTTTAGTCTCCTATTAAAATCATTTTGATTTGTGCTAAATCTGTTATAGTAACATCGTTACTGTAATTGATGTCTGCAGCTTTAAGTGAATTTCCTTCTAGTAATACTTTTTCAATTAAATGTAATTTTACTTTTGCTAAATCTGTAATTGAAATTAAACCATCTTCGTTAGTGTCACCTGCTACTATTATTGTGAATGTAAGGCTACCTGCTTTTAATGTCATTCCTGTTGCAACTAAATCATTATCTCCTATTTCATTTCCAGCCTTATTTAAAATTACTATTTCTGGGTTTGCTACTACATTTTCTTTAAATTCAATAAACTTAGTATTTGCAGACACTTTTGTTATAAAATGATTTTCCTCGTCTATATCATATTTCTCAGATACTATTGAATCTGGTAATTGTTCTTTTGATATATTTATATCTAATTTTGCATCAGGTGATAAAATATCTATATCTGTATTACTTGCAATAATATTTTTTACCTTAATAGTAGTTTCTATAGCTTCTGATACTGTATCTTTTACTTTAAATTTGATTTTAAAAATAGTGCTATCACTATTTATATATCTATCATTATCTAATACAAATTTTAAATTTTCTTCATTAAATCCGTCTTTTATATCCCAACCATCAGTTGGTTCAATACTTATTCTTTCTAATACATTTTTGTCATATTCTAATTGTCCTGTTAAAGCAATTAAACCTTTTTCTATATTTTCAAAATTATTTACATTTACACTTACTTCAAATTCATTTCCTGGATATATTGAATCTTCACTTACTTTTGTAATTGATGTTGAAAATCCAGAATTAATCATTGTTACTGTACAAGGTGTACTTTCTACTTCTTCACTAGATGTTTCTACCGTTGTTGTAACTTTTAAAGTATAGCTTCCAGCACTTTGCGCTGTTGCATTAGATACTTCTAGTACTTTATTTATTTTTCCTTCCAATTTTACTCCGTCTTTATACCATTGATAAGTTTGAATTCCAGGTGTTTCAGTGACTGTAGGTGTTATTCTTAGAGTTGAATTTATTATTCCAACTACTGTTTCTGGCATTGTTATTTGTGCTGGTTCAGCCTTTGGTACTACTGCAACTTCTCCTTTTGCTTCTTCAGCTTGAACAACTGCTTTTGACACAAATCTTGCTTCTACTATATTATTTCCATCTTTTATATCATTATAACTTATATTTAAATTCATTGAATCTTTATTTGTTATTTCGATTGAATTTCCAAAAGCTGTTATTGATTCAATTTCATATCCATTATCTGAAACTATATTAAGTGTTGATGATTCTCCTTCAGCTAATGTAACTATATTTCCGTCTTCTCTACTAGCTCCATTTATTTGACCACCATCTGTAGCCGATACTATAACTGCTTTTTCTTGAATTGCAGTTCCATCGTTTTCTGTTACTGCTATTGCAAAAGGACTAAATGAGTCACACGTAACAATTAAGCCATATTGTGTTACTACACAAGGAATTTCTTCTACTCCTGTTACATTACCTTGTGCATCTCTTTTAAAGTGATATGCTTTGAATGTAACACCTGCATCGTCTGGTCCATATCCTGTAGGGAAACCAAGAGATAATCTTAACTTATGTCCTGTCTTTACAACATATTTTTTACATACATTTAATGAAATATTATATGTTTCACTTGTAACCAATCCTTGTTCCCCTAATTGTTCTTCCATTAAATTATTCATTGCTTCTTTTTCTGTTTGAGTTGTTCTTGTTGTTACTAACGCAATTCTACTTTTTAATTTTTCTGATACTGGTGTTCCATCACTTGTTTGCCATCCATTCATTGATAAATCTTCATTTTCAAGAAGAGTTGGTCTAGCAAATACATTCCAGCTTTTTGCTTTATTCATGCTATAAGCACATGCGATTGTATTAGAAGCACCATAAGAAATATAGTTTGGCTCTTTATTACTATTCTTTCCAACTAAACCAGTTAAATAAATTCTATATGTTGCATTATCATCTGCAAACATTTTACTAAATGTTAAATCAAATGTTATTCTGCGTTTTCCATCAAAAGTAAAGTTTTCTATTTTTGATTCAGCAACACCTGTTGCTCCTGATGATTCCATTCTATAACCTGGCTCTGTTGCTCCATTAGCTAATACTAAATCATCATCATAAGTAACATCAACATGATAAGTAGGTCCTACAGTAAGTGTAGCTGTCGCTGGTGGTGTCTGAGTTTTAATATAAGGTGGAGCCTTATATATTCCGCTTGGATTATATAATTTTCCAGATTGTGCCACAAAATCAGATTCATCGCCTTGATATGATAAGTATAAAGGATTGTTTTTATAATCTCCTGGTGCTAAAGTTGTTACAGCAAATTCAACATATTCTGAATTTGGTACACTTATATAAATGTGATCATCATAATCAACAAATCCACCTGCATATACATCTGATAAAAAATATCCCCATTTACCTTCAATCCATTTATCATCACCTGGTCTATATTCATGATATTTCATTAATATATACTTTCCATCTTTGGCTGCTTCTTTATATCCTTTATTATTATAACTAATATAGAAATCTCCTGCTCTATATTCTTCTGTTTCTGTTCCATCTTGTTTAAATTTTATTAATAATCCATTATTATTTGTTACCATATCAATACCATAGTCTTCTGCATTTAATTCTGGATATGAAAATGTATAATTACCTGCTGCTTCAACAGTTCCTAAGGCAACATGCTCTTTATTCATAGTTTCTATACCAACCATGCAATATCTTGTATTTTCAAATCCCTCTTTTATATCGCTTCCTGGTATAAAGTCTGGAGAAGTAGTATCCATAGTAGCATCACGTAAGAATGGATCATCTAGTGTAGCATCCATTGCATACCAAACTTTTTCTGTGCTTCTTGCAAGTGTTTCTTTTTCTATTTCTACATAATTCCACATATGAGGAACTGCTGCAGAGCCTTCTGATTGATGTGTGCCTTGTACAAGGATATTGTTTATTTCTAATTTATCTAATATTACTTTTAATGCTCTTGCATATCCCTCACATACAGCTTCTTTTTTTACAAGTGCACCATATGGTGTTCCTAAAAAGCCTTCATTTCCTTCTTGGCAATCTGTTTCCAATCTATAACCTGTATTATTAATTATTTCATTATGTGCAAGCTTAATTTGCTCTACTATTCTATTTTGATTTTCATTTACTTCAATATTGTTAGCTTTTTGAGTAATTTCATTTACCTTTGTATTAAATTCCTCAATAGCTGTTTCAACTTCATTTTGGTTATTAAATCCTTGTGTATAATAATTTGCATATCTTCCTGATCCTAAATATGCATGGTAATTATTATTTGCATCTTTTGTTACTCTTATTGATAAACATTGAAAATTTACATAAAATACTTCTGGATAATCTGCATAAAATGCATATCTTGCTGCATATACTGATGCATTTAAATTAGAACTACCTTTTTCATATTCTTTAACTTGTTCTTGTGTTAAATAACCATTTTCAACTAAATCATAGTTTTGATTTCCAGTTTTTAATATACCTTTATTATGCATCTCTACTAAAGCATTGTATATTATTTTAGAAGTATCATCAAGTTGATTGTAATGAAATTTTCCATTCTCTTGATTTTCTTCTGCATAAACAAAATCACTTAATGTAATCCAACTAATTTGAGATACAAAAAGTGCAATAAGTAAAAAAATAATTACTAATTTTTTAAGTTTCATAAAATAAATTTCTCCTTCTTAATGTTTTTATAATACTAAAGTTTTTGCCAAACCCTAGATAACATATATTTTACCATGTTTTTCCAAGTTAGTCAATCAAAAATACAATCTTTTGTTTGCTTTTTTATTACATTTTTTTGCTTTTTTACTTTTTTTTTACATTTTGTTTACATATTGATTAAAATTACTTTATGTAAATCTTTCAATAGATTATTTATTATGTTTCCAGATAACTGCCCTTCAACATTTTTATTTATAAAAATATCTTTTTCCTCTATTATTTATTAGACATAAAAATTTAGATTATATATTTTAAAGTTTTTTACTACTGAAAAAATATATAATCTAGATTGCCTTCGATATTTTGTTAAGTCTAGTCTTTTATTATATTTTTGCTTCCTATATATGTTGCTACAAAATATGCTCCATATACTACTCCCATAATTATTACAGTTACAATAATGGATGGAAGCAAATCTTTTGCTGATGCTATTCCTGATAACATATTAAGAGCAAATTGAATGCCAAAGACTGAATGAATTATAGCAAGCAATAATGGCATTCCAAAAAATATTCCAATTTGAACAAATAATGATTTATTTATCATTTTTTCATCACAGCCTATTTTTCTAAGAATTGTATATCTTTGTTTATTATCTGAACTTTCAGTTAGTTGCTTTAATGCTAATATTGCGCAACTTGCTATTAAGAAAATTGTTCCTAAATAAATTGCTATAAATGTAACTATAGTTGCTATTCCTAAACTGGCTTCTATAATAGATATTTTTGTCACTCCATCAATTTCTAAGCCTTTATTATTCAAATTTTGTATTAAAGCAGAAACCTCATTTCCTTCTGTATTACTACTTGAAAAAAATTGCTCAATTCTTTCTTTTTCTTCATCTGTATTTGCATTATAATTTGATACTAAAAGCCATTCTTCTTGCATTTCTTCAGTCACGTTACAAGTATCAGGAACTAAGATTATACCCGTATTTGTATGACTAGTTGACATTATTGCAAACCCACTTTTACATTCACTATATTTTGATTTATACTGTTTTCCTGCAATTTGTAAAATATGATTTCCTCCACTTAGGACTTTATTTCTTATTTCCTCTTGGCTTTTAAATTCACATAATACTATATATTCATCATCATTTAATTCGTATTCATTATTACCATATAATTTTGCAATTTTATTATAATCAGAAATTTTAATTATTGTTTCTGCTGCATTATATTGTATCATTGGGTATTTTGCTTTAAACTCTTCTATTTTATCTCCAAAGAAAACTTCCCATGTTAAATCATTAGTTGCATATATTGGTACTTCTACTACATCTTTTAGTAAATTCATATTAAATCCATTATTTATTAATGTCTCTGAAATTGGTACTAGTGAATCTTTTCTTTGTTCTTCATTATAAATTGTTTCCCTTCCATATCTATTTACAGTTCTTTCAGGTAAATTTGCTGTTTTATAAAGATTTAAATCTACTGGTGTCATTTCAATTAAATCACTTTGCATTGTATTTCTTAATGCTAAGCTTGAAGATAGTATAGAAATAGTCATAAATAACATTAAACAAATTACACTCATACTAATTACTGTTGTATTTATTTTATTATTGATCTGTCTTAAAATAAACATATTTGTGTTTTTTAAATAAATACTTTTAACAGATTTTATAATACTTAATATAAACCCTGATAAAGACCAAAATATTAGTATTGTACTTATAATTCCCATTAAAATTGGTGATACCATTTTATCAGCACTTGATAATGATTGTGCATCAGCAGTTACTTTCCAATAAGCATATCCTAATACTATAACAGCTATTATGAAAGTAAAAATACAAATAATTGGATTTTTAATTTTTATTTTTTCATTCTTCTTTGTGGCATTTAAAAGATTTATTAATTTATATCTTGAAATATTCATCGTATTAAATATCATTACTGCAATATACATTATTGCAAAATATATACATGTTTTAATACAAGCTTCTTTAGAAAACACAAACTCAAATTTACTCATATCTGCTTCAAACATTTTTCCTACTAAAATTGTCATAAATTGAGAAGCAAAAATTCCAAGTATTAATCCAATAGTTAAAGATATTATTCCAATAAACACTGTTTCTAGTAAAATAATCTTTGATATTTGTCTTTTTCCCATTCCTAACGTCATATATATACCAAATTCTTTTTTACGCCTATTTATTAAAAAATTATTTGCATAAACTATCAATAATCCTAATATTACAGAAACAAATACAGAAACCATTTCAAGCATTTGTATCATAAGTTGTATAATAGATCTTTGTGATTTTGAAACTTCAATCATTGCTTGTTGACTATCTAGAGAGTTAAACATATAAAAAATTCCAATACCTAATACTAATGTTAAAAAATATATTGTGTAATCTTTAAAACTTTTCTTTAAATTCTTTAATGATAACTTAAATAACATCACTTAATTCACCTCCAAGAAGCGTTTGTACCTCGATTATTTTCTCAAAGAATTGTTTTCTAGTATCATTTCCTTTTATTAACTCATTAAAAACTTTACCATCTTTTATAAATATTATTCTTTCTGCATAGCTTGCTGTAAATGCATCATGTGTAACCATTACTATACTTGCATTTAGTGATTGATTTAGGTATTCAAATGTTCCAAGTAATTGTCTTGCAGATTTACTATCTAATGCTCCTGTTGGTTCATCTGCAAGAACTATTTTAGGATCTGTTATAATTGCTCTTGCTGATGCAATTCTTTGTTTTTGTCCTCCTGATACCTGATATGGATATTTATTTAAAATTTCTGTAATTTCTAATTCTTGTGCTATTCTCTTTACCTTTTTATCTATTGTTGTTGAATTAAGTTTTTGAATTGTCAATGCTAAAGCAATATTTTCATAAGCTGTTAGCGTATCTAGTAAATTAAAATCTTGAAATATAAATCCTAGTTCTTCTCTTCTAAATTTATTTAAGTCATTTCCTTTTAATTTAGTAATATCTTTTCCATTAATAATAATATGTCCTGATGTTACTTTATCTATTGTAGATATACAATTTAATAATGTTGTTTTTCCGGAACCACTTGCTCCCATTATACCAACAAATTCTCCGTTTGCTACATTAAAACTAATATTATCTATCGCTTTTGTTAAATTAGATTTATTTCCATAATACTTTTCAATGTTTTTAACCTCTAATATATTTTCCATATTAAAACTCCTTTCAGTTTAGAAAATGACATTTCAAATTTTTTATTTCATTTCCTTACTATGCAATTTATTATAAAGCATTTTTATACATCTCAACATCGATTTACATTACAAAAACCTTACATTCACGTAAGGTTTCAAAAAAAAATTATATAAAATTTTTTAATCGCTTGTCAACATCATTTTTTATAATAGTATATATAACTGATATAAAAGGGACTCCTAAAAGCATACCTGCAAATCCAAATAAGCTTCCACCTATTGTAACTGCAAGTAATACCCACATACCTGGAAGTCCTACTGATCCGCCAACTACTTTTGGATAAATAACATTACCTTCAATTTGTTGTAAAATCAAAACAAAAATAACAAATGTTATTACTTTTATTGGTTCTACAGATACAATTAAAATTGCTCCTACAATAATTCCTATAAAAGCTCCTACTACTGGAATTAAGGCCGTTACTCCAATTAAAACACCTATAGGTATAGCATAAGGTATCTTTAGAAGCAGCATACCTATTATACATAAACTTCCTAATATAGTAGCTTCTAAGCATTGAACTGTAAAAAAGCTTTTAAAAATTTTATTTGCAGTTTTTGCAGTTTCAATTATTTTTGTAGCAGTAGTTTCTTTTAAATAGGCTTTTAAGAATTTTATACATTGCATTTGTAATTTTTCTTTTCCTGTTAATATATATATCGAAAATACTATAGCAATAACCAAATTTACTATTACTCCTACAACACCTATTACTACAGATATTGAAGAACTTAATAATCCTGATATAAATATCATTAATTCATTTTTTATACTTTCTTGATCAAAATTAATATTTGTCATTAATGCATCTAAATCTTTTAAATTATCTGTATTATTTTCTATAAATTTGCTTATTTCTTCTGCATAATATGGTATATTTCTAATTAATAATTCTACTACATCTATAAGCTCTGGTAAAATTAATTTAATAATTAAAAAAAATACTAGTGCTATAACAATAATTGCTAAAATCAAGGATATCGTTCTTAAAAAACTTTTATTTTTAATTAAAGGCTTTTTTCCATTTTTTAATCTGGCTATTTTTTTTTCAAAAAATGCCATTGGTATATTTAAAATAAAAGCTAGAGCTCCTCCTAAAATAAATGGAAATAATATTTCTGTTATTTTACTAATAAAACTATTTATTACTGCCAAATTATTTATTGCCCAATATATAATTATTGTCAAAACTACTAATTGAAATACTTTTTTGAAATCTTTTTTCTCCATATATTTCCCCTCTATTTAAAGTTTTTTCCAAATGAGTCAACATTTCCTCCTACAAAATATATATTACCATCATTATAAAATACAGCTTGTTCATCTGTTATAGCATATACAGGATATTCATTATCTTTTAATACATCTTCTAAAAAGTCCTTAGTCCATTTTAAATGATCTTTTCTCATATAATGAGGAACTATACTAAAATTTACAAGTCCAAGTTCAGGATTTTTTATAACCTCAGATTTCTCTAAATTATATCTTTCCTTCCAAAATCTTTCACTTGTAATTTGTTTGCATAAGGCCATACTTCCAGCAGAAGTTCCCATTAAGACCTTTGTATTTGCATATTTTTCAAACAAATCTACAGTATTTGTTTTTCTAAACAACTCTGATAATATATGTTGTTTTCCTCCTACTAAATAAATTATATCCGCATTGTCCATCCTTGCATCTATCTCTTCTTTATCATAAGCAAGAAAATTTATAAAATCTATATTTCCACCTATATATTTTTCTATATTAGATAATTCTTTTATAAGCCACCTTTTGTTTTTTTCTTTGCTAAGTCCTGTTGCAGCTTCATTTATTATTGCTATATTAATATTTTCTAGAGATTTTCCAACTAATTTGCTTACTTCATTTGCAATTTTCTCTGTAGTAAAACCAAATGATGATATACATAATTTCATTTTATTCTTCCTCCAAATTTATTCACTTCTTAAAGCTTCTATAGGATTTAACTTAGAAGCCTTCATTGCTGGTATTATTCCAAAAATTATTCCTATTACCATAGAAAACACTACTGAAATTATAGTTGCTGGTATACTTATAGCTACTGGCACCATAGATACTTTTGAAATTATTTGTGCTGCAATAATTCCAACTATAATTCCTATTACCCCTCCTGTACTAGTAAGTACTGAAGCTTCTGTTAAAAACTGAAGTAATATACGTTTTCTTTTAGCTCCAATCGCTCTTTTAAGCCCAATTTCTTTTGTTCTTTCTGTAACAGAAACTAACATTATGTTCATAACTCCAATGCCACCAACAACAAGGGATATACTTGCTATTAATAATAATTGATTATTAGTTGATGTACCTAATTCTTGTAATTGTTTTGCTTGTTTTAGTAAATCATCATTTTTATAACTTATTTTATTGTTTTCATCTTGATTAACAATTCTGTTAGATAAAATTTCTGATGCTTTATTCCCTGCTTTTGCCATATCATCTGTACTTCTGGCTTTTATTACAATATTTTCTGGTTCATTATAATTATATAAAATTGTCCAATTTGAATTCGGAATAAAAATCTCTCCATTTGATTCTTGCATGTAGGTTTGATAATCAGATATGCTATTTATAACTGGTTTAAATTTTGAAACTTTATCTACCACACCAATAACAATATATGGTTCTTCAAATATTTCAATAGTTTTTCCTATTGGAACTTCACTTTCAAATAAACTCTTAGAAGCAACTGTATCTAAAATGGCTACTTTTTTATATTCATTAAAATCGCTTTCGTCAAAATTTCTTCCATATTGTACATAATAATTGTATACATCAAAATATTTATTGTCTATTCCAAATAGTGCTCCTGAATATGTTGTATTTTGATAAAAAATACAATCAGTATATCTTCTAGTATTATATAAAGCCAAATCAGAAACTTCCTCTAAATCCAATATTTGCTTTTTTACATCTTCTGTTATCATTGGTACACCTTCTGGTATTTGTGTATACGAAAAATCAAATTGCATATCTCCTTGATATAATTCGATTTTTACTGCATCAGTTCCTGAACCAATTAAATTTTGTTTTATTTGTTCATTTGTTCCTTGAATAGTAGATACAATAGTCATAATAGCTGCTATTCCGATAATAATTCCTAGCATAGTAAGAAATGAACGTAATTTATGCCCCCATATTCCTTGAAAAGCTAATGTTACACTTTCAAACAATTTTATTCACCCCAATTCTACATTTCTGCATATAATTCCTCAACAGAAGCTTCTCTTGTAGGAGCTCCTTCTTTTACATCTTTTCCATAAGGAAAAGCTACTCTATCCCATTTAGAAATTCCTCCACGAATTTCTAAGCTTCCTTGCATATTCTTTCCTATATTTATCTCTCTTTTTTCTAGTTTGTCTCCTTCTCCTCTTACATAAACATAGTTTTTTCCATTTTCTGAAATAACAAAAGCTCCTGTTAAATAAAAACTTCCACTATTTGAACTTTCATTTATTACTTCAAGAGAAGCATATTCACCTTCTTTAAATTCAGCTTGGTCCTCGTCTATATGAACTATGTAAGGATAGAAAGAAATATTACGATTTCCATTTCCTCCATAATATCTATCAGTAATTGGATAATCTGATACTTTTTCAACAACTCCTTCACATGAATTTCCAGTATCATAAGAACGAACATTTACTTTTTTTCCTACTGTAACAGCATCTAAATTTAGTTCTCCTGCCCTTCCTTCTACATAATAGCCTCCGCCGCTAGATACAACAATTACTGGCTTTGTATTAATACTTTCATCTTCAAGGCTTAAAACTTTTTTTACTACACCATCAATTTTACTGGTTACTGTTGTATTTTTTAATTCATCTTGTATTTTTTTAAGTTCACTTTTAGCAACTTTTATATTTAAAACAATATCACTAATTTGATTTTCTTTTTCTACTGTTAATTTTTTGATTTCTGCTGCTGTATAAATTGGTCCGACATCAGGAACTTCTGGCTCTACATTTGTATTATCTTCAAATGCAGAATCATTACTTCCATTATTTGGATATAATGGAT
The DNA here is from genome assembly GCA_947570695.1 of uncultured Clostridium sp. Classification (GTDB taxonomy): domain Bacteria; phylum Bacillota; class Clostridia; order TANB77; family CAG-508; genus Scatovivens. The sequence goes on from CANOVB010000003.1 coordinate 21,678, forward strand.
CATTTTCAGCTCCTGATATTTCTAAAATAGTAAAAGAAAAATCATTATCTTTTTTTACAAATTTGATTTTTGAACTACTTATTAAATTTCCAAGTTCACTATTATTTTCTCTATTCATAAAAAGTCCGACAACTTCTGTTTTAGCACATCTGTTCAATAAATCTTTTATAAATCCATTACTAAATTCTTTATTTTTATCCCATATATATATGTAAGGTTTCTCTATAGTTCCTTCTCCTGAAATTGGTGCTGGGTCAGTCTCGTTTGGTGGATTTTCTGGAACTGGTTTAGGTAACTTAGTAGGACTACTTGGAATAGATGGATTTTCTGGTTCTGTAGTTGGTTCTGCTGGCAGGCTTCCATATGTTGGCACGCCTGGTATATAATTTTGTATTTTTGATAATTCTTTTTGAGCTTTATCTAATTCAAGTTCCATTTTTTTAATTTCTATTTGTTTTCTTTCAGCCTCTAAATTAGAAAGAGTTGTATTATATTTTAGTAAAGTATCACCTTTTTTTACAGTTTGCCCTTCTTTTACAAGAATTTTCTCTATTGTTTGTGTAGAACTTTTATAAATAGCCTGTCTTTTGTCTTCTTTTATCATTCCACTAGACTCTATTCTTTCTTCCCACCAATTATCATATCCTAGGTCATTTACTGAAAAAGTGGCAACTTCATTCTTTTTTCTAGTTAAGAAGAAAGTCACTATTCCAGCTATAATTGCTAAAATAACTACAATAATAATTACATATTTTAACCACTTTCTTTTCTTTCTTTCCTTCATCTATTTTTCCTTTCTTAGCTCTCCATCTCTTATATAATAAATTTTATTTGCGTGTTCTGCAATTTCTTGCTCATGAGTTATCATTATTATAGTTGCACCTTCATCATTCAATTTTTTAAAAAGCTCCATGACTTGCTCTCCTGATTTTGTATCAAGAGCACCTGTGGGTTCATCTGCTAGAAGTAATACTGGGTTTCCAGCAATAGCTCTTGCTATAGCAACACGTTGACATTGTCCACCTGATAACTGATTTGGCATAAATTTTTTTCTTTCTCCAAGTCCTACTTTTTCTAAGGCATCTGAAGCCATTTTCATTCTTTCTTCTTTATCCACACCTCTATATAAAAGAGGAAGTGCGACATTTTCCATTGCATTTAATTTAGGTAATAAATGAAATTGTTGAAATACAAATCCTATTTTTTTATTTCTTATATCTGACATTTTATCATCATTAGTTTTTGAAACATCTTGATTTTCTAACAAATATTCACCAGAAGTTTGCACATCTAAACAACCGATTATATTCATTAAAGTTGTTTTTCCTGAGCCAGAAGGTCCCATTATTGCAATATACTCACCTTTATCTACAGAAAGATTTATATTTTTAAGAACATTTACACTCATTTTTCCTTGTATGTAATCTTTATTAACATTTTTAATATCAACTATCATATTTATTTCCCCATTTCTACTGTATAATAGCCGTCCCTCCATTTGTAACTACAGTACTATCTACTAGAACTCCTTCAGAAACTGCATCTAAAGCTCCACCTTCTATAGTTAGATCTACATCAGAATTATCTCCACCTTCAACCATCATTTCTCCATCTTTTTGGAAATCATCTGTTTGCATATTCATATCTATAGGAACACTCATTGTATCAAATTTATTTACACTTGCTCCTTCAAGCAATCCTTCTGCTGGAATTGCAATATAGTCATCCTCTGTTAATCCTTCTAATATTTGATATTCCCCAATTTCTTCATTCTTTTCGCCTATTTTTATTTTTCTTTTTTCTAATTTATCTTTTGAATTAGAAGCCCATACATAGTTTTCTCCATTTTCTTCAACTATGTAATAATTTGATAACCAAAGTCCTTCTCTTTCATTTTCTTGACCAATATTTTTCTCAATATAAACATGTTGACCCATCATAAGTCCATCCATAGAATCTAATGTAATATAAAATGGATATTTTGATGATTTATTCATAGAATCATTGTTTGGTGAGTAATAACCATTATTTGAATTAGTTTCTGGATTTGAAGTATCTATATTTTCTATTGTACCAGTCCATGTTTTGTTTTCATCTACTCTTGAATGAATAATTACTTTATCTCCAACATTTATTGAAAACATATTTTGCTCATTAACTACGCCTTTTACTCTATATTGTCCAGTTTGCATAATTGTCATATAAGAATTATCTTGATTCTCTCCTGAAATATCGCCTTCATTGTTATCTTTATCATTAATATTTTGTACAACTCCATCTATTTCGGATTTCACAACTGTGTTCTTTAAAGCTTTTCTTAATTTAGCTATCTCTGCTTGTTTTAATTTTATATTATATTGTGATTGCTTTATATCATTTTCAATAGTTTGAATTTCTAAATTATATTCTGCATGTTGTTCTGCAGGAATTTCTGCTTTCCTAGCATTTATACTTTCTATTTGTTTTTGATAACTTGTAATACCATTTTGCATTTTCTCAATTTCCAAATTTTCTTGGTCTATTTTTGCACTAGTATCTTCTGTATCGTATTCAAATAAAGAATCTCCTACCTTTACCGCTTGACCTACTTCTACATATACTTTTTTTACTTCTCTATTTTCTTCTTTTTGTAATTTTACAGTCTTTTGAGAAACTATCATTCCTGAAAATCTGTTTTCTTCCATATTAGCTGCACCTGTAAGTATTCCAACTGATTGTACTGCAACTGCATTTTCAGTATTTTCTGATTTTTTATTCATATTATTGTAAATAAAATAAGCAGCAATTCCTAAAATAATTAATATTGCTAATATTATAACAATCTTTTTTACTTTTCTTTTCTTTCCTTTTTTCTTCATATTTCATTCCCCTTATTTTACATTTTATATTACAGTAAATTCCTTAATATACTTAAATTACAAGTCTATAATAGCACAACAAAAATTATATATCAATATAATTATACTATTATTTTATATCATTTTTGTAACTTTTTTCCAAAATAATTATATCATTAATTTTAATAAAAATTCTTAAAGTTTTATTAAATTTTAAATGAACTCTATTTATCATAGAGTTCACTACTTTTAAGTAATTTTAATTAGAAATCTTTTAATAATTTATATTTCTGGAACTAACATAGTCTCTCTTATTGGTTGATATACATTTATAATGCTAATATCTGTTTTTATTCTATACATATCCATATTTTTTGCTATTTTTAACTAAAAATCCTAAACTTACAGCTAAAGATAAAATTTCGGCAAAAAACACTGCAAGCCAAATTCCATTTATTCCCCATATTGCTGGAAGTAAAAATATCATAACTACTTGGAATACTAATGTTCTTAAAAATGAAATTGCAGCTGAAACAAATCCATTATTTAATGCAGTAAAGAAAGATGAGCTAAATATATTAAATCCACTAATAATATATGAAAGTGAAAATAATCTTATTGCATTTGTAGTCATTTCTAGTAATCCTTCATCATAACTTACAAAAATTGAAGCAAGTAATTTTGATAACAATTCTGCAAGGCCTGTCATTACAATAGATGTTATTAATATTAATTTAAAACTTTTCTTTAATAAGCTTTTTAATTCGTCCTTATTTCCAGCTCCATAATGATAGCCTATAATTGGTGAAGTTCCTATTGAATATCCTAAATATGTTCCTGAAAATATAAAACTTACATACATAATAATTCCAAAAGCAACTACTCCATCTGAACCTGCATATTTCATTAATTGAAAATTAAATAACATATTTACAAGTGACATTGATAAATTTGTAAGCATTTCTGAAGAACCATTACTACATGCTTGTAATATTGGTTTTAATTCAAATTTGGTTTTTGTAAATTGTAAAATATGATTTTTCTTTAATCCAAAATAAATTATAGGTATAATTACACCAAAAACTTGACTTATACCTGTCGCAAGAGCTGCTCCAAGTACTCCCATTTTAAATACATAAATTAGTAAAAAGTCTAATATCATATTACTAACACCAGAAATAATTGATATAATCAATCCAAATGTTGGCTTCTCTGCGACTATTAAAAAACTTTGAAAAGCATTTTGCAAACAAAACGGTACTAAAAATATAAGTAATGTTCTTCCATAAACTATACAATCTTGTAGCATAGCTTCATCTGCTCCTAATAGCTTTGCCATTTTCTCTATCAATAGTACTCCATTAATTGTAAGTACTAATCCAATTATTACTAATAAATATATTAGCATTGAAAAATATCTATTTGCTTTTTCTTTTTCTCCCTCTCCTATTGTTTTTGAAACTAAAGCACTACCTCCTGTTCCAATCATAAATCCAAGAGTTCCCAAAATCATTATTGCAGGCATTATTAGATTTACTGCTGCAAAAGCATCTGCTCCAACGCAATTAGATACAAATATTCCATCAACTACACCATAAATTGATGTAAAAATCATCATTATGATAGTTGGAATTGTAAATTTTATTAATTTCTTATATGTAAAATGTTCTGATAATCCTATGTTCATTTCTATTCTTTCCTCCTAAACCAATTTTCTATATATTCTGCAAGTGGATTTATAATATCTTTTATTTCTAAATTTGATGTATTTATGCAAAGATTATAATTTCCTTTATCTCCCCACTCTAAATTAGAAATCAAACTATAAAAGTTTTTTCTATTTCTATCTACTTGAATAATTTTCTTTTCTAATTCTTTCTCACTTAAAATTTCTCCCTCTTGAGCTTTTAATTTGCAACGTTTAATTTTTGATTTTATATCGCTATAAACAAATATGTTCATTATATTATAATCTTTTAAAATAACGTTTGCTCCTCTACCTACAATAATGCAATTACCTTTTTCAGCAATTTTTTTAAGTATTTGCTGTTGTTTTACTAATATTTCTGTTTGATTGCTTTGCATTTTTCCAAAACTTGCAAAAGTTCTTCCAAAATTAAATGCAGTAGGATATATTCCTTTTTCTGAAATATTTTTTATATATTCTTCAGATAGCCCAGTTTCTTTTGAAATCTCAGTTATAATTTCTTCATCATAATATGCTAATTTTAGCTTATCTGACAATCTCTTACCAACTTCTTTACCTCCACTTCCAAACTCTCTACTAATTGTTACAATTTTCTTCATCTACATTCCTCCTCTAACCATATACATAAATATTATAAAAATCTTATTTTATAGAAAGCGCAAAGCATCTTCCTTCTATTAAATAATAAAAGTGCGCTCAAATTATTTAAATAAATAACCGAGCGCACTCGACGTCTTCCTCTGACAGAAGATTACTAAAGTAATCTGGCATTGCGATGCACCTGTCCTCCGACGACCATTATTATCGTATAAGCTAATATATTATATAAAATTTTGTTTGTCAACACTTTATTCTTCCTTTTTAAACAATTCTTTTCCTACCCCACAAACTGGACATTTAAAGTCATCTGGTAACTCATCTCCATAATAAATATAATTACAAATAGTACAAATCCAAGCCGTTTTTCCATTTTCTGTAGTAACTTTTAATAGTTCTTCTTTATGCTTTTGATAATAACCATAGCTCATCGCCTCTTTTTCCTCAAAAATATCTGCTTCAACCATTTTTCCTATAAATAATGTATGAGTATCATTGTCTATACTATCAACTATTTCACATACCATATATCCAATAGAATCTTTAATAATATTTAATTCTTCTATTTTTTCGGTTTCTATATTTTCAAATTTATTTATATCTCTTGAAGAATTAAACCCAAAAGTTTTTATAATTTCTGGATTTACATCATTACTAAGTACAGATATAGCAAATTTCGTATTATTTTTAAGTAGTTCATTTGTATAGTTTTTCTTCATAACTGCTACAGCAATTAAAGGATTATCTCCTCCACTTACTTGTGATACTGCATCTACAACACATCCTCCATTTTGTGTTGTTAAAACATACATTCCTTGTGTTATTTTCCATGTTATATTTTTATTTTTCATAAGGCGCTATCCTTTCATTTTAATATAGAATTTTCTATATAATAACATTAAATATAATAAATTTCAAATGTTTATATATATTTATTCAATGTTTACACCTTTTTCAAAAGCTTTTTTTCCTAACCAATAATAAAACAAAATATAAACAGCATATATCCCAATTCCAACTAACATAATAAGTTTTATTGCCTCTATATTTACTATGTCTTTTGTATTAATTAAATTCATAACATTCGAGTTAAATAATCCAAAAATATAAATTAAAGCTAATGTTAAAACTTGAGTTATCATATATAGCGTAAAACCAATTATAAGAGTTCTTACCATTTTATTTTTATTAGATCTATATCCTAGTATTATTGCAACATATCCAATCAAAACAACAAACATAACCTCTAAAAAGAATACTAAAGTGACTAATAATAGCAGACTTATAACAGTTATATCATATGTTGAAGCTGTAATCTCTAATATGCTTTTTAATGCTTGTAAATTTTCTTTTGAATAATAACATATAAATAAACAAGCTATTACAATAACTGCTGTTGTAAAAACAGTTATAAATGAAGCAATTATTTTGGATATAAATATTGTACTTTTTTCTACTGGTAATGTATGTGTCAAATAAGACTCATCTTTATATAAATTTTTAATAAATCTTACCCATAACCTCATAAATGAATTAATTAAACAATTTGCCATCATTGCTATTGCAAATCCAAATGTAATTTGTGTTATTACAGAAAAAACAACTGAGTTTTGTATAAAACTTAAGGCTCTACCTATTATTGAAAAAACTATAGCTAATATATAAAATACTATAACAACTTTATATACCCATTTTAAATCATATTTTAATAATTTTACTAACATTTAAAATACCTCCTAAAAACTTCATCTATTGATGAATTCTCTTTATTTCTTAATTCATCCGCAGATGACATTAAAATAATTTCACCTTTATCCATAAAAATTACTTCATCTAATATTCTTTCAATATCTGATATTAAATGTGTTGAAATTATGACACTTGAGCCATCAACAAAATTAGAAAGTATTGTATCTAATATATAATCTCTAGTAGCTGGGTCTACTCCTCCCAAAGGTTCATCTAGTATATATAATTCTGCTTCTCTACTCATAACAAGAATCAGCTGTAACTTCTCTTGCATTCCCTTTGACATTTTCGAAATTTTTGTATTTATATCTAAACTTAAATCTACTAGCAATTTTAGTGCTTTTTTAGAATTAAAATTTTTATAAAACTCTTCAAAATATTTTATCGCTTCTTTAATTGTCATTTCTTTATCTAAATAGGTTCTCTCTGGTAAATAAGCAATAATTTCTTTTGATTTTACACCTGGTTTTTCTCCATTAATTAATATTTCTCCACTTGAAGGTGTTAATAAATCATTAATTAACTTTATAAATGTACTTTTTCCTGTTCCATTTTTTCCTAAAAGTCCTATTATTTTACCTCTTGGAATTTTTAAATTAATATTTTTTAGGATTTTTTTATTGTCAAATTCTTTACAAATCTGTTTGCATTCTAATAATTCCATTACTTTCTTCCTCCTAACTCTTGCAAGTATTTTACTGCGTCATCTTGAGTTATGCCTATATTTTTCATATCATTTAAAAAATTGATTATTTTTTCTTCTGCTAATTCTTTTTTTATTTTATCAATCAATTCTTTATTATTAGTTACAAATTTTCCATTTGTTCTTTCTGTATATACTAATCCTTGATTTTCTAATTCTACTAAAGCTTTTTGCATTGTATTAGGATTAACTCTTGCAATAAGTGCTAGCTCTCTTACTGAAGGCAATCTTTCTCCTTGTTTTAATTTTTCAGAAACAATCTCAATTCTTAGTTTTTCAACTAGTTGTAAGTAAATTGGTCTTTCATTATCAAAAATATAATCCACAATTTTTATTCCTTTCTATTATTGTATTACTTGCATAATACAATAATACTATTTCATTTTTATTTTGTCAATATTTTTCAATGATTTTCAAGCCACATTATTTTAATTTATTTAATAGTATATATTTCCATAAAATAAAAAAACAAGTAATTTTTGAAAATCACTTGTTCTTTTATTTAATTACAAGCTTCTGTTAAGAGTTCTTCTGCTTTGTCTTTAGTTATGTATTTATATTTTATCATTTTATATATTATTTGAGTTTGTCTTTTTTGTGCAAGTTCTGGATTTTTAGTTGGTACATATACTGATGGAGCATTAGGAATTCCAGCCAGTAAAATAGCTTCTCCATCTGATATTTTATCTAAGCTCTTATTAAAATAACCTTCACAAGCTTCTTCTAAATTATTATATCCATCACCAAAATAAAGTGTATTTATGTATAATTCTAAGATTTCTTTTTTTTCATAATTTTTCTCTATTTTAAAAGCCATAAATACTTCAGCAATTTTTCTTGTAAAATTTTTATCTTGTGTAAAATAAATGTTTTTAGATAGCTGTTGTGTAATAGTACTTCCACCTTCTACTAATCTTAAAGCTTTTACATCATTTACAAAAGCTCTTCCTATTGCAATTATATCAATTCCATTATGTTTATAAAATCTATGATCTTCTACACATATAACAGCATCTATATACATTTTAGGCACATTCTCTAATTCTATATAATTTTCTTTTTCCTTAATATTTGCTATTTTTTGATCTAATGGCATTTCTTCTAAGGCATTTTTATACATATCATATCCATTGCCTATTATTAATAATCCTATGCTGAGTATAATTAAAACTACTAAAATAATTACCTTTTTTATTACTTTCATTTAAATTCCCTTACCCTTATATATTTTTCTAACTTTATTATAATTTAAAGTTAGAATATATAAAATCGATTTTACTTACATTAGTATTACATTTGCGTAAGGTTATCAACTTTGCTTATATTTCTCTTATAACTTTACATGGGCTACCTACTGCAATAGTATTTGAAGGAATATCTTTTGTTACCACACTTCCAGCTCCGATTACGACATTATCTCCTATTTTTACTCCAGGAAGAACAATAACATTTCCGCCAAACCACACATTACTTCCAACTTTTATAGGTTTAGCAAATTCTAATCCTTTATTTCTTCTTTCACTATCTAGTGGATGTCCAGAAGTATAAAATCCGCAATTAGGACCAATAAAAACATTATCTCCAAATTCAACTTTATTTGCATCTAATATTATCAAATTATGATTTGCATAAAATCTTTCTCCAATTTTTATATTATATCCATAATCACAAACAAAAGGCTGTTCAATCAAAAAATTTCCTTTTATACTTCCAAACAGCTCTTTTATTATCTTTTGTCTTTCTTCTATAAGTGATGGTTTTAAATTATTATGCTCAAAACATTTATCTTTTGCAATAATTCTTTCTTTCATTAAATCCTCATTATAATTTGCATCATATAACTCGCCATTTAACATTTTTTCTTTTTCACTCATACTTTTTAACTCCATTTTCCACTTAAATAATAAACTAATTATCTCTATATTAAGTACTAATTACAGATTTGCAACTATTAAAATTGTTATAAGACATAAAATTCCTACTGTACAAATTGTTGCTAATATATTTAATATTTTATTTACCTTTTCATCATTTTTAAATATTTTATATAAAATATTTATTATTAAAATTCCAACTATTCCACCTAAAGTATTCATAATGATATCTGTTATATCTGTTGCTCCTATATGAAAAATATATTGTAAACTTTCAAAAATTAGAGTTAGTAACAATATTGGCATAACCTTTTTAAAAAAATTTACTTCTTTGCCTAGCATTTCAATATAAATTCCTACAGGAATAAATACTATTAAATTATCTATTATTTCTCCTATATATACTTTTCCATTAATAATTACAGATTCTGCAAATGGAATAAGATTTATTGAGCGAATATATGGAAGTCTATTTATATTAAACTGCATTTTAAATACTATAATCCATGTTAATATTATTACATAAATTAATAATAATATTTTAGTTAGTTTACTTTTACTTTTTTCCAATTTTTATTCTCCTTTTTCTTCTCTCGTTTGTATTTTATTAATTTAATCCTAACAAATAAAGAGGTACCTATCAATAGTTTCCTCTTTATTTTAATAAATTATTAAGATTTCTAAAAATAAAATATAATTTTAAACTGTTATTTTGCAAATAAAACTTTTTCTGATTTATATTGTTTTATGATATATGCAAAAATAATGCTTATATAAATAATTGTAGATATTATCATTAAAATTATGTTTAAAACATCTATTGAACCATTATTTATATCTGTAAATATTACTGTAAAATTTAAAAATGGTATTATAGATAATAATGGAGTTCCAGTAACATTTAACATAAACGCAATCATTCCTGGGAAAAATGATATAAAAGTTAGTGGTGTTAAAGCACTTTGTGCTTCTTTAAACGTTTTTGAAGTACTTGCTATAGAAATACATAGTCCACTTATAAAGAATGAAATTGCAATTATTACTACTATAGCAAACACTATGCTACTTAAAGAAAACATGATATCTAAGCCCTCATATATAGAAAACATATTTTGAGCAACTGCTAAAGATATAATTGCTAAAATTAAGCTCACTATTCCTGTAATAATAGATGAAATTGTTACACCTAAAAATTTTCCTATAATAATATCTTTACTTTTTATTGGAAAAGTTAACAAAGTTTCTAAAGTTCCTCTTTCTCTTTCTCCCGCTGTTGTATCAGTTGCTGGATAAGTAGCGGATACTGTTATTGCCATTACTATAAATAAAAAAGCATAATTTTTTATATAATTAGCAGCAAAATTTTCTTTTTCTTCTATGTTTTTTTCTACTGTTATAATATTTAATATTTTTTCAGAATCAAAATTATTTTCTTGTAAATAATTTCTTTGTAAATATTCTTTATATGTATTATAATACATTTCTATCAAATTTATTGCATAAGTACTTGCTTCTGAAGAATTACTATTTATGATATATTTATTATCTTCTTTTGTTACATATAAATAAATTTCCTTTTCATCCAACTTTTGTTTTAATTCTTCTTTCTTTCCTTTTATTACTTCAATATTCATTTCTTTTGCAATGTTTTCTTCTACTGCATCCATTTCATAAGCAAATCCGATTTTATTATATTCATCAATGCTTTTATTCATTTGAGCTTCAAATAAAGCTGACATTCCTATAACTATAAGTGGTATAAATATTGGTATTACTAGCATCATTGCTAATGATTTCTTGTCTCTAAATAATTCTCTTAGCTCTTTTTTTAATATATTTATTAAATTATTATTCATTTGAAACACCTCCTACCATAGCAAAAAACGCATCTCTTAAGTTATTTGTGTCAGTATCTTGTTTTACTTTTTCTGGTGATCCTATTTTAATAATTTCTCCTTTATTTATCATAATAACTTTATCACAAATATTTTCAGCCTCTTCCATATAATGTGTTGAATATAAAATTGTTTTTCCTTTTTCTTTTTCATCTTTTATAAAATTTAATATGATTTGACTAGATATAATATCTAATCCTGATGTTGCTTCATCTAAAATATAATATTGTGGATTATGTATTAAACATCTTGCTAAATTTACTTTTTGAGTTTGACCTGTTGACAAGTTTGCTATTTTATTATATAAAAATTGTTCTAATTTCAACATTTCAGAAACTTCCTTTATTCTACTTTCAATTTTGTTTTTAGAAATTCCATATATTTCAGCACACATTTTTAATAATTCATAAGTAGTTAATGTATCATATATTTTAGTGTTGCCTGATAAATATGCTAATTTTTGTTTTATTTCTATTTCATTATTTTTATAATCCATTTTATCAAATTTAATTTTTCCTTCTGTAGGTTCTAATATACCCGCTATCATTCTTAATAATGTTGTTTTACCTGCTCCATTTGGTCCTAATATTCCTACAATCTCTCCATTACTAGCTTGAAATGAAATATTCTTATCAGCAAAAAATTCTTCTTTTTCTTTTTTGTTTTTGTTTCTAACAAATTTCTTTGTTACATTTTCAACTAAAATCATTTTCTTCTCCTATCATATTTATTTAGCAAATCATATCAAAAAACAATTCATCTATCAATAATTTTTTTATTAAAAATTTATTAGGATTTTTTATTTATGATTTTACATTAGTGGGGCTATTAATCTTAAAGTAGCTTGCCATATGCCTTTAAATAAATTAGGCACAGCTTCTTTTTCGCTAACTTCATGGCTTTTTGAGATAGTATCTTCTAAATCCTTTTTTATATCAGCTATACATTTAACATTTTCTAAATATATACCACATTCAAAATGCAAATATAAACTTCTATAATCTAAATTTATTGTACCAACAGTTGCAATATAATCATCTGATACAAATACTTTAGAATGAACAAATCCTGGTACATATTTATATACTTTTACTCCCGAATTTACAAGTAATTCCATATAAGATTCTGATAAAGTATAAACAACCTTTTTATCTGGTATTCCGGGTATTACTATTTTTACATCAACACCTCTTTTTGCAGCTAAGCAAAGCGAATTTATCATGTCTGTATCAATTATTAAATATGGTGTAAATATATAAACATATTTATCTGCTTGATTTATAATATTCAAATATACATCTTCTCCTGTTATTTCAACGTCTAGTGGTGTTTCTCCATAAGGCGCTGCATAACCATTTTCTACTTTTTTGTCTTTAAAATCATATTTAAATTTTGTAAAATCTTCGTCTTCCTCATTAAAAGAATTCCACATCGTTAAAAACATGACAGTATAACTCCATACTGCATCTCCAGATACCCTTATAGCATTATCTTTCCAATGTCCATATTTACTGTTTTTGTTTATGTACTCATCTGCTATATTTATTCCTCCTGAAAAAGCTACTTTCCCATCTATAACTAATATTTTTCTATGATCACGATTATTCATAATTACTCCTGATACTGGATGTAATTTATTAAATACTATACATTTTATACCTTTCTTTTCTAAAGTTTTAGGATAAGAACTTTCTAAAGTAGAAATACAACCTACATCATCATACATAACTCTTACATCTAATCCTTGTTTAGCTTTTTCTTCTAATATTTCTAAAATAGAATTCCACATTATTCCATGATTTACTATAAAATACTCAAAAAATATAAATTTCTCTGCTTTTTTCAATTCTTCAAGCATAACTTTAAAAGCGTCTTCTCCTAATGAATAATAATCAATATCATTATTTTTTGTTACAGGGTATCCAGTATAGTCGCTAATATATCTTAATTTACCATTATTTTTGAATTCTTCTTTTATTTTCAAATCTTGCACCAAATATTTTTTATTTTCTTTTTCGCTTTTAGTAATATTTTTTAATACTTTACTATTATTCTTATTTCTACCAATTATAATATAAAGAATACTTCCAACTAGCGGATATGAAAATAAAATCAAAATCCAAGGTAAAGTGTATGAATAGTTTTTACTATTTCTTATTAATCCTAATATAAGTATAAATCCTAAAATAGTATAAAAAATGCTTACAGCTCCAAAAATCTCTTCTAAAATGATATAACCACTTAAAGAAAGCATTAACTGAAGTATTAATCCAATTCCTACAATAATTGCCTTTCTAATTGCCATTCCCATAATAATATCCCCTTTTATAAATTTCATTTTGCACAAAGTCTGCAAAAACTTTATTTAATAGAAAACGCAGAACATATTTCTATTAAATAAAAATATAAATAATATTTTATTTTAATTTGTATTATATCATATTTTTTTACTTATTAGGAAAGTAGTTTGACATTTCTTAATAAGCACTCTAAAGTTATTTAATAAATCTAAAAATCTTTCAGTAAATTTGTGTGTAAACTTTATCAAACTTTTTATATAATAGAAAAGAAAGAATACTTTAATATTCTTTCTTTAAACTATGAATTTAATTATTTGAATATATATTTTTTACCTTATCTGGTAATTCATTAAATTGCACTTCTTTCCAAGCATGAACTCCGAAAAAATTGGTTTCAAGCATTAAATATGCATCTTCTCTAAGTTCTCTACTGGTTTTAAATTTGAATTCTTTCTTTTTTCCTTTTTCATTATAACAATCTAATGTATACTCATATCTCATATCATCTGTTACAGATATTTTCTCAATCCTGCTATTATCTATTTTTGTATAATAAATTGCATTATAATATTCGAAAAAATATACTGCTCCTAAACAAATCAATACTGCAAGTATTACAGTAAATATCATTGGTATTTTTTCTTTTAATTGCTCCACTACTCTTCCTCCTAAATATAAACTAATATAATTATAACTTTCTTTTACAATAGTTCATATTGATTAGTCTTACAAAATAGTGACAATTTTGTAAGATTAGACATTAGGACTTTTAAACTTCAGATAATTTTACTTCGATAATTAGTTTGCCTTTTTCGTATTTTCCATAAATACTTCCTCCATTTAATTCAACTAATTGCTTCGCTATAGCAAGACCTATTCCCGTTGATTTTTTTGCATTTTCTACTGTATAATATCTGTCAAAAATCTTATTTGTTGTAGTTGCATCAAGTGAATTTGCTGTATTTGAAAAAATAATATTTCCATTCTTTTTTAGTGTTATATTAAAGTCTCCATTACTATACTTTATAGCATTTGATAAAATATTCTCAAACACTCTTGTAATAGTGTTTTTGTCTAAAAATTTATAAACTTTTTCACTTGGCATATTAATTTCTAGAATTATATTGTTTTCATTAAATTTTCTTTTATTAAATTATGAATATCATTATCATCTTCTACTATTAATATTTTCTTCATAAATTATCTCTTCCCCAGCAATTTTAATATTTTATAAACAAAAATGGCAATGCCTCCAAAACTTTATTACTTTCCTACTTAAATAAATTTTATATTATAGAAAATTTCTCCGCAATTCTTATAATATAAAGTCTTTTCCCAAATTTGCATTTTATATTTAAAATTCTTTATTATTATAAATTTTATAAGATATTTTATATGATATATAATATACAATAAATGTTATAAAAATCATTATAATAGGAAAATAGTTTTCCATTATATTTTGTAAAACACCTAAGTTTATAGAATAATTAAGTGCAATTTTCTCGCCAAACATTATAATTCCTCCTGCTAAAAAAGCAGTTACCATTGTTATTATAAACATATATATTCTTCCTTTTTCAGCACCTAATTTGTAAACACATGGTGTTTGTATTGATTCTACTAAAGCTACTCCTAATATTCCACCACTAGCAACTGAAATCATTTCCATAAATTCTATTTGTTCTTTATTAAGGATTATAGAAATTGTAAATGATAAACATATTCCTAATATAGCACCTATTAAAAGTAACATAAATTCTAATATATATTTTGATAAAACAATTTCTTTTTTAGTAATAGGAAAAGTTATTATATATTTATTTGCTTTAGCTAATTCATCATAGCTAAAACTTGCTATTCCAAGCATTCCAAACCCTAAAGTCATCATAAGTATAAGCATTTCCATTGCATTTGCATCCTCAGAATTTAATGAAGTTAAAATAAAAATTATTGAAAATATAATTATAGTTTTTGCATAGCTTTTTAATTGTAATAAATCTTTTATTATTAATCCTTTCATCTATTTTTCCCCCTTTATATAAATAACCATAATATCATCAATGCTTGGTTTATCTATAATATTAATTTCATATTTTTTCTTAAATTCATATTTATTTTCTACCAAAACATCATATTCATATTTGTTCCTCTTATATTTTATATAGTCCTCACTTTTTATGTTTTTAAATTCATCCTCTGAACACTTCACAATTCCGCAATTTTCTAATAGTTCATCTCTTGTTTTAGTAAATATTATTTCACCATTACTAATAAAAGTTATGTAATCTGCAATGTGCTCTAAATCTGATGTTATATGACTTGATACAAAAATTCCTTTATTCTCATCTTGAATAAAATCTTGAAAAATATCCAAAATTTCTGCTCTTGCAACAGGGTCTAATCCTGAAGTTGGTTCATCTAATATTAATAATTTTGGATGATGTGAAAGACAAGTTGCTATTTTTAATTTCATTTTCATACCACTTGAATAATCTTTGGAAGCTTTATTTTTTGGTAATTTAAAATCTTCTATATATTTGAAGAACAAGTCTTGATCCCAATTTTTATATACATTTTTCATAATTTTATTTATATCTAGTGGAGATAAATACTCAGACAAAAAACTATCATCAAAAACAACTCCAATATCTTCTTTAATCTCTTTTTCAGATTTTTTATTATCTTTTCCAAATATTTTTATTTCTCCAGAATCTCTTTTTATTGTATTTAATATTGCTTTTATAGTTGTGCTTTTCCCAGCACCATTCTCACCAATTAAGCCCATTATCATTCCTTTTGGTAATTCTATATTAATATTTTTAAGGCTAAAATTGTCGTATTTTTTATTTAAATTTTTAATTTCTAATATGTTATCCATTTTTTTATCCTTTCTATTTTAATTAATCGTCTTCATACAAAATGTCTAATATGTTTTGTACTTCTTTTTTAGAAATACTACTAATCTTGGCAATAGATACTGCAGTATCCATTAAATCTTCAATTTTTTGTAATTGTTCTTCTCTAATAAGTTCAATATTTTTATTGGCAACATATACGCCTTTTCCTGGAATTGTTTCTACATAGCCTTCTTTTTCAAGTTCTTCATAAGCATTTTTTGTTGTTATAACACTTATTCTCAAATCTTTTGCTAAATTTCTTATTGATGGTAACTGTTCTCCTACTTTTAGTTCATTTGAAACAATTTTATTTTTAATTTGTTCCTTTATTTGCTCATATATTGGCTTATTACTTGAATTACTTATTATTATATTTAGCATACTATGTAGCTCCTTTCATTAATTTAAAAGCAAATCTTTATTTGTCGACTTTATAAAAATTTACTTTTTGCATTGTGTATATACAGTATATACAGTTATAAAATAAAAGTCAATAGTTTTTTTAAAAAATTGTCTAAATCTTTATCTAATAGAAAGCATATATCACTTTATTATTAATTTTCTGTACAAATTGCTGAAAGCTTTATATAATAGGAATTGCTGAACAATTTTCTTTTATATAAAAAAATAGAATTTAGGCAAAATTCCTAAATTCCATCTAACTCATTATTTTCAAAATATATTACTTCCTCATATTTTTCCTGATCACGTACTGGTAAAAATATAGATAATTTTACTAGTTCATGTAAGCATTCAGGACATCTATATACTTTAATTCCGCAAGCATAATTTCCTACTCTAATATCTGACTTACGATTTACTGGTATTAAATTTTTTCTATAATATTCTGGATCATTATGCGAAACATAATGTCCAACAGTCATAGGCAGCATATATAATTTTTTACTTTTTTCTTCCATCTGATTTTGACATTCTCTGCACCAATCATCATGAAAAATAGCTAAAAGTTTTCTAAAAACACTCATTAATTCACCTTCTTGCGTGCTTCTTCTAAAACTTCAACCATTTTATCTGCTTTAGAAATACCTGTAAGAATTTGCTCGCTATCCATACGCCAACGTGTATTTGATGTAAAAGTATTTACTCTAACTTTTGTATTATCTATAGAAAATAAGAAACTTACTCTACCACTTCCTTCAAAAATTCCAAAACCAGATTTTCCATCATCTACCCAAGTTTTCGTAATTCGACTAGCTGGTAATATATAATTTTCAAAAGGATTCCAAAAAGAAACTAAAGCAATTTTTCCATTTTCTGTATCAACAACTACTGTAAATCCATCCCCATAAAATGTATTATTGCGTATAAAACCATTATCTTCTAATTGTTTTTCTAATTTCTTTTTTGCTTTTCCATATATTATTTTTCCTGCAAATACCCACCAAATGAATGCTAAAAAGCTTGGTACCATAATTAAAATCACAGCCATATTCCCTTTTGGGAAATGATTCATAGAAATTACATAGCATAAAACACAAATTAATATTGGTGCAAAAATATATGATAATAAATATATTAAATTAACTTTTTTTACTTTTTGTTGTTCCATTATTTTTTCTCCTTTTATTATTTAAATTTTTATTCCCATTCAGACTTTTCTTTTTTCTTCGGAGCCCAAAAATATGGAAATATTCCTAATCTAGCACCTATAGAATGTAGTATTGGAAAAGCTATTATAACTGTTACTATTTGAGCAATTATTGTCGAATCTTCAGCATAGCTTTCTTGTGATACTTTTCCGCCATTTCCCATCATATCTATGTAAAAATCTTTTCGACTTAATTTTTCTTTATATTCAATCTGAGATATAAAGCTTTCATTACTTGTTAAATCTTCATAAACAATTTTTCCAACAGGCAAAGTTGAATCACCTGAAAATGCACTATCACCTGATTTTTGTACAGATTCCATATTAATTTTAGCTGCTACTAATTCGCCAGAAGGAAGTTTTACTGCATACAAATATGAACTTCCATAATATCCTGCTCCTAAATTTCTATATTCGATTCCTGGAGAAACTATTGTAAAATTTTCATGTGATAATAAATCATCAACATTTTGAGCTCTAAAAACATTTTCATCTGCTACTCCACCAATATCTCCAGATGCCACCTCATGCTCTTTTGAATATTCTTCATATTTTTGTGGCACATTTTTTTCTATTATTTTTGCAGGAATCATGCTAATTAAAACGCTCAATAATAAACATAACCAAATATCAAATCTTAAGCTACGTCTCACCTTTACTTTCCTCCTTTTATTTCTAATTTCTATTAATTATAATAGCATAATACAAATTAATTATCAATAATAAAATTGAAGCTTATTATGATATTTTAAAAATCGGTATAGCTTCCCTTAGGGAATATTAATTTTACTTCTGTTCCTTCATTTTCCTTCGAATTTAATTCTATTCCAACACCTAACTTATCACATAATTTTTTAGATAAATATAACCCTATTCCAGTTGATTTTTTTCCATCTATTCTTCCATTACTTCCTGTAAAACTTTTTTCAAATACTTTTGAAACTTCTCCTGCTCTTATACCTATTCCATTATCTTTTATGTACAAAATTACTTTATCTTTTGCTTCTTTACTATAAATCTTTATTTCTCTATTTTCTTCTTTTGAATATTTAATACTATTTACAATTATTTGGTTTAAAATAAATGTAATCCATTTACTATCTATATAAACAAGGTTATTTATATTCTCAATTTCTACTTTTATTTTCATAGAAATTAATTGATTTTTATTTTTCTTTATTACATTATTTACTACTTCTTTTAATTCTGTTTTTCTTATTATATAATCTTTTTCTACTGTATTGCTCCTTGCATAAAATAAAGCCTCTTCTGTATAATCTTCAATTTTATCTAATTCTTCTCCTATACTTTTTGCAACATCATTTTTGTTATTTTCAATCATTAGCTTGCTTGTTGCTATTGGAATTTTTACTTCATGTATCCAAAGTTCTATATAGTCCTTATATTCTTCCTGTAAAAATTTATAATAATTGACATTTTCTCTCATTGTTTTAGCAGTTTCATCTAATATTTCTTTTAAAATTTCTCCTTCAGTAAATGATGGTACATTCATAATTTCAGTTATTAAATATTTTTTATCAAGACTTTTAAGTTTAGTTTTTAATTCATCATAATAACTTTTTTTAATAAAAAATTCAATAATTATACCTAAGAAATATGTAAAAAAAGTTCCAGCTGCTATATATATTTTTATAAATGTTCTCAAATTATATATCATTAAAAAAATTTCAATAGTTGACAAAATAAAAATAATTAACAATATACCAACAGCTTTATCTTTTAAAAATTTTTTCAAATTCATTTTAGTATATATCCTTCTCCTCTCTTTGTCTCTAATAACTCTTTTAATCCAAATTCCTCTAATTTATTTCTAACTCTTGTTATATTTACTGTTAAAGTATTATCATCAACAAATTCATCTGTATTCCATAAAAAATCCATTATTTCTTCTCTTGATACGATTTTATTTCTATTATTTAATAGGCATTGTAAAATTTTTCTTTCATTTTTGGTTAGTTCTATTTCTCTTCCATCTTTTTCTAATTTGCTTTCTGATATATTAAGAGTAAAATATTCTGAAATAATCTTATTAGTATCTACTTTATTAATTCTTTTTAATATTGATGATATTCTTGCAAGTAATATATGAGTATTAAATGGCTTTGTTATATAATCATCCGCTCCATAATTTATACTTAATAATTCATCCATTTCATTATCTCTACTTGTAACCATAATTATTGGTACTTCTGACTTTTTTCTTATTTCTTTACATATATATTCTCCATCTGAAAATGGTAAATTTATATCAAGTAAGATTAAATCTCTATCGCTTTGCAATATATCTGCTATACAATTATCAAACTTATTTAAAGAAGAAACAAAATAACCATTATTTTTTAAAAATATTTCTAATTCACTTCTTAACTTTTCGTCATCTTCAACAATTAAAATTCTTTGCATAATCACACTCCTCTATATCTTTTAACTTAAAAAGACTGTTTGATTTTATTTTAAAACCTCTTAGTATACATTCTGAATTCATATAAATCTTGTATCTTTATCTCACTACAAACAATATTTATTCATGTTATATTATAACATACTCTAAAAAAAATAACCTTACAAAATCGTAAGGTTATTTTTTAATATAGAAATACTTCATTCTTCTCATTTTAGCAACTTGTACAAATAAGTTTTTTACTTTGTGCTTTTGTTCTATTCTTCAATTTCTTCAAATTGTGAATTATAAAGTCCTGCATAAAATCCGTTTTGTGCTAAAAGTTCTTCATGATTACCTTGCTCTATTATATTTCCTTCATTCATAACTAAAATTAAATCAGCATTTTTTATTGTTGATAATCTATGTGCAATAATAAATGATGTTTTTCCTTCTGTTAATTTATCCATAGCTTTTTGAACTAATTCTTCTGTTCTAGTATCAACATTACTTGTCGCTTCATCTAATATTAAAAATGGCGCACTTTCAATCATTCCCCTTGCTATAGTTAATAATTGCTTTTGTCCTGCTGATATACTATCTGTATCTGTAAGTAATGTATTTAACCCATTTGGCAAGCTTTTAATAAAATGTTCTAATCCTACTACTTTGCAAGCTTCCATAACTTGTTCATCTGTTACATCTTTTTTATTATAAACAATATTATCTCTTAATGTTCCATTAAAAAGCCAGGTATCTTGCAAAACCATAACAAATAATTCATGAATATTTTCTCTAGTTAAGTCTTTACATGAAACGCCGTCAATACTAATGTTTCCTGAGTTTATTTCATAAAATTTCATGAGCAAATTCACAAGAGTAGTTTTTCCTGCTCCTGTTGGTCCTACTATTGCAATTTTCTGTCCAGCTTTTGCTTTACATGAAAAATCTTTTATAACTAATTTTTTATCATCATCATATCCAAATTTTACATGATCAAATTCTATATTTCCTTTTACTTTATCTTTATCTAAAGCTTTTTCCTTATCTTTTTCATCTGGCATTTCTTTTTCTTCTAAAAATTCAAATACTCTTTCACTACTAGCAGCTGCTGATTGCAAATTTGTTAAACCTTGAGCTATTTGTTGAAGAGGCGATGTAAATAATCTCGTATACATTATAAAAGCAACTATTATACCAAAAGTTATTATTCCTTTTTCTACAAGTACTGCTCCCATAACACAAACTGCTACATAACTAAAATTACCTATAAATCCCATTATTGGATGCATAAGTCCTGATAAAAACTCACTTCTGATACTACAATCAAATAACTTTTGATTTAAATCTTTAAATGTATTGATTGATCTTTTTTTACCATTATATACTTTTACAACATTATACCCTGAATACATTTCTTCTATATGCCCATTTAAGTTTCCTAAATTTACTTGTCTTGCATTAAAATATTTCTGAGATTTTCCTAAAATAATTCCCATAAAAGCAAAACCAATTATAGAAGTTAAAATAGCTGTAAATGCCATAATCCAGTTTGTATAAAACATCATTATAACTGATGCTATAAGTAATGCTACAGCTGATACAAATGTTCCTAAATTTCTACTAACAGACATTCCTATTGTATCAACATCATTTGTAACTCTTGATAAAATATCTCCAAAAGAATGCAAATCAAAATATCTAAGTGGTAATTTATTTATCTTGTGAGATATTTGTGTTCTTAGTTTTTTTGCAAGTTTATTTGCTGTTCTCGCCATTATAAAACTTTCTAAAAAACTTAAAATTGCACTTATTAAATATAGACTAAGCAAAAATATTGATATACTTTTTATAGCTTCCATATTTATACTTGAATTTACTAGAGCTTTTGAAATTTCATCTGTTAAATCAGATAATTTATTTGGTCCTATAATTGAACATATTGAGCTTGCTATAGCAAAAATAATCGCAACTATATAAAAAGGAGTTAATTTTTTATCATAACTTAACAGCTTTTTCATAGATTTTCTAAAATTCTTTGGCTTCTCTTGAATTCTACGTGGTCCAACATTTCTTTGTACATGTTTTTCATCTTTATTAGGCATCTTTTTCTAGCTCCTCTCTGCTTAATTGAGAATAAGCAATTTCTTTGTATACTGAACAATTTTTAAGTAATTCTTTATGTGTTCCCATTCCAACACTCTTACCATCTTCTAAAACAATGATTTTATCTGCATGCATTACTGTTCCTATTCTTTGAGCAACTATTATACTTGTTGCTTCTTTTGTATACTCTTTTAATTCTTTTCTTAATTTAAAATCTGTTTTATAATCTAAAGCAGAAAAAGAATCATCAAATATATAAATTTCTGGTTCTCTTGCTATTGCACGAGCTATTGCTATCCTTTGTTTTTGACCTCCACTTATATTACTTCCACCAGCTGCTATATGAGATTCATATTGATTATCCATTTTCTCTATAAAATCTTTTCCTTGAGCTACCTCAATAGCTTTTTTTATTTGCTCTTCTGATTTTTCCTTTTTCCCATTTTCTCCATAATCAACATTATTAATAACTGTATCACTAAACATAACCGCTTTTTGTGGTACATACCCAATTTTGTTGTGCAAAAACTCTTGATTGTATTCTTTTACATTAATACCATCTACTAAAATTTCGCCATCTGTCACATCAAAAAATCTTGGAATTAAATTTATTAATGTTGATTTTCCAGCACCTGTAGAACCTATTATCGCAATAGTCTCTCCCTTATCAGCTCTAAAAGAAATATTTTTTAAAGTATATTCTTGTGAGTCTGGATACTTAAAAGATACATTTTTAAATTCAACTGTTCCTACTAAATTATTTTTATTTTCACTAATTTTTCCATCATTAATAGAAATATTAGACTCTAAAACTTCTAAAATTCTTTTTGCTGAAACTGCAGCTCTTGGGTACATCATAAATATCATGGCAAGCATTAAAAATGACATTATTGCCTGCATCGCATAAGATGAAAATACTACCATATCACTAAATATATTTATTCTATCAAATATTCCTGCTTTATTTATCATAAATGCTCCTGCAAAATATATAGCTAAAGTTAATCCATTCATTATCATATACATAATAGGAGACATAATTGACATTGTACTTTGATTAAATGTTTGAAGTCTTGTAAGTTCTTTATTTTGCACTTCAAATTTATTTTCTTGATATCTTTCAGCATTAAAGGCTCTTACTACTCTAATACCTGTTAAATTTTCTCTTGTAACATTATTAACATTATCTATTAAATTTTGCACTTTTTTGAAGTTTGGAAATACTAATTTCATTAATAAAGCTATAGTTAATATTAAAATTAAAATTGCTCCACCTGTAATTGCACTCCATGTAAAATTTTTATTTAAAATTTTCATTACCGCCCAAACTGCTGTAATAGGAGCTTTTACTATAAGTTGCATTCCCATTGCAATTAAAAGTTCAACTTGTTCAACATCATTTGTTGTTCTTGTTATTAAACTACTTATAGAAAACTTATTCATTTCTTCCATACTAAAGTTTTCTACTTTTTCAAATAGTTCCCCTCTAAGCTTTCTTGAAAAAGATGATGCAACATAAGCAGCAAAATATCCAACAATACAAGCTGATATTAAACTTCCCAAAGCACATGAAAGCATATATCCTCCCTGAATTAATACATCCGAAATTTTACTTCCTTGTGTTTGCACTAGTTTAGTGATATTAGACATATAATCAGGTAACTTTAAATCTAACCATACTTGACCAATTATAAATATTAAACTTATCAAAATATAAAGTAATTCTTTACCAGTAATTTTCTTTAATAATTTAAACATTTTTTCTCCCCTTGTATATTTATTTAGGTTTTAAAAATTCCTATATTTTATTTTATTTTTAAGAAATTTAAATGTCAATATATATACTGTAAATTGTATTTAATCATTTAAATATTAAATTAATATTAAATTTTTAAAAAATAAAGCAGACCATTAGAAAAAAATGTAAAAGAAAATAAAGATTTTTTAGTATAAAATTGCTGATAATATTAAATTTCAGATTTTACAGTATTAGTATGTCAATATTTTAATATTAACAATATTTAATTTTTATACAAAACTTAGTAAAACTTTTCTATTATATAAAAAATGAAATTTAAGTAAATAACTTAAATTTCATTTTATGCTTATATTTCAAATTTTTTAAGTTGCTGGTACTGATTCTGTCCCTCCTGATCCACCATCACCTTCATTTCCACCTATTTCTGGAGGTGGAGTTGGTTCTTGTGTTGGAGTTGGAGTAGGAACTTGTGTTGGAGTAGGAGTTGGTTCTTGTGTTGGCTCCGGCTTCTTTGTTGGTTCTGGTGTCTTACTAGGAGTTGGTTCTGGCTCTTTTGTTGGTTCTGGTTTCTTTGTTGGAGTTGGCTTTGGATCTTTACCTGTTGAAGTATTAGTATTGCTATTACTATTTCCTCCATTATTTGTTGTATTATTTTTTTCTGATTGCTTGCAAACTGTACATACTCCATTTACGAAATTATGATTTCCTGTTGCAGGAATAGAATGCTCTACAGTATCACCGCATGTTCTACATCTTCTAACACTTTTTCCAGCTTTAACACAAGTTGGATCTGTTTCTGTCACTATAACACTATAATCATGTTCATGTACATTACTGTTTTGTGAACTATTTTCTTGAACTTTATTTTCTTTATCTTCATCCTTTTTTGTAGTTGTTGACGAATTTGATTTTACTATAGTTCTAGTATAAAATTTTTCGTTCTCTTTTGGTTCCATTTCTAGACTTTCTATAAGTTCATCCATCAATTTTTTAGTCTGGCTTGAATTTGCTTTATAGAAAGAAAGATTATTAAGCCATGCTGACGCCCCTGGTAATTGTTCTGCCCTCAAATTTTCTGTATTATATTTTAATGCATGAGGAACATATCCTAGTACTTTACCTAAATTCATATTTGTTTCTAAATTGTCAAACACCGCTGATGTTATTTTCTTTAAATTTGATACGTTTTGGAAAGTTATTAATTGTTTTGCTGTTGCTGTTATAAATGCCCTTTGTGTTCTCATTCTTCCATAATCATTATCTCCATATTCAAATGGATATGAAGAACCATCATTATTATGTCTAAATCTTAGTAGCTGCTCTGCTTTATCTCCATCTATTTTTTGAACACCTTTTTTTAAATGTATATGCAAATCTTGTGTTGGATCATCATAATCCATATCTATTGGAACATCAAATTCTACCTCTCCAATAGCATTAACTATTGCTGGTAAAGCTGTATTTTTTACAACAACATAATTATCTATATTAACTCCTGTAAGTTTCTCTACAGCTTCAACTGTTCTCATAACATCTTTTTGATACAATGCATTTATTTTATCAAATCCACCAGCTGTTTCTTCATTTTTTCCTATAAATGTATCTCTAGGAATTGAGAGCATAAACGCTTTTTGTGTATCCGGATTATATCCACATAAAATTATTGTATCTGTAAGTTTGCTTGAAATATCTTCACTTACCCCCAATACTAAAACAAATATTGGATCTTGTTCTCCTAAAACATCTGTTGCCACATTAAGTACTGCCTCAGCTATATTACCATCTGCTTTGTATACATATACTCCAAATACAACTCCTAATAAAGTAAATAAAGCTAATATTGAAGCCAAAATTATTTTTACTTTTTGCTTTTTGGTTAATTTTTTCTTTTTCTCATGCTTTGCTTTCTCTTTTTTATCTTCTTGTTTTTCACTTTTACTTACTTCTTCACTTTTATTTTCTTCTTCTAGTTTTTGCATAATTAAATCTGTATCAAGTCTCATAGTAGCATCGCTATTATTTTGAATTTTTTCAATAGTTTCTCTAATCTCAGCATTATCTACTACTTCATCCATACTATAATCTACATTTCCATTACCTGAAGAAAATACATTTTCTACTACTTGAGTACTAAAAAGACTTTCTTCAAATTTAGTAGTCTCTTGAGTAGCAGAATTAGTATCTATAGGCTGATTTATAGTATTTATATCTATTACTTGAGTTTTAAATATATCATTACCTTTTTCTATAGTATTATTTAAAATATTATTATTTGCAAAATTTACTGTATTTTGATCAGTAAAATTTCCATTATTAATTTCTTCAAAATTTTCTTTCAACTTTTTTACCTCTGTACTTATTTAATTTTTATTAGTTTAATCTAAAATTCTGTCTAACTCTTTTTTTAATTCTTCTCTTTCTAGATTTTGACCTATAAATACAAGTTTTATAATTCTATCTCCAACTTGTTCATCCCAGCCTTTTAATAATTCTGGATTCTCTTTTAGCATTTGATTTTTTTCATTTTCTGGTGCAGAAGCTATCCAAAGTCCTGCTTCTCCCATTTGCATTTGATTTCCAGCTTGCTCAAATACATAAGACATATCTTGTTCATCAGAAAACCAAACTATACCTTTACATCTAATTATATTTTTTCTCCATTTAAAATTAACATATTCTTCAAATTTACTTCTATTAAATGGCTTTCTTCTTGCATATACAAATGTTCCTATTCCATATTCTTCTGCTTCTCCCTCATCATGATGGTGGTGATGTCCATGTTTTTCTTCATGCTCATGATGATGTTCATGCTTTTCTTCATTATGTTCATGGTGATGATGTTCATGTTCTTCGTCTTCATGTTTATGATGATGTTCTTCTTCCTCCTCAGTTTCATTATCATCTCTTTCAAGTTCTTGTATCCATCCAGCTGAGGTAGCAGCTTTTTCAAAATCGAAACTATTTGTGTCTATTATTTCTTTAACATTAACTTTTGAATAATCTGTTTCAACAATTTTAGCAACTGGTTGAAGTGTTTTTATAACAGCTCTTACCTTATTTAATTCTTCTTCTGTTACAGAACTTACTTTATTTAAAACTATAGTATTGCAAAATTCTATTTGTTGAATTAAAAGGTTTTCTATATCTTCATCATCAATATTTTCTTTTACTAAATTTTCTCCTGAACCAAATTCATAAGCAAGTCTTGCTGCATCTACTACTGTTACAACATTATCTAATCTGCAAATTTTAGGTAATCCATAGCTTTCTGTTTGCTCTGAAAGTACTGTTATTGTTTGTGCTATTGGAAGTGGCTCACATACTCCACTAGCTTCAATTAAAATATAATCAAATTTTCCTGTTTTTATAATATCTGCAATTTGTTTCATTAAATCCATTTTCAAAGTACAGCATATACATCCATTGCTTAAAGGCACTAAATTGCTATCTTTTTCATTAACAATTCCTCCTTTCTGTATTAACTCTGCATCTATATTCACTTCTCCTATATCATTTACTATTACCGCAACTTTATATCCTTCTTGATTATTTAATATATAATTAATTAGAGTTGTTTTTCCTGCACCTAGATAACCTGTAAGCACAGTAATTGGTACTATTTTGCTCATACTTTCCTCCTATTTTTTTACATTCACACAGTTATTATACACTTTAAATCGTTTTAATTCAACAATTATCAAAATTTGTAATATTTCTATTTTTGTTCTATTATAGGAATTTGCTTTGCAATTCCTATAATAGAAAGCCTCTGTCAACATTCCACAGAAAAATTGCATAGCAATTTTTCGCGGGAGAACAAAGGCATTCACATTTAGTCTTGTCTTTTGTAATTATCATAATGTCCTCTTTTGTTCTATAATTATTAATTTTCCATTGCACTTACCACATCTATATTTTCTAATAAAATTTTTCAATAGCTTTTTCCTATAATATAATTGGTTGCAATCAATACATTGGATTTTATATTTATATAAGTTTTCCTCTTTAAATTCTAAATTGCTATCTACAAAATCTTGTCTTTTGTCTCCTAATCTACTTATATTATAGCCTAATTTTTCATTTACAATTTTTGCATATTTTTTAAATTCAGTTCCATGATTATTACACTCAGGTAAGCAGTGTATTAATTCATGTATAATAGTATTTTTTATTTTTTCATTAGTAAGTTCCATTACCCACTTACTAATCTCTATATGGTGAATATCATAGCTTTTATAATAAATTTTTCTTTTTACTTTATACGCTGTTTTAGTATCTGGTTTTTCTTGCCTGCAACATCCATATCTTTTATTATTTCTTTTTGAAAAAGCAATATCAATTTTTCCTATATTTTTTTCATCTTTCAAATCAATTCCTATAGATTTTAGTTCATCTATTGATTCTTTATACAATGATAATAATTTTTCTTCCATATTTTATTCTCAATTCATTACTTCTTCCAATATTTTATGCATATCAGGCTCTAATCTTTTCAAAGAAATCGGTTTCATTTCATTATTTGTAAAACAATGCTTTGTTTCTCCTATAAAAATAATTTCTTGAGTATTACTTTTAATAATTTCATACTCCATAATTAGCTTTACTCCTGTATATTCTTTTATTTTTACTTTTATTTCTAATACATCATCAAATTTAGCTGGATTCTTATATGTACAATTTATACCAATTACTGGTATTAAAATTCCCTCTTCTTCAATTTTTTTATAAGGCAGTCCTATTTTATCCATAAAACTAATTCTTGCTTCCTCTAAAAATCTTATATAATTTGAATGATGTACAATTTGCATTGCATCAGTTTCATAATAATTTACTTTTCTTTTATATATGTGTTCCATTTTAACTCCTATATAATTATCAAATTAACATTAAATTAAACTTAAAAACATATTAATGTTTTATTTAGAAGCCATATATTATATAGTATTTTATATATAATATGTATCTAAATTGTATCATTTATGCTACATCTTTCATAAAACTTTGATTCTAACTTTTTCCCTAATAATTTTTCAAAATTATTATTATTTTCTATTAATTGTTCTTTTTGATTTTTATTCAATGTTTTTATGTGAAATTCTAATTTAGAAGCAAGTTTTCTATCTTCGGATTTCCAAAATGCTTCCAATTTCTTGGCAGTATGTACTTCTGTGTATTTAGCACAATTCTTATCTTTTGTAAAATGCTCTTTCATTCTTCTTTTTACATCTGTAGTAATTCCTGTATATAAAGAATTATCAAAACATCTAATAATATATGTATAATACATTTTATAAACTTTCCTTCAAAAAATTATTTGCCACTTCTCTAACAATTTCAATTTGCTGTTTTGCTTTTTCTTGACTAAATTCAAAATTATCTAACATTCTATTTATAAAGTCTTTTTCATATACAAACTTTTTAGAATAATCAAAATTTAAGTCAAAAATAAATGCTACTAATGAAATTAGCCTATCTAATGAAGTTTGTTTTGGAGTTCTTAATATTGGAGCTTTTCTTACGAATTGATCTATATAATTTTCTGATATTATAGATGTTCCAACCTCCATTTTTTCTTCATCAGTTTCCCAAAAAAAATCTAGTGACTCTTGAAAAATATCTATTTTATCTGCATCTCTTATTATTTTTGAATATAATAGTTTTTCACCTTTTAATCCATCTTCTATTTTGTATTTATTATGATTTCTTATTGCCGTTTTTATTATATCATCATAAGTATCCTCATTTATAAAGTTTCTTATAAAATTATCTTTTTCCAAAATTTCAACACCTGCATTTCCATGATCAATACTTTGACTGTCAGAAAATGTTTTATATTTTGTCCATTGCTCAAATCTTGCAATATCGTGCAATAATCCTATTATTTTTGCAAGTTCAACGCCTTCACCTGTTAAATCTAAACTTTTAGCAATATTTTGACTTTGCATCATAACTCTATATGAATGATGATATTTTCTTTCTATCCATAAGCTATCTAGATTATATTTTTCAGCATAATTTGTAAATTCAGCTTTTGCCTTTTCAATATCCATCACATTTCCCTCCTAAAATTCTTAATTTTCTCTCAAATTATATACTTTTTTAAGTTTTATTTCAATATTTATATTTAATTTTAAATTACATATTAATTTTTTCTAAAATCTATGTTAAAATACTAATAAATCAATATTTTAGAAGGTATAAAATGATATTAGAATATAAAGTTTTAAATAATAAATACCAAAATATAAAAGAAATATTAAAAAATCATTTTAATATTTCTGATAGATTACTTACTAAATTGAAAAAAAATCAAAAAATACTATTAAATGGGTTTCCAACATATGTAAACAAATTAGTTAATGCTGGAGATTTTATTGAAGTTTATATAGATTTTGAAGAAACTGCCCCAAATATAGTTTCCAAAAAAATGGATCTAAAAATTGTATTTGAAGATGAATATTTATTAGTATTAGATAAGCCTGCTGGAATCCCTGTACATCCTTCTATGTCACATTATGAAAATAGCTTATCTAATGGAGTAAAATTTTATTATGATACTAAAAATTTAAAAAAGAAAATTAGACCAGTAAATAGATTAGATAAAGATACTTCTGGTCTTGTTATATTTGCAAAAAATGAATATATACAAGAAAATTTGATAAGACAAATGAAAAATAATAAATTAAAAAAATATTATTATGCCATCTTAGTAGGTAATTTAGGAAATATTTCTGGAACTATAAATGCTCCAATCGCAAGAAAAAGCGGTTCCATAATTGAAAGAGAAATTAATCTTAGTGGAGATCCTGCAATTACACATTTTGAACTTGTAAAAAATTTTAAAAATTCACTGTGTCTAGTAAAATTCGAACTAGAAACTGGAAGAACTCATCAAATAAGAGTTCATTCAAAATATATTAATCATCCTATCTTAGGAGATAGTTTATATGGTCATTCTAGTAAGTTGATTTCAAGACAATCGCTACATGCTTTTAAACTTTCTTTTAACCATCCTATAACTACTAAACCTATTATATTAGAAATAGACTTGCCATTAGATATGAAATCAGTATTAAAAAATATATAAAATCTTTATATGATGTAGTTTCCTAGCAAAGAACAAAAGTGAACAATATTTAATTTGAAAAAAGAAAAACTTTATTAAATTATCCTCTAAATAAAAAAGCGAGGAGTCCTCGCTTTAGAATATGCAAAAACTCCTCGCTTCTCAAAGCTGTTAACGCGTGCTTTCGTTATCTTTGCAACGCGTCGGATGAATCCAGTTTTTGTCATCCACACCGCAGTAGAACTCACAAAACATGTTATCTTCACACAGAGAGCAACGGGTGTCAAGCCCCCGTTTCTTCTCTAAGTTGATAAACCATCTTCTGAGTCTCCTTTTAAGTACCCAGACTTTCATCTTCCAGCTCATCTTGGACCTCCGATCCTTCATTTTAAAGGTTTTCATTGTCTTCTTCACTCCTTCTAGTCCATCTAAGATGATTTATTTATTATACAATGCTTATATGTTTAAATTGTGAATACTATTGGTATTTTCTGTTAAAAACTAGTGAATATAATTAAATTCCTTTAATTTTTTTCGCCAAATTATAAAAGATTATTTAATAGAGTTTATTAAATTCTATTAAATAAAAGCCTTAATTGATTTTTATACAATTAAGGCTTTTATTATATTTTTATGCTGTTTCTTCTTTTTTTGTATTTTTAGTTTTTCTTTTTTGCTTTGGGACTTCTCTTTTTTTTGTTTCATCAATTATAACATTTGGAGCTTTATTTTCAAGTACAGTTTCTTTTGTTATAATGCATTTAGCAATTTTAGTATTTGATGGTATATCATACATTACATCTCTCATAATTTCTTCTATTATTGAACGTAATCCTCTTGCTCCAGTATTTCTTTCTATTGCTTTATCAACTATTGCTTCTAAAGCATCTTTATTAAATTCAAGTTCTACACCATCTAATTCTACAAGTTTTTTATATTGCTTTATAAGAGCATTTTTTGGTTTTGTTACAATATCTATTAAAGCTTCTTTTGTAAGTCCTTCTAAAGTTGCAACAATAGGAAGTCTACCAACAAATTCTGGAATCAATCCAAATTTTAATAAATCCTGTGGTAATATTTGCTTAAATATTTCTGTTTTGTTTATATCTTGTTTACTCTCAATTTGAGCACCAAATCCTATAGATTTCTTTCCTACTCTATCTTTTATAATGTTTTCTAATCCCTCAAAAGCACCACCACAAATAAATAAAATATTTGATGTATCTATTTGTATAAATTCTTGATGAGGATGTTTTCTTCCTCCTTGTGGTGGAACTGATGCAGTAGTTCCTTCAACGATTTTTAATAAAGCCTGCTGTACTCCTTCTCCACTAACATCTCTAGTTATTGAAGGATTTTCAGATTTTCTTGTTATCTTATCAATTTCATCTATATATATTATTCCCTTTTGAGCCCTATCCACATCGTAGTCTGCTGCTTGTATTAACTTTAGCAAAATATTTTCTACATCTTCACCAACATATCCTGCTTCTGTTAAAGTAGTTGCATCTGCTATTGCAAAAGGAACATCAAGTATTTTTGCTAAAGTTTGAGCAAGTAAAGTTTTTCCGCATCCTGTTGGTCCTAATAATAATATATTACTTTTTTGTATTTCTATATCATCTAGCACTTCCATATTATTTATTCTTTTATAATGATTATAAACTGCCACAGATAAAGTTTTCTTTGCTTCTTCTTGACCTATAACATAGTCATCTAAAATTTTCTTTATTTCTGCTGGTGTTAACATATCAACTTGTTCTGACTGGATTTTATCATCCATTTCAAACGCTTCTTCATCTATTATATCTTGACAAAGTGCAATACATTCATCACATATATATACACCTGGTCCAGCAATTATCTTTTTTACAACCTCTTGTGGTTTTCCACAAAAAGAGCATTTTACTAATCTTTCCTGATTTTTAGCCACTTTAAGTTAGCTCCTTTAAAATTATTTAGGTTTTTAGGAAACCTATTCCTATCTTTTAATTTCTTTTGTCTAATATTCCATCAATTAAACCATATTCTAAAGCTTGCTGTGCTGTCATGTAATTATCTCTTTCAGTATCTTTTTCGATTGTTTCTAAGCTTTGACCTGTTCTATCACTTAATAATTTATTCAATTTTTCTCTAGTTCTTACCATATGGTCTGCATGAATTTTAATTTCAGTAGTTTGACCTGAAAGTCCTCCACCACCAATTAATGGTTGATGTATTAATATTTCAGCATTAGGAGTTGCATATCTTTTTCCTTTAGCTCCTGAAGCAAGTAATACTGCTCCCATACTTGCTGCCATACCAACACATATTGTTGATACTGGACATTTAATATAATTTATTGTATCTACAATAGCCATTCCATCAGTAATTGATCCTCCTGGACTATTTATATAAAGATTAATTTCTTTATCTGGATCTTCTGACTCTAAAAATAAAAGTTGAGCTACAACTAAACTTGCAGAAGCTGGATTAACATCTTCTGCTAAAAATATTATTCTATCTTTTAATAATCTTGAGAAAATATCGTAAGATCTTTCTCCTCTACTTGTTTGTTCAATAACATAAGGTACTAAACTATTATCTATCATTTGTTTTCTCCTTTTCATTTTTTATTTTAAGTACAAAATTATACTTTTATAACTATTTATTTAATATATACCAAAAGGAAATATTTTTCAATACATTTGTTCTAAAAAAATAACAAATTAATTCCCAAATTTCGACAAAACAAAATAGGACATTATAGTGGTTGCAAAAGGCCAAACTAAAAGCAAATGTCCTCATCTTTCCTCCACAATAACTTATCTATAACTTATTTTATTTGCTATATCTAAGAAATGTTCTTGCACCAATTTTATGTAGTAAGCCCTGCGTGCAAATTTTGACATAACCTTTATATTATATGGATTGTACAGCATTTTCGAATAATATTAAAAATGTTAATAATACTATAATATTATAAAAATTTTGGAGCGATTTTATAACTATAAAAAAATAAATGTAAATATTTTTGTATTTACATTTATTTTTTTAATATTTGATTATTTAAAATCTATTTTTTGCTAGATTTTTTTGTAGCAGTTTTCTTTTCTTCTTTTTCATTTTCATTTTTAGTAGTTTTTTTACTAGAAGTTTTCTTTTCTTTATTTTCTTCTACTTTTGGTTCAACTACTTTTATTTTTGCATTATCAACTATTAAAGCTATAGCTTTTTCTGTTTTTACATTTTCTTTAACATGTTCTAATAATGCTTCATTATTTTTAAGTTCTTCTTCTTTTTTTCCATAGCTTGTAGCTAATTCTGTAACTTTAGCTGAGATCTCTTTTTCATCGGCCTCTATTTTAGCATCTTTGCAAACAGCTTCTAAAACTAATCTTAGCTTAATTGATTCTTTTGCTGGCTCAACACTTTCATTTCTAAAATCAGCTTTTGTTTTTCCAAGCATTTGTAAATATTGCTCTAAGTTAATTCCTTGATATGCTAATCTTCTATCCATATCTTGTTCCATATTATCAATTTCAAGTTCAATCATTCCTTCTGGAATTTCAACTTCTGAATCTTTTGCAACCGCTTTTACTGCTGTTTCTTCCAACTCAGCTTTAGATTTATCTTCATTTTGTTTTTCTTTTTTAGATTTTATATCTGATTTTAATTCAGCAATAGTATCAAATTCACTAACATCTTTAGCAAATTCGTCATCTATTTTTGGTAATTCTTTTTTCTTGATTTCATGAACAGTTACTTTAAACACTGCATCTTTTCCTGCTAATTCTTTTGAAAAATATTCTTCTGGGAATTTAACATTTACATCTTTTACTTCTTCTGTTTTCATTCCTATAACTTGATCTTCAAATCCTGGAATAAATGTATTGCTTCCTAATTCTAATTCATGATTTTCTGCTTTACCACCTTCAAAAGGTACTCCATCAACTGTTCCTAAGAAATCTATAACAGCTGTGTCTCCTTTTTTTGCTGCTCTATCTGAAACAGTTATCATTCTACTATTTCTTTCTGCCATACGATTTAATTCATCTTCAATATCTTTATCTGTAACTTTATATTCTATTTTTTCTACAGAAATTCCTTTATATTTTCCTAGTTTAACTTCTGGTTTTGTTTCAACTATTGCAGTAAAAATTAAATCTTTTCCTTTTCCTATTTGTACTATATCTATTTTTGGTTTACTAACAACCTCTAACTTTTCAGTTTTAACAGCTTCATCATATACTGATGGAACAACTTCATTGAATGCATCTTCATAAAAAATTTCATCACCATAGTATTTTTCTACAATATTCATTGGAGCTTTTCCTTTTCTAAATCCAGGAATATTAAAATATTTTGCATTTTTATTAAATACCTTTTTTATTCCTTCATCAAACACTTTAGCTTCTATTGTAAATTCTAATTTTAATTCGTTTTTATTTTTTGTCTTTTCTACTTTTACACTCATTTTACTTCCTCCATTTTCTTTCTATTCTTCAAAATAGCTTTTATATTATATCACAATCAAAATAAAAATCAAGACTTTTTAACAATTTCTAGTATTCTAAAATCAATTACAATATTTTATATATTAAAACAAAAAACGACACTATAATAATTACATAAGGAATTAAAAGCACTTTCATAGTAAAGAACAAAAGAGGACATTATGAAAATTGCGAAAGACATAACTAAATGCAGATGTTCTCGTCTTTCCTATGTATAACTTATCTGTAGCTCATTTCATTTCACACAGCTAAGAAATGTTCTACGTGCCAAATTTACACAATAAATTTGTGTACAAATATTGGTGAAGCCTTTATATAATAGGAATTGCCTAGCAATTTCCTATTATATAAAAAAAGTGTATTTACTATAAAAGTAACTACACTTTTTATTTATCAAAATAACTAGTCGCCTAGGCACATTCCTAAATCTCTTGCAACTCTAATTAAATCATCATCCATTTTAATTTTTCTAATATTACTTTCTTTTGTATTTCCAGAAGCTGCTCCAACTACTTTATTATTTCCAACTACCTCTTCTAAAGTAACATATCCCATTTCACCTTTTTTATAAGTTACCAAAACATTAAATATACCTTGCATTGCAAGTTCCATTGCTTTAGTTCCATACTTTGTAGAAAGAACTCTATCAAAAGCAGAAGGTGTTCCACCTCTTTGGACATATCCTAAAGTAGTATTTCTAGCTACCATTCCAGTTAATTCTTCTAATTCTCCAGCTAGTTTTTCTCCTACTCCTCCTAGTCTAATATTATCAAGACCTGCTCCATCATTTAAAGTCTTCTTTACTGTGATAGTTCCATCTTTTGGCATTGCTCCTTCTGAAGTTACTACTATTGTAAATTCTTTTCCTCTAGCTCTTCTTTCATTTATTTTATCTACAACTTTATTAATATCATAAGGAATTTCAGGGATTAAAGCAACATCAGCACCTCCAGCTATAGCTGATTCTAATGCAAGCCAACCTGCATATCTTCCCATAACTTCTAATACCATTATTCTATGATGAGCTTCTGCTGTTGTGTGTAATCTATCTAAAGCTTCTGCAGCAACAGAAACAGCTGTATTATATCCAAAAGTCATATCTGTTTGTGCAACATCATTATCTATAGTTTTAGGAACTCCTATAAAATTTACACCTTTTAAAGAAAAATCTCTACTAGATTTTTGAGTTCCATCTCCACCTAAAGCAAATACACAGTCAAAACCTGCATTTTTTATATTTTGAACACAAACATCTGATAAATCTTTATACTCTTCAGTTCCATCTTCATTTTTTACTTTATAATTAAATACATTTGTACTATTAGAAGTTCCTATTATTGTTCCACCTTTTATTAGTAATCCTGATGCATTACTTTGTAAATCTAATTTTACATAATTATTTTCTAATAACCCTTTATAACCTTCTATAAAACCATAACATTCAACTCCATAAGTTCTGCCTGTTTTTACTATTGCTCTTATTACAGCATTAAGACCTGGTGCGTCTCCACCATTTGTTAAAATTGCAATTTTTTTTACCTTTGATTCCATTTATATCTTCCCCCTATTAACAAATTATATATTATTAGTATTTTTTCCAAATCCTTAAACATTATATACAACTTTTTTTTATAATACAAGCATTTTTTTATTTAATAGGAATTTGCCCTATATTAGCTATTAGATAAAGTCTTCAGCAATCTTAACCAGATTTTTTCTTAAATGTAGTAAATAAAATAATCTACAGCTATAAGTTGTTGCATAGGTGAATGATTTAGTATTTTTTCTTTTGCATATACTACTTTTATTACTTAAGGTAATATTCTATAAATTTAAGCATAGATTTAATTAGCAAAGCGTATATACAGTTAAATAACTTTATTATATTTTTCAGTCTTTGTTAATAATAAATCTGGAGGAATACTTTATGAAAAACAAAATTTTTTCTGTTTTTATAATAACTATAATATTATTAAATACTTCTTCAATGGCTATTTATACTACTCTTCCTGTTTGGTCTGAAAACGGAAATACTAGTGAAGTTAATGCAGATTCGGTTTCTTTAGAACTGGAATCAGAAAGTGCAATACTAATAGAACAAACTACTGGTAAAATTCTTTATGAAAAAAATTCACACGATAAACTTCGTCCTGCAAGTGTTACTAAAATTATGAGCATTTTATTAATAATGGAAGCTCTAGATCGTGGAGATATTACTTTAGAAACACAAATACCATGTAGTGAAAAAGCTTCTAGCATGGGAGGATCTCAAATTTGGTTAGATCCAAAAGAAAGCTTATCTGTTCACGAAATGTTAAAAGCAATTTGTGTTGTTAGTGCAAATGATTGTACTTATGCTATGGCAGAATATTTAGCAGGTAGTGAAGAATTATTTGTTCAAAAAATGAATGAACGTGCAAAAGAATTAGGAATGAATGATACTACTTTTAAAAACTGTCATGGAATTGATGAAGATGGTCACTTAACTTCTAGTTACGATATTTCTCTAATGTCCAGAGAGCTTTTACTAAAACATCCTAAAATTACAGAATATACAACTATATGGATAGATAGTCTTCGTGATGGAAAATCTGAACTTGTAAATACAAATAAACTTATTCGTACTTATGAAGGGGCAACTGGTTTAAAAACAGGTTCTACTTCACTAGCTTTATATAACCTATCAGCTAGTGCTACAAAAAATGATTTATCATTAATTGCTGTAGTTTTAAGAGCACCTACTCCTAAAGTTCGTTTTTCAGAAGCAAAGCTTTTGTTAGATTATGGATTTAATACATATACATATAAAAAAATAGCAACTAAAGGTGAAGTAATTCAAAATGTAAGTGTTAATAAAGGAACAACAAGTAATATTAATCTTATTCTTGAAAATGATAGTGGATTTTTAGTAAAAAAATCTAATTCATCTGAAATAACTCAGGATTTAATTTTAAATGAAAATATTGAAGCACCTATATCTGCTGGTGAGATTTTAGGGAATATTAATTATTATAATAATAACGAACTTATTTCATCTATTAATTTAGTTGCTGAAAATGATATTTCTAAAAAGAATATTTTGAATATGTTTGAACATATATCTACTAATTGGCTTAATTTGTTAAGAGAATTCTAATATTAAAAATCTTTATTCTATAAAAATATCAAATATTTTCCATAAAAAAACCAGTAATTGAAATTCAATTACTGGTTTTTTATTGCGCAATAAATTTTATATTTAGGTATTTTTTAAGCAATACCATATTTTTTCTTAAATTTATCTGCTCTACCACCTGTAGTGTTTTGTTTTAAGCTTCCTGTCCAAAATGGGTGACATTTAGAGCAAACGTCAACTTTCATTTCTGGTTTAGTTGAATTTGTTTCAATCACATTTCCACATGCACATATTATTTTAGAAGCTGTATAGTTTGGTTGTATTTCCTTTTTCATGTAATTCACCTCTTTCTTACATTTTTAAAACAATCTTTTATATAATATCACAATAGTTTTTACTTTGCAAGTACTTTTATATATTTATTAAAATCATTTCAATATTTATTAATTACTAAAACTCTATAACAAAATCTGTATATTTATAACCACCGTTTTTTTCTTCTTGTTTTTCTTCAACTGGTGTAGGCTCTGGTTCGTTATTGATAATTTCTTTTGAATCTTGTTCTGGAGCAGTAGCATTTTCATTATTATTTTTGCTATCTGTTATATAACTATTTACTGTATTTTCTTCTTTTTTCTCAAAAAGATTGAATACTACGGTTCCATCATCAACACTTTTTAAATTTGTTTCTAATGATGTTCGATTTACTAGTTTTGTCATTACATTAAATATACAAGCAATAATACATACCGCAAGTAATACTTTTTTCCATAATTTAGCTAGCATAGTTATCTCCTTTCACAAAATCTACTACAAATATTATTATACTAATATTTTCAAAAAAAGTCAATCCCATTATGTAAACAGTTTGTCATTTTAACGATTTTTTCCATTAAATAACAAGAAATTTAATTTATAAAATTTCTGCTTTATATGTCATAAAATGATCTCATATCTGTTTGTTTTATTTCCAATGCTTCATTTTTTTCGGAGATTTCGATATTGTAAACATCATACTCATCATATAAACCTCCAAAATAAACTATAGCTTCTCCTGATTTTTCTCTTGAAGCTCTTGCATAAACTTCATCTATCTTTTCATCAAATTCTTTTGAATCTACTTCTATTTTCTCCCCACTTGCTGTTAAATTATTATTTTCATCAGTATAAATATAATGTATATTATATATTTGAGCTTTTTTATTATTCTTCTCTTTAGTCTTTATTTCTGATATTAGCTTATCTTTATATTTTTCTATTACTTTTCTTGTTTCTTCATATTGCTCATCATAAATCTCATCATTTTCTATATAAGATAAACTTGGATTATAAATTCCTAAAAAAGTATTATTATCTATTTTCTCAAAATGTTGATATCCTTCAAAAACTGGCATTCCAAAAACATAATTAATCTTTTCTTTATCTCCATTTTCATACAAGCTTTCTTTTGTAAATACTAAATTATAAATATCTATATACTCATAGAATTTACTCATTTCTATTGTAATCATTTTATTATTTATAATAGCTATTATAGAATTATAACTAAAATAAAAATCAATTTCTGGATTTTTGTTATAATTATAAACTATTTTATATACATCATTTTCCATTTTTGAATAATCAATATCATCCATATTTCCTTCTAGTGTATCAGTATTATTGTATATTCCATATTCAAAACTGAAATTGTCATAAGCTGATTGTGAAATAATATTTTTTATGCTTGCATCTTCGGTAAATAAATCAGAAAATTTTATTTTTTCTCCTGTATCAAGTCTAAAACTAACACCGTTTTCTGTAAATTCATATTTTTCTTCAGAAAAATATATTGTTTTATATATACTAACTGAAATTACATCTGAAAAATTTCCATCTACATTAGCTGAAATAAATATACTCTCTATTTGTTTATCATTAATTTCATTCTTATTAATTAATTCATCTAATACATTTTCAATTTCAGAATTAATTTTATTTTGTATTTGTTTATTTTTAAGTCCACTTATCTCTGGGAAAGTCACCATTACTTTGTATCTTGGCTTGTTTTCATATTCATCATATCCAATTATATCACCTAAATATTTATATTTTTCTTTTATTTCTATATTATTTTTATAATATTTATCTGTTAATTTTATTCTCTGGATATTACTAAAATCTATATTATTTTCATGATTTTCAATTTCTTCTTTTTCGCCTAATTCCAATGATTTGTTATTACTATTTCTATTTATTAAATAAAAAGTTACACATACTGCTAATACAGTATATATTAATAAAAATAACCATATTTTATTACTTTTTTTCTTATTTGACTCCGACATAGCCCGCCTCCTCAGCAACAGCTTGTCCTCTATCTGATAACATTGCTTCCATAAGTTTTCTTGTTTTACTATTTTCTGGTTCATCTTTTCTTATTACTATATAATACGCTGTTTCTAAAGGGTATTCTTCACTTTTTATTGTTTTATTATTAGGTTTTACACCATTTATTGATAATAAATTTATTCTATCTTTTACTGTATTATCAATAGTTTCAAACATTGTTGTAGCATAATAGTAATATGAATATCCTATTGAATTTAATCCATTATCATAATCTGATACTAAATTTATTATTGCTTCCATAGTATCTATTAAATCTTCTTTTAGTGGTTCTATTAAATCTTTATCTTTCATTACTAATGAAAGCATACCAGTTTGACTTCCTGAATTTGCTGGTCTTTGAAATGGTCTTATTTCTTCATCATTACCACCAACTTCAGACCAATTAGTAATTTTTCCTGAATATATATCTTGTATTTGTTCTAATTTTAAATCTTTTACTGGATTTCCTGCATTTACATAAAATACAAATCCTTCTCTTACAACTGGGGTAATTTCTAACTCTACATTTTTTTCTTTTGCATATTTTAATTCTTCTTCTGAAGGTTCTGTAACTACTATTAAATCAACATCTCCATCTATTAATCTAATATATCCTGGATGTGTATTTGTATAATCTAAATCTTCCTCATTTATATTTTCTTCTCCTGTAAAATCTTTAATAAATGCATCCGTTAAAGGTTGTGTTGCAAGAGATGCATCTACTTTGGGATAATCTTCTAAAGAAAATAATGGTTCTTTAGACACTTCTTTATTTACTTTATTTCCATTTTCTAAATCTTCTTTTGAAATATTTGATTCTTCCATTGTAAAATGCTCATAAATTAGTATACAACCAAAAGTAATAATAAATACTGCAATTAGTACTAATATAAATTTAAAAAGTTTTCCTAGCATAAATATC
The DNA here is from genome assembly GCA_947570695.1 of uncultured Clostridium sp. GTDB lineage: Bacteria > Bacillota > Clostridia > TANB77 > CAG-508 > Scatovivens. The sequence goes on from CANOVB010000003.1 coordinate 64,085, forward strand.
CCCCTATTTTAAACAATTTTAATTTTCTTTTTCTTAACTTTGTCTTAAATTATTCTAATTTTACCATTAAAAAAGTTTTTTGTATAGCTTAATTTTATATAGAAAAAATTATTTTTTTCCAAAAATTACTTGTTTTTTTTATAATATTATGTTAGACTATTATTTAGTCAGTTTATTAAAAATAATGGAGGTGCTTTAGATATGGCAAAATGCGCATTTTGTGGAAAAGAAACAAGCTTTGGAAAACAACTTAGTATTACTCGTTCTCATATAAGTAAAAGATCAACTAGAACAGTAAAACCTAATTTAAGAACTGTAAAAGCTCTTGTTGATGGAAAAGTAAAAAGAGTTTCTGTATGTTCTAAATGCTTACGTTCTGGAAAAGTTAAAAGAGCAGTTTAAAATCATACAATTTATTATAAAAAAATCGCCAATATTTTTTGGCGATTTTTTATATTATAGGAAATTGCTATACAATTCCTATAATAGTAGGAATTTCCTACTATTCTTTTTTTATACAGGTTATGTAGATTTTATACCGAAAATAAATTTTACAAAACCTCTTAAAAACTTTGGTACTTTCTTAACCACAATTGTCATATTTTCCTCCCTTACTTCCCTAATAAAAATTTTATGCCGCTTGCAACCATTGCAATTCCAATAATGACTATCCAAGCAACTGGAGGAAGAAATAAAACTAAAAGAGTGCCTACACCAAACCCTATACAAACTCCTGCTACCAATTTTCTAAATTTACACCAAAACATTCTGCTTCCTCCTTCACTATATATTATTAATTTGGAAGTTATTATGTGAAAAGAGATTTAATAAAATATTAAATCTCTTTTATATTTATTCATCTAATAGTAATTTGTTTTACATTTTCTATTAATCTATTAAATCGAAACTAATTTTTATGTTTCTAAATTTTTAATTTGTTTTTTTATTGTTTTTGCTATTTTCATCATCATCTTCTTCATCTATTTCATTATCATCTGAATCAACTTCATCATTCATACAATCATGTAGACAATTAGAGCAATCGCCATCTGAACAATCTATGCAGTAGTCATCTTCTACTACAGCACCACCAACATATGCAATATCTTCTAATAAATCTAAAATTTCATCTTCTGTAAGTATATCATTATCTACTTTTACTTCTGCAATTTCAAATTCTTCTGCAAATTTATCAACTTCAAATCTTATTAAAATTTTACAAGGCTTATCATCACAAGTTGCCTCTCCTGTAAAGTCTACATATATTTTTTCATTTTCCTTTACTACATTATAGTTTATATTATCAAAAAATGATTCAAATAATTCTCCAATTTTAAAATCTGGAATTGCATTAAACTCGCCATTACAAATTAATCCTATATAATTTTCATCTGTTATATTTTCCACTTAAAAATCTCCCTTATACAAAAATTCAAATAAATTAGTTGTTTTGCTGGTAGATATAATACCACAAAACAACTAACTTTGCAACAATTTATTTTTTGTGTTTTTCTTTTACTTCTAATTTAGGAAAAGCTTCCATTAATCTCTTTCTTAAAATAGATTTTTCTTTAAACCTACTTACAATTTGTTTTGTAAATTCTTCTGATGTTAGTTTTATATTTTTAATTCTAGTATCAATTCTTTCTTTATAGTCTTCATACTCTGTTTTCTTTTTCTTAATGCTCCTATTTAACACTTCTTTAGTTTCTTCTTGCTTCATTTCAAATTGAGCTTTTTTTAATTTTATTTGATTACTAATTTTTTCTTTCTCTTCTGCTAATTTTTTATTAATAATTTCTCTTTGTTTTTTAACTCTTTCAGATAGCTCTTTTGGAGTTTCTAATATTGCTGTTGATAAATTATTTCTAGTATATCGTACTTTTCTTTGAAATTTTAAACCTTTTACCTTTAATTTTCTACTAAAAACAATCATATCAGAGCTTGCTTTCATTAAAGCATCTTCTGTTTTATCTTTTACTTTATTTCCTATCTCTTCTGTATTATCATTTTCAGAATAAGTTTCCCCTTTAAAACTTAATATAATTGTAAATGATACTATTGTATCAACTATATATATTATGCATAAGCCTATTGTAATTACATGTCTTACTAAATCTGGAAGCTTTAAATATATATTAATAAAAAATGGATTTATAATACAAAGTATTGTAGAACCAGCAATTCCAAATGGAATAAGAGTTTCTAGACATATTCTTCCATTTATATTAAATCTATTTTTACTATAGTCCCACCAACGTGCATTAAATAATTTTTCCATAATATAACTTGTTGCATATTCTAAGGTTCCACAAATTACTGTTGATAATATAAAAAGTGCTGGAATATCATTTGTATAATTTTTAAGTAATATTGAAATTAAAACTACTCCAAATCCATATACAGGGCAGTATGGTCCTATTAAAAAGCCTCTATTTACAAATTTCTTTACTTTAAATATTCCTCCAAAAGATTCCATGCACCAACCTAAAAATGCATAAGTAAAAAATAATAAAATATACATTTCTATATCTAATAACATATTTTCCCCCTATTAAAATATTTTTAATTGCTTAAAAAATTATTTTTTTCTTTTCATTTTTCTTAAAATATCTTTTTGATTATTATCTATTCTGTAAGATTCAATCATCTTTTGAAGTGTTTTATTATATGTAAATTTATCTAATTTATTCTCTCCCTCAAGTAATTCCATCAATTTAGAATTATATTTAATTCCTACTTCTGCTAAAGTCCATGCTACTCCCATTTTTACATAATAACCTTCATGGCTAATATTATTTAGTATTTCAATTACTTTATCAACATATTCATCTATAATAAAATAATCTAACATTGAAATAACTGCAAATCGTACTTCAAATTCGTTTTTAGATTTTACATAATTCAATATAAAATCCCAATATTCTTTTAACTCGTTTTCTTTTATTTTTAATGTTGGAACAAAAGTGTCATTAATAGCCCAACTATCAATTCTTGGAACAAATATTTTTATATATTCTAATTTTTCAGTTAAACTTATTTTGCTATAACCTATTATTAATCCTTGTAATAATACCTCTTCAAAATATTTTGTATTATCATTTTTTACAAATCTTTCCCATTCTCCTTGTTTCACTATGTTTTTTGCCAATTTTCTTAACATAGGAATTCTAACTCCAAGCATCTGTCTATTTGTATCTGGGCATAAGCTTTTATTAAAATCTCTATATTTTTCATCTTTTAACTCAATTAAACTTTTTTCTATTTCTTCTACCATTTACTTTTTGTGATATTTTATCACATTCTCCTTTTTAAAACTTATGTTTGTATATTAACATATGTATGACTATTAGTCAACAAAATTTTATAGTTACCTAAGTTATATTATTCCTAACTTCATTTTTATTTCAGATATACTGTTTTTTGTTTGAAAGTATCCTTCTTTATATAGCTGACTCATTTTACTTTTATCTAAAAGTCCAATATTATCTGTTTTTATTTTTAATAAATAATCTGTTCCGTCCCATTCATATTTATTTAATTCATGATTTAATATTGAATAAGATTTTCCTACTACTTCAAACAAATTTTTACAACAACTTTTAGGCTTTTTATCTTCAAAAACAATACTCAAAACCTTTTCTGCTCCCGCTCTTTTGTTTTCTCTCCATGGCAGATTTTCTGCTATTCCCCCATCTACTAAAAGCATATTTCCATATTTACATGGTGAAAATACACCAGGAAAACTGCAACTTGCTTGTACGGCTGTTCCTATATTTATACTATTTATATATTTTACATCATCACTTTTATTTGTTCTTACATTATTTGAAAAAACATATACTTCTTCATTATAAATATTAACTGCTGGTATTACTAATGGCATTTTTATTTGATTTATATTACTAATATTTTTCCTTTTACATATTTCATTCACTAATTTATAAATTTTACTTCCACTATTTAATCCATCAATATTAAATCCTTTCCCTGTAAATATATTTCTTATTAATTGTAATATATTTTTTGAATCTATATATTTTAATTCTTTTGCATATTTTTTAAATATACTATAAATTTCATCTGGAGTAAATCCGCAAGCATATAGTGTAGCTACAATACTACCAGAACTAGTACCAGAAATGTAATGAAACTTTATATTTGCCTCTTCTAGTGCTTTAATTGCACCTATATGAGATACTCCCTTAATTCCACCACCAGATAAACTTAATCCTAACTTCATAAAAATCACCCAGAATATAATATTCTAAGTGATTTTTATTGTTACTATTAATTTTAGAAATTTTCTGCTTCTAAAACTAATTCATTCATCAGATTATTTACTGTTGTAATTTCATTTATTCTATATGCATTACTCCCAACAAACAATAATCCATTATCAATATCTCCTTTTACAGCATTAATAAGAGCTCTTGTAATACAATATGGCGTTTCTATAGGATTACAAGTTTTTATACATCCGAGGCATTTTTCTTTAATTCCTTTTAAACCATCTTGTTTTCTTTTTTCTACATTCATTATAAACTTATTTTTTATTGCCCTTCCTGGCATGCCAACAGGGCTTTGTACAATTTCTATTTCTTCTTTACTTGCTTTAATATAAGCTTCTTTGTACTTTATATCTGCATCGCATTCTTCTGTTGCTACAAATCTAGTTGCCATTTGAACTCCTGAAGCTCCAGAATTTAAAGCCTTTGCTATGTCCTTACCTGTAAATATTCCACCTGCAGCAATAACAGGAATTCGAGTTTTAAATTCTTTTTCAAATTCTTTTACTTTTTCTACTACTTCTTTAACTATAACATATATATCTTTTTTATTTTTATCTTCTAGCTCCTCTCTTGAAAAACCTAAATGTCCTCCTGCTTCTGGTCCCTCAACAACTATCATATCCGGAATATGATTTTGTTTTGCCCATAATTTAATCATAATTCCAGCTCCTCTTGCTGATGATATGATTGGTGCAATTTTTACTTTAGTTCCTTCTACAAGTTTAGGTAATTCTTTAGGTAGTCCCGCTCCTGATATTATTAAATCAATCTCACTTTCTATTGCTTTTTTCACGTTTTCTTTATAAAAATTTGTAACACTCATTATATTTATTGCAATAATACCATTCCCTTCTGAAATTTCTTTTGCTTTTTTTATATGTTTTTCCAATGAGCGAAGGTTAGCTTTAAGTGTATTTGTTTCAAAATCTGGTTCATCAAAACCAATTTGTGCTGTAGATATAACTCCTACTCCACCTGCTTTTGCAACTGCTCCTGCTAGGTTAGAACGTGAAATTCCAACTCCCATTCCTCCTTGAATAATTGGTAATCTTGCTATCAAATTTCCTATTTTTAATTCCGGTAACTTCATATTCATTCCTCCTACCTAAGTATATTTGTTTTAATTATACAAACTTTATTATATAGTTTTAAATACTAGATTGATTTTTAAAAATATAGGCGATTTTCTCGCCTTATATTTTATTTAATAAGAAGTGTTTTGCACTTTTTATTTTTTATTAATTTGTTTTATAATCCCATTATATTATATCCACTATCAGCATAAATAATTTGTCCTGTAATAGATTTTGACATATCGCTTAATAAGAAAGTAACTGCATTTCCAACTTCCTCTGTAGTAACATTTCTTCTTAAAGGGGCCTTTTTTTCCACTATGTCTAAAATTGAGTTAAAATCTTTTATTCCTTTTGCTGATAATGTTTTTATAGGTCCAGCAGATATTGCATTTACTCTTATTCCTTGTGGTCCTAGATTATCTGCCAAATATCTTATACTACATTCTAATGCTGCTTTTGCTACTCCCATTACATTATATCCTGGTAAAACTTTAGTTGAACCATAATATGTTAATGCTGTAATACTAGCATTTTCATTTAAAACATCTAAATCTCTTGCAATTCTTGAAACTGCAACTAGGCTATAAGCACTAACATCATTTGCATGACTAAAACCCTCTTTACTTGTATTTATAAAATCATTTCTTAAATCTTCAGTATTAGCATGCGCAATACTATGTAAAATACCATCTATTTTTCCATAATCTTTTTTTATAGCTTTAAATAAATTTTCTATATCTTCATCACATGAAGCATCACATGTATATGCTTTAAACCCTTCAAATTCTGATACAAGTTCTTCTATTTTTTCTCTATTTTCTTCTCCATTAAAAGAAAAAATTAGTTTTGCTCCATTTTCATAAGCAGATTTAGCAACACCATAAGCTATACTCCATTTGTTTCTAATTCCCATAATTAAAACAGTTTTGTTTTTTAAAATCATTTTTCTTCTCCTTTATTTTATCTAATATTTAATTATATTTTCCAATACATCTAAATTTTTCATATCTTTTATCTAATAATTCTTGAATATTTAGTCTTTTTAATTTTTCTGTTTCTGAAATTATATATTCCTTTAATTTTTGAGCTACAAATTCTTTGTCAAAATGAGCACCTCCAACAGGCTCCTTTATTATTTCATCAATTACTTTAAAATTATATAAATCTTGAGCTGTAAGTTTCATTTTTTCAGCAGCCTCTTTTACTCTACTTCCATCTTTCCAAAGTATAGTAGAATATCCCTCTGGAGAAAGGATTGAATATACTGCATTTTCTAACATTATAATTCTATCACCAACACCTATTGCTAAAGCTCCACCGCTTGATCCTTCTCCTATTACTATAGCAACAATTGGAGTCTTAAGATTTGCCATTTCCATCATACTTTTTGCAATAGCTTCTCCTTGCCCTCTTTCTTCTGCACCAATTCCCGGATATGCACCTTTTGTATCAATAAAAGTAATAATAGGTCTATGAAATTTTTCCGCTTGTTTCATAAATCTTATACCTTTTCTATAGCTTTCTGGACTTGGCATACCAAAATTTCTTTCAATATTTTCTTTTGTGTTTCTTCCTTTCTGTTCTGCTATAATTGTATAATTTTGATTTCCAATATTAGCCAAACCACAAACTATTGATTTATCATCTTTAAATTGTCTATCTCCATGTAGTTCCATAAATTCATCAAATATACTATCAATATAATCTAATGCAGTAGGTCTTTTAGGATTTCTTGCAATTTCAACTTTATCATAGGCACTTAAATTAGAATAAGCCTTTTCTCTAAGATCTAAAAGTTTTTCTTTTGTCTCCTTTATTTCATCTGATACATCTATAATTCTATCTCTACTTACATTTTCAAGCTCTTTTATGACACTTTCTAATTCTTTAATTTCTTCATTTAGATTTGACAAGTTATCACCTCCAAAATTATTTTATTTGTGGAATTTTATTAATTTGTAAATAGTTTCTTTCATGTCTTTTCTTTCAACAATTTTATCCACAAATCCATGTTCTAATTGAAATTCAGAAGTTTGAAAACCTTCTGGTAGCTCTTCTCCAATAGTTTGCTTTATGACTCTAGGGCCAGCAAATCCAATCATTGCTTTTGGTTCTGCTAAAATTATATCCCCAAGAGAAGCAAAGCTTGCTGTTACTCCTCCATAAGTTGGATCTGTAAACACTGATATATAAAGTAGTCCTGCTTCATGCAATTTTGCTATGCTACTTGAAGTCTTAGCCATTTGCATTAAAGAAATTATGCCTTCTTGCATCCTTGCTCCACCAGAAACTGAAAATATAATTATTGGCAATTTTAACTCAATCGATTTTTCTATTGAATAAGTAATTTTTTCTCCAACAACACTTCCCATGCTTCCCATTAAAAAATTCCCATCCATTGCACAAATAATAACTTCCTCATCATATATTTTTCCTGTTCCACAAACTACTGCTTCATCAATTCCTGTTTTTGCTTTTAGTCCTTCTATCTTTTCTGTATATCCATCAATATTTAATGGATTTACAGTTTCTATATTTAGATCAAATGCTTTAAAAGTATTTTCATCTATTATTTGCTTTATTCTCCTTCTAGCAGATAACCTAAAATGGTTTCCACAATTACTACAAACACTAAAATTATTATGCAAATCTTCTTTATATAGGATTTCTCCACATTTTTCACACTTCACCCATTTTCCAACAGGAATATCTACTTTACTTTCTTGATTATCATTAATTTTATTTCTTTTTTTTAACTTATCTATTATCATAATAAATTTATGACGCTCCTTCTTTGCTATGAAAGCATTTTATTAATAAATGATGTATCAAAATTTCCTGATACAAAATTTTTATCTTCTAAAATTCTATAAAGAAAATCAATATTAGTATCAATTCCATCTATAATGCATTCTTCTAGAGCTCTTTTCATTTTTGAAATTGCTTCATCTCTATTTTCAGCATGAACTATAATCTTAGCAATCATTGAATCATAAGTAGGTGGAATTTTATATCCAGAATAAACAGATGTATCTATTCTTACACCATTTCCTCCTGGAAAATTTAAACCTTTAATTTCCCCCGGGACTGGCATAAAATTTTTATCTGGGTTTTCTGCATTTACTCTACATTCGATACTATGTCCTCTAAAATTTATATCTTCTTGTTTAAGTCTTAATTTTTCTCCTGATGCTATTCTTATCTGTTCTTTTACAATATCAATTCCTGTAATCCATTCAGTAACAGGATGTTCTACTTGAATTCTAGTATTCATTTCCATAAAATAAAAGTTTCTATCTTTATCTACTAAAAACTCAATAGTTCCTGCATTATAATATTTTGAAGCTTTAACTGCTTTTATTGCAGCTTCACCCATCTTATTTCTTAATTCTTCATCTAAAACTGTTGATGGACTTTCCTCTAAAATCTTTTGATTTCTTCTTTGAACAGAGCAATCCCTTTCACCTAAATGAACTACATTTCCATGTTCATCAGCTAAAATTTGTATTTCAACATGTCTTGGATTTATTATGAATTTTTCTATATATAATTCATCATCATTAAATGATATTTTTGCTTCTTGTTTTACAATATTATAAGCATTTTCTAATTCTTTCATATCTTGAACTAATCTGATACCTTTTCCCCCGCCACCTGCTGCTGCTTTAATCATGATTGGAAATCCTATTTTTTTTGCAATTTCTTTTGCTTCTTGAAAACTTTTTACACTTCCTTCAGATCCAGGTATAACTGGAACTCCAGCACTTTTCATTAATTCTTTACTATTTGATTTATTTCCCATTAAATCAATAACTTTATAATTAGGTCCTATAAATTTAATATTGCTCTCTTCACACATTTTAGCAAAAGTAGAATTTTCTGATAAAAAACCAAAACCTGGATGAATGCTATCTGCTCCTGAAAGATTTGCTGCTTCTAAAATATTTTTTATATTTAAATAACTTTTTCCTGAAGGCGCTGGTCCTACGCAAATTGCTTCATCTGCAAGTTTTGTATGTAAACTATTTTTATCTATTTCTGAGTATATTGCCACTGTCCTTATGTTCATTTCTCTACAAGCTCTTATTATTCTTACAGCAATTTCTCCTCTATTTGCTATTAATACTTTTTTTAACATTTAAAATCTCCTTTTAAATATCTTTTTATTTGCTAAAGTTTATAAAACATATTTTAAACTATTGCAAAAGTAAGTTCTCCTTTAGCTGCTACTTTTCCGTCAACAGTTGCAATAGCTTCCCCAACTCCAATAGGGCCTTTCTTTTTAATAATTTTAACTTCTAATTTTAAAACATCTCCAGGTACGACTTGTTTTTTAAATCTTAATTTATCTATTCCTCCAAATAAAGCATTTTTTCCTTTATTTTCTTCCATAGAAAGAATTGCAACAGCTCCAGTTTGAGCTAGAGCTTCAACTATTAAAACCCCTGGCATAATAGGTTGACCTGGAAAATGTCCTTGAAAATAAGGTTCATTTATACAAACATTTTTATAAGCAGTTGCACACTCTCCTGGAACATAATCTTCTATTCTATCTACCATTAAAAAAGGTGCTCTTTGAGGAATTATTTTCATTATCTCATTTATATCTAACATTATTTTTCTCCATCTTCTAATTTATTATAAATAATGGTTTTCCATAATCTACCATTTCTTCATCTTTAACTAGTATTTCCACAATTTCTCCATCGTATTCACTTTCTATTTCATTCATAAGTTTCATTGCTTCAATAATGCAAAGAGTATCACCTTTTTTTACTTTACTTCCAAGCTTTACAAATGGCTCACTATCAGGTGATGATTTAGAATAAAAAGTACCAACCATAGGTGATTTAACAATTTTACCACTTTTTTCATTCTCTTTATGTTCAACAATATTTGTATTATTAACTTTAACCTCTTGTGTTGTTTGAGCTACTGGAATGGCAGGTTGTTGCATTATTGGAAGATTTTGTATTCCTGACATATTAGGTTGAATTTTTTCATTATCTTTTTTCATTTTAATTTTTACACCATCTTCAAATTCAATCTCCATTTCACTTAATTTAGAATTTCCCATTTCATCCATAAGCTTTTTAATTTCTTTATATTCCATATTATCTTCCTTTCTTTATAAAAAATAAAACTATTGTGTAATAAAATATACATTTATTTACACCTTACTTCACTTTAGAAATTAAACTAAAATCAACATATTATTTCTATTGAATATAGAAGAATTGTCCCTCAATGAACAAAAATGTCCAATGCATAATCATTCTGCATACTGAGACTGTAGAAATTAAAATTTAACAGTCTCGTAAAATTTCCCCTCTATTGGAGATATTTTTTAAATATAATAGAACTATTATGTCCTCCAAAACCTAATGAATTAGACATTGCAACTTCTACTTCTCGTTTTCTTGCTTCATTTGGAACAATATCTAAATTACATTCTTCATCTGGAACTTTATAACCAATAGTTGGAGGAACAATATTATTTTCAATGGCTTTAATACATGCTATTGCCTCAACTCCACCTGCTGCGCCTAAAAGATGACCTGTGTGTCCTTTAGTTGAACTAACCATTACAGTTTTACTTGCTTCTCCTAGGGCTGTTTTTACAGCTGCTGTTTCGAAAGAATCATTTAAATGTGTAGAAGTTCCATGTGCATTTATATATGTTATATCTTCTGGTTTTAGTTTAGCATCTAATATAGCATTTTTCATTGCTCTTGCTCCGCCTTCACCATTTGGCGCTGGTGATGTAATATGATATGCATCAGAAGAAGCTCCATATCCAACTAATTCTGCATATATTTTTGCTCCTCTTTTCTTAGCATGCTCTAATTCTTCTAAAATTATTACACCTGCACCTTCTCCCATTACAAATCCACTTCTTTCTTTGTCAAAAGGAATACTAGCTCTTAATCTATCTGTACTTTGAGATAACGCTTTTATATTTGTAAAACCAGCTATACCAGTTGGTGTAATAGAAGCTTCTGTTCCGCCAGCAAGCATAATTTCCTGATAACCATGTTTTATGATTCTATAACATTCACCTATAGTATGTGTTGCACTAGCACAAGCTGTTGTCATACAAAATGATTCGCCTTTTGCTCCTATTTCTATTGCAACATTTCCAGTTGCCATATTATTAATAGCCATTGGAATATACATTGGAGAGACTCTATCTGGTCCTTTCTCAGAAAGAACATTACTACTATTTTCTATAGTTTCTAAGCCTCCTATACCAGAACTAATCGCTACTCCGAAACGTGTCTCGTCTATTTTACTCATATCTATTTTAGAATCTTTCATAGCTTCTTTTGAAGCCACCATAGCAAGCTGTGCATATCTATCTAATCTTTTACTTGCCTTTTTATCTAAAACTTCTTCTGGATTAAATCCTTTTACTTCTCCTGCAAGTTTTACTTTAAAATTTGTAGTATCAAATAGTGTTATATTATCAATACCACATTTTCCATTTACAATTCCTTCCCAAAATTCATTTACATTATTTCCAATAGGAGTAATTGCTCCAAGTCCTGTTACTACAACTCTTCTTTCCATTTTTTTAATCCTTTCTATTTTTTACATTAACATTCCACCATCAACATTAATTACTTGACCTGTTATATAACTACTTTCATTTGATGATAAAAATTTAACTACATTTGCTATATCTTTAGCTGTTCCCATTCTTTTTAATGGTATCTGATTATTAATATTTTCCTTTACTGCATCAGTTAAAACAGCTGTCATATCTGTTGATATAAATCCTGGTGCTACTGCATTTACTAAAATATTTCTACTTGCAACTTCTTTAGCTAAACTTTTTGTAAATCCAATAATTCCCGCTTTTGAAGCTGAATAATTTGTTTGACCAGCATTTCCTGAAATTCCAACAACAGAAGATATATTAATAATCCTACCTGATTTTTGCTTTACCATTATCGGAATAACATTTTTTGTAACATTAAATGTTCCTACTAAATTAACATTTATAACCGACTCAAAATCTTCTTTTGACATTCTCATTAATAAACTATCTTTAGTTATTCCTGCATTATTAACTAATATATCTATTTTTCCTAGAGTATCTACTGTCTCTTTTACAATCTTTTCTGCATCTTCAAAACTTGCAACATCTCCTTGAACAAGAACGCACCTTACTTTATATTTTTCTTCAATATCTTTTTTCATCTCAGTTAATTCAGTAGTGTTACTTCTATAATTAATTGAAACATCATATCCTTTTTCTGCTAAAGTATAGACAATCTCTTTTCCTATTCCTCTTGCTGCACCAGTTACTAAAGCTACTTTTCCTAAACTTTTCATAATTTGTTTTATAAAATATACAAAATATATTTTATTTCCTCCTTCTAATAATTTTAAAAATTAAAATTTTATATCTAATAAACTCATTTTATAAAAATGCTCTTGTTTTAATTTATTTAACTAGTTCTAATATTGCATTTTCTAAACTCTCAACATTATTAATATTAATGCAATTAACATCTTTATTAATTTTTTTAACAAATCCTGTTAAAACCTTTCCAGGTCCAATTTCTACAAAAGTATCAACACCATTTTCAAGCATATAATTTATAGAATCTGAAAATCTTACTGGATTTATTACATGATTTGCCAATATATTCTTAATATCATCTTTAGAACTATATTCTTTTGCATCAATATTTTTTATTACTTTACAATTAGGTATTTTTATTTCTACTTTTTCTAATTCTTCTTTTAAAGCAATAGAAGCGTTTTCTAATTTTTTTGTATGAAATGGTCCACTTGTTTTTAATTCTATTACTCTTTTAGCTCCAAACTCTTTTGCTATATCTATAAGTTCATTAATTCCTTCTCTATCCCCAGAAACAGCTACTTGACCTGGGCAATTAAAATTAGCAGGAACTACAAATCCTTTTGTTACTTTTTTGCAAATTTCTTCTACCTCTTTATCTCCCATTCCAATAACTGCTGCCATTGCCCAATCACCTTTTGGAAGTAAGTCTTGCATAAATTCTCCTCTTTTTCTTACAAGTTTTCCTACATTTTCTAAATTAATAGATTTTCCATAAGTTAGAGCACTATATTCTCCCAGACTTAGTCCTGCTGCATATTCTGCATATATTCCATTATTTTCTAAAATCTTTAATATGCCTAAGCTCATTGCAAGTATTGCAATTTGAGTATTTTTAGTTTGAGATAATTCTTCTTCTGAAGATTCAAAAGTTATTTTTGCTATATCAAAATTTGATGATTCACTTAAAATTTTATATATTTCTCTAACTTCTGAATATTTCTCATATAAATCTTTTCCCATTCCTACATTTTGCGCTCCCTGTCCCGGAAATAAAAATCCTATTTTCATAAATCACACCTCTTTTAAATTCTATATAATAATTTTTATACTTAAATTTTACCTATACTTCTATTAATATACTTCCTAAATTAAGTCCTCCGCCATATCCAGAAAAAATAATTTTATCACCATCTTTTAAACTATCAAACACATCATCTAATGCTATGGGAATACTTGCACAAAATGTATTGCCATACTCAGCTAAATTACTGTATAAATTATTAGTATTTAACTTTTTAGCAACACTATCTAATATTCTCATATTTGATTGGTGTGGAATAATATATCTTAAATTTTCTATTTTTTCTTCTGATTTTATTAAAACTTCTTTTATATTTTCTGGAACTTTTGAAATTGCATATTTATAAATTGCAGTTCCGTTCATATATAATTTTTCTCCATTATGACAAGTTAATATATCACCATCTTGACCTATACTCTCAATTTTGCTTGCATATTTTTTTGGAGTATTGCTATTTCCTATTAAAACTGCTCCTGCTCCATCTCCTAAAATAATAGAAGTATTAATGTCTTCAAAATCTAAAAAATTTGAAATTCTTTCAACACCAATTACAAGTGAATATTCTATATCATCTAAAACAATGTTTTTCCTTGCAATATCAAAAGCATTTATAAATCCACTACACCCGACAAGAAATGTCTAAGCACATGCATTTTTTTATATCTAAAGCTTTTTGAATTTCAAAACTTATTCCAGGCATAATTCTATTTGAAGATGTACTTGCTACAATAATATTTCCAATTTTCTGAATATCGATATCTATTTTTTCTAAACATTTCTTTGCACACTTTATTGATAAATCAATAATTGTTTCATCTTTTGTATAAAATCTATTTTTTATTCCAGTTCTTTTATTTATCCAATCATTATCTAAATTAAATTTTTCATTAAAAGAACTATTATCAATTTTATTATTTGGAAGATATTTACTAGTAGCTATAATTTTTATTGATTTCATTTTTATCTCCTTTTATATGTGTCTTGTTATAATTTTCCTATCAAATACATTTTGAATTATACCATAAGGTTTTTTAAAAGTAATTAGTCTAACCAGTCAGTTTATATAAATTTCATCTACATTTTTTTACAAAAAAATACCTAGGTACTATTGTACCTAGGTTTATCTAATTTTATTAAATTATTTTTCTATTACTAATTTTCCTACTAATATTAATTTTATTTTAGCTAAATCAATTAAATTTATTTCATTATTGTTATCTATATCAGCTGCTTTTAATTGTACTGCATCTATTAAAAGTTCTTTTTCAATTAAATGTAATTTAACTTTTGCAAGATCTGTTAATGTTATTTCTGAGTTCCCATCAATATCTGCATATACTGATAATGTATATTCGGTTTTTTCTCCAACTTTTACTTTCATTCCTGTTCCAATAACTGTTTCATCAGTAATTGGATTTCCTTCTTTATCAACAACTACTAATGATTCTTTTGAAACAACATTTTGTTTAAATTCAGCAGCTGTTGTTCCTGGTGCAATTCTTGAAATTATTGGTTCATCAACTAAGTATTTATCTGAGCTTATTAAAATTTCTTCTTTTAATTTAACATTTATTTGTACTTGAACATCTGTAGTATAAACATCACGTCTACCGTTACTAACTACTATATTTCCTATAGATATATTTGTACTTACTTGTTCTGTAATTGATTCATTTGCTTTAAATTTTAATTTTAGTACATTACTATTTGATGTTACAAATTCGTTTCTATCCATAACGAATTTTCCATTACTTTCATTATATTCTGGTCTTGACCAATCATCTTGTGAATTCATTTCTACTAATTCTAAAACTTCTTTGTCGTATTTTAAACTTCCTCCAACAGCTATAACACCTTTTTCTATATTTCCTAAATCACTAATATTGAAGTTTACTTCAAATTCTTCTCCAGGTATTATATTTTGTTTTGATGTTAATAATGTTGATGAAAATGTTATATCTTCATTTTCATCTGCAAAAGCTACAGTATTTGCTATATTTAATATAATGGCTAAAAAAGCAATAACTGCTATAAATTTGTAAATAGTTTTTTTCATAATTTAATATTTTCCTTTCTTTTTTATTTTTTTGCATAACTCTTTTTCTATTTTATCAGAATTTTCCATAATTGTCAATGATTAGAAAGAAGTCTTTTGTGAATTCTCTGTGAAAAAAATTACATGCTTTAAAATCAATTTAAAAATACTTCATATTTAAATTATATTTTTACAAAATTTATAAATATGAAGTATTTTACTTTTTAAGAACAAATTTGTACACAAAATTTAGAAAAGCTTTAATATAATAGGAAAGTATAACTTTCCTATTATATTAAAAATTATTTTACACTTTGGCTCGTATTTTAAATTTTAATATTCAAATCCATCATTACCCTGCAAAGATGATGTAAATGTATTATCATCTTCATTATCAGAAGGATTAAAACTATCATTATAATTACTAAATGAATCCAAGTTATTATCATCTCCATTTAATGAAGTATAAGAATCTAAATTATCCTCCATTGTAGGTAAATTTGTAGTTGCTCCACTCATAAGCTCTCCAAGATAAGACCCTAATAAAGTATCTGGATTTTTTGCTACATTAGTATAAACATTTTGCATTATTTCCATTAAAAGACTTTGGAATTGTTCTTGTGCATAATCATTAATTACTACACTATTACCACTTGTTAATTCATCAAAACTTACACTGCTTCCAAATCTAAAGTTAAGTTCACATTCATATGCATCTTGCATATCTTCTAAACTTTCACTTTCTACTAATATCTTAGAATTTATATTGTCACCATCTTTTATAGATTCAATTATTATTTTTCCATTGTTATCTGAATTTACTTCATCTGATATTTCTATAATTAAATCCCCTGAATTTCCTTCAAAGGTATTAGTAATTTTAACTTTTGCTAAGTCTCCATCATCTAATACATTAATTATTATTTCATTTTTGTTAATAATAAATTCTAATTTATTTTGATTTGATGCTACTAGTTCTGTTTTGACTGTTTTGCCTTTTGACTCATAAACAGATATTACTAACTCATCATCTTCATCTATCCTTTTAATTTGATTTAACAATTCTTTATTTTTTGATTTTAGTTGTTTTAATTGTGAAGTTTCTCCTGAATATAATTCTAAAAATTCAGGATCTTCTAATAATTCTTTTAATGTGTTTGATAATAATGTAAGAAATTCTTTGGATTTTACTTTTAATGTATATTTATTAGCAGTTACATCTTCTCCATTTACATCTACTTGAACTCTTTTCTCTACTGAATATCCAGTTTTGTCTATTCCTTCTGAAATCTTTTGTGTATATTTTGTTTTTAGATTTTCAATTTTTTGTAAATCTTCTTCTGAAAATGTTTCAATTTCTTCTATCTTATCAGGAATTTGATTTACTGTCTCTCTTGGTAATCCTACATTACTTGCAAGATCTTTTAAATCTCTATTTTCTATTGCGATATATTTGTCATATAATTCTTCAAGCTTTAATCCAAAAGCAGTTTTTGATAATACTATATCAAAACCAAAATAATATTTTCCACCTTTTTCAATTAGGAAATTAACGTTATTATTCTCATTTGGCACATCTGATTTTATTGATAAATTTGCTGTTATATCTCCTAAAGTATCATCTTTAATATTCATTGCTAATTCTGTTTCTGATGCTTCTTTCTCCATTTTTTTAGCAACTTCATTAAAAGGCTTGAAGTTATATCCTTTTAATTGTTCATAATTATTTACAAGATATTTAGCAAATAATTCTTCTGGTGTTTTAAATATATCAGTAGCTATGTATGCATAAGCTCCAGCAGATATAATTAAAACCACCAATAATAATAGTATTAAAATTAATACTACTTTTTTTGATTTTTTTGGTTCCATTTTTTACCCCCCTAAATTAATATATTAGTATTATATAGTTTTAGTTACTTTTTTTCAAGCCACATACCTATTACTTTTTTGTTACATTTTATGTATTTACTTTTTATAGTATATTTGATATGCTTAAAAGAAATTTAGTATAAAAATTAAGAAAGGTTTTTAAATTTTGAATAGAATTGGAAAAAAAGAAAAAGCAAATACTAAAAAAAATAAAGTAATTAAACTGATTTTAATTATTCTTATATTAATTATTATAATATCAGCAATCAAAACAGGAATTTTTATTGTAAATTGGCAAAACATGGCAAAAGATATGATATCAAATTCGCCTTCACAAGTATTAGATACTGATGGAAGAGTAATTGCAGAGCTTGGAACAAATAAAAATACAAAAAATATTTCTCTTGAAAATATGCCAGATAATTTAAAAAATGCTTATGTTGCTATTGAAGATCAACGTTTTTATAAGCATTCTGGTGTAGATCTTCCAAGAACTGGTGCTGCAATTTTATCTTATATAAAAAATTTAGGTTCATCCTCTTTTGGTGGTAGTAGTATAACTCAACAATTAGTAAAAAATCTTACAGGAGATAATTCTTCAAAAATTACTAGAAAAATAAATGAATGGATTAAGGCTTTTGCTATTGAAGGAGTGCTAGATAAAGATGAAATCCTAGAAGCTTATTTAAACGTTATTTATGTTGGACCAAATATATATGGTGTTGAGCTGGGGTCTAAATATTATTTTAATAAAAGTGCTCTTGAACTTAATTTAGAAGAATGTGCTTTTTTGGCCGGAATAAATAATGCTCCTAATTCTTATAACCCTTTTGGTGATAAAGATACTACAGAAAAAATAAATAAAAGAACAAAAACTGTTCTTAGTAAAATGCTAGAGCTAAACTATATAAATGAAGAAGATTATAATACTGCAATAGGAAATGTTGATAAAGGACTTAATTTTAAAAATGGAAAAATCGAAAATGAAAAATCTAATTCTATTTATTCTTATCATACAGATGCACTAATTACAGAAATTATTGATGATATTTCTAAAAGTAAAAATATATCAACTAATTTTGCTTCAAATTATATTGATATGGCTGGATTAAAAATCTATAGTACTCAAGATTCTAAAATTCAAAATGAAATTGAAAAAGAATTATCAAAAAGCAAATATATTCTAAAATCTTCTAAAGGCCCTGAAATTACATCTCAAGCAGCTATGGTAATAATAGATCAATCTACTGGAAATGTTGTTGGTTGTGTTGGTGGAACTGGTGAAAAAAACTCATCAAGAGGTCTTAATAGAGCTGTTCAAAGTCGTAGGCAGACTGGTTCTGCAAGTAAACCTTTAGCAGTTTTACTTCCTGCAATAGATAAAAAAATTATTACAGGAGCAAGTATATATCTTGATGAAGCAACTACTTTTAATGATGGAACTGAGGAAGGCTATTCTCCTACTGATTATAATCATTATAAAGGAGAAATTACAGTACGAGAAGCGGTAGAATCGTCTCAAAACATACCTTTTGTAAAAATAATGGAACAAATAACACCTAAAACATCAATACAATATCTAAGGAAATTAGGTATAACTTCTCTTACTAAAACTGATGAAAATTTAAATTTAGCATTAGGTGGTCTTGATAAAGGAATTAGCCCTTTAGAAATGGCTTCAAGTTATGCTACTATAGCAAATGATGGAAAATATATTGAACCTACTTTTTATACCAAAATTGAAAATTCAAATGGAAAAACAATTTTAAAAACTTCACAATCTAAAAAGACTATATTTTCTAAAGAAGTTGCATATATATTAAAATCTTTACTTACAGAACCTGTGAATGGTTCAAATGGAACTGCAACATATTGCAAAATTTCAGGAATAGATGTTGCTGCTAAAACTGGTACAACAAATGATGATTATGATAGATGGCTTTGCGGATTTACACCATACTATACCGCTGTTACTTGGTTTGGATTTGATTATAATGAAACAATACGATTTAATAGAAAAAATCCTTCAGGTCAAATTTGGTCTAATGTTATGAAATCTATACATTCAGGACTTGATAATTCTAAATTCGAAGCACCTAAAAATTTGGAAACAGCAACTATATGCTCAAAAACAGGTTTACTAGCTTTTAGTAATTGTCCAGGTGCCTACACAGAATATTTTTTGAAAGGAACTACTCCTACTTCATATTGTACAGAACATTCAGGAAATAAATTAAATAAAACTAATATTACAGAAAATACTAAACAAAACGCTATAGAAAATCCAGATAGTGCAGATTCAGATATTAGAGAAGAACATTCTGACAATAATCCACCTGCTCAAGGAAATCAATCTACTGAACCTATAATTGATAACAATACTAATGTTAATGAAAATAACAGTAATAATAGTAGTATTACTAATAATCAAAATAGTATTGATAATTTACAAAACACTAGTAGTAGTGGTAAACCTCAAACTTCAAATACTATAAATAATGTACAAAATTCTACTTTTCCAGAAAATACAACTTCTCCAGACCATAATGGTAATACCACAACAAATAATCAAGATGATGTTTTTGAACAATAAAAAATACCAAATTGTTAAATAAAAAATTTAGCAATTTGGTATTTTTTTAATTAGTGACTTAGTCATAAACATAACTGGCACCAAATTTAATAATATTATCATATACTATTAGTCCTTTTTCTAAACTTGGTTCTTCATACTTTAAGTTACTTTCTTCCATTTTTTCACCTCCTATCATTTTATCTATGCATAAATTATATTTTGACATTATTTTTAACTGTAAAAATTTTTCTTTTATAAGCAAATCTCATATTGGCTTACAAAAAACTATTTTTATTTATACAATTTTTAAAGTAAATTTTTTCTACTCTTTTTTCTGCTTTTAAATTTATACTGTATATACTCTTGCAAAAGTTACATAATTTTGTAATTTTACATGTTCCTATTTTTTATAAATTCTACTAAAACCAAAATAAGCTATTAAAATACTTTTTAATTTAATTTTCAGTTTCATTTTCGTATTTTTTAAAATTTGGGGTATATATTCCTTTAATTTTTCTTTTAGTATTTTATATTCTTTTCTTAATTTCTTTTTATATGAAACTAATATGCACTTATTTAATTGTCCTAGAAAAAATATTTCTGCTTCTTCTAATATATTGGAATACTTACTTTTTATAAATCCTAGTATTTCTTCACCAATTTCTAAAATATATAATGGATTATTATTAAATTCACTATGAAGCAAACTTCCTTGTCTTTGCACGTAATGATATCCAGTTTTACTTATATGGCTTATTTTATTAGCTATATCTAATAATTTATATATAGTCATTAATTCTTCATGTATCCTACAATTTGGAAATCTTATCTTTTCAAAAAGCTCTTTTTTATACAATTTATTCCAAATTGCAATACTAATATTGTCATGCATAAATAATTTCTTTAGTGCATCTTCTGAATTTACTACAAACTCATTAGATGAGCAATATGGAATCATTTTTTCATATGTTTCAATATAAAATCCACATATTGAAATATCTGCAGATGTCTGAATAATATTTTCATATAAATTTTCTATTATATCTAATTCAATATAATCATCACTATCAACAAAAAATAAATATTTTCCAGTAGAAATTTCAATTCCAGTATTTCTTGCCTTTGCCAAACCTTCATTTGCTTTATGTATCACTTTTATTCTACTATCCTTTTGTTTCCAGTTGTCACATATATCGCTTGACTTATCTGTTGAACCATCATCTATAAGTATTATTTCTAAATTCTTATATGTCTGATTTACTATAGTTTTTATACATTTTTCTAAATATCTTTGTACATTATAAATTGGTACAATTACACTAATTAAATTTTCCAATATATTTCTCCTAATAACCATAAATTGATGATACTAAATTTGTTATCAAAAATTTCTTTTCAAAGTCTGGTCAATATAATTAATTTCTTCCATTTGTATTCGCTTTCTTCCATTTTTTACAGTATGCAAAATAGACATTTATTTAGCAAGTTTTACTTTACTAAATAAATGTCTATTTTCAATTTATTATAACAGCTATAGAGTAGATAAAATCTACTCTTTTTACTTCTTTTAAAATTCTACTTGTGTGTGTGTGTGTGTGTGTGTGTACTCTCACAAGGGTTACAAGATTATCCATATTTATTACTCCTTTATCTTAAACTAAATTTTATAATACGTTTATTTCTTTTTCAACAAGTAATTTTTGCAGCCAGCATTTAGAGTGCAATCATATATCTTATATCTAATTTTTTACACATCTGTTCTTAAACGTACAAAAATGTCCAATGCATACTGAGACTGTAGAAATTAAAATTTAACAGTCTCAGCAAAACGTCCCCAATGGGTCATGATAATATCCAATTTATAATTTCTTTTTTTATTTCATAATATTCCTCTTTTTCAAATTGCATATTAGAAATACAATATTTTTTGTTTCCTATGTGTGAGCAAAACATACATTCATCTAGATCCTTACAATCTTGAATAAAAAATGAATTGCTTATTTTGCTAGAACAAATAACATTATAACTATTAATACAGTCTCCTGAATCATCAACTCTTATACAAAAATTTGACCCACTAGTTCTTTGACATCCTAAAATAAATTCTGAATTTGCACATCCATCTGAATATAAAGTATTTTTACATAATCTACAATCTAAAGAACGATATATATTTTCTGATTTATATATAGTATCACTTTTATGTACATTTTCTGATTCATAAATCCTTTCTGTTGTTGTAAGATTTATTTTTTTCCATAACTTCAAAATATCTTCTAATGATTTTACTTCTTTCTTTTTTTGCATCCAACCATATTTTATATCATAAGCTTCCATATTATTTTGAGTTATAAACTTACTTGGATTTATTGATTCTGCCCAAGTTTCTTTATTTGTTAAAGCATCTAAAACTTTTTGTGGTAATTTAATATCAAAAGCAAATTTTGATAAAAGTTCTTCTAAATTATATGGATTCTTCTTTCCAAAAATATTTATAAAAATTTTATTTGCTTTTTCTAAAGCTTCTTTATCATTCATTTATAAGTTTTCTCCTTCCTGTAGATTGTGATGCCATTATTGATTTTAAGTCAATACTTTTTCCTATTTTAAAATTATTTTTTACTTGTTTTTTCTCTTTAGGTTTTATTTCTTCTAATATCTCTTTTTCTTTTATTCTAGGCACTCTTGCTACATCTAATGTTTTAGCTTTAAATGCTGGCAGAACTCTTCCATTGCTACTTATCCTTAAAATACATTCTCTATTTCCAAGTTCCAATAGTATTTTTAGCTTAGAGAAAAATGAATCATGGACTGCTACTTCCATTTGCATATTTCTACTAAGTAAAACTGCATCTTCTCTTGAAACTCTAAAGGTATAATAATTTATTGTATTTGCAAATATTGCTTTTTGTATATCTTCATCTATCTGATTAAAGTATTGACCAGATAAAATCAAAGACAAATTATATTTTCTTGCTTCTGATAAAAATCTCTTTATTATTGGATTTTGAATTATAGCAACTTCATCAATAATAAGTATTATATGTTCATCTATTTCTCTTTTTTGCATAAATGAAAAAATTTGTCCCATTGCTAATCCTGATATTGTTTTAGTCATTTTTTCTCCAATACTTGACTCATCTAATGATACTATAGATAAAAAATTTTCCTTTATTGTATCTTCTAAACTATGCATTTTTTTTGTAGTACTAAATGCTGGTAAAATTGTCATTTCATCTATAAAAGAAATTATTGGTGAAATTGCTTCTGTATGAGATTTTGTTTTTAATTCATTAAAATCTTTTAAAAAAAAATTTGTTATTGGCTCTGGTAAAATTTCATTATATTTCTTTAATATTTGATTTCTAAATTCATTATTTGTTATTAATTCTCTTAAATTCTTAAAATTTATTCCATTAATACATATAAGTAAAAATATACTATGTCTTAAAACTCTTTCAAGTTTTGAATTATATTCTTTATCCATTATTGATTTAAATAATGTAAGTAATATTTCTGATTCTGATACTACATTTTGTCTTGAATTTTTAAAAAGATTAATACTACTTTTTTCTGTTTTAAAATCAATAACTTTTGTCTCTCCCAGTCCACCTATATCCTCTTCTAAAGAACTGTGTGGATCTATTATTACTATCTTATATTTCATTTTATATTCTTGATTACTATAAATATTATTTACCAAAAGACTTAGTAATTTTGATTTTC
This sequence comes from uncultured Clostridium sp., assembly GCA_947570695.1. Classification (GTDB taxonomy): domain Bacteria; phylum Bacillota; class Clostridia; order TANB77; family CAG-508; genus Scatovivens. The sequence continues at coordinate 88,054 of CANOVB010000003.1, forward strand.
CTGTTCCCGAACCTCCAACTACCATAGAATGTTTATCAAAATCATAATTATTTAAATTTAAGTAATATTCATCCTGTAAAAATGGAAATGCATCAATTTTTAATATGCTATTTTTTTTGTCACTTTCAAATAATTTTACTGTTTTTTCAATATTTAAATATCTTCTTATATCTTTTCTAAACAAAAACCTAGTATGTTTTGAAAAATCTATACTTAAAAATATATGTGGTATATTAAATATAAATTTTCTATAAATAAATTTATTATTCTTTTTGAAAATCCCAAATGATGAATAAAAAAAGTTTTTTCTCATAAATGGAAATATTTTTATTATTGCATACTCCATTTTTCTATTTTTTATGCTTTCATTCCTATCATATATATCTACTATACTTTTTTCTTTATTTGTTACTATATATGGTTTCTTTAGTTTTCCAAATAAGCTTATAGTTTTAAAATCTTCTGTTTTTTTTAATAAAAAATCACTTAAATTGCTTAAAGTAGTTGGTATACTATTTTTGGTTTTTATAAAATATCTTACATTATTTTTTTCAAATTTTATAAAAATTTTCCAAACTCTAAATAACCCATTTAATTTTGAGATATATAACAAAAATTGTAACCACTTTTCTTCTGTAACAAAATCTGAAGTAAAAAATACTTCAAAGCATTTTTCTTTTCTCATTTTAATCACCAATATTATTATAATACTTTTAAACATAAAAAAACTGACTTTTTTATTATCAAAAAAGTCAGTTAAAATTTAATCTTCTATTGCTATCAAAAATTCAGTAATTCCATCATGATAATATTCTAGCTCAGGCACTGGGCTCAAATTCACTTTTAAACTTGGTAAAAAATTTTCATAAAATTCAATCGATACTTTCTGAATATCTTTTGCATTTTGTGAATTAATCACAAACTTAAGCCATTTAGATTTTGGTATAACTATTTTTTGAAATTCATCGATTTTCTTTAAATATGCTATCCAATATTCATAATTATCACTTTCAAATCTATCTTCATATACTACCATTCCATAATCAATATCGCCATATTTTTTATCATATAAATCAAGCATTTTCTTAAAAAACATTGGAGCATCTTGATGTATAGTTGTTGCTGTAGTTTTCATACCTTTTCCATATAATATTAATTCATCCATTTGAATAATACTATATTCCATACTAACATTTTCATTTATATTTTCATTAAACTGAAGTTTAGTAAAATTTCTTAATTTTTCTGGATTAGTTTTTACCGCACTTGGCTTTATTCCGTGAAATTTTTCAAAGGCTCTCGAAAATGCTGTTGGGCTATCATATTGATATTTAGTAGAAATATCAATTACTTTATCATCATCTTTATATAAATCATACCCAGCATTTGATAATCTTCTATTTCTTATGTACTCTGTAATTGATATATTTGCAAGCAAATAAAATATTCTTTTCATAGTATATTCATTTGTACAAAGTATTTGGGAAATTTTATTATAATCAATTTCATTTTGCAAATTATTTTCTATATATTCAATTATTTTATTTAATTCTTTATATATATTCACTTTTAACTTCTCCGCTTATGAAATTTAAACTTCTTATATTACATTTTAGTAGGCTCTGGATATTCCACTCCAAAAGTTTCAACTGTAACTTTTTTCATAACTGGTGGTTCAACTGGTCTATCTTTTCCACCTCCAAATGGACTTCTTGTTACAACTCTTGTTTTTACTATTCTATCTACTTCATCCATTCCCTCTAATACAGTTCCAAAAGCTGCATAATCCCCATCTAGAAAAGTAGAATCATCTGTTACTATAAAAAATTGAGAACCTGCTGAATTTGGCATACTACTTCTTGCCATTGATATTACTCCTCTTAAATGTGATATAGGATTTTCTACTCCATTAGTTTTAAATTCTCCTTTTATTCCATATCCAGGCCCACCTGTTCCGTTTCCATCAGGATCTCCTCCTTGTATCATAAATCCTGGAATTGTTCTATGAAAAAATAACCCATCATAAAACCCTTTTTTTATTAAATTTACAAAGTTATTTACTGTTTCAGGAGCTTTACTTGGATACAATTCTATTTTTATAATTGCCCCACTTTCCATTTCTATTGTTACTATTGGTTTTTTTACATTTTCCATTACTTTTTCTCCTTTTCTATCGTAATATTTATGTCACTATTACTTTTCAATTTTACTACTATTGCTCATTTTTTTCAATATCTTTAATTATTTTACAACTCTTTCATATATGCCTTTACTATTACTCTTTTTTTATTAGAGTTATTGCAAGTTATAAGTGTAAGTTCGTAATTTTTAGTTGCTTTTAGTACTGTCATATCATCTTCTCTAGTTTCAAAAATATCAAAAATAACATATTCATATTTATTATTTTTTAAATCTTCTAATATTATTTTATCTTTTACATCTAGTTCTCCAATTCTACTAAAAAATCTATTATCATTATAATTGTGACCTACTATTGCAATATTTCCTTTTTCTCCTAAATTTCCACCATAAAATTTACAAGGTGCTATTTTTAAGAGTTCTTCATCCATATTATTAAAAATTCCATATTCTAAATTAATTTTTTCTATATAAATTTTTCCTAAATATATTTTTTTGTCACTACTTTGTTTTTCTACTTCATACATTGAATTTATTCTAATATTTTTATTTATTATTTTAGAAATATTTTCCATATTTTCATCTTTATTATATGAATTTACAATATAAATAATAAGTATTATTATAATTAAAATAGATATAAATAATTGAACTTTAAAAATATATTTTAATTTTTTATTTTTCTTATTAAATAAAATCTGATTCATATAGTTATTATTATCTAATTAATAAATTTTATTTAAATTTTACATATGATATATCTATTTTAAATTGATATATTTTATATAGAATTAAATTGCATATTGCTGATTTAATAAACACATATTATTACAAATTATATTTTTTTAAATGGTAATTTAATTTTACCATTTTGAATATTTTATTTGATAAAAACGCTTTTTTATGTTATATTTATATAAAATATTTTGAAAGGACTTAAAAGATGGAAACTGAAAAAATACTTGCTAAAAATCCTACTGCTAGTCACAATTATTTTATAGAAAGCACTTTAGAAGCTGGTATTGTTCTAACTGGAACTGAAGTAAAATCTATTTGTAATGGAAAATGCAATATAAAGGACAGTTATGTAAATATAAAAAATGGTGAAGTTTTTATTTATGGTATGCATATTAGTCCTTATGAGTTTGGAAATATATTTAATAAAGATCCTCTTCGTACTAGAAAATTATTGCTTAATAAAAGAGAAATTAATAAATTATATGGAATGATAAAACAAAAAGGTATTTCTCTTGTTCCAATTCAAATGTATATGAAAGGTAATAAAGTAAAACTTGAAATTGGAATTGGCAAGGGTAAAAAACTTTATGATAAACGTGAGGATATAGCAAAAAAAGATGCAGAAATGAGAATGAAGAAGGCTTTAAAAAATAAATAATATTTAAAATGTTTAAAGCAAAACATTTTTATAAAAAGGTGGGCAATATTTTTTAATATTACCCACCTTTTTATAGAAAGTTTTTAATTCTTTTTAAATTATTATGCCTTATTTGCAGAACAAAATACATCATTTATTTTATGAGCTACTGTAGCTTTTATTTCATCTCTTGCTGGTCCTAAATATTTTCTAGGATCAAATACTGATGGTTCTTCTTTAAATACTCTTCTTATTTGAGCTGTCATTGCCAATCTTAAATCAGTATCTACATTTATTTTTGATACTCCTGTTTCTCCTGCTTGTTTTAACATTTCATCTGGACAACCTTTTGCTCCTGGTATATCACCACCATTATTATTACACATATCTACAAGTGATGGTATTACAGAACTTGCTCCATGTAACACTATTGGTGTATTTGGTAACTTTTCTTTTATTTTTTGTAATATATCAAATCTTAATTTAGCATCACCTTTAAATTTATATGCTCCATGACTTGTTCCTATAGCTATTGCTAAAGAATCACATCCTGTTCTTTGTACAAATTCATAAGCTTGGTCTGGGTCTGTATATCTTGCATCATCATCTGCTACATTAACATCATCTTCTACTCCTGCTAATTTTCCAAGTTCTGCTTCAACAACTACTCCTTTTGAATGAGCATAATCTACTACTTTTTTAGTTAAAGCAACATTTTCCTCAAAATCATATTTTGAACCATCTATCATAACTGATGTAAAACCGCTATCTATACACATTTTACATGTTTCAAAATCTGGTCCATGATCTAAATGAAGTGCGATTGGTATAGTTGTTGTTTGGGTTGCTGCCTCCACCATTTTTATTAAATAATTCATTCTTGCATATTTTATTGCGCTTGAAGAAACTTGTAGTATTACTGGTGATTTTGCTTCTTCTGCTGCATCTGTTATTGCTTGTATAAATTCCATATTGTTTATATTAAACGCTCCTATAGCAAAATGTTCTTTCATTGATTTTTCAAACATTTCCTTTGTTGTTACTAATGGCATAATAATTCCTCCTTTAAATTAATTTTACTTATTACATTTTATATTCTTAAATCTTCTATGTCAAGTAAATTATTCGTGACATTTACATTTGTAACTTCCACACATTGATTCATCTTCTGGTGCTCCATTTGAACATCCTGGACATGCTTGTACTTCTATTTGTTTTAATTCACACATTCTATCATCACAATTATTGTATTTACAGCTTTCTACTGTACATCTTATTTTTTGATCTGACATTTCTAACCTCCTATTAATTTTTTCTAAATTGGAAAACTCCTTATTTAATAGAAAGTAAAAATCATTTTCTACTAAATAAAGATAGAACTAAAAAACTAGTTCTATCTTATTATCTTCTATTTATATTTTTTTAAAATCCAATTTTTAGTAGTCTAAATAAAATTTATCCCCAACAAACTTATAATTAAGGGCTCTTAAATTATTTTCAAATTCTGCATAGTTTTCCTTTTCTCTACTATTACCTGTTGGCATTTCATAATATATATCATATATTTGTTCTATTCCATCTAAAATTAGCTCTCCATCATAATTTAATAATGTCCAATTTATTTTTGCAAATCCATAATCACTAAATTTTATGTTTTGTGTTGAGTCTAGCACTAAATATAAATCTTCTGAAGCAATTCGTGGATTAATTACAGCATATTCTCTTTCAAAAACATTATTATATTCATCATTAATAATTTTTAAAGAATTTTCTGCTGTTCTTACAATATATCTTCCATTATTACAAACAAATATATCTTTATATTCCTCTGATAAAGTTTTTCCTTCTGAATCTATAAAATAAATATTGTCATTACTGTAATTTTTTACTAAAATTCTTTCTTCAAAAAAGTCTAAAATTTGAGCTTTTCCTGTCATAGAATTTTTCTTTCCATAACTTGTAAACCAACCTTGTGTCCTTTTTGACAATTCATAAAATGGTATTGTTCCATTTGAAAATAAATACAAATAACTTGAATCATAATCTAAATATGATGTATCTAATGGTATTTTTATATCTAGATTGTCTTTTTTAGCAAGTTCATATTTATCGCCTAAACCTAAATTAGATTGTGTTACTATTAAATCATATTCCTCATTATAATCATATCTATAAGTATATTCTGATGATACCTCTTTATATTCTGGTACTTTATTTATATTATCTGTAACTTTCTCAATTTCATACTCCATTGTCCCTGATTGATGCAATGTATTTGTATAAATTTCTTCTAATTCTTGCAATTTTGCTTTATAATTTTCATCTGCTGATTCACTTCTATATGACATTACTGGTCTTTGATTTTTTAATATTATTTTTGAACTTCCATCTTCACATACTAATGCAACTAAAAAGTTTTTATCATAAGCTGTAATTTTTATAAATGGACTTGCGTAATCATATTTAAAATCTATTATTACCTCTCCATTTTGATTTATATATCCATATTTTCCATCTTTTTTCACATTTATATATACATCTTCTATATCAAGTTCTGTTATATATTTAAAATAATCTTCTTTATAAGCAAGTTCATTTTTATTTTCTTTATTTCTAATACTTTGACCTATTGATGAGTAACTAAATGAAAATATACCTACAATAGCTATTGCTACCATTATTACTATTGATACAGAAATTACAGTTGTACTATCTATTTCCACTAAATTTTCTTTTAAACTTTTAAATAAAATTATTAATCCTGATATTATACTAAATGCTGCTATTATTGGTTCTTTTATAAATATAAAACTTATTGAAAAAATACCTATTATATATCCAGTATTAAATGTTGTATCTGATCTATGATTATAACTTTGCAGTGCATCTATAAAAACAACTACTGCCATTATTACATATATAGCTTTTATTATATAACCTACTACAAAATCTTCTTGTACTGTTAAAAGAGTTTTATCTTGTGGTACTTTAAGTGTATATATAATAATCATTATTCCAAATAGTAGGTTCATAAAGCCTATACATAAATTAACAATTTTTCCTCTCATATCTTCCCTCTATTAGTTTATTTCTTTTGTATTTCATCATATACTATTTTGTATATCTCTTCGTGAATATTTTCTCTTGTACGCAAAACATTTTCTTTTACACATTTTATTTCATTCCAATTATATTTTTTAGCAAGATCACATGCTGCGTTATAAGCTTCTTCCAAATGTTTTCGGTCTCTTTCATGGATATCTTTTTTCTCATTATGTGTAAATTTGTTTTCTCTATTTTTTATCAATTCTTTTACTTTTTCTGGTGGCATATTTAGGAAAAACACTTTTGAGGGAACTGGAAGACCATATAAATTAAATTCTAAATCAAATAACCAATTTAAAAATTTTTCTCTTTCTTTTTCATCATTAATTTTCCCTGCTTGATGTACCATATTTGCTGTTGTATATCTATCAGCTAGGATTATTCCATCTTCTTCATAATATTTTTTATATTCTTTTTGAAAAGTTGCATATCTATCTGCTGCATAAAAAGTTGAAGCTATATAAGGACTTACATCTTTCGCATTTTCTCCAAATTCTCCTGATAAATACATTTTTACAAGTGATGATGATGGGCTATCATAATTTGGAAAACTTACTGTTTTATAATATATTCCATCTTCATCTAAATGCTTTTTTAATAAATCAAATTGTGTTTGCTTTCCACTTCCATCTGTTCCATCTATTACAAATAATTTTCCCATTTCTTTTTCCTCTAATATTCTTATTTTTTATCAATTCTAGTAAATAAAGGTTCTATATTCTCTAATTTTAATCCTGGTTCTACTTCTATTAAATTCCAACATGGATTTTCAATCTTTAAATACTTTCTAATTTTCTTACAAGCAGTTGGCATAACCATTTCAAACAAATTTGAAAGATTTGCTATAATTACTGTGCATGTATAAATAATATCATTAAATTCTTCGATATTTTCTTTTTTTGCTATCCAAGGCTGTTTTTCATCATAGAATTTATTTCCATTTTCTACAAGTTCCATAACTTTTCTTATAGCTTCTCTAAATTCTAGTTTCTCTATCAAATCTCCTACTTCTACATAAGTTTTTTCTATTTGTTCTTTTATATTTTTATCTAATTTTCCATTTGGCACTTCTGTTAATTCTTTAAATCTTAAAGTTCTATTTACTAAATTTCCAAATTTATTTAAGATTTCACTATTATGTGTATTTTCAAAATCCTCAATAGTAAAGTTTGTATCCTTTTTTTCAGGTCCATTTGCTAATAAATGATATCTTAAAGAATCTGAATTATATAGATCTAATGCTTCTAGTGCTGTCATTCCAATCCCTTTACTCTTTGAAAATTTTTGATCATTAAAATTCAAATATTCTGCTGAAACTATTGTATCTACTAAATGATAATTTTCTTCTTGACCTAATAACAATGCATTTAAAATTATACTATGAAACATTATATTATCTTTTCCATGGCACATATATATTTTATTATTATGTCCTTCTTTCCAGAAATCTTCCCATGTACAATCTGTTCTTGTCTCACAAAGTTTCATTGTATCTGTTACATATCCTAAAACTGCTTCTATCCATACATACATCTTTTTATCTTCGTAATCAGCTACTGGAATATCAACTCCCCAAGTTAAATCTCTTGTAACAGCTCTATCTAATAATCCTTGCTTTAGATATTTTAAAGTTTCATTTTGTGCATTAATTCTCCAATTACTTTTTACTTTTTCTGTTTGCTCTTCAATTTGTTTTTGAAATTTTGAAAGTGCTAAATACAAAACTTTATTTTCTTTTTGTGTAACTTTTGAACCACAATCTATACAATTTCCATCCATCAATTCCTGAGATGTTGGAACATGTAAACAATTATCACATTGGTCTCCTTTTGTTTCTAAACCACATTCTGGACATTTAAGCACGATTTCTCTATCTGATAAAAATTTACCACATTTTTCACAATAAGCTTGATTTTCATGTTTTTCATAAATATATCCATTATCATATAGTTTTTTGAATAATTTCATTACTTTTTCTTTATGATATTCATCATAAGTTCTTGAATATAAATCATAAGAAAATTGATAACCATTAAACATTTTATTAAATTCTTCATCATATTTTTGTGCTATTTCCTTTGGTGTTATTCCTTCCTTTTTTGCTCTTTCTGTTATTGGTGTTCCATGGCAATCTGAACCAGAAACATATAAAACATTATCTCCTTTTATTCTATGATATCTAGCAAGGAAATCGCCTGATATCAGACCTGCTATGTGTCCCAAATGTAGTGAGCTATTAGCATAAGGCCATGCTCCACCTATAAGTATATTTCTTTTTTCCATAAATTCTTTCTCCTTAAACTTAGTCTTTTTTAATGTTCTCTTTTTCCAGGAACTTCAAAAGCACCTATTTCATCCTCATCTCTTTTGGCATCTTCTTTTGCAGCTGGTGCAATATGATCTAACCCCTTACTTGATAATATCTGAGCTTTTTCTTGATTTAAATTTGATATATCACTATATACTGATGAAAGTGAATCTTGTAATTCTTCTAATTTACCTCTTGCTGGTTCTAATACATTTCTTTCTATTTCTGAATCTTCATTTCCTTCATATTGCTCAATATTTGAAGCAATTTTTTCTATTTCTGCTTGAAGTCTTTCTGCTTCTTCTCTTTTAGCTTCTAATTCTGATTCTAAAGTTTGCATTTGATTTCCAACTTGCTGTTTTTCCTCTAGTGACAAATCTTTTGGTGATGCAACTAAATCATACTCAATAGTATTTCCTTCTGAATCTGTATAATAAAGTTTTGAATCATTATCTTCAAGGGTTCTCACACTTTCTGCTGTTTTATCGTTCATTAATTCTGTCATATCACTATCATATTTAGAATTTTCTATAATTCTATCACCTTGTATCATAATAACTTTATCACCCATTCCAGCTCCACTATCTGCAAATCTTAAGCAATGTACTTTGCCGCCATTTTGCATTATTCCTGTATTACCATCTAATTTTTCATTTATGCTACTTGGATCATCTACTTCTAAAATTTGTTTTAGCTTTCCACCTTTATATTTTTCTCTAAATTTAGCAACAGCATCTTTTACATCTGATGGTAATTCCTTTTCCTCTTGATTTGATTTCTCCAATGTTTGCTCATTATCCTCTCTTCCATCTTCTATTTCTTTAATATCTGCATCTGGTAATTTTTCTTTTATTTTAGCAACTGTTTCTTTTGAGGTTTTTGGAACTAATGTGTCTTTTGAAACCTCTTCTTCAAATTCTTCTAATGTTTTTGGAATTAATCCTTCTTTTGCAATTTCTGTATTTATTATGCCTTCTATATTTTTCATGCCACTTGCTAAAATTTCTTTTTGCATTCTAGGTGTAACTGCAAAACCATTTTGCTTGCCTTCTTTATCTAAAAAAACACATGCCATATCTTGACCTTTTTGGTTTATAATTACATCTATTTTTTCTCCTGTTTGTAATGTAACTGGAATAACATAAGTTGACATTAATTTTTCATTATCTTGTTTTGATGGATCTAAATTTTTCATTTTTGTAATATCATAAAATCTCATATATTCTGCTAAAGTTGTAATTCCTTTTGTATCTATTGCTGTATTCATAACTTTATGCGAATTTCCATTTCTATCTATACAACTTGCATTCATAGTTGCTTCCGCTGCAACCCAACATTTATCTAAAAATGTTAAAGAATTATTTTCTCTTTCTAACCCATCCATAAAATATGCCTCCATTTTATTTTAAATTACATTCCTATTATATAGTTATATTGTGATAATTTCAAGATTTTTATTAGAACAAATCTGAAAAATTTTCAATTTTTCAGCAAATTTGTTCGTATCTGAAATTACTGATACTATTAAATTTTAGTTGTTACAGTATCAGTATATCAATATTTTAGTATTGATACCATTTAATTTGTGCAAAATATTAATTAAGCTTTTAATATTAGAATTTACTATAAAAAACACCTCAAATTGTTACTTTTTTCATCTAACAATTTGAGGTTATTTTTATTTAACAGGAAAGACGAGGGCATTTACAATAAATTTTGTCTTTTGCAATTTTCATAGTGCCCTCTTTTGTTTCTTTTATAAATCTTTATTAAATTTTGTTTTTGGATAAAGATTATCACCTAATAATTCTTCTTCAATACGTGCTTCTTCTTTTTGTCTTTCTCTTTCTAATTCTTTATTTCTTTTACTTGCTTCACGTATTTTTTTCTTTTCTTGTCTTTCCATTTTCTTTTGGTCTTGAACATGTTTTTTCATCATTGCTTTTTCATATCTTTGCTGTTCTCCAAAATCTTCTAATTTTTTAGTTCTTGCTGTTACCACTTCTTGTTCTAATTCTTCAACACTTTTAATTTTTACTTGGTCTATTTCAACATTATTAAAATATTCTTTTAATTTTTCCTTATTATTTCTAGCCATTGTTCTAATGTCATCTTTTTCAAATTCAGTTTGATTTACTGGATTTGTTTCTGATAAACTTAATTTTTCCTTGTATCTATAAACATTAAAAGTTTTTGAATTAAATTTATTTTCATAATAATCTGCAAATCTTTTCATAACTAATTTATCAGTAAATTTCATTTCAGATGATTTCCATATATTATTTATTTGATATTCAATTTCAATATCTTGCTTTTTTAAATCAAGTTTTCTAAGATTTTGACATCTTGATATGTAATCTTTCTTTCTTTCTCCTGGTAATCTATCATACTCTTTTACCATACATCTTACATAAGCTTCTGCTTTATTTGATGCCATTTTTCTTTCAAGCCATACACAATCGTCATAATCTGATAAAGTTGTATATATTAATGTATCTACTCTTTTTGCTTGTTTTTTTGTTAGTCCATATAAAAACATTAATCCTTCAACTCTTCTATTTAATAAATATGCTGAATAGTGAGCTTTTACAAAGCCATCTACTTTATCTATTCCTCTTACTAGTTTTTCTGTAAAACAATATTTATTAAATGCTCTACAAACGCCACTATCTGCATTTACTATTACTAATATTGTTTCTTCATTAATTTCATTTTCTGAACTTGCATTTCTACTATTTTCTAGTGCTTTTTGTATATCTTTTAAAGAATCTGAATTATTTATTCTTTTATTTAGTTTTGAAGGTTTAATATCTGCTTCTTCTATTACTGGTCCTTCTCCAGCTTCTTCTACATATATTCCTTTTTCATATTCTTCTTTTTCTCTTAGTTTATTTTTTCTAATATCTCTAATTTTATCTGTTATTACAAGTTTTGCATTTTTAACGAAATCAAAAATATTATTTCTTCCATTTGATTGATTTTCAAAAACTTCTATTCCAAAAGGTGTTTTTGATGCTTCTACTTCTGGTACTCCATTTTTAGTTTCTGAATAAGTTCCTTCTTCATACTTTTCTTCTGTATACTCTTCTTTTTTATCAATTTCCATTCCAGGTATTGTTTCTTGTTCTCCGCCTTCGATTTCTTCTACCTCAGATATTTTTTCTTCTTTCACTCCTACTGCTACTTTTACTGGAGTATTTATATTTATTTGTTCATTTTCTACTTTTGTTTGAACATTTACACTATTTGGATTTGCTACCTTTATTCTCTCTTCAGTCTGCAAAATTACTGTATTTGCATCTTTTTTACCATCTAACAATAATTTTTCTTTTTTTCTTTCTTTTATTTTTTCAATATTTTTCTTTACAAATCCTATAAATTTCTTTGAAGCGTCAATTAATAATATAATTCCTTGTTTAGTTTTTACTAATACTGCTTTTGAAATTATCTTTATTTTATTTAATACTTCTCTCTTATCTATACCTTTTCCTGTTACTTTTTCTTTAATTTTTACTTTATTAATTATTACTCCAGATATTTTTCCGCCAACATTTTGTATGTCTTTTTTAGTACTCCATAAATCATCTTTTTTAGTTCTTTTATAATCTGTTACAATAACTGTTGAATTTGCTATTCTTGTTAGTATTAATGAATCTACTGTTGTTAATGCTGGTGTTCCATCTATAATAACTACATCATAAAATATGCTTAAATCTTTTATCATTTCTGCCATTCTTGGTAATGCAAGTAATTCTGATGAATTAGGTGGCTTTGTTCCAGCTGTAATTAAATTTAAATTTTTAATTGCTGTTTCATTTATATATTTATTTATAAGTTCATTTATTTCCGTTCCATTTGAGTCTAAATTTGATAAATAATTTGATACACCTAAGTTGTTAGGAATATTAAAAATTTTTCCTTGTCTTCCTGTATTCATATCAGCATCAATTAGTATTACTTTTTTTCCAACTTCAGCAAAACTTACTGCCATATTAGCTGATATGTAGCTTTTTCCTTCACCTTTATGTGGGCTTGTTACTAATATAATGTTTTTTCCTTTATTTTTTACATTTATAAATTGTATATTTGATCTAAGTTCTTTAAATCTCTTTGATATTATAGATTTCTCGTTTTCATAAGCAATTAATTCTGATTTTGCTTTTCCTGTATTTTTCTTTCTGGAATTTAATGGAATAGATATTAAATTCTTTAAAGCTATTTCAGCTTCAATATCTTTACTGTTTTTTATCATTTTATCTATTCTCATTGAAAGTATTATATATATTAAGCTTAAACATACTCCTCCTACCATTGATGCTATTGTTCCAATAACTATAGGAAGAATTTGAATTTCTTTTACTATATGTGCTGAATCAACAATATATATTTCTGTATTTCCAAAAGTTTGCTTTATCTTTTCAGAAAATATGTTTACAATTTCTTCAGCAATTTTAGCTGCAGTTTCAGCTTCAATATATTTTACTTCAACTTTTAAAGTATCCGAATCTGATATTCTTTTTACTTCAATTCTTTTATGTATTTCTTTATTTTTCATATTCAAGTTCAAATCATTTTTTACTTTTTCTATTGTTGATTCACTTTTTATGATTTCTTCTAAAGTTGAAACTATATTACTTGATAATTCTAAATTACCATTATTCTTTGTATTTTCTTCTGCGTCTTTTTCAATGTTTAATAATAGAATAGTGGTTGATGCCACATACTCTTTGGGTATAAAGCAAATAGAGCATACTACTCCAAGTAATATACATATTAACATTATTGAAATGATATATACTCTTTTTTGTTCTAATTTTTCCAAAAATAACATTTTTTTATCCCTCGCATATAAAATAAAAGACACAAATAATAGACCCTTCATCAATACTTGTATCTTTTGTAAACTTAAATTCATTTATCATTATAGCAGATTTTTTGAAACATTTCAATACTTTTACGTAATTTTAATGTTTTTGCATAAAATTATTTTTAAATTTTATGTAATCTTTACCAAATATTAAAAAATCAATTTGTTATAAGTATATTTTGCTTTCTATTTGATATGTCTATTTTTTATTAATAATACATTGTTTTTTTGACTAAGTTACATAATTATGATATAATTTACTTTGTACCTATACACCACGTGTATCTCAATAGGAGGAGATTAACATGCTTAAACTAGACAAAGCCCAAAACGAATCCAATATCTTGAAACATGGATTCATTCGCCTCTGCCAAAAAAAAGAGGTCCAAAACATTGTTTTTCCTGAATGGGAGGACATGGGACTTCTGGGTATGATGTTCCGTCAGTGTGTATGCACCAAAGAACAGCCTGATGGTCACATCTACGACGAGAACAATTATCAGGTTGTGCTCCGCATTCTGGATGGAAAAGTCCTCATCTCTGGTCGTCCTGACTGCTACTGCTGGAAAATCGAAAAGCTGAAGCAAGTTAAGAATATCAGAGATATTGGCATCAACTCGCCAGGCGCACTTCTTTCCCTCGCCTACGTTTTGCATCAAATCGAAGATAGCAGAGAAAAAGCCCTCATCTCCGATTTCTTTTGCGGCCTTCGGCGTGATTTGCTACTGGTTATTACCCCTGCTGAAATGCGCAAATGTATTGAAATCACTGGTGAAATGTACGCCAGTGGTATTACTCATTGCGTAAATCAGTGGGAAGAGGTAGACGAGAAAGGTCTCGCTGAAGCTACGCCTCTCTCGGTTGGCGACTTTGTCATTGTTAACGACCAAGGAATTTACCGCATTGGGAAGGAAGAATTTAACCTGACCCATATTCTGATGTAAAAATGATATCATCATCACTTAAGTATGCCAAAAATCTCAAATTTGCCTCTAATTATAGGCAAGCAAAAACCCGGTTCTACTGCCTGTAGAGCCGAGTTTTTGCGTAATATAGATTTCCATTAAAACACTAAAAGCACACTTTTTTAGTGTGCTTAAATTTTATTATTTAACTTCACCTTAATTAAACATTATAGTCTGATACTTTTTTATAAGCATATATTGCTGATGCAGCAAGTGCTATTACAACAAATATTACTGTTGAATTTGAACCTGCATAAGGTAATCTTCCAGTATTATTATAACTTGAAGTATTTTTTGCAGTATTATTTGTAACATTTACTTTTCCTACAGTATTTGCTGAAGCATTATTTACAGTGTTATTTTTATTATCTGTTATTGCTCCTACAGCATTTGTATTATTTACAGCTTTTGGTGAAATAACTGCTCCACCTCTATTTGTGTTTGTATTTGTAAGATCAGTAGCAAGTGAAGCTACATTTCCTACCACTAATGTTATTAAAGTAATAATTACTAAACTTATTAATATCTTTTCTTTACTTAAATTTACCATTTTTCCATCTCCCTATTACTTAACATCTGTTCATATTATAACATATAGTATTTTTTTAATGCAAGTTTTTTTGACATTTTTTTATTTTGTAACACAATTGTAATATTGTGTTCAAATTTATACATTAAATCTAAATAAAACTATATCTCCATCACGCATTATATACTCTTTTCCTTCTGAACGAACTAGCCCTTTTTCCTTTGCCTGTACCATTGATCCGCCAGCTGAAATTAAATCATCAAATGAAATAACTTCTGCTTTTATAAAACCTCTTTCTATGTCTGAATGTATTTTTCCAGCGGCTTGTGGTGCCTTAGTTCCCATTTTTATTGTCCATGCCCTTACTTCTGGTTCTCCAGCTGTTAAAAAAGACATTAGTCCTAATAGTTTATAACTTGCTTTTATTAGTTTATCTAGTCCTGACTCTTGTAGTCCTAATGCTGATAGCATTTCTTCTTTATCCGCTTTTTCTAAGGAACTTAATTCTTCTTCTATTTTCACACAAAGTGGTATAACTTCTGCACCTTCAGTTTTTGCAAATTCTTGTACTCTTCTTACATTTTCATTATTACTACAATTCTCAATTTCATCTTCTGAAATATTTGCAACATATAAAACTGGTTTTATTGTTAATAAAAAGCTTTCTTTTAGAACTTCTTTTTCTTCATCAGTGTATGATATCGTTCTAGCACATTTACCACTATCTAATACTTGCTTTACTTTTTCTAATGTATCTATTTCAAATTGATATTTTTTATCTGCTTTTAAAAGTTTTTTTGCTCTTTCTAGTCTTTTTTCTATTGTTTCCAAATCTGCAAAAATTAATTCAAGATTTATTGTTTCTATATCACGAATTGGATCTATACTTCCATCAACATGAACTATATTTGAATTATCAAAACATCTTACAACTTGTAAAATACTATCTACTTCTCTAATATGTGATAAAAATTTATTTCCTAATCCTTCACCTTTACTTGCTCCTCTAACAAGTCCAGCTATATCTACAAATTCTACAACAGCATTTGTAATTTTTTGTGGATTGTAAATTTCTGCCAATTTTTCAAGTCTTTCGTCTGGAACTGCAACTACTCCTACATTAGGCTCTATTGTACAAAACGGATAATTAGCGCACTCAGCTCCAGCTTTTGTTATACTATTAAATAATGTACTTTTTCCAACATTTGGAAGTCCAACTATTCCTATTTTCATATTTATTCCCTTCTTTACATTATTTTATAAATGGAGCCCACTAGCAGACTTGAACTGCCGACCTCTTCCTTACCAAGGAAGTGCTCTACCACCTGAGCTAAGAGGGCATCTTTCTTAACATTTTTTATAATTTATTTTTTATTTCTTATTTCTTTACAATCGCACTACGTGCAGCTCCGCTTCTCATACAAAACTAGAAAACATCAAAAAATAAAGTAAAATTTTATTTCACTCTATTTTAATAATTTATTTTATTATATGTCACTTTCTAAAATTGCTTTATTTGCTTTTTTTCTAATTCTTTGAATTGCATTATCTATTGACTTCACAGGAGAATTAAGCTTGCTTGCTATATCTACATAACTTTCTCCTTGTATGTATCTATTTAAAACTTGTTTTTCAAAAAAACTTAAGTTTTCATCTATTCTATTTTCTATAAATTCAAAATATTCTCTTTTTGTTATTGTTTCTAATGGGTCTTCAACAAATTTTGTATCTAGAATTTCCATAACACTATCATCACCTTCATCATAAGCTGCCGTATTAAGTGAAAATGAAGAATTAAGTGGTATATGTTTTTGTCTAGTTGAGGTTTTTATTGCTGTAATTAATTGTCTTTCTATACATAAATTTGCAAAAGTTTTAAAAGAATTATTTTTTTCTAAATCAAATGATTTTATTGCTTTAAATAATCCTATCATCCCTTCTTGAATCATATCGTCACTTTCAGCACCAATCAAAAAGAATTTATTTGCTTTCATATTAACAATATTCCTATATTTCTCAAGCAAATAATCTTGAGCCTTCAAATCACCTAATCTTACTAATTCTATTAGTTTTTCATCTGAAGTATTTTCATATTTATTGTTAAAAGAATATACGTTTTTTGTATGCATATATTTTCTTTAAGACCTCCTGTGCTAGTTATGAAAGTATTATATGTTGAAAACCTTTTAATGTCAAGTATTGTAACAAAAAAAGACAGACAAAATCTGTCTTTTTTCACCATATTATTTTGCATAATCAATTACTCTAGATTCTCTTATTACATTTACCTTAATTTGTCCTGGATATTCCATTTCATTTTCTACTTTTTTTGCAACTTCTCTAGCCATTACAACCATATCACTGTCAGATACTTTTTCTGGTTTTACAATCAATCTAACTTCACGTCCAGCTTGAATTGCAAATGATTTTTCAACACCATCAAAAGAATCTGCAATTTCTTCAAGTTTTTCTAATCTCTTAATATATGATTCTAATGTTTCTCTTCTTGCTCCTGGTCTTGAAGCTGAAATTGCGTCTGCTGCTTGTACTAATACTGCTTCTAAGGTAAGTGGTTCAACATCTCCATGATGTGCTTCTACTGCATTTATTACACTATCATTCTCTTTATATTTTTTAAGAATTTCAACACCTAATTCAACATGTGTTCCTTCCATATCATGGTCTAATGCTTTTCCTAAGTCATGTAACAATCCTGCACGTCTTGCAATTTTAGAATTTATACCTAATTCTTCTGCCATAATTCTAGCTAAATTTGAAACTTCTATAGAATGGTTTAAAACGTTTTGTCCAAAACTTGTTCTATATTTTAACTTACCAATTAACTTAATTATATCTGGATGAAGGTTATTAACACCAGTTTCTAAAGCTGCTCTTTCTCCTTCTTCTTTAATAATAGCTGCAACTTCTTCTTTGGCTTTTTCTACCATTTCTTCGATTTTAGCTGGGTGTATTCTTCCATCTTCAATTAATTTTTCTATAGCAATCCTTGCAACTTCTCTTCTTAATGGGTCAAATCCTGAAATAATAACTGCTTCTGGAGTGTCATCTATTATTAAATCAATTCCAGTAAGTGTTTCTAATGTTTTTATGTTTCTTCCTTCTCTACCAATAATTCTTCCTTTCATTTCATCATTAGGAAGTGAAACTACTGAGACTGTTGTTTCTGATGTATGATCTGCAGCACACTTTTGTATTGCAAAACTTATTATTTCTCTGGCATTTTTTACAGCATCTTCTTTTGCTTTAGATTCTAAATCTCTAATCATCATTGCTTTTTCATGAGTTATTTCTTTGTTTAAATCGCTTAATAATTGTTGTTTTGCCTGTTCTTGTGATAAACCTGAAATCCTTTGTAATTCTTCTAATTCCTTTTTGTAAAGTTCTTCTAGCTCTTCTCTTTTTTGTTCATTTTCTGTGAATTTCTTTTCTAGTTCTTTTTCTTTTCCATCAAAAACAGTAATTCTTTTTTCTAAATTTTCCTCTTTTTGAATTATTCTTCTTTCTTGTGCTTGAATATCGCCTCTTCTTTCTTTAATCTCTTGATCTAAATCATTTCTAATTAATAGTACTTCTTCTTTAGCTTTAATCAATTCTTCTTTCTTTAAATTCTCTGCTTCTATTTTTACGCTTTCAATTAATCTTTTAGCCTCACTTTCTGCACTTTGAATTTTAGATTCTGCAATTCTTCTTCTAATAAATACCCCAACAGGTATAAAAATTACAGCTGAGATTAGAACAGTGGCAACAATAATTAAAATTTGCATAATTACATTTACCTCTTTTCTATTAAATTTTCAATGTACAACAAAATTATTTCATAAATTCATTTAATTATTTATATAATTTATATTGTATTTTAACCTACATTACTATTTTATATGTATTATTGTAAACTGTCAAGTTTTTTCGTCATAGATTACATAAAATTTAAAAATTACTCTAAAAAAACTTTATTTTTTTAGAGTAATTTTATTATAAATAAACTTTATCGATTATTTTTATTATAAAAACTTTCTAGTTTTTAACTAAATTTCAAACATTTTATCTACAGCTTTTGAATAAATATTTTTTACTATTTCATAACCTCCTGGAATAATTTCTGAAAATTTATTCATACAAACACTTGCATTTATCTCCATAACATATATTTTCTTATCAGAAGTTACCGCAATATCAACACTTGCAAATTTAATATTTATTGCATTTCCTGCATTAACTGCAATTTCTTTTACTTTATCTATAAACTCATCATTTTCATCTACTAAAATTGGTTCTGCTCCATTATTTAAATTATGTTTCCAAGATATAGTAATTTCTTCTTTTTCCTTTGGAATATATTTTAAATCTAAATCTTTAGATATATCAATTACTATTTTTCCTTCTTTTTCTTTTTTTTGTATAAGTTCTTTTAAACTTTTTTTTCCATCACCTGTAACATATGGTTTTCTTTTTTTATAAATATATAAAATTTCACCACATAAATATATTACTCTATATTCAAAATCAATATCTAAATATGGACATGCACTTAATGTATCATTGTTTTCTTCAAATAGTTTTCTAACTATATTTTCAATTTCTTTTTCTGTTTTACAAATATATACATCTTTTCCTTCATAAGAGTCATTAGCTTTTATAACAATCTTAAAATTATTTTTGGCTAATAATTTTTTTGCCTCTTCAATAAACTCATTTTCATAATATACACTTCTTGTTTTAGGATTAAAAATCATTTTATGCTCTATTGTTGGAACATCATTCGCTCTTAATACTTCAAAGCTTGCAAATTTATCTCCAGCAATATTATATGAAATTGCACTATTTAGATCAAATTGATACCTCATTATATAATGAGTTTTATTATCTTTTTTTAATTCTTTAATCCATCCATAAGAAAGATTTTTTTGCTCAATATCTTTTTCCATACATATTTCATTCATTATTTTATAAAATGGTTTTTGTTTTAGTGCTTCCATAAGTAACTTTTATTCCTCTCTTTTAGTATTTATATAACCTTTCTGAACAATTTTGTCTGATTTTTAGTAATGTATTTTCTTACTGCAAATATTGAAATAACATATATTATACCTATAATAAGTATAAATATATTTATATTAGAAATTAGTGTAGATATTCCGGCTATTACTGCCATTTCAATTAATAAAATTATTATTTGGAAAAGCATATTAATGTTTTGTTTTACAACAGCATATTCTGTTATCCAATCTAATTTTGGATTTTTTAAATCAATAATAATCATAATATAATTATTGCAAATATTCATTAAAATTAAATCTATTATGATATAGCTTAAAACCTTTATACTTATTTCCGGGATTAAAACTTTAAGCATTCCTGAAAAATAAATTATTGGTACTAAATTTAAAATTATTCCTGGCATTATTTTATAAAAGCATTGTTTCTCTAAATCTATTGGAATATATTTCATAAAAGTACTATTATTTCTATCTCGTGATATAGCTGTTAATGCTATAAAATTAAACATAAAACAAAAAGCACCTATACCGAATGCTACAAACAATCCCTTTGAAGTTTCTATAAAACTTGGTATCATATTAATTAATTCCTGTATTTCTGCCTGTGTCATATCTTTAAATGAAACAAATATAGGTATTGAAAATATAATTGGAAATAAAAATGATGGTAAAACACATTGCATAAAAAATATTGGATTTCTATTTAAGTCAACAAATTCTTTTTTTACATAGGCTTTAAGCACTGATTTTTCTCCATAATCTTTTGCTTTATTTATTTTTTTAGTTTTTTTATCTCCATTAGTCATAATAGAAGTTACCGCTTTTATATACATTTTTGATGTTATTATAGCTCCTAATATGTATACAAAAACTGTTTCTGCAAACAAAATTGCTATATTAAATATTCCTTCTAAACTATTATAATTTAATAATGCATTAATTGTTGGTTTTAAAGTAATAAAATAATTTGAAAATAGTTCTAGCATTCCATTTGCTTCTACTAACATATTAGCCATTTGCTCATTTGTTATTTCTTCACTTCCAGCTCCTGATATAAATTGTATAGCAATTACAAATACTAAGGTCAAAAATACAGTTATATATTGAACCATATCTTTATTTTTTATTATATTAGTAAACTTCATAATTATAGTTATTAATATAGTAACTAATATTACTGGTATTATCGGGAATAAAAGCATTATTAAAATTCCCATTAAATAAAATGTAATTCCTAAATTTAATAAATATCCATAAACAATAATTACTGGCAAAACCAAAATAGTACTTACTATATATTGTGTAATTATTAAGCAATTAAATTTTGCCATTACTATTTTTATAGGTTTTATTGGTAAAGGTAGTAAATATTCAATATCTTTTGAAAAAAATAATATATTTAGACCACTAAATAAAGTTTGTATAAATGAAATTCCCAATATTCCTATAAAACACATATTTAAAAATACTGCTTCTTGTTTTATCTCAATTAAAGCATTTATTGCTTCATAGCTTATATAGGCAATAATTCCAGCTAGATATACATATAATAATCCAAATAATATTATTTTTCCAAAACTAGATCTTGATTTGCTATTTTTTTGTCTATTTGATGAGCCTTTAAATAAAATTTTAGTTAATAAAATTATATCTTTCATAAAAATCTTCTTTCTTTTATTTTAATTTCAGCAATAATTTATATAAATATTAATAATTTTCTCAAATTCACTTTTATTATTTATTTTAAATCTATTCTGTAATTTCCAAAAATAAATCTTCTAAGGAAGCATCTTCTTTAAATTGTTTTTTCATTTCCTCATAAGTTCCAATAAAAATAACTTTTCCTTTGTTTATGATTCCGATTCTATCACATAGTTTTTCTGCTACTTCTAATACATGTGTTGAAAAAAATACAGTATTTCCAGTTTTGGCATGTTTTTTCATCATTTCTTTCAAATCATGTGAAGACTTTGGATCTAGTCCAGTCATTGGCTCATCTAAAATCCAATTCTTAGGATTATGCAAAAGAGTTCCTATTACTACTATTTTCTGTCTCATTCCATGAGAATAACTTTGAATTCTATCATTTAAATTTTCATAAATTTCAAATTTTTTAGCTAAATTTTCTATTCTTTCTTCTCTTTCCTCTTTTGACACTTTATATATATCTGCCAAAAAATTCAAATATTCAATTCCTTTTAATTTCAAAAACATATCTGGATTGTCTGGAACGAACCCAAATTTCAGCTTTGCTTCTACTGGTTCTTTTGAAATACTTGTACCATCAATTAGTATGTCACCTTCATCTATTTCCAAAATACCTGTTATCATTTTTATTGTTGTTGTTTTTCCAGCTCCATTTGGTCCTAAAAATCCAAAAATTTCTCCATTTTTTACTTCTAAGTTTAAATTATCTATTGACTTTTTTCCTTTTACATAAGATTTATTAACATTTTTTATTTCAATCATATGAAACTCCTTTTCATTTTTTAAGTATATATACTTTATACAGTATATCAAATTTATATTAATCCTTCATCATTTATAAAATTATTTTAATAATTTCAAATATTCTTTTTCGAAAATATTAAAAAATTCTGTAATTATATCTTCCTTAGAAAATTCAATATTAAATTCCTTTTTTAAAGAAGATGCAATCTTTTCTAAATTTCCTGGGAATTCAGTTTGATTAATATTAAGTCCAATCCCAACACAAATTCTTTTTACTATTTCTCCCTCACTATTACTTTCTGTTAATATTCCAGCTATTTTTTTATTTTTATAAATTATATCATTTGGTGCTTTAATTTCTAATTCATATCCATACAAATTTTTAATTGCTTTTATCATAACTTCTGCAATTAATCTAGTAAAATTAGAAATTTTTTTAATATTGCAATCTGGATATAAAATAAAAGTCATTGCAAGATTTTTTCCTGAACCAGTATACCATTTTCTTTCATGAGTTCCAATTCCATTTTCTTGTGAATCTGCAATTATAACTGTTCCATCTTTTATATCTTCTTTTAAAGTATTTTTGGCATAAGTCTGTGTAGAATCTATTGTTTTAAAATATATTATATTTTGAGCTATAAATTTAGTTTTTAACTTTTTTAATTTCATTTATTTTCCCTACTTAAATTTTTAAATAAAAAACGAACTTTAGATTTTTCTTTAGTTCGCTTTTGTAAATTTATTTTAATTTTGTAACTATTTTTAATATTTCTGAAACACTCCACGCCTGTGAAAACGTTCCACCTGTTTTAAAAGGTGCTTGTGAGCTATAAACTTCTGAAATTGTTCCTATTCCTTCAGAATCATCTATTTCTGCTTTAAATGTTGTATATACACTTTTTATAAACTTTTCATATTCTATTTTTAATTTTTCTTTTTCAAGCCTATCTTTTTCATCATCTATTATGTTTTTAAAAGCATCAGAATATAAACCTATAAGCCATACCCACACTATTCCTTGATGATAGCTTTTATCTCTTTGTTCTGGAGATCCCTCATAATATGGTATATAGCCTTCTTCTCCTTTTGCAAGAGTACGTAATCCATATTTTGTTAAAAGTTTAGTTTGTACAGTTTTAAATATCGTTTTTCCTATTTCTGATGATGGTTTAATTACTGGATACGTTGTTGATATACTAAATAATTGATTTGGTCTTATTTTATCATCTCCAATAACATCGTATAAAGATTTTTTCTTTTTATTAAAAAATTTTAATTCAAATTCCTTTTTATGTTTAGTTGATATCTTTTTATATTTATCTGCAATTTCTTTTTCTCCAAATCTATTTGCAAGATTTTCTAATGTTTTTAATGCATTATACCAAAGTGCATTTAACTCTACTACTTTTCCATTTCTAGGAGTTACAGCAAAATTTCCTATTTTAACATCCATCCAAGTGTTTTGGGTAGATTCTGTTCCAGATGATAACAGTCCATCTTCTGCTATAAATATATTATTGTCTAAATCTATGCCATTTGTATAATTATCTATAATGTCTTTTAATTTTTCATATATGTTTTCTTTTATGAAGTCATAATCTTTTGTATATTGTAAATATTTATTAACTTGTTCAAACAATAAAAGTGATGCATCAGCACTATTGTATAATGGTCTATTGTCAAATCCTGAATATCCATTTGGAACTAGTCCATATTTTATATCTCTTGTAAAAGTTAGTAATAACTCCTTTGCTAAGTCAAATCTTTTTGGAATTAAAATTAATCCTTCAAAAGATATAAATGCATCTCTTCCCCAATCTAAAAACCAAGGAAACCCCGCTATTAATGAGTGTGTTCCAAAACTTGGTCTATTTATAACAAAACTGTCAGCAGCAATCAATAATTTTTTAACTAATTCATTATACTCTTTATCTGCTTTTGTATATCTAGTTTTCTTTATTAAAAGATCTGAATCTTTAATAATTTGTTCTACTCTTTTTGTTTCTTCTTCGAATAATTTATTAGCATCTATTTGCTCAGTATTATCTTCTAATGAAGCTACAAATGTAATTTCTTTTAATTCTTTAGGATTAATTATCACTTCATATCTTCCTGGTACTGCCAAATCTTCTTCTGCAGGAAATCCTCTCTCTTCTTCTTTTAGATAATACATATTTTTAAATTTATCATTTTTATGTTCAAAATATTCACCATCATTTAAATATATATACATTGGCGTACTAGCATTGCCATCAACTTCTATTCTAACTTTATTTTTATCAATTTTTTGTCTCAAAGAAAAATCATGATTAGGTGTCATTTGGTGAAAATCTCTAAAATGAATAATTGGAGCTAATGTCAATTTAGCTTCATTTTTTCCATTTTTAATTTTATATGAAATAACAACTGTATTTCTTCCCTGCACCATTGATATAGTTTTTACAATTTTTATATCCTTTACTTTATATGTAAAAATTGGCAAAACTTCTTTTTCAAAGCTATCAAGATTTTTATATCCATCTGAAATATGATTTTTACAAATATTTGTATATAATTTATAATCTTCTCCATTAACAGATATATTTTCATCAACTTTGGAAATTAATAAATGTCTTTGGGCTGGTGGAATTAATGGTGCTATTAATAACCCGTGATATCTTCTAGTATTTGCTCCTAAAATAGTAGAACTACAAAATCCTCCTATTCCATTTGTAATTACCCATTCCTTATTTAATCCGTCTTTTAATTCAATGTTTTTCTTTGTTACTTTCATTTGTATATTCACCCTTTATTTATTTTTTTCTTTTCTTTTTTCTTCTGAATGGTTCTCTGCTTTTATTATTTTCTGCATTATTTTCTTCTGCTAGTTTTCTATTTTCACTAATTATACTATCTGCATGTTGTATTGCTTCTACTCTATCTTTATACTTTTCTTTAAATTTGCTTTTTCTCTTTGGTTCTTCTATTTTTTTTATATCTTTTCCTGAAGCTTCAAGTTTTTTTCTTCTTTTTTCTTCTTTAATTTGCCTTTTCTTTTGCTCTTTTAATACTGATTGTAACAATAAATATTCTGTATTATTCTGCATATCATGAAACTTCAAATCATTACATATCATTTCTATTATTGTAGAAGCAATTACATCTGCATTGTGTCTAATTCTCTCATTTTTAATACAAGACATATTTTTTTGAATTATTTTTATATTATAATTACCTAAATTTCTATTATCTATTTCAACTAATTCTGATCCTTCTTTGTTATATTTTCTAATGTATTCTGGTACTACTTCTCCTGTATCGGCTAAACAATATTCAAATACTCCTGATCCTATATGTTCTTCTATTGCTTTAAAATGGTCTGATAATGTATAATTATCTGTTTGACCAGGTTCTGTCATTATATTTGATATGTAAAATTTCATAGCTTTGCTATCTTTTATAGCTTTTGAAACATTTTTTACTAATAAATTTGGTAATACATTTGTATAAAGGCTTCCTGGTCCTATTATAATAACATCAGCATCTTCAATAGCTTCTATTACTCCTGGTGCTGGTCTACAATTTGAAGGTGATATGTATATTCTATTTATTTTTTCAATTTTTTCGGCAACTATTTCAGGAATTCTATCTTTTTGTTTTATTGTTGTTCCATCTCCAAGTTCTGCGCATATTGTTATTTCATCAAGAGTAACTGGCATAACTCTTCCTGTTATATTTAAGACTTCTGTACTTTTTAAAATTGCTTCTGAAATATTACTATATATTTCATTCATTGCTGTTAAATATATGTCTCCAAAATTTAACCCTTGCAATCTTCCATTTGTAAAATTAAAATTTAAAAGATTTCTCATTATGTCTTGTTTATCAGACATAGCTATTATGCTTTCTTTAATATCTTTTAAAGGTAATATATCTAATGCTTTTCTAGATTCAGTAGGAATATCTCCATAATCTGACATTGTTACTATTGCAGTAATATTATTAGTATACTTTTTAAATCCTTCTATAACATTATTTAAGCCATTTCCTCCACCTAATATTACTACTTTTGGACCTTCTTCATAAACCTTTTTATTAAATATTAATGATTTTATATTTAGTTGTGCTTTTTTTCCCTTTTCTGTTGAAGTATTATTTGCTTCAATTATTATTTCTAAACTTCTTTTTTGTATAAAAACCACACTAATTACAATAGCTAAAAAACCTAATACAAATATAACTATTGTTTTTCCTAATTCAAAAAATGTAATTTCTTCTGATACTAATATTTTAGCAATTCCATAACAAGTAAGTACTATACCAACTATTATTAAAAGAATCCATCTTTTTACTCTTGTACTTGCTTTAAACCATTCAAAAAAAGATTTCATTATTTATCATCTCCTAATACTAATATTTCTAATTCTATATCTAAATCAAATTTATTTTTAATTTCATTTTTTACATGTTTTACTAAATTCAAAACATCTGATGCAGTAGCTTTCCCTTTGTTTATAACAAATCCTGCATGTTTTGTAGATATTTCAGCATCTCCTACACTATATCCCTTTAATCCACATTCATCTATCAATTTTGCTGTAACAAATCCTTCTTTTCTTTTAAACGTACTTCCAGCATTTGGATACTCTAAAGGTTGTTTTTCTTTTCTTGAAATGCTATATTCTTTTATTTTATTTTCAATATCTACTTTAGAACCCTTTTGACCTTTAATAGTTGTATCTATTACTATTGCTTTCATCTTTGAAAGTATGCTGTTTCTATACTCAAATTCATGTTCTTTTAAATCTAAAATTTTAATTTTTCCATCATAAGTCATAATTCTTGTTTTAACTGTAACATCTTTCATTTCAGAGCCATAAGCTCCTGCATTCATTCTAATTGCGCCACCAACTGTTCCCGGTATTCCTGATAAAAATTCTAATCCTGAAATTTCTTCCTTTATAGCAATAGTTGCAATAGTTGCTAAAGACATTCCTGATTCTACTGTTAAATATATACCATCTGAATTTCTTTTTATTTTAAAATTTTTAAGATTGATTTTTATTACAAATCCTCTAATTCCACCATCTTTTACTAAAAGATTAGTTCCATTTCCTATTATTGTTATGGGTACTTTTTTGCTACTAGCTAATTCTAAAATCAATTTTAAAGCATCTATATCATTTATTATAATAAAATAATCTGCTTTTCCTCCAATTTTAAAAGATGTATGTTTTGACATAGGTTCATTTTTAAAAACATTCTTTTTGCCTGCAATATCTTGTAATTGCTTTTCAAAATCCTCCATCTGCGACTTCCCTTCTGTAGTTATTTCAAAATATTTTATATGATATTTTATTCATATAAAACGCACATTGATATACTATCATTATTTTCATTTTTTTACAAGTAAAACGGGATAGAAAATTATAAAATCTTCTACCCCGTCTATTTATCAATAATTTAATATTATACATTTGTGCTTGATGATACTTCTTTTATATTAATATCTCTAACATGTTCAATTTTTTCCCATTTAGTATCTGGTTTTATTAAACATTTAATATTTATTAAAATCCAAGATCCTAAAAATAGAGGATAACATAATATTCCAAATAACATTGGCTTTATTTCTCTTTTATCTAGTGCCATAATTGCCGTTCCTGTTATAACTGGAAGTATGAATGTTGCTATTAAATATCTTGCATAATTACCTATTAAATCTACAAATGTCATTTCTGAGCCAAAATAAAGTAATGTATTTATTCCAAGTAACGTAAATGTTAATATCATCATTGGAATACCAAACATATATAATAATCCATCAAAATTCATAAGTGTTTTGTGCTGTTTAACACCTTTTGCTAAATCTTTAGTATAATGTTTCATACATTGAATATGACCTACTGTCCATCTTGATCTTTGTGACCAACTTTGATCAAATTTAACTGGTTGCTCATCATATACTATTGCATCTGTCGCCCAACCTAATTTTCTTCCATTTGCAATATTTATTAAAGAAAATTCAATATCTTCTGTTAAAGTAATTGTTTGCCATCCATTAGGTTTTATTATATCAAATTTTACCATAAATCCTGTACCATTTATTAATGGTGATAATCCTAAATTATATCTTGCTAAATGATAAAATCTATTCATCATCCAATAAAAGATTGCATATCCTGCTGATATCCAAGAATCTGTAGGATTTTTTATATCTCTATATCCTTGAACTATTTCTTCTCCCTGGCAAAGCTTTTTATTCATATTTTTTATAAAATTTTTATCTACAATATTATCTGCATCAAATACGCAAAAAGCATCATAATCTGCGTTTTCCTCTATTTTTTGTTTTAAGAACCAATTTAAAGCATATCCTTTTGTTTTGTGTGCTTCATCAAATCTCTTTAAAACTTTTGCTCCTGCTTCTTTTGCAATCTCTGCTGTTCTATCTGTACAGTTGTCTGCAATAACATATATATCGAATAATTCTTTTGGATAGTCCTGCTCTTTTAAGCTTTCTACCAAATTCTTTATAACATTTTCTTCATTATGTGCTGGTATTATAGCCATAAATTTGTGGTCTTTCTCAATTAACATTTTTTTATCTTTTAATTTTATTAATGAACAAAAACTTACTACTATTTGATAAATCCAGTATATAGTTATTATCCATATTAAAGCTTGTTGTAGAAGGTATAAATACTTCATTTTTCAACCTCTTTTCACATTTTTTATAGTCTTTTGCTTTGACCTTTTTTATTATACCATTTTATGGAATTGTTTTCAAGTCTTTTAAATAATATTAATAATTCTTAATAATTTGGTACAAGCCTCTATTTTCAAAGCTTTTTAAACTTCATTTTTTATTATAATAATATTATATAAAAATTTTTTGATTGTATTCACTACAAATTTTGTATTTAAATGCAAAAATTTGCAATATTATGTAAATTATGGTAAAATAAATTATCAAATTATAGGAGGTGCTTTCTTTGCTCGAGGAATATACAAACGTTCTGGAATTAGTTTCTTCCGTTCTCAGCCACTCCGCATCGATCCTGCGTTCCATAATTGGTATCCTAAATGCAATTCAGCATTATAAAGAAAAAGAAAGCTAAAAGCAGTCCCAGCCTGACTAGCAATCAGGCTGGGGCATTTCTAATATTATTTTCATAAAAGAAAATTATTTTTCTTCTTCATCAGAATATAAATCTTTTCTAGTTAAATTTATTCTACCTTGATCATCAATTTCATAAACTTTTACAGTTACTTCATCTCCAATTTTGAAAACATCTTCTACTTTATTTACTCTTTCTTTTGAGATTTTTGAAATATGAAGTAGTCCTTCTTTTCCGCCACCTAAATCTATAAATGCTCCAAAAGTTGCTATTCTTGTAACTTTACCTGTATATATTCCATCTAGTTCTATGTCCCTAGTTATTTCATCAATAATATTTTGAGCTTTTCTTGCAGCTTCTATATCATCTGAATAAATAAATACAGAACCATCTTCTTCAATATCAATTTTAACGCCGGTTTCTTCAATAATTTTATTAATAACTTTTCCTCCAGAACCAATAACATCTTTAATTTTTTCTGGATTTATTTTCATATTAATAATTTTTGGTGCATATTTAGAAATTTCTTCTCTTGGTTTAGCAATTTGAGGTGCCATAATATCATCTAAAATATATGCTCTTGCTTTTGCAGTTCTTTCAAAAGCTTCTGCAATTATTTCATAACTTAATCCATCCACCTTTATATCAACTTGTATAGCTGTAATTCCGTCTTTTGTACCACCTACTTTAAAATCCATATCTCCAAAGAAATCTTCAATACCTTGAATATCTGTTATAACAACATATTTGCTAGGATCATTTTCATCTGTAATTAATCCTGTTGAAATACCTGCAACTGGTTTTTTTATTGGAACACCTGCATCCATTAATGCAAGTGTTGAAGCACAAATACTTCCTTGAGATGTTGAGCCATTTGAACTTAAAATTTCAGATACAACTCTAATTGCATATGGGAATTCTTCTACTGATGGTAATACTGGAACTAAAGCTTTTTCAGCTAATGCTCCATGTCCAATTTCTCTTCTTCCTGGTCCTCTTGATGACTTTGCTTCACCAACACTATATCCTGGGAAATTATATTGATGCATATATCTTTTTGATTCTTCATTATCTAATCCATCTAGCATTTGTTCTTCACTCTTCATTCCAAGAGTTACTATTGACATTACTTGTGTTCTACCTCTATTAAATAAGCTACTGCCATGTACTCTAGGAATTAATCCGACTTCACAAGATAGTGGTCTTATATCATAAATTCCTCTACCATCAACTCTTTTACCTTCTTCTAATATTAATTTTCTAACAGTTTTCTTCTCTAATTTATATAAAGCATCTGCTATAGCTTTGTTATCTTCTTCTAATTTTTCTTCTCCATACTTTTCGCCATACCAAGCCTTTACATCTTCTGTAAGCTTGTCTATTTTTTCATCTCTTTCTGGTTTATCTGGTGTTTGAACATCTTGTTTCATTCTTTCAGAAAATTCACTTGCAATAATGTCATAAACTTCTTCAGTTACAGCAAAAGATGTATATTCAAATTTTGGTTTTCCTATTTCATCTTTAATTTTTTGTATAAATTCACAAACTTTTTTTATTTCAACATGTGCTGTTTTTATTGCTTCTAGCATTGTAGCATCTGGTATTTCATCTGCTCCTGCTTCAATCATAGCAATTTTATCAGCTGTTCCTGCAACTGTTAATGTTAATCTACTATTTTCTCTTTCTGCTTCTGTTGGATTAATAACAACTTTATCATTAACATATCCAACTGCAACTGCTGCTGTAGGTCCTCCAAAAGGTATATCTGATATTGATAATGCTGCAGATGTACCAATCATACTACACACCTCTGGTGAACAATCTTGTTCTACTGATAAAACTAAGCAGCTAACAACAACATCATTTCTAAAATCTTTTGGAAATAAAGGTCTTATTGGTCTGTCTATTGCTCTTGCTGTTAAAATTGCCTTATCTGTAGGTTTTCCTTCTCTTTTTGTAAATCCTCCTGGAATTTTTCCGACTGCATATAGTCTTTCTTCATAATCTACTGATAATGGAAAAAAGTCTATTCCATCTTTTGGCTCTTTTGAAGCTGTAACATTTACAAGTACTGTAGTTTCTCCATATTTTACAAGTACACTTCCATTGGCTAGCCCTGCCATTTTTCCTGTTTCTATTGTAAGATTTCTTCCAGCTAAATCCATACTATAAGATTTAAACATTTTTTACATTCCTCCCTATACTCGCTTCGCTCGTACCACATCTAAAAAATTTTTCAAATTTTTCATATGTGAAATCTGAAAGCTTTTTTATCGCTTCGCTCGTACCACATCTAAAAAATTTTTCAAATTTTTCATATGTGAAATCTGAAAGCTTTTTTATCGCTTCGCTCGTACCACATCTAAAAAATTTTTTCTGCAATATGATGCATAAAGCTTACTGAAAATTTATTTGAAATGTAACCTCTATAATATATTATTTAACCTATATTTTAATTTATACAATTCATTATACTTGAAATTTTTTAATAATATATTATACAAGCTACTCTTCAAATAAATAGACATATACATTGTACTATAAGTAATTTCAAAAAGCAACAAAAATTTATAAATATTATGTAAAGCATAAGTTGATTATATTTTAATAAATTTAGAATTTATAAAAGATTTTAAAATTAAGTTATAAACTTAATTTTATATGTAAAAATCGATTTAAAAATTATTTTTTATGTAATATTTATAAAACAAATGTAGAGCACTTTTCTATAAAATAAAAAGAGGCTAATAAATATTAGCCCCATTTTTATTTTATTTTCTTAAAGATAATTTTTTAACTATTTCTCTATATCTATTAATATCTTTTTTAGCTAAATAGTTTAATAAATTCCTTCTTTTTCCTATCATTTTTAATAATCCTCTTCTTGAGTGATTATCTTTTTGATGAACTTTTAAATGTTCTGTTAATTCTGAAATTCTTTCTGTTAAAAGAGCTATTTGAACTTCTGGTGAACCAGTATCATTCTCCTCTCTTTTATGTGTACTAATAATTTCTTGTTTTCTTTCCTTTGTCATTTTCATTTTCCTCCTATTTTTTTATATTTGCCATTATCTGAGTATAAAGTAGGTTTTTCCTTTAAACTAAGAACATGGTATTAAGCAAAATTATTTTACAACATTTTCATAAAAAAATCAAGCTTTTTATAGTTTTTACTATAATTTTTTAATAATTAATACTCTTTAATTTTTAAAAACAGTTTTAAAATTATACATTTTAAACTTCCTTTTTTACTTCTTTTTTATTTATATAAACTAATAACTCTACTACTGCAACTAGCATCATTAAATTAATCATAACTGGTGATAATGGTAATCTTACAATCGCTATTATACTAGCCAATAATGCTTCTGTTAAAATAATAACTACTGCTATTGTTCCTAATAATTCTACAATATTACTTTTTCTAAATCTTATAATTAGATACACTATTATTAATACTGCAGATAAAATAACTGGTTTAAAATATGGTTTTATTAAATCTCTTATTCTTATATTTGATATAGTTCTAGTTGTTATTCCTTCAAGAGTAAATTCAGTTCCATATTTCTCATTTATTTTATTTATTAATTGTTCTTTTTCTTCATTAGTTATTGATTCTACACTTATATTTACTGAATCATTAAAAAGTTCCATTTCTTTTAAAACTACTTCTTTACCATTAAATACTTCTTTACATATTTGTTTAATATCTTTTAAATCAACATCTTTTCCAATAAGAAAACTTACATTTTCATGTTGTTGATAAATTAAAGAAACATTAAATCCTTTAAATGCTACAACAATTATTCCTGCTATAATTAAAAGAATTAAACCTAATAATATTATTTTTTTATTTCCATCTAATTTCATTATTTTTCTCCTCTTCATATTTTATAATACTTATAGATTATTTGCTTTGAATTGCTCCTAATCCAAGTATTACTAAAGAATTATATAATGCTTGTACTAGTAATCCCCAGAATAAAACCATTCCAACACTATTTATTATACTAGCAGACATAAATGTAAATATTATTGCAATTATACATACTGGTATAATTGTAAGATATAGTTCTTTCATACTTTTTAAAAATTCTTTACTAATAATTGATGTTTCATTTAATTCTTTCACAAATTTTATTATAAACACATAGTTAATTGCTACCATAGAAATAAATGCTATTAATGAGTTTATTGTTACTTTAACATTTACAAATCTAATTACTAGTGTTAATACTGCAATATATCCAACTGCTACTATTGATGCCTTTAATCCTTTTTGTTTATATTTTATTATCATATATACTGAAATTGCTAATATTACTATTGCAAAGATTATTTCTGCTACTAGTATTGTGTTTTCTGTTATTGAAGATTTTATATAATTATCTGAACTTAAATTATATTGTAAAGGCATTGCACCTTCATTTATCACATCTGCAATTCTTTCAACACTTTTCGCAGCTTCTCTAAATGTATTATAATCTTCTATAGGTTGTCCCATTGGTACTTGAATTTCTCCATTCACCACTTCTTCACCAAAATAAGTAGTAATCATCTCTTGTCCATCTAGATTTATAGTTATATATTTTATTGTTTCTGTTCCAGTTTCATTTGTAGTAGATGTATATTCTTTACTTATTTCTTTTAATTTTTCTGTTCCTTCTTTATCTAATTTTAATTGTAAATATGCTTGATATCCTCCACCTGTTGCAGAAGATGTTAAAGCTTGAGCTCTTGCAATATTTGAATTATCCATTAGTCTTATTCCTGTTTGATGATCTATTATTTCAATTTTTCCTACAGTCGTAACT
This sequence comes from uncultured Clostridium sp., assembly GCA_947570695.1. Classification (GTDB taxonomy): domain Bacteria; phylum Bacillota; class Clostridia; order TANB77; family CAG-508; genus Scatovivens. The sequence goes on from CANOVB010000003.1 coordinate 122,728, forward strand.
AAATATGATTCCATTTCTATATTATTATCATTTGGTAATTCTACAATTAATTCTCCTGTAATTGAATCTAATCTAATATTATATTCATATCCTGATATTTTTTCTAATCTTTTTTGAATTATTTTTTTAGATTTTTCAAAATTCTCAATATTTATATCTTCATCATTATTTACTTTTATTACTCTAGTTTCTCTTGTATATCCTTCTATGTCTTTGCTTACTTCTTGTTCTTTATTTTCTTCATTATTGGCATTTTCTGACTCTTCTTTTGCCACTTCTCCTGCTATATTACCTTGACTATCTATATAAATTTCTTTCTCTTCTTCATTTGTGTTTAACACAAAATGAAGTTCTCTTTCTCCATCTAATTCCATTCCATAATCAAAATCTTTCAAAGCATTATTCCATATACCTTTCTTTTTTACATATACTCCACCAAATGCTACTACTGAAATTAAAACTATAACTAATAATACTGTTATTGTTTTAATCTTTTTTAAATTCTTTTCCAAAATAATTACCTCCTATAATAAGTTTGTATCATTTATTATTAATTCAAACCATAACCCTAAATATTTTGCCGCTCTTTTACTCATTTTGGTTCTGTCCATAAATATCTCAAAATAATCAATAACTGGACATATTTTAGTATCTATGTTTAAATTTAAAATTATTTTTCTTTCCTCTGTATCTACTTTTAATTCTGAATGTGTAACTGCATAATTTACTTCATCATGCTTATCAAATAAACTTCTATCTTTTTTAGAAACTCTACTTCTATGAGCATCTGATTTATCTGCTAAAATTAATGCTGCTGATATATCACTTACTGGCGTTCCTGTTAATTCATCATGATTTCCAATAGCCATCATTATTTCTGTTCTATCTGATACATTCATTTCCATATCTTTTAATATGCTATATGCAAGTATTGCTCCAGTATGAGCATGATCTACTCTGTTTACTGAATTTCCTATATCATGCATATAACCTGCAATTTTAGCAAGTTCAATCCTATGTTCATCATATCCTAAGTTTTTTAATACTTCTGCTGCTCTTTCAGCTACTACAGTAACATGTCTTGCTGAATGTTCTGTATAACCCAGCACATCTAATTGCTTTTGAGCATTTTTTATAAGTTCTTTTACTTCAATGTTATTTACAACATCCTCATAAGTTACCATAATTCCTCCTTCGTATTTTAATATATATTTTCTTGTAAATTGTATATTAAATATAAAAAAATATCAACACATTTTGTAATTTATTTAAAAATTAACTCCAAGAATTCCTCCTATTGCTCCTCCTAATATTCCCAAAATTATCATTATTATTGAATTTAAAGTAAAAGAAAAATTTAAATTAATTAAACTTGATATTATGTATAGAATAACCATATAAATTAATCCAAGTAAGCTCCCATATATTATTCCTTTTTCTTTTTTCTCTTTTGATACTCTAAAAGCTCCTAGCATAAGTGAAAAAGTAACTATTGCTATTGTTAATGGATTTATAAATTTTTCACTTAATGTAGTTTCACTAACTAATATAGATAGAATTAACATCAATATTAATGATAATAATACTGAAATAATAAGTTCTTTAATAATTTTCTTCATAAAAATTCCTCCAAATAAAAAGATTTCTATAACATTATATTTATAGAAATCCTTTTTATTCATAGTTTATTTTTACTTTTTAGTTTAGTTCTATTGTACTATTATTAATAGTATTATCAACTGTATTAGTATTTATACTATTTTCAGTTTCTTTATTGTTTTTCTTTTCTGTTATTACATTTCCTTCTTCATCAACATTATTTAATAGATTATCGCGTAAAAGCTCTTTTAAATCCATTTGAATTCCATTAAAATCGACATAGTATGTTGTTTTTCCTGATTTTGTAATTGAGTATATCTTTGAATAAGAACATGGCAATATTAGTTCTTCTCTATTTACATCAAAAATTCCATAAAAATCATTTAAATTTACAACTATACCGTTTATTCCAACAGATGAAGGTATTAATAATGTACTTTCTTCATTCCCTGAAGATTTTGATGCTGTTGACTTATACCCTAAATCATCATAGTTAAGTGGTAAGACTAAATCTCCTTCTATATTATATAATCCATATTTTCCTGACTTTTCTACAGGTATAACTTTTCCAAATAGCAATTTTTCATTTTCAACTGGTTCTACAGTATAATCTGAAGTATCAAAACCTATTTCATCATTTTCTGCATAAATTATAGCTTTTCCTTTTCTATTTAAAACACCATATTCGCTATCTTTTTTTACTAAATATAATTGATTTTCATCATCTAATAATGAAATATCTTCATATTCTGAAGGACTTATTATTGTACTTCCATCTTCTCCTAAAATTCCCATTGTACCGTTTGCAACAGTTATATAATATTCTCTTACATTTTGTGCAAATTTAATATCATCATATTTTATACTTATTATTTCTTTTCCATCTCTTAATGAAATTACACCATACTCTTGTTTAGCTCTAGCATCCGCTCCATTTCCTACTATTGCATATCCATAAAGCAAAGCTCTTAAATTTTCATAATATCCACTAACTTGCTTATATCCTAATCTCCCAATCGTTTTTTGTGCATCCATTACTATTGAAGGAAAACTTACAAATTTCTTTCTGTATTGCTGCCAATCTATAGCGACATTAAACATTTCTGGGACATTTTCTAAAGGGGCATATAGACTTCCATCAATAAATTTTATTGGATTTTCTACTTTAAAAGTTTCACAATATCCATTATCTGATTTTAAAGACACATCTAATTGTCCTATAGTAGCTTTACCAGTTAGTTCAAGATATTTCTCATATCCTGAAGCTTCTGCTGTTACTGCAACTATTTCAAAATCATTTTGCATATATCCACTATCTTCATTTTCATTATATTTTCCGTATTCGCCTTTTGTATATGTATATCCTAATATAGAACTTATCTCTTTTAAATTAATATAGGTTTTTCCTTCTAATTCTTTATATAAATCTTTTGGTGCATTAATTTGTTTTCCATCTAAGAAGAACTTTTCTGTTATTGAATCTTGATAATTAATGAAAAAAATCATACCAATCAAAAAAACTAGCAAAACACCACATAGAATTATTGATATCATAACTCCTCTTCTATGTCTAACATTTTTTTCAATTTCGTCTTTAAATGAGTCGCTTTGTTCTAAATTCATAATACTTTCCCCCTATTTATCTTCTTCTGTAGCATAACCATATTTTTTATAAAATTCATCTCTAAAATTTAGTAAATTATCATTTTCTATTTCTATTCTAACCCTATCCATCAATTTAGTCAAGAATCTTAAATTATGAATTGATAATAAACGTACTCCTAAAATTTCCTTTGTATTTATTAAATGTCTTATATAACTTCTTGTATAATTTCTACAAGTATAACAATCACATTCTGGATCTAATGGTGTAAAATCTCTTTCATACATAGCATTTCTTACAACTAATTTTCCAGAGCTTGTCATTGCAGTTCCGTGTCTTGCTATTCTCGTTGGAAGAACACAGTCACACATATCTATACCTGCTATCGCTGCTTCTATTAAATAATCTGGTGTTCCTACTCCCATTAAATACCTTGGTTTATTTTCCGGCATAAGTGGTGCTGTATATCTTAATATATCTAAAAATATATCTTTAGGCTCACCAACACTAATACCACCGATTGCATATCCTGGAAAGTCCATTTCTATTAAGTCTTGAGCACTTTTTTCCCTTAAGTCTTTATAAAAACCACCTTGAATAATTCCAAATAGTCCTTGTTTTTCTATAGTTGTATGTGCTTCTTTACATCTTGCAGCCCATCTTGTTGTTCTTTCCATAGATTTTTTTGTATATTCATAAGTTGATGGATATGGACAGCATTCATCAAAAGCCATCATTATATCTGAGCCTAAAGCTTCTTCTATTTCCATAGCTTTTTCTGGACCTATAAATTGTTTACTTCCATCTAAATGAGATCTAAATTCAACACCTTCTTCTGTTATTTTTCTTAAAGCTCCTAAACTAAAAACCTGAAATCCTCCACTGTCTGTTAATATTGGTCTATCCCAATTCATAAATTTGTGAAGTCCTCCTGCTTCTTTTACAAGTTCATGTCCTGGTCTTAAAAATAAATGATATGTATTTGCTAAAATTATTTGAGCTTGTACCATTTCTTTTAATTCATCTGGTGTCATTGCTTTTACTGTTGCTTGTGTTCCAACTGGCATAAATATAGGTGTTTGTATATCTCCATGAGGAGTATGAATTACTCCTCTTCTTGCCCCTGATTGTTTACAAATATGTAATAATTCATAAGTAATTGCTTGTTTCATTTTTCTCTCCATTTCTTTTTTGTTTATTTTATTATCATTGCGTCTCCAAAACTAAAAAATTTATATTTTTCTTTTACTGCTTCATTATAGGCTTTTAATATAAAATCTTTTCCAGCTAAACTTGATACTAGCATAATTAATGTAGATTCTGGTAAATGAAAATTTGTAATTAAAGAATCTATACATTTAAATTTATATCCTGGGTAAATAAAAATATTTGTATCTCCTTCTACTTCTTTTACAAATCCATTTTCATCTGCAACTGATTCTAAAACTCTACAAGAAGTTGTTCCACATGCTATAACCTTTCTTCCCATTTCTTTTGTTTTATTTATTTTATATACATCTTCTTTTTTTATGTAATAATGTTCTGAGTGCATTTGATGTTCTTCAACGGTTTCAACCTTTACTGGCCTAAAAGTTCCAATTCCAACATGAAGTGTTACATTTGCAACTTCAACACCTTTTTGTTTTATCTTTTCTAATAGTTCTTTTGTAAAATGTAATCCTGCTGTTGGAGCTGCTGCAGATCCATCATATTTAGCATAAACTGTTTGATATTTCTTAGTATCTTCTTTTGTAGCTTCTGTTATATATGGTGGAAGTGGCATTAATCCTATTTCATCTAATATTTCATTAAAAATTCCTTCATATTCAAATTCTACTTTTCTATTTCCACCTTCTAATACTTCCAATACTGTTGCTTTTAATATTCCATTTCCAAAAAGCACTTTTGTTCCAGGTTTTAATTTGTTACCTGGTTTTACCATTGCCTCCCAAGTATCGCCTTCTATTCTATTTAGCAATAAAAATTCAACATTAGCACCTGTATCTTTTTTCCCAAAAAGTCTTGCTGGTATAACTTTTGTATTATTTATTACCAAACAATCTCCTGGTTCTAAATATTCTATTACATCTTTAAAAGTTCTATTTTCTATAGTTTGATTGTTTTTATCCAACACCATAAGTCTTGCTTCATCTCTTTTATCATATGGATGCTGAGCAATTAATTCTTTTGGTAATTCATAATTAAAATCAGATACCTTCATTATTTCACCTCTCAACAATTTATTTTATTAAAAATCTCATCTACTTCTTTTTTTAAATCACAATTTCTATTATTTTTAATTACAAAATCTGCTTTTTCTGTATAATAGATATCTTCATGTTGAATTCCTAATCTACTTTCTGCTGTTTTCCTATCTATATTATCTCTTCTGCAAATTCTTTCTATTTTTAATTCTTTATCTGCAATTAATACAATTACATAATCACAGCACTTTTCAAGTCCTGCTTCAAAAAGCAATGGAGCATCAATTATTATTATATCTTTATCTTTTATATTTTTTATTCTCTCTAAAATTTCATCTACTACATATTTAAATGTTAATCTATTCAAGTTCTCTCTTGCTAAATTATCATTATAAATTTTATTTCCTAATAATTTTCTATTTAAATTTCCATCATCTAGTAATATTTCTTGTCCAAATTCTTTTTCTATTGCTTCTAAATATTCCGTTCCAGGAACGCTCATTTCTCTTACTACTTTATCTGCATCTATTACTTTTACTTCTTCTTTTTCATTAAGTATTTGACTTAATGTTGTTTTGCCGGATCCAGAAGTTCCAGTTATTCCTACTACTTTCAAAATTTTCCTCCACCTTCTGTCCTTTTATGGACTTTTTGCTAACACTGTTAAATTTTAATTTCTACAGTTCAGTATTTAGAATGCTTATGCATTCTTTAAACCTATGCATTGGACATTTTTGCCCACTTCTATACATATATTATTATCCTACCATTTAAACATCTACTCAAAAATAAGCAAAATGTTCTATCCACCTAAAGGTCTTTTATAGCATTTGTTGCCAAAAAGTCACATCTATTATTATACTCATTATCACTATGTCCTTTTACTTTTATAAATTCAACTTCGTGCTTTGTTGTTAATTCATAAAGTTCTTCCCAAAGTTCTCTATTTTTTACAGGATCTTTTCCAGAAGTTTTCCAATTATTTTTTTGCCAGTTATTAATCCAACCTTGTTTAAATGCATTCACAACATAAGCACTATCACTATAAACTTTTACTTTACATTCTTCTTTCAATAATTTTAGTGCTTCTAATACTGCTGTTATTTCCATAATATTATTTGTAGTATTTTTACTTGCTCCTGATATTTCTTTTGAGCTCTCATTATACATTAAAATAGCTCCCCAGCCACCTGGGCCTGGATTGCCTGAACATGCTCCATCTGTATATATTACAACTTCTTTCATAAATTCTCCTGCATAAATTGTATTTTTTTTTAATCTATGATATTATACCAGTAAATTTAAGATATTACAATATAGGTGGTGATTTATTTTGGGTGGAATTTTAGGTATTGTTTCTGAATATAATCCTTTTCACAATGGACATTTACATCATCTTCAAGTTTCTAAACAATTATCTAATAGTGACTTTTCTATTGCAGTAATGAGTGGTAATTTTATTCAACGTGGTGAAACTTCTTTAATAGATAAATGGGTTAAAGCTGAAATGGCTTTAAGAGCTGGAGTAGACTTAGTTATTGAACTTCCTACTGTTTATGCTCTTTCTAGTGCAGAAAATTTTGCTGATGGTGCAGTAAAATTATTAAATAACCTTGGAATTGTAGATTACATTTCTTTTGGTAGTGAAATTGGTGAAATTACACCATTAAATGATATTGCTAATATTTTATATAAAGAACCAAAAGAATTTTCTGGCTTAATAACGCATCAATTAAAATCTGGATTATCATATCCCAAAGCAAGAGAAATTGCACTTAGTCAGTTCTTTGGTAGCTCAAAAAAGCTAACTGAAATTTTAAATAATCCTAATAATATTTTAGGAATTGAATATTTAAAATCTCTAAAAAAACATAAAAGTAGTATAAAACCTATTACTATAAAGCGTGATTATAGTGATTATAATAGCAAAACTGTAAAAAAAGGTATTGCAAGTGCAACTGCAATACGAACAATGATTAAAAATAAAAAGAATGTACATTATGTTGTTCCTTATGAAAGTTATGAATTATTAGATGAATGTATAAAAAATGAAAAAATTATTACAGACCTTTCAGTTTTTGAAAAAGAAATTATATATACTCTTAGAAAATTGTCTCTTTCAGAGATTGCAAATTTACCCGATGTTTCCGAAGGATTAGAAAATAAAATCAAAATGGCTGCAAATAATTGCAATACTTTAGAAGAATTAATCACAAATATAAAATCAAAACGCTATACTCAAAGCAGAATACAAAGAATTTTGCTATATGCACTTCTTAACATTTCTGAAAAAGATATTAATTCATCCAAAAGGATTAATCCTTATATTAGAGTTTTAGGATTTAATAAGCATGGAAAACATATTATTTCTGCAATAGCTGCTGCGAATCCTAAAATAACAATAATAGTTTCTGTTAAAAAATTTATGGAAAACTCTAACAGTACTCCTTTAAGAACAATGCTTTCTAAAGATATTTTTGCTACTAATGTATATACCCTTGGTTATAAAAATAATTCTGTAGCAAATCTAGATTACACACATAAAATTATTGAAATATAAAAATAGTAGTAGGGATTAATAATACTACTTAGAAAATTCTTATTAAAAAGCTATTTGCAATTTAGGATTGCCTTTTGCAAATAGCTTTTTAAATATTTAATTTAATCAAATTGCTTATTTTTTCTATTAGAAATTTATTTCATAACTTCTTCAATAACTTTAGATAAGTATTTCATACTAGTATTACATTGTTCTATCGTATTACCAGTCGCTCCCACTTCAATAATGCAAGCTCCTTTACTTACATGTTGATTATATCTTGAATTTCTTAATATTATAGGTTTAAAAAGTCCAGGATACATTAAATTTGCTTGTTCTTGAATTTTTATTGCTAATTTAAAATTATTTATCCAATTTGTATGTTCTAAACCTCCTCCATCTGTTCCAATTACAAACATAATTTGTGCCGCAATTTCATCTCCTATTTGTACTGTTGGTCCATAAGAGCTACTACTACCTAATGCATCTCTATGTAAATCTATTACAAATTCAGAATTTGGATTTTCACCTAAAATTTTATTTATAGTTGCAAGTGATCTTGTATAAGAACCTGTATAAGCTGGATAATCATGATATGAAGTATCATGTATAACATTAAATCCCATGTTGTTTAAATTATTAGCAAGCTCTGTCCCGACTCTTGCAACACTAAAATTTAAATCTGTTGTTCTAAAATTTCCAGTAGATACATAATTACTATTTTCTGTTGGAGTGTAACTTTCACAAGTATGAGTATGATATATAATAACATCTCTTTTATTTACAAACTCAACATTTGGAATAATCATATCTTGTGTTAAATTGTAATCTGATTCATTTTTTATTTTTACACTATTATATGCATTTGTAAAAGTATCATTTTTATTATTTTCACTTATAACTTTAGTAGGTAAACTGAAAGCTATATTTCTATTATTTTCTATTCCAGAAGAATTGTCTTCCAAATTTTCTTCATTAGTTTTTGTAATAGGTAAATTACTCTCTTTTAAGTCATCAAATTCTAAAACTTCTTCTTGATTTTCTATTTCCATAAGTTTTTCTTCTTCTGAAAAAATTGCAAGTTCTGAAATCAAAAGTCTTTTTAATCCACTTTCTTTTTGCTTACTATTTTCAGAATAATTAGATAATAAAATAGTTTGATTTATAACTTCTGAAGTATTTATATTTCTAAAAGGGAATTCTTTGTTTTTTGCAAAACTAACCCCCAGCTTAGAAATTATTAGTATTATAATTATACTAATAATAAGAATTTTTAATATTTTAATAACATCTTTTATATTTATAACAGCTAAATTAATCATTTTATTTTCTCCGTATTTTAATTATATTAAAATATTTTTAATATATTCCTTTTTATCTAAAGACAAAAAAAGAGCTAGTAAATCCGCTCTGTATGGACTTTCCAGCTCTCTTTTTATTTAATTTTTTACTTAATTATATTTCTTATTTCATTAAGTGTTAATTTGACTTCTTTTTCTTCACCAGTTTTCATATTTTTAATTTTTGCCATTTGTGTTTTTATTTCTTCTTCTCCAATAACTAAAAGAAATCTAGCATTTATTTTATCAGCATATTTCATTTGAGCTTTAAAGCTTCTTTCAAAAACATCTTTTTCAATAATAAATTTTTCTTTTCTTAATTCTTCTGCTAAATTTATAGCTTTAATATTTTCTTCTTTTCCTACAGAAAGTATATATAAATCTGGAATTTTATCATCTTTTATTTCATTATTTGCAGTATACATTTCCATTACTCTTTCTAATCCTGTTGCAAATCCCACTGCAGGAGTTGGTTGCCCCCCAAATTCTTCAACCAAACCATCATATCTTCCACCACCTAAAGCTGTAAGTCCAGTTTTTTCATCTATAAATTCAAAAACAGTTTTTGTGTAATAATCCAAACCTCTAACAATAGAGCTATCAATTTCAAAATTTATATTAGCATTTTTTAACATAAATTTTACATTTTCAAAATGCTCTTTACATTCTTCGCATAAGTAATCTATCATCATTGGCGCACCAACATTTAATTCTTTACATTTCTTTTCTTTGCAATCTAAAATTCTAAGCGGATTTTTTTCAAATCTAGTTTTACATGTATCACAATACTTATCTAAATTCTTTCCAATAAACTCTTTTAATACTTTTTGGTATTCTCCTCTACATTTTGGACATCCAATACTATTTATATTTAATTTTATATTAGGAATATTTAAAGTTTTAAAAATTTGGTTTCCAACTAAGATAACATCTACATCTGCTAAATAACTACCAGAACCAATTACCTCTACACCCACTTGATGAAACTCTCTTAATCTTCCTTTTTGAACATTCTCATATCTGTACATTCCCATATTATACCAAAGTTTAACAGGACTTGGAAGACTTGCCATTCCATTTTCTAAGTAAGCTCTTACTGTTCCTGCTGTTCCTTCTGGTCTTAGTGTTATACTTCTTCCACCTTTGTCATCAAATGTGTACATTTCTTTTTGAACAACATCTGTTGTTTCTCCAACACCTCTTTGAAATAGTTCGGTATATTCAAATACAGGTACTCTTATCTCTTTAAAATTGTAACTTTCTAATACTTTTTTTATTTTTTCTTCTGCTTCTTGCCATTTATAACTTTCTTCTGGCAATAAATCTCTTGTTCCTTTAGGTTTTTGAATCATAATTTTTATTCCTTTCTAATTTAATTTTTCTTTAAAATAATTTTTAATTATTAAACTAAAAATTACCTATATTTATTACATAACATTCCTTATCTTATAAAAATCTTTTTCTCTTGTTAATATAATTTAAAAATCTTTTTCTTTTAATTCTAAATAAATATTTCTTTCATCTTGTATCATTGTTATTTTTCCATGTCCAGGATATACTATTGTATCATCAGGAAGTGGCATTAGTTTATCTGTTATTGATGTTATTATTTCAATAAAACTTCCTGTAGGAAGATCTGTTCTTCCCCAAGTCCCTGAAAATAATGTATCACCTGTAAATACTAATCCTTCTTTTTCAGAGTATAAACATAATCCTCCTTTTGTGTGTCCCGGTGTAGCTATTACTCTAAATTCTATATCTCCTACATGGATTAAGTCTTCATCATCAATTCTTGAATCAGCTTCCAATTCTGGTTTTTCCATATTTATATAATAAGCTAAATTTATTTCTTCATTATATAAGCCTTCACTATCAGGTCTACTAATTAAAATTTTTCCACCTTTTAATCTTTTAAGTTCTGCAACACTTCCAATATGATCTGCATGACAATGTGTAATAAAAATATATTTTAAATTAGCTTCTAATATATCTAACACTTCCGATATTTTGTTTGCTTCTCCTCCTGGATCAATAACCATTGCTTCTTTTGTTCTTTCATCACAAACTATATAGCAATTTGTTTTTAGTCCAGCTTGAGGGGTATTTACTTGTAATCTTTTTAAAATCATTTGTACTCCTTTCATTTGGAAATTTATCTAAAATTGTATCTTACAAGGCATTCAATTTTTTACAGTTAAACATCAATTTTAGTAAAATTTATCCTCTTTTACGATTAACATCATATACACTCTCAATATTTCTAAAAGCTGATAATAATTTATTTAATATATCAATATTTTCAACTTCTAGTGATAAATCTATTATTACAATAGCTTCTTTCGTTGTTCTTGTGTTCATTCCATTTAATTTTATTTTTGCATTTTCAATTTGTTTTATAATATCTTTTAATAAACCATTTCTATCATTTGCCAAAATCTCAACTTCAACTTTATATGATCCATTAACATCATCAAACCAGTATACATCAATCATTCTGCTTTCTTCATTTAATAAATCTTTAACATTTACACAATCTGTGCGGTGAACTGAAACTCCACGCCCTTTTGTGATATATCCTATTATCTCATCTCCTGGTAAGGGGTTACAGCACTTTGAAAGTTTTACTAAGCAATTATCTATACCTTTTACCACAACTCCATTTTTTGATGGTTTATTAATTCTAGTTGGTTTTGCTTTTGCAAGTTCTTCAATTTTTTCTTCAAAATCTTCATCTTCATGTTCTTTTCTATATTCATCCAGTAATCTTGCCATTAATTTATTAACAGATATTCCTCCAAAACCTATACTTGCATATAAGTCATCTGTTGTTGCAAATTTATATCTATCCATCGCAAGTTGTAACCATTCTGGTCTTACAAGTTCTGAATACTTTATACCTATTTTTTTTACTTCTCTTTCTATTAAGTCTTTACCTTTTTCAATATTTTCTTCTCTTTGTGCTCTTTTAAACCATTGATTAATTCTAGTTTTAGCAGAAGAACTTTTTACAAATTTAAGCCAGTCTCTGCTTGGACCTTTAGATTGCTCTGATGTAAGTATTTCTACTATATCTCCATTTCTCAAAGGAGTTATAATAGGCATCATTTTGCTATTTATTTTACATCCTATCATTTTATGTCCTATTTGTTCATGTACACTATATGCAAAATCTATTGGAGTAGCTCCCTTTGGCAAAACCTTTATTGTCCCTTTTGGCGTAAAAATATATACTTCATCTTCAAATAATTCTGTTTTCAAAGTATTTAAAAATTCATCTGGATTTTCTGTATTTTTTTGCCATTCTAAAGTTTCACGAAGCCAAGCTAGTTTATCATCTGTAACAACTACTGATTGTTTAGTTCCTTTATTACTTGCTTCTTTATATGCCCAATGGGCAGCAATACCGAATTCTGCTGTTCTATGCATATCATAAGTACGTATTTGTACTTCAAAAGGTGTTCCTTTTGGTCCTAAAAGAGTTGTATGTATAGATTGATACATATTCTTTTTTGGAACAGCAATATAATCTTTAAATCTTCCAGGCATTGGTGTATACATTTCATGTACAATTCCAAGTACAGCATAACAATCTTTTACATTATCTACTAAAATTCTTAAAGCAAATAAATCATATATTTGATCTAAAGTTTTGTTATCTCTTTGCATTTTTCTATAAATACTATAAATATGCTTTGCTCTACCTGTAACATCGGCTTTAATTCCTTGATCTTTTATTTCTTCACTTAAGTCTTGTTGAATTTTCTCTAAAAATCTTAATCTTTCTTCTCTTTTTTTATCTAATCCAGCAATAATATCATGAAATTCGTCTGGATGTAAATATTTAAAACTCAAATCCTCAAGTTCCCATTTCAAAGAATAAATACCAAGTCTATTGGCAAGTGGTGCATATAAATCCTGAGTTTCACTTGCATTTGCAATCTGCCTATCTCTTGATAAATACTTTAAAGTCCTCATATTGTGTAATCTATCTGCTAATTTTATTAATATAACTCTTATATCTTTTCCCATTGCAAGAAACATTTTTCTATAATTTTCTACTTGTTGTTCTTCAGCTGTTGTATATCTTAAAGTCCCAAGTTTAGTAACTCCTGCCACCATTTCTGCTATAGGCTCTCCAAATTCCTTTATTAGGTCTTCATGTGTAACTGGTGTATCTTCAACAACATCATGAAGTAATGCTGCACATAAAGTTTCATCATCAAGCTCTAAAGTAGCTAATATATATGCAACATTAACAGGATGAATCATATATGGTTCACCTGATTTTCTACATTGTTCTCCATGATTTTTCTTTGCATACTCATAAGCTTTTGTTATAAGCTGAATATTAGCATTTGGATAATTCTCTTTTTGTTTACTTATAATATCTTCTATTGTTATTTCTTTATTATCTTGCATATAAAAATCCCCTTTATCCAATTATTCTAATATGATTTTCTAATATCTTTCATATTTATTTGTACACTATCTGTTCCATTAAAACTATTTATCTCTAGAAGTCCAATAATATCAACTTTATCTCCAATTAAATATTCTTCTGAATATCTCCCCATATTAAATCCTATAGCATTAATTATACTATTACCATCTTTTAATGTTAGTTTTAAATGTTTTCCTTCTGACAAAGCTCTTATTGAATCTATACGTAAATTTTTATATATAAATATTGGTGTTTTATTTGCTTCTCCATAAGGTTCCAATAATTTTAAGTTTTTAACATTTTCTAAACTTATATCTTTTAAATTTATTTCCTTATCGATTTTAATTACAGAAACTAATTCTTCTGTATGTGCTTCTTCTGCAATCTTTTCAAAAGCATTTGTAAAATCTTCAAATTTTTCTCTTTTTAGACTTAAGCCTACTGCCATCTCATGTCCGCCATATTTTTCTAAGCAATTACTAACAGTACATAAGGCAGCATGTAAATCAAAGCCTGGAATGCTTCTTCCTGATCCTTTACCTTCTTCACCCTCAAAGCAAACTAATATACTTGGTTTAAAATATAATTCTGTTATTTTTGAAGCAACAATTCCAATAACTCCATGGTGCCATCCCTCTGCGCCTATTACTATCACATTTTTTTCATCTATTTTTTCTTTTTCTATTTTTGATATTGCTTCATCAAAGATCTTTTTTTCTATATCTTGCCTTTTTCTATTGTACTCATTTAAATTTTGAGTAATTTCATTTGCTTCTACTATATTTTCTGTTAAAAACAAGTCTAATGCATCTCTTTCATGTCCCATTCTTCCACATGCATTAATTCTTGGTGCAATTCCAAAAGAAATTGTATTTGAATTTACTTCTTTATATGCTGCTGCATTTAATAAAGCTTTTACTCCAGGTGATCTTGTTACTTCTATTAATTTCAGACCTAATTTTGCTATAACTCTATTTTCATCTATAAGAGGAACTATATCTGAAATCGTTCCTATACAAACTATATCTAAAAATTTTAAATATTCTTTTTCATCTAAACCTAGTTTTATTCCTATTGCTTGTGTTAATTTAAAAGCTACTCCAACGCCAGCTAAACTATTAAATGGGTATTTATTATCTTTTCTTTTACAATCAATTACAGCTAATGCTTTTGGTAATATTTCCAATGGTTCATGGTGATCTGTTACAATAACTTCCATTCCCAAACTATAAGCAAAATCTACTTCTTCTGTTCCAGATATTCCACAATCTACTGTAATAATCAATTTATATCCTTCATCTGCAATTTGCTTTATTGCTTTTTTATTTAATCCATATCCTTCATCTAAACGATTGGGAATATAAGAACCAACATCTAAGCCTCTTTCTTTTAAGAACTTAGAAAGTACTGTTATACTTGTGATTCCATCAACATCATAATCACCATATATAATTGTTTTTTCTCTTTTATTTATTGCTTCTATTATTCTTTCCACTGCCTTTTCCATATCTGGCATTAAATATGGATCATGGAAATTATTTCTAGTTGGATTTAAAAAAATTTCTACTTCATCATTTTCTATTATTTCTCTATTTATCAATACACTAGCTAGTAATTCTGATATATTAAATTTTTCCGATAACTCTTTTACTTTTGCTATATCTGTATTATAAAATTCCCATTTTTTGTTCATTCCTTTTCTCCTAAAATAAATTTTTCTATAGTATTATATACTAAAATGTAAATAAATGGTAGTTTTTTCAACAAATTATTCTATTTTTTGAAATTATATTTGTTTTTATATAAATAATAAATAAATGCAAAGGCTTTATTTTATGGAAATGCTAAGTACTTCTCTAAAAAAGTAAATAATATTTAATTATGAAAAATACAAAACTAATTATAAATATCCTTGCATTTGTTCTATAGAAAATAAGACAGTCATAAAATCACTCCAAAATTTTATGACTGTCTTATTAATCTATTTTTATAAAACATCTTTTATAGATTCACCAATAATCTTATTTACATCAGCAATTAATACATTAAATCTTACTTCTTTATCAAAATAATCTTTAATTTGAGGATTCTTCACAAGAATTTCATATAATTCTTGTAATTTTTTCATTTTCTCATCACTTTGCTTTTCCCCTTGCATAGCTAATAATTGTTCTTCATATCTTATTTTTTCAAATTCATCAACTTTTTCTTTTAAATCTGGGGTTTTTGATAATTCATTTTTTATCTCTTTGTACTCTTTATATTCTTTTGACTCTTTAATAGCTCTAGCCAAACTATTTACCTCATCATAAACATTCATTTTTATATCCTCCTTTTGACCTTTATGGACGTTTGTTAATGGACATTTTTGTCCACATTTATACAGAAATTAAAAATGTGCTCAAACATGGACAAAAATGTCCATTAACAAACGTCCCTAAAGAGACATCAATAATAAATCATATAATCAATTTCTGGAAAAATATCATCTTTATCAAATACATCTAATAAGTATCTTGCATCTATTTTATCATTTTTTATTTGATAATATAATTTAGTAAATCTTCCTATATGATCTTTTATAGCTTTATGTGCATATTCAACCATAGTTCCATTTGTTATTATAAATAACCAGCAACTAGTTTGTGCCATCAAAAGTTCTCTAGCACACTGATTTAGTGCTTGTCTTCTTAAAGTATCACCTTCATTTGGATAATTCCATGCTAATTCACACATTCTATCTGCTGCTTTATGTAAATGACGATGTGCATAATCATTTGTTGGATTTAACCAAACTTCACTATATCCATTTGCTCCCCAACTCGAACGGCAAGGAGTTGCAACTTGCATTTCAGGATATTTATCTATATATTCTCCTGGTGTAATTAATTCAAAATTGCAATCATCATAATAAATTTTCTTAAATAATATATATAACCAATATGGACCCTCATACCACCAATGTCCATATAACTCTGCATCATATGGACAAGTTATAATTGGTGGTATTCCCATATAGCTTGATAAATGTTCTATTTGTGCTTTTCTACAATCCATAAAATGTCCTGCTTGTTTTTCAGCAGAATCTTTTGCCCATTGTGGATCATAATAATCTTTCTCACAATCTTTTCCTGTAATTCTATAATATTTAATACCAGTATTTACTCTTGCACCATTACAAGCAATATAAGGCTTTATATATTCATAATCTGCATCATAACCTATATCTCTATAAAATTCTCTGTAATTATAATCTCCTGGATATCCATTAATTGAACTCCAAACCTGTCTTGAAGATTCTAAGTCTCTTGCAAAAGCAATTACTCCGCCATGTGATACTATTGGTGCATATGTTCCATATATTGGTGTTGGGTCAGCATATAACATTCCATGAGTTTCAACTATTGTATATTCAATTCCAAATTCTTTCAAATATTTATCTGCCTCTGGAACATATCCACATTCTGGAAGCCAAATTCCTCTAGGTTTTCTTCCGAAATATTTTTCATAAGTTTGAACTCCTACAGCAATTTGAGCTCTTACAGCTTTTTCATTAACATAAAGAATAGGAAAATATCCATGTGTCGCACCACATGTAATAATTTCTAAAAAACCTGCATCTTGAAAATGTTTAAAACCTGTAATTATATTACAATTATACACATCTTTAAAAATATGTAAATCATTTGAATATCTATCTAAGTAATAATGTGATAAGCTATTTAATCTTGAATCATACACTGTTCTTTTTACTTCTTTTTCACAAAGTTCAATATGTTTATTTAAATATTTTATATATCTTTCTTGTAGTAACTTATTGTCTAGCATATTTAAAAGCGTTGGTGTTATTGTCATAGTTATTCTAAATCTAACATGCTCTTCTTCTAACCTTTTAAAATTTAAAAGTAAAGGTATATATGTTTCCGAAATTGCTTCAAATAACCATTCTTCCTCTAAATATGTATCGCATTCTGGGTGATGTATATAGGGCAAATGTGCGTGCAAAACGAAATTAACATATCCTTTTATATTTTTCATCTACTACTTTCCTTTCAGTAATTTGAAAATTCAAATTTAAAATAAGTGAGTATTTAATATTTAATTTACCTTTATAAAACGTCCACTTTCTTTCTACTTGAATGATGAACTTGAAATATTTGATGATGGATTTTCCATATCAAACATACCTTCATTAAGTTCGTCTTTATATTGATTATTATAAAAGTCTTTCACATTATAACTATTTCCATAAACATCTTTAAGGTTTCTTATATCTTTAGTAAATTCTTGATTTGTTTTCACATTCCTAAAAATTAAGAATTCTGGTAAATTTTCTAATAATACATGATCATTCGGTGCTTCTAATAAATTAGAACTTGCAAATGGTAAATAATCTGTTTTTAAAATTATATTTGCTTCTTGGACCTTTCTAGTATTAACATTATTATAATCATTTCCTTTAAATTTTCTACCAAGTTGTATTATATATTTAGTTTTTGGCTCTTCTATATCAATATACCAACTATTAGCAAAATCATTAATTGCAACTTCTTTTACATATTTTTTGTCTTCATTATACACTAGTAAAACTGGATATGTTTTTTCAAAAAAATCTGTTCCAAAAGCTTCTATATATTTATTTCTATCGTTATCTGAAATATCCCAGTAAACAAATAATACTTTTGGAGTTTGTGCAAGTATTTTAACTACTGTTTCATTATATCTATAAGGTAAATCATAATACTCTAACATATAACTTATTTTTTTTGTTTCTTTTGTTTTTGGTTTTACTGCTTTTTCTGTTTTCTCTGTTTTTACTTTTTTATTGTCTTCTTCTTTTAAAGTTTCTTCTTGCATTGCTGCTATTTTCGCAATAAAACTTTTGATTTTCTCTATAACTGTTTGCTCGTCTACTTTATCTGTTTCTTTTTTTATAACAACTTTTAAGTTATCTTTATCTATTTCTTCTTTAACATTTATTTTTGGTAGTTTAATAGCTGAATTTTTAGCTATTTTTTCACTTTCGCGAATTGCTTTAGCAAGTTTTTCAGTTCTTTCTAATACTTTATTTATGCTTTTCTTTTTTTCTTCTTTTTTATTAGTATTTTCTATTTTTTTTGTATCTGCATTTTTTTTATTTGTTTTTATCACTTTTTCTGATTTCTTAGTATCTACTGCTTTTTTATCTGATTTTTTTATATTTACTACTTTTTCAGCTTTCTTGCTATTTTTTACTATTTTTTTATCTTGTTTTGTAGCTATATCTTTTTTTTCTTTAAATTCTGTTTTTGCCTTATTAAGCTTTTCTGAAGTTTTTGAAACTTCTTTTCTTGCTTTAGGAGAAGTTGTTTTTTTATTATTAGGTACACTATTTTTCTTAGAATTAATTTTCGTAGAGTCTTTTTTAGGTACTTTACTAACCACCTTTTTTGTTTTATTTTCCAACTTTATATTAGAATTTTCTTTTTTTGGCATTTCTTGCTTCTCCTCCTTAGTATTTTAAAAATTGTTAATATTCTAACTACATAATAATGTATATTATATCTGTAATATTCTTAAACTTCAATAGTAAATTTTCTTTTTTACAAATTTATTTCTTTTGTTACATTTGTAACCAAAATGATATATATTTTTCCTCTTTTTTTGTCAAAAAATGTTTACTTTTTATTTTTTTTTCGATACAATATATTAAAATTCGCAGGAAATTATTAGTAGGTTTTAAATCTTGCATATCAAGACTTTCATAAAAATATTTTTTTCAAAAAAAGTCTTGACAAAATTTAAAATCTTAATTTATTTTTTAACAAAAGATTAAAGATTATTGAAAGGAGTACTTAAAAAGAATGAAAATTTTAATGCTATCATGGGAATATCCACCAAGAGTTGTAGGAGGAATTTCTAGAGTTGTACATGATTTATCTCACAGATTGGTAAATGATGGTCATAATGTAACTGTTGTAACTTATAGAGATGGTAATGTTCCTTACTATGAAGATGACAATGGGGTAAATGTTTATAGAATAGATAATTTCATGATATCTCCTAACAACTTCATTGATTGGGTTATGCAACTCAATTTTAATATGATAGCAAAAGTTGGTGAAATTATTTCTGAAAAAGGAAACTTTGATGTTATACATGCACATGATTGGTTAACAGCTTATGCTGGAAAAACTTTAAAATTTGCATATAATACTCCTCTTGTTTCTACAATTCATGCTACAGAAGCTGGTAGAAATAGTGGTATTCATGGAGATATGCAAAAATATATTAATGATACAGAGTGGATGCTTACTTATGAATCTTCAGAAGTTATAGTTAATAGTAATTATATGAAAGGTGAATTACAAAGATTATTTGGACTTCCTTATGAAAAAATAAATGTTATCCCAAATGGAGTAAATTTAAATTTATTCAATGATGTTCAAAAAGATTATGACTTTAGAAGAAAATTTGCAATGGACAATGAAAAAATTATTCTTTTTATGGGTAGACTTGTTTATGAAAAAGGTGTTCAGACTCTTATTTCCGCAATGCCTAAAATATTATCTCATTACCATGATTCAAAATTAGTAATTGCTGGTAAAGGTGGAATGATTGATGAATTAAGAGCTCAAGTTAATAGATTAGGATTAGGAAATAAAGTTTATTTTACTGGTTACTTAGGTTCAAAAGATGTTCAAAAGATGTATAAATGTTCTGATGTTTCAGTATTTCCTAGTACTTATGAGCCATTTGGAATTGTTGCCCTTGAAGCAATGCTTTCAGGAACACCAGTAGTTGTTTCAGATATTGGTGGTTTAAATGAAATAGTTGAACATGGAGTAAATGGAATGAAAAGTTATGCTGGAAATCCAAATTCTCTTGCTGATTCAATATTAGCTTTACTATTTGATAAAAATCTTTGCAATAATATAACACAAAATGCAAAGCAAAAAGTTAAAGCAAATTATAATTGGGCAAAAATTGCTGATGATACTCGTTACTCTTACGAAAAAGCTATTTGTGAAACAATGGCTAGTCGTCAAGCCAAACAAATTGCTCAAGAAGTTGCTCAAAAACAAATCAAAAAAACAAACGAATTTACAAATTTACTTTCTTTCAAAAAAAGTCGCCAAGCTTATGCATAATTAAAAATCTATAAATTGTAAAATATAAAAATAAAAAATCACTTAAATAAAAAGTGATTTTTTGTTTTTATATAGAACATTTATTAAAGTTTTTTCTTTTGAAATTTTCATAGTCTCCCATTTTGTTTTATTATAGAAATTTGCTATATAAATTCTATAATAAAACGGCTTTGCAAAAATTAAAATACAAATATTTTCAATAAAGCAAATATTAATAAATGAATTGGATAAAACCAATAGAAAAAATATTTTAATTTTCTGCCTTCTTTTCCATTATAAAGAAATATAAATATTAATGATGAAAATGTAAAAATCATATATTCCATTATTAACATATTAGAAAACATGCTAATTCCTGTTCTTAAAAAATAATATATAAATGTTATCGCAACAAAAAGTATTGCTAATAAAAATTTATTATTTCTAAAAACATAAAATAAGAAAACTGTTAAAATTCCCCACCAGTTATAATCAACTATTATTATCCTTGATAAAATTATTATTCCAAAAGTTAATAATATACATACAAATTTATTTTTATATTTATCATATATATTTATTGCAATCAGACCAAATAGTAATGTAAACATTATATTAAGTAATTGCCATACTCCTATACATAGGTTTCTAAACATCATAAAAGGAATTTGTGAAATTAATGCAAATATTATAATTCTTTTATAATATTTTTTTAAATCTTTTGTATGAGAATATCCTTCTGTAAGTAGAAATGCAAAAAGTGGATATGATATTCTTCCTAATGCTATAGTAACTATATTGTTAGTATTAGGAACTACATATCTAATATGATCACAAACCATAGCTATACAAGCTATTACTTTTAAAACAAAACTAGACATCTTTAATTCCTTAATTTAATAATTCTTTAACAACTTCATTTATTGTTCTTCCATCAGCTCCCGCACCAATTCTTGCCTTTGCTTCTTTCATAACAGCTCCCATATCTTTAATTGAAGTTGCTCCAATATCACTTATAACTTTTTCAAGCTCTACTTTTATTTCTTCTTTTGATAATTGCTTTGGTAAATATTCCTGTAAAATAGCAATTTCTTGATTTGTTTGTTCTATTAAATCTATTCTATTTCCTTTTTCAAAATCAGCAAGTGCATCTTTTTTTCCTTTTACCTCTTTTGCAATTATTTCAATTATTTTTTCATCTTCAACAGTTATGCCTTTATCTTTTTCTATTTGCAAAATAGCTGCTCTTACCATTTGAACAGTATTTTTTCTTATTTCATTTTTATCTCTCATTGCAAGTTTTAAATCATCCATTAATTTTTCTTTTAACATAATAATCCCTCTCTTTCTGTATTATACTTTACTACAAAATTTTATTTTTATCAAGGGAATATATCTTAAAAATATATGTAATTTGTTTTATTATAGTTTTGACTTTGTATTTAAAATATTTAAAAATATCTGTTAGTTTGTCGCAACTGTCCAAGCAAACAATTCTTCCGTAACAATAATTCCTTTTTCTAAATTTGGCACATTACATTCCATTTTATCACCTCCTTACAATATTTTTACTAAATAATTCTTGATTAATACTTTTCGAATTTTAAAAATTGTTTTTTAAAAACAAAAAATAAGTCTTTGTTAAATAAATATATTTTTATTTAACAAAAACTTATTCTCATTATTTTTAGAGTAGATTATTTTTTCTACTCTTTTTTCATCTTTTAAAATTCTACTTGTGTATGTGTGTGTACTCCTGCAAGGTTTTCAAGTTTATGCATTTTGTTTATTTCTCCATTTTTATTTTTACGTTTATATTTTACTAATAACTTTTATTTTTTGCAAGCTTTTTTATATTATACAATGTGTAATTTTATATTTTTTATTGGTTTTATTTTCGTTTTTTCATTTAAATATATTAAAATGTTATTAAATCTAAATAGCTAAATACTGATACTTCAACAATTTTTTCTAGGAGTTCTTTATAATTTTTTATTCTAAAATTAACAAATCCTTCTAAAACTATTTTTTTATTTTCTAACAAGTATTCTTTTATAGTAGTTTTTAATATATCATTTTTAAAACCTATTTTTTCATCTGGGAGTTCTAAAATCTTTTTTGTTATTTCTTCTATATATTTTCTTTCAATCGCACTTAAATAAAAATAATTTTTTTCTACATTTTTATTTACAAGCTCTTCTTCATAAAAATGTTCTATACAATTTTTAATTACTACACTAATTGCTTCATAAAACTCATCAATATATTCTTTTCCTGTATAATGTATAATTATATTATCAAATGTTTTAAATCTATAATTTGATATATATATATTAATAGGCAGTTTTTCTAGTTGTTCTAATAAGTATTCTATTTTTTCCTCACTAACAGTTTTTATGCAAATTGATTTCACTCCGCCAAAAGCTCCTTTTCTAAAACAAATTTACAATCTATATTATTCATATTTTATAATTATTGTGTTTGTTTTTTATAAACTCATATTTATTCCCTCTGATACTATGTTTGTCATACTTTCAATTAATGTGTCTATTTCTTTTGGTGTTACAATAAAATTGAAATTATTTAATTTCATTTTATTTACTACTTCATTTTCTGATATATCAATTTCACATGAATTTAATGTATCTATTACAATAGTTGCAGCATCTAAAACTGTTGGAACTCCTACTCCAATTACTGGAATTCCAAGCGTTTCTAAAGAAAGTTCTGCTTGTTTATTTCCAACTCCCCCTCCTGGAATTATTCCTGTATCTGATATTTGAATTGATTTATTTATTCTATCTATATTTTTAGAACACAAACTGTCTATTGCTATAACCAATTTAGGCTTTATATTATCAACAATTCCTTTTACTATTTCAACAGTTTCTATTCCTGTAGTTCCTAAAACTCCTGGTGTTATAGCACTTACGCTTCTAGTATTCCTATCTATCGCATTTGGCAAATAAATTTTTATATGTCTTGTTATTTCAATATTTTGAACTACTTTGGATCCTAAAGAATCTGGAGTTGCATATAAATTTCCTAAACCTACAATTAATATTTCATCATTTTTCTCTACATGCTTATCTATAATTGCTGTTAGCTCATCTGAAAAAGTATCAATTATTTTTTGTTCTTTTTCAGTAGTTATATTATGAATTTTTTTTACATCTATTGTTATATAATTTCCCATTTTTCTATCAAGTGCTTTTTCACCTTCTTTATTTGTAATTTTTACTCTTGTTACTGTAATATCCTCTAATTTTTCCTCTTCACATTCAATTCCTTTTATCTCGTCTTCCACTTTATTAGCATTTCTATATAAATCTCTTCTTTCAACAGCCATATCTGTTCTAAAAAATATCTTCTCTTTTTCCATAAATTAATAACCTCTCTTTTATTTTTATTACAAATATTTTCCTACATTTTGGCTTTTTTATTCATAAATTTATACCTTTATCCATACAAAAAAATACTGATAATTACAAAATCAGTATTTTTTATATGGACATTATTAATTTGTATATAAAATTTAAATTAAAGTTTTCTTAATACAAAAGATTAATCAAATACAAATAAACAATTATTTATTTGTATTTCTTTCCCTAAAAAATATAACAAAAAAGTGAAATCTAAAAAATACTTTTTAAATTTCACTTTTAATATTATTCTTCCCAGTTATGGAAAACTTCTAACACATCATCTAAATCATCAAGATTATCTAGTAATCTTTGCATTTTTTCTGCACCTTTTTCATCTAATGAAATATAGTTGCTAGGTACCATTTGTACTCCTGCTTCTAAAAATGTTAAATTGTTATTTGTTAAAGTTTCTGTAACATTTGTAAAATCATTTGGTGCTGTTGTAATTTGATATACTTCTTCTTCACTTGAAAAATCTTCTGCCCCTGCTTCTATAGCAAGCATCATCAAATCATCTTCACTTAAAGAACATTCTGCTCTTTCAATAACAATTACACCTTTTTTCTCAAACATATATGATACACAACCTGTAGTTCCTAAATTTCCTCCTGCTTTATCAAATACATGTCTTACATCTGCTGCTGTTCTGTTTTTGTTATCTGTTGAAGCATTAACTATTACTGCTACTCCATTTGGTCCATATCCTTCATATGTAATTTCTTCATAATTCTCAGCATTTGCAGACCCAGAAGCTTTTTTTATAGCATTATTAATTGTATCATTAGGCATATTATTTGCTTTACATTTAGCAATAACATCTTTTAATTTAGAATTACCTGCAGGATCAGGTCCACCTTGTTTAACTGCTATTAATAATTCTCTTCCTAATTTTGTAAATATCTTTCCTCTTGCAGCATCAGCTTTTCCTTTTTTTGCTTGAATATTATGCCATTTGCTATGTCCTGACATGATTAATTCCTCCTTTTAAATATTATCCATTTATTTTACTAAAATATTGTAACACAATTTTTTTAATTTGTATATATAGATTGTAAATGTTTTTTTACAGTATTTACTACTTCTTCGTGAATTTTACCATTACTAATAACTGCCCCATTTATAGTTTCATCATATCTTTGTTCATTTCCAAATAAATCTGTAACTGTTCCTCCTGCCTCTTCCACAATAACCTTAACTGCTGCTATATCACAATTTTTGTGTATAGTTCCTGGAAAAATCGCAAGTGAAAAATCTCCTGAAGCTACACACATGCAAGCTCTTATTATACTTCCGATGCCTATAAAATATGCTTTTTCACCTAATTCACGTATAACATTAAATATATTATACTCTGAAGCAGGCCACATATCATAATGGCAAACAGTCTTCATATCTTTTAATTCATAATTATTTACTTCTAGTTTTTCTTCATTTTTATATGCACCTCTTCCTTTTACTGCTGTATATAAATTATTAGTAAACGGATCTAAAACTACTCCAATTATTGGTACTCCATTTACTACTAATGCAAGTGAAAAAACTGCTACTGGAATATTCCTAGCATACATTGCTGTTCCATCAACTGGATCACAAACCCAAACATACTCACTTTTTCCAAATTGTTCTTCCTCTCCATCTACAGAATGTGATGGATACTCTTCTTTAACTCTTTTTATTAAATAAGAATTTATTTCCTTATCTGCCAAAGTAACAATAGTTCTATCTCCTTTATATGACGAAATATCTTTTCTATAAAAATATTTTTTCATTATTTCTCCCGCTTTAAAAGCTATTTCTTTTGCAAATTCCAAATAATTATCATATTCTAACATACATTTTCCTCCAATATCCTTTATGCAAAAGCATATAAAAATTTCTTACATGCACTTTATTATACATTTTCTTTTAATTTGTTTTCTCTTTATTTTTTACATATATAAAATATCATATAAAAAGCTTTAATTCAAATACTTTTAATATTTTTATCAAACTTTTTAGTATGAAATACAGAATACTTTTCTATTAAATAAAAATATATCTTATTCCTAATAGTTTTACGAATATTATTATAAAATTTGGAAAAACTCTTTATATAGATTTTAAAAATCAATTTATTTTAGAAAGGAATGTTTATTATGACATGTAAAGAACTTTTATATGTTGAAGATGCTTTAGGACATGAAAAGTTTATGAAAACTTGTAGTTTAAAAACATCTTCTCAATTAACAGATGTAAAACTTTCTACTTATATAAAAGAATTAGAAAGTAAACATCAGGAATTATATAACAAATTTTTAAATTTATTATAGGAGGAAATATGGAAGATAGAGATCTAATGGAAAAAGAATTATTAGTTATAAAAGGTGTTTGCGATTTATATCTACATGGAAGCATAGAGTCATCAACAGCAGAAGTTCATTGTGCTTTTAAAGAAGCTTTAAATGAATCTTTAGATATTCAAAATAAAATTTATAACTTAATGGCAGAAAAAGGGTGGTATAAGCTTGACATGGCTGAACAACAAAAAATAGATGCCACAAAACAAAAATTTTCAAATCAAAACTAATACTATGTACTAAAGAGCAGTTTTATGTTTTCAAAATTCTAAATTATTTGAAAATATAAAATTGCTCCTTTATTAATTATCCTAAAGCAACATCTAAAATCATCATAATTACAAATCCTATAGTAACACCAATAGTTCCCAGACTTGCTAATTCTCCTTTTTGCGATTCTGGTATTAATTCGTCTACTACTACATAAATCATTGCACCTGCTGCAAAAGATAATAAATATGGTAGAGCAGGAACTATTGTAGATGTAAGTAACAATGTTATAAATGCAGCGATTGGTTCTACTATACCTGATAGCACCCCATAAATAAATGCTTTCTTTTTAGACATTCCATCACTCTTAAGTGGCATTGAAATAATTGCGCCTTCTGGTAAATTTTGAATAGCAATTCCTATTGCTAAAGCAAATGCTCCTGCAATAGTTACACCAGTATTTCCAGCCAAAACTCCAGCAAACACAACACCGACTGCCATTCCCTCAGGTATATTATGAAGTGTTACTGCTAAAACTAACATTGTTGTATTTTTTAATTTAGTTTTTATCCCTTTAGCTTTTCCGCCTTCTAAGTGTGGTACTATTATATCTACTAATAATAGAAATAGTATTCCTAAAATAAATCCTGTAACTGCTGGGATCCAAGCTATTTGTCCTTGCTCTTCTGCCATTTCTATTGATGGAATTAATAATGACCATACAGAAGCAGCAATCATAACTCCAGAAGCAAATCCTAAAAGCACTTTTTCTACTTTAGAACTTAAATTATTTTTCATAAAAAATACTAACATTGCCCCAAGTGTTGTTCCAAAAAATGGAATAAGTATTCCTAAAGCTATTTCCATCTTTCTTTCCTCCTTATATATTATAGTATTCTGATTATGTAAAATATTTTACATAATCACTAAAATAAAAAATATTTTTTTCTTTTTAAGAACAACAAAAAGCATTATTAAAATAAAAAAGACAAAACTCTGGTTGTCATATTATCTAAAGAACTAATCTGAAAATCTCTGATTTTTCAGTAAATTTGTTTGTGAACCAAATTTCTACACTAAATTTATGTACAAAATTTAGTGTAGCTTTAACATAATAAGAAAGTATACTTTATTATATAAAAAAGTGAAGAGAGCGGATTTTTCAAGTCCGCTCTCTCCACTTTTTCCTTAAATAAAATAAACCTCGTCCACACCCATTTCTATAATATGCTCTTTGATTTGTATTTGGAGGAATCCAAACTCTGTTTCAAAATCCTCCCACAAATCAGGGCGTGCCCTTTTTCCGATATCCCCTTCAATCTGTTTTCTTATTCTATTTTTTTCCCGATTTATAACAAGCAAAATCACTTTAGTATAGCTATTCTGAAGCCTTTCTAACATTCTTACTCTTGTCACCAAATCTACCACTCCGGCTTCAACAATAGCAACTTTGCTATTTTCCAAATTCTGCTCTATTTCACGGTAAAAAATCGAATGAACATCAATATCAATCTTCGGAGAAATCGGTCCTTTGTAAGTTTTCAGGTACTCTGCTAAAATTTCATCAATGTTTACCACCTGATAATCCGAAAAGGTCTTTTTGCAATAAGTGGTTTTTCCTACTCCCTGAACACCCATCACAAAAATTAACGTTTTTTCTTTCTGGTTTCGCCTTAACAATTTTCTTTTGTTAAAGTTTGTGCTAATAACACCTACTTTCTGCATAAAAGGATACTTTTGAATCATTTGCTTCTTAAGTTCTTCCACAGTATTTTCACCTCTATTCCTTTTTGAATAGTAGTCTCAAATTTTATTATAACACAAAAAAAGCCAAAATTGAAGTTTTTTCCAATTTTGACTTTTATCTTTCTTAAAACAATAATTTAATTTTACCATTTATATTTTAGCTTTATCTTTTATTGATTTTTTCTCTAAGCCGTAAATTCCACTAGCTACAATTACTCCTATTAAAGCTGTTATAGCTTGTGTTGTAGTCATAGCAATTTGTAAAGTATTTACTAATTTTGCTGGAAATACGTTAAATGCTTTTAAAATCATAAAGCCACTTGCAATTATAATTACTTTTGTTATTACTCCGACAATTCCTGCTAAGAAATAATTTTTTTCTTTTGCAAGCATTAATAACTTATATGAATATACTAAAGCAAAATTACCTAACCAAATTGCTGGAATCATATATGCCATAAAAGGTGATGCACTTTTAAAAACATATCCACTTAATATTGTAGATATACTTGGCATTGTTATAATTCCTACTATTTTTTTCCAACCTTTAATATTTATTGCTGTAATTATTAATGCAGTATTTACTACTGATCCAACTATTATTTGTGAATTTTGAGTTATAACACTTGTAGCTCCAAATACACTTTTTATTAATTGTCCTAAAAATGTTGGAGCTAATAAAGCTACAAAAAAAATTAACATAGTTTGTATTATATCAACTTCTTTTGAAAAATCTCTTATCCTTTTATTAATTACTTCTATCATTCTCTTATTTATGATATATAAATATATCATTACTCCTTATAAATAAATTTAGGTTTTTATAAAAGTTTTGCCTATAAACTTCTCTATTAAAATTATACCATTATTAGATTCAAATGCAATATTTATCTATTTTTTTATTTATAAAAATTTTTGGTAAAATATCTATTAATTTCTAATTAAAAACTCTCTTATTTTTCTTTATAATATCATAGTTTTAATATCTTAAAGTCTTATATGTAAATATATTGGCTGCTAAGTTTTATGTTGTAGTACTATCTATTTTTCATATAAAAATAGGTCTAAGAGATTTTAAACTCAAGACCTATTTTAGCTTAATATATTTAATTATTTGCTTTTTCTAAATTATGTTCATTTGAAATAATCTTACTTTTATTTTTATTCCACCAAAATAAAAGTATTCCTGAAATAGAAAAAGTTATAATATAAGTTAATACTATTGTTCTCCAATTTCCATAAACTAAGTTACTACCTGCTATTGTAGATGATATTATTGACGGAAATCTTGCTAATGTTGCTAAAATTAAAAATTTAGCAGGCTTTATTGGAAGTAGTCCTCCAATATAAACAAATATATCTTTAGGAGTACCTGGTATAAAAAATGCCATAAATAATATTATATCAATTTTTTTAGAGTTATTCCAAATTTTATTTTTTTCTAATTTATCAATTTTTTCTTTTTTTATAAAGCTATATATAAAACCCTTTCCAAATTTTCTAACACCAAAAAATATTACAAATGTACTTAAAAAAACACCTAAATAGCAAACTATTAAACCGTCCTAATGGTCCGAAACACATTCCTGATAATAATTCTACTGGCTCTCCTGGTAATATTGGTAAAAAAATCTGCACAAAAATCAAACCTATTATCAAAAGTATTCCTTCAAACCCTAAACTTTCTATCTCCTTTTGAAAATTTAATCTTCCCTCTTCTGTTGAAATATTCTTGAAAATAGGTCCAAGTTTGATTGTAAGAAAAACTAATAACAATATGAACATTATAAAAATCAATAACTTAAAGATTTTTACTTTATCCTTCTCCATTTTTTACTCCATTAATATACTTTAAATTTATAAGATTATCCAATTTAATTTTTCTTGTATGTTCAATTTTTTCCCATTTAAATTCTTTTTTCATTAATGCTGAAATATTTATTGGTATCCATGAAATATAAAAAATTGGTAAACTTAATATTCCTTTAACATAACTTTTTACATCCTTTTTATTAATTTTTAGCACTAATATAGCCATTACAATACTTGCTATATACCACATTATAGCAAAAAATGCTTTAGATATTAAATCTATACTTCCATTTTCAGCAAATTTTACAAGGAAATGTAGTATAAATGTAGCACTTCCTACTAATTGCATTGCTGGTGCCAATAAAAATAACAAAGAATCAAAACTTCCAAAATTTTTATTTTTAAATGTATCACAAATTAATTGCTTTGCATATAATTTTAGACATTGATTTGTTCCAATAGACCATCTTTCCCTTTGTTTCCATGATTGACTAAATGTTATCGGTTGTTCATCATAAGTAATTGCTTCTTCTGCAAAAGCTATTTTTTCTTTATCTAATGTGCATCTTACTGATAATTCTATATCTTCTGTCATTGTATTAGAATAATAACCTTTTTCTTCTATTAATTCTTTAGAAATCATGAATCCTGTTCCGTTTATAAAACTTGACCAATTAATGTTCATTCTTGCTTTATTTAAAAAATAATTTTGAACCATATAATGTAAAGAATATGAACCGGATACCCAAGAGTCTGATGGATTTTTACTATCTCTATATCCTTGTGCTAATTTATAGCCATCACATAATATATTATTCATCTTATTTATGAACTCAGGATGAACTATATTGTCTGCATCAAAAATAATATAACCATCAAAATCGTATTTTTTTAAATAATCAAATGCAAATCTTAATACATCTCCTTTAGATTTTGTTTCTATACTACTGCAATCTATAATTTTTGCATTTTTTTCTAATGCGATATTTTCTGTATTATCTGTACAATTATTTGGTACAACAAATATATCATATAAGTAGTCTGGATAATTTTGACCTTTTAAGCTATCTACTAAATTTCCAATAACTTCAGCTTCATTTCTTGCTGGAATTATACATGCAAATTTTTTCTTAATTTTAGCCTTTCCTACTTTTTTACCATTTTTAAGAACACATAAACCTGTAACTATATAAAAAACCATACATATAGCAGAAGCTATGTCAATAAATTTTAATATTTCTTTTAAAATAATCATACTTTTCTCCTCAATATACTATAATCTTGTACTCATTTAATTGTTACCGAAAATTAATTTTTTACTAAGTAAAAAATACTATGTATTTATTACTAAATATTTCGTCTCTTCTTAAATTATTTACATTATACACAAGATTTATTAAGAAAAAATAGAGAAATTATTAAGATTTTATTAATACATCAAAATCCTTCTTTATCAACAATTTAAGCTTATATAAAAAAATAACTGCAAAGTAATTTCCTATAATATAACAAAAGTGGACGATATTAATATGTAAAAACAAAATTTTACAAAATCATCCACAGCATCCAGCTACAATAGCTTATTGATAATTTATTTCATTTACTAGAAATACTCTATATGCAAAAATTTCTTTAAAGTTTTTTATATGCTAAACTATCAAATGTTTTATTTACATTTTATTAGGCATTTTTATTCCAAGGAGTCCAGCTCCTATTTTTAAAACATTTCCAACAGCCTTACTTAAAAATACTCTTGCATTTTGAATATCTTTATTTTCATCGATAATTTTATTTTCATTATAAAAATTACTATAACTTTGACTAAGTTCTATTAAATATCTAGCTAGAATAGAAGGTTCATTTTTTTCAATTACTGTCATAAGTATATTCTCAAAATTATATAATACACTTAATACTTTTATACTCTCTTTATCTTGTAATAATTCAAAGTTCACATCTTTTAATTCTGGAATATATCCCGCTTTTTCTAATACGCTTTTTGTTCTTACATATATATACTGAATATATGGACCTGTTTCTCCATTAAAATTTAATACAGTATTCCAGTCAAATACTTGATCCTTAATTATTGTGCTACAAAGATTATTAAAAATTACAGCTCCTATTCCTATCTTTGTTGCCTCTTCATGTCTGTTTTCCATTTCAGGATTTTTTTCTTCAATAACTTTTTCTACTCTATCAATAGCTTCTTGTAAAAGCTCATCTACTTTTATAACTGTTCCTTCACGAGTTGACATTTTCCCTGTTGTTAATCTTACCATTCCATAAGCAACATGTTCTAATCCGTTTAAACATTTTTCTGGAATTTCTAGAAATTTAGCAGCTTCAAAAATTTGTTTAAAATGAAGATTTTGCTCATATGCCACCACATATAAACATTTATCAAAATCATAAGTTCTAGTTCTATAAAGAATAGCAGCTAAATCTCTTGTTGCATAAATTGTAGAGCCATTTGATTTTTTTATCATGCAAATTCCTAATCCTTTATCTTCTAAATCTACAATTTGGGCACCTTCTGAATCTTTTAAAACTTTATTTTTTTCTAATATATCTACTACTTCATCCATTTTATCAGAATAAAAGGCTTCTCCATTTAAAGAATCAAATTTTACATCTAATAAATCATATATTTTTTGAAATTCTTTTAAACTTAAATCTTTAAATTTATTCCAAATTTCAACACAATAAGGATCTCCTTCTTCTATTTTTTTGAAATTTTCTCTGCATTTTTCTAGAACACTTTCATCTTCTTTGCAAAGATTATTTATTCTAACATATAAATTCATACATTCATTTATAGGATCTTCTTCAAAATTGTATTCATCCTTCCATCTTTTATATCCTTCAATCATTTTCCCAAATTGTGTACCATAATCGCCTAAATGATTAATTCCAGTTGTATTATACCCTAAATATTTATAAATTCTATATAGCGCTGCTCCTATGACTGTATTTCTTAAATGTCCTATATGAAACGGTTTAGCAATGTTAGGAGAAGAATATTCTACAATAATGTTTTTTCCTTTTCCAGATTCATTTGCACCATAGTTTTCTTTCTTTAAATCTATTTCATCTAAAACATTTTTTGTAAGTATTAATTTATTTATATAAAAATTTAAATATCCTCCTGCAATTTCAATTCTTTCAATATTTTCATCTAAAACTATTTTTTCTTTTAGATCTCCTGCTATAACAGGTGGAGCTTTTTTTAATGTTTTTGCAAGTTTAAAACAAGGAAATGCATAATCTCCCATCTCTTGATTTGGTGGAACTTCTATATAACTTACTATTTCTTCTTGTTGTAATTCTGCCGCTTTTGCAATTTTTTCTGCTATGATTTTTTTAAAATCAATCATCTAAATTCTTCCTTTCTTATAACAATTATTTAAAATTCATATACTTAATTTCTCTTTTTAACAACTGTTTCTTTATGGACAAAATTATCCTTTAACAAACGTCCCCTAATGGTCATTTTAATTAATAAAAGCATCACACATACTCCTGTTGAAAAACCCAAAGTATCTATATAAACATCTACTATGCTTCCATGTCTTGCTGGTACCATTAATTGATGAATCTCATCCATTGATGCATACCATATTCCTAATAATATTGAAACTATCATTTTTTTTTCATCAGTCCATTTATTATATGTGTAAAATAAAGATAAAAATAAAACTCCTCCTAATCCATATTCACTAAAATGTGCAAACTTTCTAATATAAGGTTCTACTTTATCTGCTAGTTCTTCATTCTTTATAAAAAGTTCAACAACTTTTCTACTTAATCCAGAAGATTCCTCACCATTTTGACCTGATAAATTAAATACTATTAAAGCCCATGCTATAATTAATAATAGTAAAATAGCTCTTATTGCTATTATTTTTCTTGGTACTTTTTCTTTATTTCTTATTCTTTTTTTTCTATTAGTATTTCTCACGTTTTTTCATTCCTTTTATAAAAAATTCATATACTATTTATTAAATTATTCTTTTACACTTAAAGATATAATCAAGTCCATATTATCATCTTCTGCCGCCTTATTTTTTCTTATCATTCCGCATTTTTTACATTTAAATATTATAACATAACCTTTTTTATTATTTATTTCCAAGCCTATTGGTTCTAGCATTCCATGACAAGTTTCTTCTCTATCTCCTGGATTTATATCAACATGTTTAGAATATAAGCATACTGGGCAGTGATTTCTACAGGAATAACCTAATTTTTTCACCTTACTACCACAATTTTCACATACAAATTCTTCATCTATTACTGTAAAGTTAGGCATATCTTTCCTCTCTTTTAAAACTAATCTTCAAAAATACTTCCTCCAATAAACTCTCTAAGTAATGAATTATTTGGAATTAAATTTGATTCCATATTTTCAAAATATCTAAGTAATGTAATTAATCTTCTAGCTTCACTATATTCTCTAGAAGTTTGAGGTATTTCTTCAAGTAGTGGCATCGCATATTTTTTTAATACAGCAAGTTCATATACGATTGATGAGTTAAACATACAATCTGCTTCTTCTTGATATGGAAATATGTTTTTTTGTTCTCCTCTGTTTACAGAATACCATGTTTTTAATGTATTTTCAGCAGAATATCCTCTAAATTTATAGTCTCTTACTATTCTTCTTATTAATCTAGTATCTGTTGTTGAAATTCTGTTATAATAGTCAATGTTTAATACTGTTAAATCACTTATGTATATTTTGAATTTATTTTCTTTTGGTATTAAACTTGTTAATTTGTCATTTAAACAATGAATTCCTTCAATTACCAATATTTCATCTTTTTCAAGTTTTAATTTATTACCTCTATATTCCTTTTGTCCTGTTGTAAAATTAAATGTTGGTAAGTTAACTTCTTTTCCTGCTAATAAATCAACTAATTGATTGTTAAATAATTCTAAATCTAATGCTTCAATACATTCAAAGTCATAATTTCCATGTTCATCTTTAGGATTGTCTTTTCTTTCTACAAAATAATTATCTACTGATATTGTTACTGGTTTTATTCCATGAACTTTTAAACTCATTCCTAGTTTTCCAGCAAAAGTTGTTTTACCTGATGAAGATGGCCCAGCAATAAGTACCATTCTAACATCACCACGTTTATATATTTTCTCTGCAATTTCTGCAATTTTCTTTTCATGTAAAGCTTCTGAAAATAACACTAGTTCTTTTGGTCCTTTTTTCTCTCTTATTTTTCTATTTAATCTATCTACTGTATTAATTTTCATTAATTTATTAATTTCATCATATTCATCCATTGCTGAAACTAATTTTAAAGAAGCTCTTACATTTTCTTGCAAAATATCAGGTTCTGATAAACTTGGATATTTTACTAAAAATCCATTTCTATATTTTACTAAATCAAAAATTTTAGCAAATCCTGTAGATATTGGCATTGTTCCATAAAAATAATTGTAATAATCTTCACAATAATATAATGAAACCTTGTCTTTATCAACTTTTGTTTGTAGTCTTCCTTCTATAGTTTCTTCTTTTTTATAAAATTCTTCTGCTTCTTTTTGTGTCATTATTACTTTTGTAATTGGTAAATCTTTTGCAATTATTTCTTGCATTCTTTTCTTTACATTAGAAACCATTTCTTCTGTAACTTCCATATTGTCTATTGTACTAAACATTGCATTAGATAATTGATAATTTACTGTTAAAAGTGCTTCTGGATAAATTTCCGAAAAAGCTTTACACATTAAAAACAATAATCCTCTTATATAAATTATTCTTCCATCTCTATTTGCTCTATTTATAAATTCAATTTCTCCATCGTTTTCTAAAGAAAAATTCAAAGATTCAATATTGTTATTTAATCTTGCAGCAATTATATCTTTTAAATTACTATTTTTTATTTGAGTTTCAAAAGCTTCCCTTATTGTTCTACCTTTTTCTACCTCAAATTCTTTATTTTCATAAATTATTTTCAAACTTAATCAATCCTTTCTTGTCAAATTACTTATTATTAAGCTTTAGATGTTAAATAAAAATACAAACGTGGACAATATGATAATTGCAAACGTCCACGTTTTATTAATGTAATTTCTAATACATAAAGTACATCACAGCTCCACCAATTATTACTAATAAAAATCCAAATATTTTTAATCCTAAAGTTGTTTCATTTTTGCTTCCTAAACTAAAATATTTTTTTACTATTGGGCGTGCATCATATATAAATTTAACTCCGCAAACTAATGCTATTATTCCTATAAATAGTAAAAACTCTCTCAATTTCAACATCCTCTTTTTTTTCTCAAATTAATGTATATATTTTATTATCTTTAAGCCTTTTTGTCAATTATCTTCTAGTGAATTCTTTGTGAAGTATGTATTTAAATTTCAATTCTATTTTTAAATTTTTCATCAACTAATTTCTTAAGTAATTTATTTTCATCTTTTTCTAAAAGTTCATCTTTACTTATAATTTCCATTGCAATTCCTTGTGCTTGTTTTAAAATATTTATATCTTCAAAAAGGTTAGCTATTTTAAACTCTGGAATACCATGTTGCCTTGTTCCAAAAAATTCTCCTGATCCTCTTAACTGCAAATCTTTTTCTGAAATTATGAATCCATCATTTGTACTTGAAATTACTTTCATTCTTTCTTTAATAATTTGAGAATTTCCTTGATATTTTAAAATACAATATGACTGATACTCTCCTCTTCCAACTCTTCCTCTTAATTGGTGTAGTTGTGCTAAGCCAAATCTTTCAGCATTTTCTATAACCATAACATTACTATTTGGGACATTTACACCAACTTCTATAACTGTTGTAGATATTAGTATGTCTATATTTCCGTTTTTAAATTCATCCATTATAAAATCTTTTTCTTTTTGTTTCATTTTTCCATGTAAATATTCTACTCTATAATTAGGAAAAATATTACTTTTATAATTTTCATAAATTTCCATTACTGATTTAGCATCAATTTCTTCATTTTCTTCAACTAAAGGACAAACAATATAGCATTGTCTTCCTTCTTCAATATTTTTTGCAATAAAATTATTTACTCTTTGTTCTAATCCCTTTGTTACTGCATAAGTTTCTATTTTCTTTCTATTTGGAGGTAATTCATCAATTATAGATATATCCAAATCTCCATATAATATTAATGCTAAAGTTCTTGGTATCGGTGTTGCAGTCATAACTAAAACATCCGGATTATTGCCTTTTTCTGCAATTATACTTCTTTGTCTTACACCAAATCTATGTTGCTCATCTGTAACTACCAATCCTAAATTTTTGAAATTAACATTTTCTTCTAACACTGCATGTGTTCCTATTAAAATATCTATTTGCCCATCTGCTAATCTATTTAGCATTTCTTCTTTTTTCTTTTTAGATATTCCACTTATTAAAAGCTCACATTTTATGCCTGTTTCTTTTAAAATTTCTTCAAAGGTTTCCAAATGCTGACTTGCAAGTATTGCTGTTGGAGCCATTATAACAGCTTGATATCCAGATTTAACTGCTTTATATGCAGCAATAAGTGCTATAACTGTTTTTCCAGAACCAACATCACCTTGTAATAATCTGTTCATTGGCTTTGAACTTTCCATGTCATTATCAATTTCCTCTAGAACTCTAATCTGAGCATTTGTTGGCTTAAATGGTAATTTATCTATAACATCTGACATTTTAGCAGATTTACTAAATTCAATTCCTGGTTTTTTTACTTCATATTTATTTTTTAAACTAAGTAATGCAAGTTGCATTGTAAACAATTCTTCAAAAACTAATCTTTTTTTTGCTAAATTAAACTTTTCAAAACTATCTGGAAAATGAATTTGATTTATTGCTGTATTATAATCATATAAATTATATTTTTTTATTATGTATTCAGGTAAAGTTTCTTCCAGTTTCCCATCAATTTCTTTTAATCCATTTTCAATTATTTTTCTAATTGTATTTTGTGTTAAACTAAATGTGAGTGGATATATTGGAACAATCTTTCCAGTATTTCTACTCGTTTCTTCTGTTTCATATACTGGTGATTGCATTTCAATTTTTCCATAATTTTTAGCTACTTTACCAAAAAATTTATACCTAATATTAGGCTTAAATACGCTTTTTAAATATGATTGATTATACCATGTAATTTGGCAAGAGCCTGTCTCATCTCTTACTATTAACTTACATAGTGTTAAATTTTTTCTTATTTTTATTTCATTTAATCTTCCAACTGGATATGCACAAATAAGAGCTTCTTCTCCATGTTCTAGCTCACTAATATTCTTTGGATTTCCTCTGTCTTCATGCTCTCTTGGAAAATATGTAATAAGATCTTTTAAATTAAATATACCTAATTTGTTTAAAAGAGTAGCACGATTAGGTCCTACTCCTTTTATATATTTTATGTCTTTATCTAAATCAATCATAAACATCCTCTTTTTATATATTTTTAGAGTTTTAGATACTTTTTTTTATTTTGCTAATTCTTTTATTCTGTCAATTTGCTCATCTGTATATTTTCTGTTTTCCTCAATATCAAAATATTCACAAATTGCATTATCCCATCCTGTATGTATAATCTTTCTTACTCTCTCTTCTTTTCTTAAATTTATTAAAGCTTTTTTAATAATTTTTCCATCTTTAATAATTTTTCCATTATTTTTTTCAGAACCTTCATCTAATATGTATGTAGCTGCTCCATATGCATTTTGATTATTTCTTTCATATAATTTTTCAATTATATATTTTCCAGCATTAGGCAAATAAAATACTACATGCCCATCTTCCAAAAATTCTTGACTATATTCTGAATCTAAGCTTTCAATCATATTCCATCTTAAACATGGATTTTTAATAGCCTTATTTTCACTTCTTTGTTCTTGAAATACTTGTTTTCTACCTTTTAAAGCCCCTGCATTTTTTTCTCTTGTTTTTGCTAAGCAAGAAAGTAATTCATCTCTAATTTCAGCACTTTCTGAATCTGGGAAAGTACTATAGATTAATACTATCTTCTGCCCATATTCTATACTTTTATTTCTTAATATTTTTTTAATTGCTCCTAAAGTAATTATTTTATTATCATATAATCTTCTAGCATCTACTGGTTTTAGCTCTCCACTTGCAAAAAGATCTGTTACTGCCTGATTTCCATTAAAATCTATATATGTATCTAACGGAATTAATCCTATACGATATAATTCTTCCATTCTATTAATTGCTAATAACTCTAAAGATTGATCTAAAATCTCTGTAGCAATTCTTTTTCTTTCATCTAACTTTTTATCATCAATAATTAATAATTTATATAATCTTCTATATTTATCAAATTCTTCTTTACTTTTCTTATCTAAGTAAAGTTCTACTAATTTTTCAGTAGAAACAATTTCTGATAAACTTTCTCCAATTTCTTCCAAATATTTTTTTAAATCTTTAATTGTATTTAAAGAAATTCTTTCACTAATATAATATGAGATTAAATCTTCTTTTTGTATATTTCCATTATTATACAAATATTTTAATTGTTCTGATGTAATTATTTTAATTTTACTAAAAATTTCTTCAAACTCTATTTCTGTTATAAAGCTATTTTTCATTAAAAATTCTAGAGCTGACGGATTATTTGAAACCATTAAAACTAAATCACCGATTGTAAATTGCATTGTTTCTAAGAATTCTGTTTTACTTAGTGTTGATACATCTTTTTCACCAGAAATCATATCTTGAGCAATTTCTTCTATTTCTAAATCTGAATAGAAAATTCCATTTATATAATGCTTATTTAAGTTAGCCACAAAAATTTTAATTTCTTCAAAACTAATTTTAGAATTAAACTTTTGTGACTCCATTGTAATTTGTTTATCCACTAATAAACTTTCAACAATATATGTAAATTCTCTTAAATCACGAGCTTCCTCCAAAGAAAATCTTTCTAATTCAGTTCCATATTTATTATAATAAACAGCATTTGCTAAAAGAAGCATTTTATCAATATCTATATATTGAATATTAGTTTTAATTGTTTGATAAAAAATATTCCAGTCAAATAATTTTCCTTTTGCGTTTTTTGAAACAGTTTCTGCATCTAATTCTATTTCAGAATTATGAACTCTATCACAAATAATTGTAGTCTCATTTTTTATTTCACATCTTTCTAAAATATCTACTGCTAACCAGTTTCCTAAATTTTGATATTTGCAAATATCTAATAAGTCTGTTGGTTTTAAAAGCCCAACTATTTTTTCTAATCCTATTTTTTCTTCTATTTGTGCCAATTTTTCAAGAGCTTTTTCTTTTTCTTCTTTTGCTTCTTTTTCATTTCCAGAAAATTCTTTTGAAGATTCTATAACTAATTTTCCTTCATCATCTGAATACATACAAACTACATCTGAAGCTTTTAATAGACTTTTTGAGTATTCTATTACCTCTTTTAATTCTTTCATACTTAGCATATCTCCAAAGCTTATACCTAAAGATTTATCTGCTGCTTCTGACAAAGGGAAAAACATAGGACAATCATAATTCTTTTTTCTAGTAATTAAAGGGATGTTAGATTGATTATAAAGCTTTTCTAATAGAATTCCTGCATATAATATGTATAGCTCTTTATCAAAAAGATCACTATTTTTATTCATTAATTGTCTATAATTTTCGCAAGCTTTATCCTTATCCTTCTCTGAAAATAGATTTAACTCAAAATCTTCTATATCTGCTTGTCTACTATCAAATTTATATGTTGTTCTTAAATAATATAAATTTTTGAATAAACCTAATTTATCTATAATTTCTAAAATACTCATTTCTTCTATTTTTGAAACCATCTTTTTCTTCCTTTATTTCTAAATATAATTATATATCTTTCCAACTTCTTTTTTAAATGGATTTGTGTTTATATAAATTTCTTTATATTTTACTTCTTTTTCAAATTTTTCTCGACTCTCATCATCTTTTGTAAGTAGTATTGCTATATTAGCAAAATCTTCTGTATTTATAATTTCTATTGCATCTTCTATATTATCTTCATATAAAATTTCTATTTCATATTGATTTTCATTTGCATATATATATATTGCTTCTTGTATTTTCTCAAGTGACTCATCTTCACAGTATAATATAATATTATTATATGGATAAAATTTTATTTTATTTTCTGTTTTTAATGATTGATACATAGTTGTATCACCTATAACTATTATTTCCTCAAAAATATCTTCCAATTCTTTTATTGCTTTAACAGAATACTCTTTATTTGAATTAATAATATCAGAAACGCTATATTTTTTTAGTACATCTCTTATGATTTGTAAAAGCACTTCATTAACACCATACATAAATTGATCATAAACTAATAGGACTTTTTTTGCTTCTATTAATGCTTGCATACAAATATGTAATGTTAAATATGGATCACCTTTATAAACAACAATTCTACCACTTTTTTCCACTCCAGAGCTTTCCGCGTTCTTATAACTATCAACAATTTTTTCAAATTCTTCTATTTTTATTTGCTTCTTATAAACCTTAACATCTTCTTTATTGCTTTCAATAATCAATTCTGAATTTTCAGAAATTGCTTTTTTTAAATCTTCAAAAATATCATTTAATTTTTGAGGAGTTAAAATATAAGATGGTGCCGGCTGTTTTAGCTCATTTATCTTATCTTTTTCCATATTATACCTTTCAAATCATATTAATAATTTAAATAAATTTTATCATATAAAAAATTTTTTTCAATAGAAAATTACAAATAAAATACAATTTATTTTCAAAAATGTAACATTGATTATTTTAATATGTTTTACTGGCAAAAAAATATAAACCCATCTTACTTAAACGAATTTGTCTAATAATATGGGTTTATTTATTTCATTTTCTTTAAATTTTATTTAGATTTATAATTCTTCTTCAAAATAATCTTCTACACTTCCAAATGGATCTTCTTTTTCCTCTTTAACCGATGGTTCTTTAGGCACTCTACTTTTTGTTTTTTGTACTGTTTTTATTCTAGGTTTTTTTTGATTGTCCATTGTTTTATCTACAATTACATTTGCCTTTTCCATTAAATCTGGAACATAATCAATAAGCTTATCTATTACAGAACTATGTTCAATAGGTAAAACTTTTATAGAATCTTTTAAAACAATAACAAATGCAACTGGATTTATTGAAATTCCTGCTCCACTTCCTCCTCCAAAAGGAAGTCTATATTGTACTTCTTCCTCTTTATCTCGCTTTTTGTACTCATCTACAGTTTCACCTTTAAATTCACTACCTCCTGCCGCAAATCCAAAACACACTTTTGAAATTGGTATTATTACCATACCATTTGAAGTCTCTATAGGATCCCCTATTATAGTATTGACATCAATCATGTCTTTAATACTATTCATTGCTGTTTCCATAAGTCCTTCTATAGGATGTTCATTCATTTTCATTTCCTTCTTTCTTTATAATTTAGTATAAATTTGCATTATACTTTTACTTAATTTTCTATATTATTTCCCACATTTTTTTCAATTATGCGTTTTTGATCTATTCTTCCCAATCTTCTTAATATTTTAAGTTTTTGCAAACTGTTTTCTAAAATATTTTGTTCTTTTATTTTGTTTTCTATCTTATTCTGTACAAATAGTTCTCTTATTTCATATGCAAATACTAATATTTTTAATGTTTCAAATGACATTTCAAAATTTAAATTTATACTAAAATCGTTAGTATTTGTAAATTTTGGAGTAACTCTATAATAGTATTTTTCTTTTTCATATTTTTCTATATATTTTTTTAATAATAATGATAAAGTACTTGATATTGATAATATTGAAATCGAAGTTAATATGGCATTTTCAGTACTTATTTCTAAATCCATTTTAAATTCCTTAATTTTAGGTTTTAAATTTTCAAAATTTATATTTTCTTTATTGTCTTTTATTAATCTAATAATCTTTTTTACTTTTCTAAATAAAATCCCTGTATCCTCAATATCATAAATTAATTTATTAAAATTTATTTTTATTCCTAATATTTCTAAATGAGTATTATAAACTTTTATTGTTAATATTCTTAGAACTTTAAAAATATATATTTTGATATAAAATTCAATATCTTCCGTTAAAACCTGTTTAATATTTTTGCTATTACAATTTAAATTTTCTATATCTACTACAATATTTGAAAAACATATTCCTATTATTATAAAATTTATAATTACAACAAAAAAAAGAATAATTAAAGCAATCATATATTAATCTCCTGCTTAAAATTATTCTTATTATTCCTTTTTTATTTAATTTGTATTCAAAACTCTTAAATATATTTTTAAAATTTATAAACTTTTTTTATTTTCTTCTTTTTTTCTTTTTGAAATAACTATATCACCAAAAATCTCTTTTTGTTCTGCATTTATTTTACTTCTTCTACTTAATTCTAAAACTCCAGAAAATGCTGTAACTACTTCTGCTTTTGGTTTTTCTTTTAATGAAAACAATTTATTAAATACAAATTTAGGTCTTTTTACTAATTCCCTAAAAATATCTCTTACTTTTTCAGATACTGAATATGTTTCGTGTACAGCTATAGTTTCAACATTTCTAGCATTTTCGTTTTTCTTATTTTCATTTCTTTCAATTAAATTTTTATATCTTTCTACAATATCTTCTTTACAAAACTCCTTTTCAAGAGTCTGCTTTGGAAGTTCTATTTTATCTGGCAATTTATAAAGTCTTTTAGAAAAAATCAAAATCCTTTCTTTAAAAGTTTTGGAAATTTCTTTATACTTTTTATATTCTATAATTCTACGTAGCAATTCTTCTTCTGTTAACTCTGCTTCGTCTTCTACTTCTTTTGGTAATAGTCCTTTTGATTTTATTAATAATAGAGTAGATGCCATCACTAAAAATTCACTTGCTATTTCTAAGTTTAGTTCTTCTTGTTCTTTTAAGTATTGAATATATTGCTCTGTGATGTCTGATATACTTACTTTATATATATCCATTTTATTTTTATCTATTAAATAGCATAACAAATCTAATGGTCCTTCAAAATTATTTAATTTTAATTCATATTTTTT
Source organism: uncultured Clostridium sp. (assembly GCA_947570695.1). Taxonomy (GTDB): domain Bacteria; phylum Bacillota; class Clostridia; order TANB77; family CAG-508; genus Scatovivens. Next base: position 167,161 of record CANOVB010000003.1, read on the forward strand.
TGATTCTAGTGATAATATTTTGTTATTCATTTTTAACCTACTTATTAATTATTTATATCATCAAAGGCTATCTCTATACTGTCACTCATATAGCCTTTTTTATATAAGTAATTTTTAATTTCGTTTTCTTCATTATCCATTTGCTTTTTTAATATAATATTCTTTGCTGAAGATATTTCATATTCTAACATAGTTTCTTTATTTTTGCAAACGTATTCATCTATCATGCTTTTTTTGATACCTTTTTGACAAATTTTGTAAACTATTTCTTTTATAGATAAGTTTTTTAAAGCAATAAATTCTTTAACGGCTCTTTCAATATAATCATTATCATTTATATAATTTTGTTCTTTAAAATACTCTATAGCATCTTCTACTTCATTTTCATCTTCATCTGCAAATTTTTGTCTAACTTCTTCTTCGCTTCTTTTTTTATATAATATATATTTTAATATTCTGTTTCTTAATTTTTCTATTCTTTCAGCTTCTTCAAATTTTTCTTTACTCATAAATTCCATATAAATTTATTCCTTTCTTTATGATAATACTTTTTATATTAGCACTTATACTACAAACTATTAAAGATTTTATTTAATAGGAAATATTGTACTTTCTATTAAATAATAAAGATGTCCTAAATTTAATAGAACATCTTTATTAACTTGCTACAAATTTATATATTAAGAAATTCTAGTATATTTCGGCAGGATACTATGAACTTCTTTAAATATCTATACTGAAAAATCAAAGATTTTCAAGATTATTCTTCTGATGGTTCTATTTCTCCATCTTCTGATGTTTCTTGTTCTTCATCTACTAATGCATTTTCAAAAGCTTTATTAAAATTATCTCTAACTTTCTTTTCAATTTCTTCCATAAATTTCGGATTATCTAAAAGATATTTTTTTATATTTTCACGTCCTTGTCCTATTCTCTCTCCTTTATAGCTAAACCAAGAACCGCTTTTTTCTATAATGTCTAAGTTAACTGCTAAATCTAATACGCTTCCTTCTTTTGATATTCCTTTTCCATATACAATATCAAATTCTGCTTCTCTAAATGGTGGAGCTACTTTATTTTTAACAACTTTTACTTTTGTTCTATTTCCTACAACATTACCATCTTGTTTTATTGCTTCAACTCTTCTTATATCCATTCTTACTGATGCATAATATTTTAAAGCCCTACCTCCAGCTGTCGTTTCTGGATTTCCAAACATTACTCCAACTTTTTCTCTTAATTGGTTTATAAAAATTATTATTGCATTAGTTTTATTTATTGTTCCTGCAAGCTTTCTTAAAGCTTGTGACATTAATCTAGCTTGAAGACCTATATGAGAATCTCCCATATCTCCGTCAATTTCCGCTTTTGGAACTAAAGCTGCAACAGAGTCTACTACTACTATATCTATTGCTCCACTTCTTATTAACGCTTCTGCTATTTCTAATGCTTGTTCTCCTGTATCTGGTTGAGATACTATTAAATTATCTATATCTACACCTATTTTTTTTGCATAAGATGGATCTAATGCATGTTCTGCATCTATAAATGCTGCTTCTCCGCCTAATTTTTGAGCTTCTGCAACAGCATGTAAGGCAAGTGTTGTTTTTCCAGATGATTCTGGACCATATATTTCTATTATTCTTCCTCTAGGTATTCCTCCTATTCCTAATGCTATATCTAAGTTCAATGCTCCTGTTGAAATAGCTTCAACATTCATTGATTTAAAATCTCCTAATTTCATAACTGAGCCTTTACCAAATTGTTTTTCTATGTGACTCATTGCGTCTTCTAATGCCTTTCTTTTTTCTGCGTTATCTCCCATTTATTTTTCCTCCTAACAAATATTCGTTCGTAAAACTTATGTTCTTATTATACCTTTAATTTTTATTTTGTCAATATATTTTTTAATTTTTTTATTTGTTTTTTATAACAATATTAATTCATAAATTTTAACCTTTAATTAATACGTTTTTATAATTATATTTTACTGTCTATACCATTTTTCTATATTATGATATATATCAAAACAATTTGCTTTTATATTACTTACCAAACCTTGATTATATATAATGGTTTCTGTATTTCTATATAGTCCTATATATGGTGCTTCTTCTAAATAAATTTCATATAACCTACCATATTTCTCATATAAAACACCTTCATCTGTTGTATTAGAAATATTTTGCATAATTTCTGATACTTCATCATTATGATAATTAGCAATATTTCCTTCTCCAAAAAATGTTGTTAAATTTGGAGTATAACCTAATTTTATTCCTACTATAGCCACTTCATAATCTCTATTATTTATAGCTGAAGAAAATGCGTCTCCCGCTAAATATCTAATATTCACATATATTCCAAAATTTGATAATTGTTCTTTAATATTTTCTGCTATTGCAACTCTTGTTTGATTATTTGAGTTTACAGTTAAGGTAAATCCTAGTCTTTTTGTATTGTATCCTTCTCTTTTTTGCCATGAATTTGTTGTACGTTCCCAACCTGCATCAAATAAAATTTGAGCAGCTTGTTCAGTGTCTACTGCTACATTTAAATCTTTTGTATATAGCCATGATCCCATATCTAAACTAAAATTTGAAGTTATATGTCCTGCTCCTAAAATTCCCATAAAAGTATTTTTATCTATTGCTAAACTCAATGCTCTTCTAACAGCAGGGTCTGATAATATATCGTTTTGTGAATTTATTGATAAAAAATCATAATCTCTTGATTTATATTCAATTTTATTATAACCTAAAGAACCTATATACTCTTCAACATTAGGAATTTTAACTGATAATATATCAATTTCCCCATTCTTAAATGCTGCATATGTCTCTCCCATTGTGCCATATAAATTTACTGTTATTTCTGTTGCCATTGGTTTTTTATCTACATCCCAGTAATATTCATTTTGTGCAAGTTTTATAACATTAGAACTCATTTCAGATATTCTAAACATCCCTGTTCCTATTGGAAGTTTTTCACTTACTGCAAAATCTTCACCTTCATAATAGTTTTTACACATAATTGGAATTGTTAAATTATATTCAAAAAATGGTACTGGTGTTGCAAGTGTAATTTTTAATGTATAATCATCAATAACTGCTAAATCTGTAACTTCTCTTAAATTTTCAGAGTATATTGTAGGAACACCACTTTGTTTTATAAAATCAATAGTAAATACTACATCATAAGCATTAAATTCACTTCTATCTGACCATAATACACCTTTTCTTAATTTTACAATATAAGAATTCTCTTCGTCTCTAGCAATTTCCTCAGCTAAACGATATTCTAATTTATAATTTTCATTTAAAGAAACTAATGGTTCATAAATTATTTTTGATAATTCTTGTACATTTCTATTGTTACTAATTATTGGATTAATTGTATCTAAGCCTGTTATAGCAAATCTTAAATCAGTTTGAATATTACTTAATGTTGATGTTTGATCTAAAGTTGAATTATTTTCTTCTTTTTTATTTTGAAATAAAACATACATTGTATATCCAATTATAAATACTACTACTACTGCAAATATGTACTTAAATAAATTATTGTTATTACTCATTTTCTAATTACCTTTCTACATGCACATAATATATTATTTTTTCCTAATTTTCAATATAAAACAAAAAATAAATGAAAAAATGTATAGCTTTTTACTATACATTTTTTTATATATATTAATATTATTTTCTTAAATTATTTTCTAGACTCAATTATAAGTTTGATTCCAGTTCTATCTTCTCCTTCCACTTGAACTTCTGCAAAAGCTGGAATACAAATTAAGTCAACTCCTGCTGGCGCCACAAAACCTCTTGCTATAGCAACTGCTTTTATTGCTTGATTTAAAGCTCCTGCTCCTATTGCTTGCATCTCTGCTCTTGTACTTTCTTTAACCAAACCTGCTATTGCTCCTGCAACTGAATTTGGGTTTGATTTTGATGAAATTTTTAAAACTTCCATTTTTCTTCCTCCTATTATTTTTATTTTATCTTGTGTTTCGATATGGTTATTTTACAATAATGAATTTTGGAAGTCTATACTTTTTCTTTATTTTTCCGAACTTTCGTGTGCCATTTTTCTACAGTTTTTTCAAAGGTTTTACGTTTTTTGATATAAAGTTACTTCAATCTATTTTATAATATATTTTTCGACTTTCTTTTTAGCCTTTTTCTCTATTTATTCTTTCATTTTCTCACTTTTTAATTTGGTATTTTATTTCTATTTAGTAATTCTCTCATACTTTTCTATCTATTTATTCTTTCAATTTTTATAACTTTATTAGTTTGTTCATCAATTTCAAACATACAAGAATTAAATTTTCCTTTTCCTTCTGCTACTTTATATTTCTCTGGCAATGATGTTTCAAATCTTTTAATAGATACATCAACATCCATTCCAATTACAGATTTCTTTGGTCCTGTCATTCCTATGTCTGTAATATAAGCTGTTCCTTTTTCTAATATTTCTTCATCAGCAGTTTGAACATGTGTATGTGTTCCAAACAATATTGTTATATCTCCATCCAAATAATATCCTAATGCAATTTTTTCTGCAGTTGCTTCTGCATGAAAATCTATAATTATTATATCTACAGCATCTTTTATTTCATTAATAATATCTTTTGCTACTATAAAAGGATTTTCCGAAAGAACTTGCATTGTTGTCCTTCCTATTAAATTTATAACAGCTATTTGTTTATTTTTGCACTCATATATATCATAACCTTTTCCCGGATTATTACTTGAATAATTTGCTGGTCTTATAATATGTTTATCATTAATAAAATTAAATATCTCTTTTTTTCCCCAAGTATGATTTCCCATTGTTACAACATCAACATTCAAATTTAATAATTCTTTATACATTTTTTCTGTAATTCCCATTCCATCAGCTGCATTTTCTCCATTTACAATAACAAAATCTATATTATTTTCTTCTATAACTTTTGGTAAAGTTTCTTTTAACTTCTCCAATCCTGTTTTTCCAACTATATCTCCTACAGTTAAAACTTTCATAAACTCACCCTTTCTAAATATGTAATCTTTTTTTATTCTAACATAAAGCTACTTAATAAGCAAGCAAAGCAAAAAAATCGAACAAATTATAGAACAAAAGTGAACAATATTTAATATGCAAAAGACGAAACTTTACTGAATTGTCCACGTCTTTCCTATGTATAACTTATCTGTAGCTCATTTCATTTCACACAGCTAAGAAATGTTCGATGTACAGAAAAATTTCTGAGAAATTTTTCTGTGCAAATTGCTGAAAGCTTTATATAATAGGAAGTGCATAGCACTTTCCTATTATATAAAAAAGAGGGCCGCCTTTAGCAGGCAGCCCTCCGCAATCTAGATAAAAATCACCTTCTTATTACTACTGCATTGTAAGCTTGTAACTCGTGCTTTGAATCTACTTGTCTAATCGAAAATATTACTTTCCCTAAGTTATACTTTGGTAAGTAAAGCGCATGATTTGTTCGGTTTACAATAAAAATCAAACTTCCCCTTTTAAAAACAATTTTTCTGGTATCACACTCTAGAATAGCAAAACTTGCTTTTGAAAAAATATTCTTATGTGTGATACGGAATTCACCAATTCTGCAATAATATTGATAAATCTCTTCATCGATATTATCCCAAGGAAACGGTTTTCTGTTTGTAGGATCCTTAAAACCTGTTGCTCCAGCTTCATCTCCTGCAAAAATTGATGGTAATCCTGGTAAGAAATATTGGAAAAATACGGCTATCTTATGCAAATCTCTTGCCAGTTCTTGCTTTTCCTCTGGAATTTTGTCGTTTTCAACCTCCCAGCTTCTGAATCGATCTGTGTTAAATTCCTCTCCATCATACCAATATGGATTTTTTTCCATATCCCAAATATTTTCATAGTTAGTATCCTCTTGCATAAAATCTCCAACTAAAATATTTGGAATTCTCGGAATATCATGTGAGGACAAAAATATCGGAGAAACATCTAATGCCTCTTTTGGATACAATTTGCAAATTCCTCCAATTACCTGCCTAAAATTTATGGCATTTCCCCATCTTATCCATCTGTATATTGAATTAGGAAATTGGTAATTCATCACTCCATCTAATTCTTCGCCATATAAGAATTCTCTATAATCGCCGGTTATTGCATTTTTCCAGACTTCCCCCAAAATATATTTACCAAAAATTACTCTAATAAATTTCAAGGTTAAGTCCCAAAGATTATCTGCAACATCAAGCCTAATGCCGTCCACATACTCCTTATATTTGCTTAAGCAAATTGCTAATTTCAATAAGTAGCTTGGACTGTTTTGATTGAATTCTGTCAAATGCTTATATCCCCACCAACATTTAGCAACTGAATACTTTTGTATCCATGCAAACATCTCAGGGTCTTGTTTTATCCAGTTGTTTTCACTGCTTGCATGATTAAAAACAAGGTCCAATATAAGTGACATTCCCATCTGGTTTGCTTTTTCGTGCAACTGTCTTAAATCTTCCCAAGTTCCGACCATCTCATCAATTTCCATAAAGTTTGATATATCATAACGATTCGATGATGGACTTGAAAATATAGGAGTTAAATAAATCACTGTTGTATGCAGGGATTTAATATAGGGCAATTTTTCTATTATTCCCTTTAAATTTCCCCCATAAAACTGATTATTTCTGAAAACTCCGTCTGGGTCCTTTTGCCATTTTGGATACGTTCCCCATGATACAACTCTTTCTTTCAAGTGGTTTGGCAAATCTTTAGAGCAGAAAGTATCTACAAATATCTGATACACTATTCCGCCCTTTATGTTGCTGGGTGTTTTAAATGAAGAAAGGTACACAAACATTTCCCAGAACTCTGGATTATCTGCATTTGTTAAAACAGCATTTCCAGTTTCATAGTCATATTTTAGTGTTTTCTCAACTTCATTTATTCTAATTTTTACATAGAAAGTGCGATATCCTGGGGTTTCAAATCGAATTTTTCCTACGAAGGTACTATAACCCGATTTATTTGATGAATGACTTTCATCAAACATCAATTCACATGTTGCTTCTGTGCCTGGTGGTTCTCCCCGTCTGTTGAACTTCAAACTTGCCTCATTTACGAATCCCAAATCATTTGGCATCCGCAATTTGACTTGCATCAGTTCACCCGTTTTAACCGGGGAGGTGTAATAAAATAAAATCTTTTCTCTAGTTTGCATAGTCTTACCTCCCATTATTTAATTTTCGAGATACGTTCATGTTAAGATTTCATTTTCCTATAATTTAATACGATTTTTTCATTTTGTCAATCCATAAATTTAGTATTTTCTGTAAAAGTTTTCCAAAAACTTTCTATAATAATATAAAATAAATCTGAAAAATCAAACATTTTTTAAGTAAAAGTGTTCATGTGCCAAATTTATGTAATAAATATTTAGCAAATCTTTTATATAATAAGAAAGTATTACTTTTCTATTAGAACAAAAGAGGACATTATGAAAATTACAAAAGACATAACTAAATTCAGATGTCCTCGTCTTTCCTATGTATAACTTATCTGTAGCTCATTTCATTTCACACAGCTAAGAAATGTTCCATGTGCCAAATTTACACAGTAAATTTGTGTACAAATATTGGCGAAGCTTTTATATAATAGGAATTGTCGAGCAATTTCCTATTATATAAAAAAATAAATGCAAATACTTTTTATTGTATTTACATTTATCTTAAAACTAATTCTTATTTTTTAAACTCCAGCTTCATACTCTTTTAGTATAACATCATGAGCTCCGCCTTCTTTTATACTTACATTTGACACTAAAGTTAGTCTTGCTTTTTCATGTAATTCTGGTATTGTTATTGAACCACAGTTACACATCGTAGATTTTATTTTACTTACTGTAATTGCAACATTATCTTTTAATGCTCCTGCATAAGGAATATAAGAATCAACTCCTTCTTCAAAAGTCAATTTGTTTTTGCTTGGATCTTCTAAATATCTTTGCCAGTTTCTGGCTCTATTCGAACCTTCTCCCCAATATTCTTTCATAAATGTTCCATTTCTTTTTATTTTTCTTGTAGGGCTTTCATCAAATCTAGCAAAATATCTTCCCATCATAACAAAATCTGCTCCCATTGCAAGTGCAAGTGTTATATGATAATCATGTACAATTCCTCCATCTGAGCAAATAGGAATATATATACCTGTTCTTTCATAATATTCATTTCTTGCTTCAACTACATCCATTAAAGAACTAGCTTGACCTCTTCCTATTCCTTTTGTTTCACGAGTTATACATATTGAGCCTCCTCCAACTCCAACTTTTATGAAATCAGCTCCTGCTTCTGCTAAATAGTAAAAACCTTGTTTATCAACAATATTTCCTGCTCCTATTTTAACATTATCTCCATAATGCTCTCTCACCCAGTCAATAGTATTTTTCTGCCATACTGAATACCCATCTGAAGAATCCATACATATCATATCAACTCCAGCCTCTACTAATGCTGGTATTCTTTCTGCATAATCTCTAGTATTTATTCCTGCTCCTACAATAAATCTTTTATTATCATCTAATAATGAATTTGGATTTTCTTTGTCAGCTTCATAGTCTTTTCTAAATACTAATGCATCAACTTTATCATTCTCATCTAATATTGGCAAACAACTAATTTTATTTTCCCAAATTATATCATTTGCTTCTGTTAAAGTTATTCCTTTTTTTCCATAAACAATTCTTTCTCTTGGTACCATATATTTTGATACAGGATCTTCTAAATTTACTCTTGATATTCTAAAGTCTTTATCTGTAACTAAACCTAAAAATCTACCATTTGCAGAACCATCTTCTGTTACCATAACTGTTGAATGTCCTGTTACTGAAATTAATTCTAAAAGTTCTTTTATAGTAGTGTCACTTCTTACATTAGAATCACTTGTAATAAAACCAGCCTTATATTTTTTTACATTTTTAACCATTTGTGCTTGTGATTCTATACTTTGAGCCCCATATATGAAAGAGCATCCGCCCTCTCTTGCAAGAGCTATTGCCATCTTCTCTCCCGAAACTGATTGCATTATTGCAGAAACTAATGGTAAATTTGCACTATATTTTGGTTCTTCTCCTTTTTTAAATTTTACAAGTGGTGTCTTTAAGCTAACATTACTTGGAATACATCTTTCATCTGTTAAATTTGGTAATAATAAAAATTCATTAAATGTTCTTGATACATCATTTAATATTTCAGCCACAACAAAATCCTCCTTCTTTTACTTAAATTTATTTAAATTCTTTTATTCTTTTAATTGCCTCTATAGTATTTTCTCTTGTTCCAAATGCAGTTAATCTAAAATATCCTTCTCCACTTGGCCCAAATCCAACTCCTGGAGTTCCTACAACATGAACTCCTTTTAATAATCTATCAAAAAAGTCCCATGATTTTTCTCCATTTGGAATTTTTAACCAAATATATGGCGAATTAACTCCTCCATATACTGTAAATCCAGCTTCTTCAAGTCCTTCTTTTATTATTTTAGCATTTTCTTTATAATAACTAATATTTTCTAATATTTGTTTTCTACCTTCTTCTGTATATGTTGCCTCTGCTGCTCTTTGACTTATATAAGAAGCTCCATTAAATTTAGTACATTGTCTTCTGTCCCATAATTTATTTAATTCTATAGCTTCTCCTGTTTTTGTGTATGCTTTTACTTCTTTTGGTATAACAACATAAGCACATCTTATTCCTGTAAATCCAGCTGTTTTTGAATAACTTTTAAATTCTATTGCTACTTCTTTTGCTCCCTCTATTTCATATATACTATGTGGTACATCTTTATCTGAAATAAACACTTCATAAGCAGCATCAAATAATATTATTGATTTGTTTTCTCTTGCATAATCTACCCATTCTTTTAATTGTTTTCTTGTTAATGCTGTTCCAGTTGGATTATTTGGATAGCATAAATATATCATATCTACTTTTTCTTTTGGAAGTTCTGGTATAAAACCATTTTCAGCAGTAACTGGCAAATATACTATATTTTCATATTTTTTTGTAGATTCATTATATTTTCCACTTCTTCCTGACATTACATTTGTATCTAAATATACTGGATATACTGGATCTGCAATAGCTACTTTATTATCTGCAGAAAATAAATCTACTATATTTCCGCAATCAGAATTTATACCGTCTGATATAAATATTTCACTTATATCTATGTCTATCCCTAATTTCTTATAGTCATATTCTTTGATTTTCTCTTTTAAAAAATCATATCCTATTTCTGGTCCATATCCTTTAAAAGTTTCTTTTGCTCCCATTTCTGAAACAGCTTTATTCATTGCTTCTAAAATAGGTTCTGGTATTGGTCTTGTTACATCTCCAACACCTAATTTAATAATTTTTGCATCAGGATTTTCTTTTGCAAATTCTGCTACTTTTTTTACTATTGTTACAAATAAGTAGCTTTCTTGTAAGTTTAAAAAATTTTCATTTACGTTAATCATATTTTTCCCCCCAGAGGAACTTTAAATAAAAAAACAAATAAATTATTATTAATTTTTTATATTTATATCATTATATCTATTTTTTTTCAAGTATTAATTTTCCTTTAAAAAATAAATATATATAATATTTAACGCCAGAATTAACTGAAAAAATCCTCATCTTTGTTCACCTACTAAATAAAAAGCAAAACGCATAATAAGATTTACTTACTATGCGTTTTATATGTATTTTTATTTAATCTTCAAGTGAAATAAATTTACTCAAATCTTGTATAATACCCAAATCTACTAATCCATCTATATATTTATTAAGATCACTTTTTTTAATCATAATTCCTTTTTCAGCACATCTTCTTAATACATTAGAATAAATTTTATTTATCAATTCATCTGCTTTTTCTGGGGAAACTTTTTCTTTAAATTCTATTTCAAATTCTCCAAAGCTTGAGTGTTTTCTTCTACCAGTTTTTAAATCAACATTATGAACATCATCAATAGAAATTTCTAATGGAATACCATCTACTAGGAAATCTTGTTTCAATCTTTTATTTTCAACTTGTAATACAGAATCAATATTTTCTGGAATATCTATTCCATGTTGTAATTTAGCACCTCTTATTAATTCATAAGCACTTTTTTGATCTATATTAATACTCATTTCTTCTCTACTAGTTAAAGCTTTTCTATGACCTTTAGGAGTTTTATATGTACCTATAAATTTATCTCTGCTCTGTCTAACTCTTAATGATTCTTTTTTTCTTGCAAATTGATAATCAGGAGTATCATAGTATTCATCGACTTGATCTCTTAAATTTGCTTCATTTAGCGATTTCCCACCAATAGAACTTAAAACTTCATATAATATTTGTGCAACTTGCTCTCTATCTTTATCCTTAAATTTACATTTAAGTTCATCTTCTAAATATACCTTTTCTTCAGAAACTTCACCTTGTTTTTCCCTTCTTTTTTGATTAGTAAGAAAATTTCCTCTAGAAACCTTATTACCATTATATTGTTCAAAATTATCTGATAATTCTTGCATGATTTGTTGAACTCCTTTTAAAATAAGTCTATCTGATTGTTCTCCTCTTGAAGAAATTTCTAACATTAAATCATTAGCATTTTCCTCTATCCAATTATTATTATATTTACTGTTATCCCAAAAAACTACTATTTTTTTCCCATTTTTAGAAAAAGATAGTTTTGAACGAAGAGTAGATACATGCATAAATGGAATTGCTTCTAAATCAAAACCTTTCCCAGTTCTATGCTTTATTATATCTTCTATATCAGCAAAGCTCATATCATCTTTTATTACCACTGGAACATTTTTTCTATGTGAAAATTCGGCATTTGACAAAGTTTCTTTATATTCAGCTTTTCTTTTAGTTTCACTTCCCGGTGAAATAGTTTTTCTAATTCTAAATTCTTTACCACCCTCTAATAACTCTAATCCTGTTGTCTCAAAATAATCATCTTCATTTTGTTCTATTTTTATTCCATCATATGAAAAACCATGTTCAATCATAAATCTAACAAAATCTTTTATAGTAAATGAGTTATTTTTAGCAACATATTTTGCTTGAAATTCATCTTCTGTAGGAACTAACTCATCTAATAACCAATCTAAATCAGAATTATATTCAGCAAATTGTTCTTTTGTCATATTTAATTCAAGTCTTAGTAATTCTGGATTAAAAAATATTCTTCTTCTAACAAAATTTTCTGGTTTTATTAAGCATCCTTTTTTCTCACTTGCTTTTTTTAATTCACCATTTCTAGTCTGAATCCAAGGGTCTTCCTCTGGTTTTATCATCTTACATTTTGATGTAACTGCAAATAATGAATTAGTATTTGATAAATCCCTTTCTGGAAAAATCTCTTGAAGTTGAGCCAAAATTTCTGAAACATCTCTTTCAGATTCAAAAAAATGATAATCACCTTTTCCTGCACTTAAATCTGATAAATATCTTAATATTGGATTTTTTGCTTCTCTAGCCAAAATTTTCCATGCTTTATTCATAGGTGTATTTGTCATTTCAAGTTCTTGTTCTAATGTAGTTACTCTCTCTTCGCTTTTACTTGCTCTAATTTTATTTAAAAAAGGCTCTGGAAGCTTTCTCAAAACTTCTTCATCTTCTTGAGATGCAAGATCTAGCATTACTGGTTCCATGTTTCTCATAATTTCTGCTGAAGGATTAAAATATATATCTCTATAATTTTGAAATCTTTCTATATCTAAAATTTCTAATTGTCTTTGACCTTCTTCACCCCAATAAAGAATATAATCTCCATTTGCATCAATAGCAATTCCAAATGAATCTAATAGCTTTTGAGGATTTAATGAACTTTTTACTCCAGCATATGTAGTATCTCCCATTGTATAAGCAACTTTATCTAAATCACCACCACTAGACACTAATTGTGCATATATTTGTAAGAAAGGACTTAACTTTTGTTTTGGTATATCTCCTTGATTAATATCTATATTAGTAATAATTTGAACTGTTCTTTCAAGCTTATCTTTTGGATATTTACTAGAAATTAAACTAGCAAGCTCTCCTTTTCCTAATAAAATATCTATAGTTCTTTGCTCATGAGAATAGTTTAAAATTGCCTCAGATTGATGTGAATTATCTGTGTGCCCACTATCATGACTTGCAAAAACTATTTCAGCAATTTCCATTTCTTCATCATCAACATATACATCATTTTCCTCAAAAATCTTTTTTACTTTTTGTGAAAAAGGATTCATAAGTTCAACAACCATAATCTGGTGTCCCCATCTAGTATTTTCATCTAAACTTGGCATTTCAATAGAGGAATACCCGTTTTGAGTAATATCCTGTGTTCTAATTATTTCCTTTGTTTTAAAAACATCTGCAACATATTTAGGAAGAATTCTTTCTCCTTCCAAAGCTGGTGTTTTTACTCTCATAGTTCCATTATCTAAAAATTCCCATTCTACAATCATTGCTATTATTACTTTTAGAATTTAAAATTCTAATCTTTCTCCTTAACTTATAAAATATATTTCTTAAATTCTTTTGTATTTTAACTGCAATAATTACATAATATGCTTCTTAATCCTATGTCTATATCTATTTTTCCATTTTTAGAATTGTAATCTAATTCTATAAACTCCTCTAATATCTTTCTTAATTCATTTTGATTAAAATATGATGCTTGTTTTTTATATTTAGTTATAAGCCAAGTTTGATTAGGTCTTAAGCTTAATGAATTAACTATATCTTTATTCAAATTTACTGCCACATTACATAAATAAATCTTTTTAAAATGATTATATAATGTTATAAGTATTTTTTGAGGTGCTTCTTTTTGATAAATTAAATTATCTAATACTTCTAATGCTTTATCAATTTTTCTTATTGCCAAATTATCTGTAAGTTCAAAAATTACACTTTCTATTTGTTTTACTGCCAAATTATTTACATCATTTATAGTTATTGTTCCATTTTCTCCAGCATATTCAATAAGTTTTCTAATTTCATTTATTAAATTCTGAAGGTTTGTCCCAGAAGTTTCTATTAAATAATTTAATGTACTTTCGTCACAATTTACTTTATATAAATTACAAATTTGTTTTAATTTCTTCACTAATTGTAATGGTTTTAATTCTTCAATATTACATATAATTCCGCTTTTTTCTATTTCTTCATATACAACATTTTTATCTACTTCATTATCTATAAATACTAAAACCACAGACTCTTCTATAATACTCATATTGTTTTTTATGTAATCAGCAATTTTCTCTTGCAAAGGTGTTCCTGCCTTTTTTCTACCATCTTTTTTAAATAACTCTGAATTTTTTACTATAATAAGTTTTTTATCATATCCAAAAGCAGGCATTTCTATATCTGAAATAAGGTTTTCTACACTTGTTTCGTCTAAAAGTATATAATTAATTCCTAAAAGTAATTCTCCAAATTGTTTCTTTATTTTATTCAGCGCCATTTCTACTAAATATTGTTCTTCTCCATATAATAAATATAAAGATTTTAATCCTTCTAGAATACTTTTATTTAGAGCATCATAAGTTAAATTCATATTTTACCTTATTTCTCCTTTTAAAAATTATTTAGCTTTTCCATCTAAATTTATAATTTTACTAACAAAACCAACTATTACTGTTGAGTTTTGTTTTGCTATTTCTTTTGTAACTGCTTTTCCGCCAACTGTAACAGATGCTACTATTGCACTAAACAAAAATTGTATTTGTGAACTCATTCCATAATTTTCTGTAAGCTTTAATGCTATCATTGCACTAATAGCACCACTAAGAACCCCACAAATATCTCCTATTACATCTGCACAAAAATTTGATACTTTTGCAGAATTTCTTATCATTTTTATTGATGTTTTTGATCCTTTTATTTTCTTACTTGCTTGAGCATGAAAATCTTCTTCATTTGCAACCGTAACAGCTACTCCAATTAAATCAAATATGACTCCTACTAAGATTACTAAAACTAGCACTATTAATCCTGCAATAATATTTAATTTTGAAATTGCTGTATTTGATATATATGAAAACACTAATGATAAAACAAATGTAGTAATAGATATTACTATTACCCAAGTTTTTGCACTATTGTTTTTTTTCGATTTATCTTTCATTTTACTTTAGTTTATTAATCTCCTTTAATATTTTGTATTATTTTATTAGTAATTGGTAGGAATTTAAGTAAACTTTACAGTTTAGGTCTAGCAGAGTTTCTCTATTTTTCGCTTTTTATTACTAAAAAGCCGTTTCCATTTAAGAAAAATATCCATCTTTTGATGTTGCCAGATCGCCACTTAAATCTGTACCTTAATCCTTAAATTCCTTTGCTTATAATCTCTAAGCAAACACTCTAGAAATTTTCTTTGAGTATCCTAGCCTGTTACTAGTCTCTTTTGCAATAAAAGTTTCATAATCAAATATAATAAAGTATTTGGCCGATATCTTATTATACTTGGCGATTAATCCCCAGTTATCACTCAAGACAGTCATTACCACTATACAACATTTTGCCATATAGGTTTACCTATTCTTAAAAACCGAATAAGTCTCAACGAAAACAGGAATCATTTGTATGCCATTACAAATTATCCTAATTTCTTTACTTTTTAAGTCCACACAAAACTGGGCGTAATGCGCAGAATCTTAAAAAACTTCGACTGATAATACTTTCTAGTAGATTTTTAGGCCCACCCTCATAACAGGAGTATACACTAGAATAATGCACCAATGATGTTAGATATTATACCAGTTTTATAATTTTTAATCAAATCTTTTGCTAACTTTTTTTCAAATAAAAAAGTTTTGTTTGCTTAAGTATCTTTATTTATCTTTGATTTTCTTATTCATACTCTCTTATTCTCTTTAACTCGTTATGTTTGATAAAAGTTATTCAACACTTTTTAATGATTCAATCATATCTACTTTTTTCAAAGAAAAATATGTTATAAAATTAACTATATAAGTAAATATTACTGTTATTAAACTTGCATATAAATAACTTTGAGGTAAAATTATTTTTTTAAATCTAAGTATCCCTATTTCACAGGTTCCTAGTATAAATGAGTTTAGAATATATCCAAAAACTAATCCTACTAAAATTCCAATAATTGTTAGTAAAATAATTTCCCTTGTTACATAATCATAAACTTCTTTATCATAAAAGCCTAAAACTTTTATTGTAGCAAGTTCTCTAATTCTCTCACTTATATTTACATTAGACAAATTATATAAAACAATAAAAGCTAAAAGTCCAGCTGATACAATTAAAACATAAACAACAAGATTCATTGCACTTAATGTATCATCCATTATTCTTATTAAATAACTACTTAAAGTTACTGAAGAAATTTTAGAATTATTTAAAATTTCTTCTGATAATTTGTTTTCAAAATTTTCTTCTAACTTTTCTGAATATTTACAAAGTAAAATATTTGTAGATGCCTCTTCATTAAATATTTTTTGATATAAATTTTTAGTCATATAAATATAATGAGAGATATAATGTTCAGTAACTGCTCCAACTCTTACAGAATATTCATTTTTGTCAGAATCTTTTAATATTATTTCATCTCCTTTTTTTGCATTAATTAATTGTGCAAGCTTATCTGTTAATATAATTTCCTCATCATTTAAAACTAAAGGCTCTCCAGATTTCACATCTTTTAATTTTATAACTTTATCAAGCTCTTCCATATTATTAACAACTAAAATTTGAGCATCTTCTTCTAAGTTTTCTTTTTTTACTGCTTCTGATGACATATAAACTCTAGTTAAAGTTTCTATTTCTGATTTTTCTTCTAGATTATTAACCAAATCATTAATTTCATCATTAGTCAATGTGTTCTTTAAACCTATTAACATATCATATTTATATATATCTATATACTGATAATCCATAATTTTTGATATTGAATCTTTTAGTCCAAATCCTGCTAAAATTAAAGCTGTACACCCACAAATTCCTATAACTGTCATTAAAAATCTTTTTTTATACCTAAACATATTTCTAGCTGTAACTTTTTGTGTAAAATTAAGTCTTTTCCAAATAAATGGTATTTTTTCAATTAGAACTCTTTTTCCTGCTCTTGGCGCTTTTGGTCTCATCATTTCTGCTGGAGTACTTACTAATTCTTTACTCGCTGTATAAATAGTAGCTCCCACAATACATATTGACATTATAAAAGTTCCTGTAAACATATAATATTTATTAATTTCTATTACCATATCTGTTATATTATACATCATCTGATACATTGAAATTATAACTCTTGGAAAAAATTCAAGTCCAAAAACCGCACCTAAAATTCCACCTATAAATGAAGCTACTGCTGAATAAATAATATATTTTGACATTATCTGCATTTTGTTATATCCTAATGCTTTTAAAGTACCTATCTGTACTCTCTCTTCTTCTACCATTCTAGACATTGTTGTTAAACTTATTAATGTTGCAATTATAAAAAATACTATTGGAAATACTTCTCCTAATTTCTCTACATTTCCTGTATCTTGTCTAAAACTATTAAAACCGCTATTATCTTCTCTATTAAAAATATACCATTTTGCATTTTCGATATCATTTACTTTTTCTCTTGCATCTATTAATTTTTCTTCTGCATCTTGTATCTTTTCATCAAATTCTTTTTTTGCATCTTCTAGTTCTTTTTCACCATCTCTTACTTCCTTTTTCGCATCTGCTAGTTTTGATTTTCCTTCAGCAATCTCTTTTTCTGCATCTGCAAATTTTTGATTAACTTGTTTTTTATTTTTTTCTAATTCAGCTTTTGATTCTGCAAGTTTTGCATATCCTGCTTCTATTTGATTTTGTCCTACTACTATTTTATTTTCTGCTTCTGCAAGCTGTACTTTTATCGTATTTAACTGATTTTCTAAATTTGCTTTTTCTATTTTACAAGAATTTAATCCTTCATTTATTTGAATTAATTTTTCATTTGTTATTCCATAAGATATTAACTCTTGTTTTTGCATATTTAAATCTTTAATTTGAGTTTCTAGTTTTGCTATCATTTGAGTTAAGTTTGTTGCTACTTCTCCTGTAGCATTTAATAATTCATTTTTCCACTTATCAAGTGTTACATTTAAAGAATTAATAGTTTCATCTACTTTTTTTATTCCTGATAATACACTCTCTGCTAAAACTTTATTTTCTTCCAATTCTTTAATTGAATTTGTTAATGTTATAATTCCATTTTCTAATTGTGATATAACTGTTTGAAGCTCTTGTTTTTTAGAATCTAATTCTGTTATTCCTGCACTTATTTGAGTTCTTGAATTTGCAAGCTCTGTTTCTGCAACTGATATTTGAGTTTCTGCATTAGAAAATTCTGTATTTGCTTTTTCTTTTCCTTCTTTTAATTCTTTTTCTCCATCAGAAATTTCCTTTTCTGCATCTTTAATTTTTTTCTTTCCATTTTGAAGTTCTTTTTCTGCATCTTCTATTTTCAGTATTCCTTCTGCTTTTTTATCATCAAATTCAATCTGAGCATCATTTAATTTATTATTCGCTTCTTCAATTAATTCATTATATCTTGAGTTTTGTCTTTCTTCTTTAATTTCTTCTAAATTATTTGTTACATTTGAAATTAAATTATCATACTCATCACTTATAGCAGGAAATTTTTTTGAATCTTTTGCAATAATATCTATTCCAGTATATATGTCTGAAGAAATATTTTCTTTACTTACATAAATATAATAACTAATTTTACCAGAACCTAAGCTTGTTGTACCTCTATCTCTTGAAATATATAACGGACTTTTTACAATTCCTACTATTTTTAATTTTGTATTTTTAAAAGAAGGGTCTTCATCTTCTTCAAGATTTTCTTTAATATCTATATAATCACCTATTTTCGCAGATTGCATCGTGCTTTCAATAACACATTCATCTGGATTTTGTGGTAAATTTCCCTCTATAATTTCTACTTTATTTATATTATCCTCTAATGCATAAGCTTTTACTACAACCTCTTCTTCATTAATCATAGTAAAAACATCTTCACTATAAATTCCATAAACTTCTGCTACACCATCTACTTTTGAAATAGCTTCTATATCATCATCAGTTAGTCCAAGTGTTGATACAATATTTATATCATATACATTATTTTTATCTAAAAATGTATCTATAGTTTTTTTCATATCTGGACTTGTTGCTCTAACACCCGCAAAAAAGCCCACTCCTAAAAAAGCCATTAAAAGTATGGAAATAAATCTTTTATTTGTCTTTTTTATTTGTTTTATACTATCTTTTAATAAAGCCTTTTTCATTTTTCACCTCTTTAATAGAGCTTATTATATATTTAAATTGGCTAAAAGTAAATGATATTTTAAATAAAGATTTTGTTTTAAATCTGCAAAATTTGGCTTAAGTAATCATATAATAAGTTATTCATACAATATTTTTTTGTACTTGACTATATTTTTATTGAATAATATAATTATAATTATGAATTTTGTATTAAGGAGTTTTTTCTATGTATAATGAAAATTCTTTTAAAGATTACCTTTTTTGGATAAAAGTAAAGCGTATATTTGTTATAATTGCTTTTAGTATTATTGGTTGTATTATTGGAATTATAACAAGTTCCTTTGTAGTAGATGTACTTTTATTTAATAATATTTTTAGAATACTTATTGTAGGAGCACTTACTTTACTTTTCTTTACAATTTCTCTTTTAGGTACTTCTAATGTTGGAAAAGAAATTCAAGATGGATATTGGAAAATTGCTACTTTAAGGAAATTAACCTTAATATCAAAGAAATTAGATTCCCTTGAAAAATTAGATAATCTTGATATATTAAATGATTTGATTACAGAAAATCTTAGCAAGATTAAATCTCCAAAGGTTTCAAAAGAAATTGATGAAGAAAATGTTGTTATTGATGAAGATTTAGAAATAACCTCCAAAAAAGTTTCTAGAGGGAGAAAACCTAAAGCTTCTGTTTAAAATTTGTTTATCAAATTATCAAATTCTTTATTAAGTAAGAACTCAGTGCTCTTTCCTATTAAATAAAGCAAAAACATCATCTTATAAATTGATGATGTTTTTATTTTATGTCAGTTGAACAAAGACATTTGCTTTTAATTTTGTCTTTTTCAATTTTCATAATCTCCTATTTTTTATACTTTAATTTTCAAATTAATATCCTGGTTTTTCTAATAATTTAAACATATTTTTCTTATATTCTTCTACTCCTGGTTGATTAAACGGATTAACTCCTAAAAGCGAACCAGAAATTGCACAAGCCTTTTCAAAAAAATATATTAATTCTCCAATATTTTCCTCATCTAGTTTTTCAATTTCTACCATAAAGTTAGGGACATTTCCTGTAACATGTGCTAAAACTGTTCCTTCCATTGCTTTACCATTAACATATCCTAAATCTTTTCCTGCTAAATAATTTAATCCATCAAGATTTTGATCATCTGTTTGTATTGTAATTTCAGAAGAATTTGTTTTTACTTTTAAAACTGTTTCCATTAAATCTCTTCTTCCATCTTGAATATATTGTCCCATTGAGTGCAAATCTGTTGTTAAATCAACTCCTGCTGGGAATATTCCTTTTAAATCTTTTCCTTCGCTTTCTCCATATAATTGTTTCCACCATTCTGTCATATAATGAAGTTTAGGTTCATAATTTGCAAGAATCTCTATTGTTTTTCCTGATCTATATAAAAGGTTTCTTGCTACTGCATATTTATAACAATCATTATATTTTAAATTTGAATCTGAATATTTGTCTTGAGCTGTTTTAGCTCCTTTCATTAGTTTTTCAATATTTATTCCAGCTGTTGCTATTGGAAGTAATCCTACTGCTGTAAGAACTGAAAATCTTCCACCAATATTATCCGGAATTACAAATGTTTCATACTTTTCTTCATTTGCTAAAGTTTTTAATGCTCCCCTTTGTTTATCTGTAGTTACATATATTCTTTTTCTTGCTTCATTTACTCCATACTTAGTTTCTAAAACTTCTCTAAAAATTCTAAATGCAATAGCAGGTTCTGTTGTAGTTCCAGATTTAGAAATAACATTTATTGATATATCTTTATCACTAATATAATCTAGTAAGTCATTCATATATACAGGACTTAAATTGTTTCCAGCATAAACAATTTGCGGAGTTTTTCTTTTTTCTTCTGGCATTCCATTATAAAAAGAATGTGTTAAACTATCAATAACAGCTCTTGCACCTAAATAAGAACCACCTATTCCTATAACAACTAAAACATCTGAATCTTTTTGTATTTTTTTAGCAGCTTTCTTAATTCTAGCAAATTCTTCTTTATCATAATTTGTAGGAAGTTCTATCCAACCTAAAAATTCTTTTTCATCATTTGCTTTTTTATGAAGCTTATTATGAATTTTAACTACTTCATCACTAAACTCATTAATTACCTTATCTTTAATACTTGAATTTCCATAATCAAATTTAATCATATAAAATTTCCTTTCTCGCTTTTAATGTAATTTAAAAGCATTTCAAAATCTTAAACATCTTTTTATGTTTTATTATTTCAAACAAATTATATCATAATATAATTTGTTTTAGTATGTTTTTTTAGTAAATTTTTATTAATATACTAATAGCACATTTTAAAAGTATTAACTTTATTTTTTATAACTTACACGCTTTTTAAGTATTGTATATCAGTAGTTATCATCTATAGTTGTCATTATGTAAATTGTATGATATAATTGTGTTTGGACTTTATCTGAAAAAGGAGGTTATGTTATGCTACAAGCAGAAGACATTACAATAAAGTCTTTCAAAACCAGACGGGTAATTCAAACAAAAAACGCCGATCTTGTTTTGGATAAGCACTCTGGGCTTCTTGATTACATCTCACTGGGAACTTACTGCCTCTACAGATCTTTGGTTAATTTTCCAGGAGATACTATTCAAATTGCCAAAAGAGACTTTTCCAAATACCCCAGCAGTGCCACCGCATTTCTCGGAAATCGCTGTTTAGAGCTTCCCGAAAGTTCTTTTTCCACAGTTGCTTGCCGGTATGTTGAACGCATCGCAAATCAAATTTCTGGCAGAGAACACATTGGCAACATAGCTTTGGGAGTCGAACTTTCAATGTTTCTTTCGTTACATTGCTTAGGAGAAAAAGTTTTAATTGGCATAAACAAAAATGAAATTTTTCCCCTTTCAGAAATTCTCCCAACTTCTTGGGATATGAAAGATACAGAGCAAGCGCAAAGGCTGGCTTTCAATCTCATCAAAACTGTATTTGAGGTTTGTGTTGAGCCCTTTGGTCTTTAACCTCATTCCCCTGCATAGGCGGATGCCCCTGCGGGGGCATTTTTTTATATTATAATTTCTTTCCCAAGCTTGCTTTGTTTTTATTGACTTTTTATCACTAAAGATATATTATTATACATGTTAAATATGCAAAAGGAGATAATTATGGCATTTGATGGATTTGTTACAAAAGCAGTTATATCTGAACTTAATAATTCAATTATTGGAGCAAAAGTAAATAAAGTATTTGAACCCACAAAAAATGAAATAGTTTTAGGTCTTTATAATAATGGAATAAACTATGCTTTAGAACTTTGTGCTAATCCAGACTTATGTAGAATTTGCTTAACAACTCACTCAAAACCAAATCCTCAAAACGCTTATAATTTTTGTATGCTTCTTAGAAAATATTTAACCAGTGGAAAAATAATTAGTATATCAAACTATGATTTAGAAAGAACAATAGAAATAAAATTTGAAGTTTATAATGAATTAAATGATTTAGTTATAAGAAAACTTTTTATAGAAATTATGAGCAGACAAAGTAACATAATATTAACAAATGATAAGAATATTATTATAGATACTTTAAAACATTTTGATAATAATGTAAGAGATTTACTTCCTGCTCATGAATACACTTTTACTCCTATAAATAAAAAAAGTTTTATTAATACTTCTTTTGAAGAATTTGAAAAAATAACAAAAAATGAAGAAAAAACTTCTTTAATAAAAATTCTTACAAATACTTTTATTGGTTTTAGTAAACCTTTCATATCAGAAAATTTGAACTTATTAGGAGTCTCAGATATAGAATATTCTTCTGAGGATTTAAAAATTGTTTATAATTATATAAATAAATTAATAAATAACTTTGGAACTTCTAATGTTTATTGCAAGCAAATTTCTGAAAAAGATTATACTATTATTTTAGATGAAAATCATAATTATTCTGATTCTTCTCTAAATAATAATTTAAATATAAATTTCTTTTTAGATGATTTTTATACAAATAAAGAGCAAAGTTCTATTTTCATAAATTCCAGAAATAGTTTATTAAAAATAGTATCAAGTTCATTAAAAAAAGTTTATAAAAAAATAGAAAATATAAATCAAAAATTACAAGAATGTGAACAAATGGATAAATTTAGATTGTATGGTGAACTTTTAACAGCTAATCTATATAAACTAAATTCAAATGAAAATCTTGAAAATGTTGAAATTGAAAACTACTATGACGAAAATAAGTTAATAACTATTCCTTTAGATAAAAGTATTTCTGTTCAAAAAAATATTGAAAAATACTTTAAAAAATATAATAAATTAAAAAATGCTCTTTCCATAGTTTCTATACAAAAAAAAGAAGCTGAAAAAGAATTAGATTATATTGAAACTATTGTATTTAATTTAGGAAATAGTAAAAATCTTAACGATATAAATGAAGTTTATGAAGAAATTGCTGAAAATGTTTTAGGAAAAAAAGTAATTTCACAAAAAGAAAAAATTAAACACTTAAAGAAAAAACCAAAAAATGAAAATATAGATTTACAACCTATCAGTATTGATGAATTTAAAATTTATGTTGGAAAAAACAATATTCAAAATGATTATATAAGTTTAAAACTTGCAAGTCCTAATGATATATGGTTTCATGTTCAAAAACTTCATGGAAGTCATGTACTTTTAAAAAATCCTGAAAATTTGGAAATTTCTGAAATACCTGAAAATGTTTTATTTAATTGTGCATTACTTGCAAAACAAAATAGTAAAGCTTCTAATAGCTTAAATGTTTCTGTTGATTACTGTCTAGCAAAATTTGTAAAAAAACTTTCTGGTAGCAAACCTCGGAATGGTTATTTACAATAATTTCAAAACAATTATAGTAAAATAAAAAATAAATGTTAAATTTAAGAAAACCCTTCTTGTTAAAAAAATTTTATCAAGAAGAGTTTTCTTTTTTAAAAACAAAATATTCACCAAAAACCCATTTATATCTTTTATTTTTAATAATGAGTTAAATTTTGTACATCAATTTTCCAGTTTCCATTTTCTTTTAATATTATAAAATCAAAATCTACAGTTTCGTATTTATATTTTGATTTAAAATCATCTATATATTCATATAATTCTTTTCCTAAATAATTTTCATAGTCTTTATCACCATTTTGTAAATAATCTAATGATAAATAATTTGTTGCTGTAAACTCAACTTTATTTTCTTCTATTGATTTTACTGTTAAAATCACTCCCATAAAATCAGGTTCTGAACCAACTGGAGCATGCCCAAAATACCATAATCCATCTACTTTTTTTATTCTGTATGGTTCTTCTTGCTTTTCTAATTCTTTTATTCTTTTATCTGTAAAGTAGTTATCTATATCTTCATTATTTCCAAATGGATATCCTAAAAACACTTCATCAATAGTAATTGATTCTTCATATTTATTTATCCTTCTTGATTTTCCAGAAAAGTCTTGATTTGTATCGCTATCATAATATCCTGGATATACGCCATAACTATATAAATCATAACCTATCTCTAAAGCTTTTTCTTCTGTTAATTTTTCTTGATTTTCATTATTTCTATCCTCTCCTAAGTTATTTGTTTCAATATCATTAACTTCTTCATTATTATTTACACTATTTTGCATAGTATTTGCATTTTCCATATTTTCATTTGTACAACCTGTAAGTATTACTAACATAATTAAAGTTAATATAATTAAACTTATTTTTCTTCTCATAATTCTACCAACCTTTATACTATTTAAATTTATTATTTATATTTTAAATTATTTTTGATTTTAATAAATTATTTTGTTACTAATTCATAAGTGTCTTTTGCTATTATTAGTTCTTCATTAGTTGGTATAATATAAATTTTTACTTTAGAATCTTCTGTAGAAATACATTTTTCTTTTCCTTTTACATTATTTGCTGATAAATCTAATTTAATACCAAATGGTTCTAAATATTTACAAATTCTTTCTCTTGTTTCAATACCATTTTCTCCAACTCCACCTGCAAATGTTAATACATCTAATCCTCCAAGTGAAATTACATATTGACCTATATATTGAGCTATTTTATAAGCTTGACTTTCAAGAGTAAGAATAGACCTTTGGTCTCCCATATTATATCCATCTTCAATATCTTTATAATCAACTGAAACTCCAGATACTCCCCAGGCTCCTGATTGTTTATTTAATATTTCTTCTATATCTTCTGGACCTAAATTATCTCTTTTCATTATATATGGTATTATTGCTGGGTCTATATCTCCAGACCTAGTTGCCATTGGAATACCAGCAAGTGGTGTTAATCCCATTGAAGTATCTACAGACTTTCCTCCATTAATTGCACATATTGAAGCACCTTGCCCTAAATGACAATTTATTACTTTTAAATTTTCTTTATTTTCTCCTATAAGCTCTGCTACTCTTTGATCTACATATCTATGACTAGTTCCATGAAAACCATATTTTCTTATTTTATAACTTGTATAATATCTATACGGAATTTGATAAATATATGCTTTTGCTGGCATTGTTTGATGAAATGCTGTATCAAATACAGCTACCATCGGGATATTAGGAAGTACCTTTTTTGCAGCTTTAATTCCTGCTACCCCTGCTGGGTTGTGCAAAGGTGCTAAATCTATACATTTTTCTATTTCAGAAATTACTTCATCATTAATTATAACTGACTCACTAAACATTTCTCCACCATGAACTATTCTATGTCCTACTGCTCCTATTTCATCTAAGTTTTTAATTAAATTATATTCTGGTTTTTGAAGTACTTCTAGAACA
Organism: uncultured Clostridium sp.; assembly: GCA_947570695.1. GTDB lineage: Bacteria > Bacillota > Clostridia > TANB77 > CAG-508 > Scatovivens. The sequence goes on from CANOVB010000003.1 coordinate 193,280, forward strand.
AATTCAATAGCTTCATCAAAATCTCTTGCTATATGCAATAATTCTTCTTTTTTTCCTGCAACATTTAATTTAAGTGTTGTTTTCATTCCTCCAATTCTTTCAAAATTTCCTTTTGCCATTCTCTCATTATTATCCATATTTATAAGCTGAAATTTTAATGAAGAACTACCACAATTCAATACTAATATTTTCATATTTTTTTCCTTTCAAAAGTTTATGTAGACATGTTTATGCCCTTTGTTTTCTAAAGCAATTCTAACACTAAATTATAGTATTAACAATACTTATTTTTATATAATAAGAAATTACTTTACATTTCCTATTATATAAAGACTTTACCATTTTTTATAAAACATCTATTTATTTTTAGTTAATTCATAAGCATCCGATGCAATTACAAGTTCTTCATTTGTTGGAACAATATAAACATCTACTTTTGAATTATCTGTTGAAATTTTTGCTTCTTCTCCTCTAATCTTATTTTTCTCTAAATCTAATTCAACTCCAAAACATCCCAAATATTTACAAATTCTTTCTCTTTCTTCAAATCCATTTTCTCCAATTCCACCTGCAAATGTAATACAATCAACTCCATTTAATGTAACTACAAATTTAGCAATATATTGAGCTATTATATATGCTCTACTTTCTAAAGCCAAAATAGATCTTTCATCTCCTGCTAATGCCATTCTTTCTATATCTCTAAAATCTGTTGATACTCCGGATACTCCCCATGCTCCTGATTCTTTATTCATTATTCTAAGCATTTCATCTGGTTTTATATCATATAATTTCATAACTGTTGGTATTATTGATGGATCAACATCTCCACATCTTGTCCCCATAGGGATACCTGCTAAGGGAGTTAATCCCATTGTTGTATCTACTGATATTCCATTTTTTATTGCACATAAAGAAGCTCCTTGTCCTAAATGACAATTTATTACTTTTAAATCTTTTCTTCCTAATATTTCAGATATTCTTTCTGAAACATATCTATGAGATATTCCATGAAAACCATATTTTCTTATTCTATGTTCTTCATAATATTTATATGGTAATTGATAAATAAAAGCTTTTTCAGGTAATGTTTGATGAAATGCTGTATCAAATACTGTTACCATCGGAACCCCTGGCAATAATTTTTCACAAGCATGAATTCCAGCTAGTCCTGCTGGATTATGTAATGGAGCAAGAGTTACACAATCTTCTATTGCTTTTATAACATCAGAATCTACTATTACTGAATTTTTAAATTTTTCTCCACCATGAACTATTCTATGTCCTACTGCCCCTATTTCACTAAAATCTTTAATAACTTCATATTCTTCACTTACTAATAAACTTAAAATTTCTGATATAGCTTCATCAAAATCTCTGGCAGGGTGTTCAATAACAGTTTTATTTCCCCTTACATTAAAACGAAGAGATGATCTTGAACCACCTATTCTTTCATAATGTCCTTTCATAATTCTCTCTTTTTTTTCCATATCAATTAATTGACATTTTAAAGATGAGCTTCCACAGTTTAAAACCAACACTTTCATTAAACCTTCCTCCTTAATATTTTATTATTATTTAGCTATATATCATTCATATTTCCTGATGTTAATTATAATTTCCTATGGTTGTATTCTACAATATTATTTTAGGTTTGTCTATAAAATTATTTTAGGTTTTTTAAGAACAATAGTGGACGATATATAATTTGCAAAAGACAATTTTCTACTAAATCGCCCAGGTAATTTCTCCGCAATAACTTATCTGTAGCTCATTTCATTTGCTACATCTAAGAAATGTTTACATACCAAATTACTGATACTGTTTAAACTTTAGCTATTACAGTATCAGTATGTCAATATTAAAATATTGGCACCATTAAATTCGTGTACAATAATTAGCATAAGCCTTTATCTAATGGAAGAACAGAACACTTTCCTAAATAAAAAACACAACTTTTTTCAAAGTTGTGCTCTAATGTTTTTATTTATTTTCTACTATAGCTTTAGTATCTCTAGCTATTACTAATTCCTCATTTGTTGGAATTATATATATATCAATTTTGGAATCATTTGATGATATTTTTCTTTCTTCACTTCTTACATTATTTTTATCTAAGTCTAACTTTACTCCCATCCATTCTAAGTTTTCACATATTTTCCTTCTAATATTTATTTGGTTTTCACCTATTCCTCCTGTAAATACTATGCAATCTATACCTTTTAAAGAAACTGCATATTTTGCAACAAATTGAGCTATTGTTTTTGTAAATAATTCTATAGCAACCCCAGCTTTTGGCTTATCATCTTCATAAGATGCAAGCTCAATTTCTCTAAAGTCTGGATTTAACCCTGTTATTCCATATAGTCCAGATTTTTTATTTAATATGCTTTCAGCTTCTTTAGGTGATAAATTTTCTTTTTCCATTATATAAGTTACAACTGAAGGGTCTAAATCTCCTGAACGAGTAACCATTGCAATACCACCTAAAGGAGAAAGTCCCATTGAAGTATCTATAGATTTTCCTCCATCAATAGCACAAATTGAAGCTCCTTGTCCAATATGACATGTAACTATTTTCATATCTTCTATATTTTTGCCACTCAAATTTGCAGCTATTTTTGATACATATTGATGTGAAGTTCCATGAAATCCATATCTTCTTATTCTATGCTTTTCATAATATTCATAAGGAAGTGGATATAAATAATTTTCTTTTGGCATAGTTTGATGAAAAGCTGTATCAAAAGTTGCAACCATTGGCACTCCAGGCATTGCACTTTGACAAGCTCTTATTCCTAAAATTGCTGCAGGATTATGAAGTGGTGCAAGAGCCGCACAAGCTTGAATCTTTTGAATAACATCTTCATCAATTTTAGCTGATTTATCAAATAATTCTCCACCATGAACTATTCTATGTCCTACTGCATCTATTTCTGATAAATCTTTTATAACTCCATAATCTTCATGTTTTAATTGTTCTAATACTATTTTTAAAGCTTCCTCGTGATTCATTACTGGTATTTTTATTAGATACTTTTCTCCATTAACTTTATGAGTAACAAAAGCCTCTTGTTCCCCTATTCTTTCAAAATTTCCTTTTGCTAGGACACTTTCATCTTCCATATCTATTAATTGATACTTTAATGATGAACTTCCACAATTTACTACTAGTATTTTCATTTTGATATTTCCTTTCTTTAAAAAAACATAATTATTTATATAAATTTAAATTTTCTTTATTTTTTATACTAATACTGAATACAATTTGTCTAAATTTTCTTTCTCTTATATACAGGTTTTATTGAGCTTGAACAGCAGTAATAGCAATAACTCCTGCAATATCATCACTTGAACATCCTCTTGACAAATCATTAACTGGTCTTGCTATTCCTTGGCATAAAGGGCCATAGGCTTCTGCTTTTCCTAATCTTTGAGTTAACTTATATCCTATATTTCCTGCATTTAAATCTGGAAATATTAAAGTATTAGCATTCCCTCCTATTTGACTATCTGGTGCTTTACTTTTTGAAATCTCTGGAACTATTGCTGCATCTAATTGCAATTCTCCATCTACTTTTATTTCTGGATATTTTTCTCTTACCATATTTGTTGCATCAATAACTTTTTGTGTTAATTCAGATTTAGCACTTCCTTTAGTTGAATATGAAAGCATTGCTACTTTTGCTTGTTTTCCTACTAATTGTTCAAAACTTTTACTTGAAGAATGTGCAATTTCTACAAGTTCTTCTGCTGTAGGATTTTGATTTAGTCCACAATCTCCAAAAACAAATACTCCATTTTCTCCATATTCACAATTTGGTACAACCATTAAAAAAAATGCTGATACTAGTTTTGTATCTGGAGCTGTTTTTAAAATCTGAAGTGCTGGTCTTAAAGTATCTGATGTTGAATGTATTGCACCTGAAACAAGTCCATCAGCTTCTTCTAATTTTACCATCATCATACCAAAATAAACTTCATCTTTTACTAATTCTTCTGCTTTTTCAAGTGTCATACCTTTTTCTTTTCTTAATTCATATAATTTTTCTGCATATATCTTGCTTTTTTCTGATTTTAAAGGATCTATAATTTCTGCATTAGATATATCCAAATTATTTTCTTTTGCAATTTCTTTTAAATATTCTTCATTTCCTATTAAAACTATTTTTGCATAATTTTCTTTTAATGCTATTTGAGTAGCTTTAAGTGTTCTTAAATCTTTTGCTTCTGGTAAAACAATCTTTTTTATATCTTTTCTTGCTCTATCTTTCATTTGGTCTATAAAATTCATTATTTTTTCTCCTCTTCATATATCTATTATTTTTAATTACATACAAAAGAGCTACTTTTTAAATTTTATAACATTTAGAATTCAAAATGGCTCATATTTTCTCTGTAATAACTTATCTGTAGCTGATTTCATACATCTAAGAAATGTTCACCCGACAAAAATACTCTGTATCTCTTTAAATAAAGTTTTTTAGCAACTTTGTATATAATTTTTACAATATTTATTTACAGGGCATTCTTCACATTTAGGTTTTCTTGCATTACAAATATGCCTTCCATGCCATACAAATAAATGATTTACATCATAATAATATTCTTTTGGAATTTGTTTTAATAAATCCTTTTCTATTTTTTCTGGCTCGCTTTCGTTAGAAAAGCCCATTTTATTTGAAATTCTTTTTGCATGTGTATCAACTGCTATTCCTTGTGGATTATGAAATACTTCTAGCATAATAACATTTGCACTTTTTCTTCCAACTCCTGGAAGACTTTGTAATCCTTCCATATTTTCTGGTACAATTCCATCATATTCTTCTATAAGTTTTTTACTACATGCTTTTATATTTTTAGCTTTATTTTTATAAAATCCACATGGATGAATAATTTGTTCTAGTTCTTTTATATCAATATTTGCTAATTTTTCTGGTGTATTATATTTTGAAAAAAGCATTGGTGTTGTTTTATTTACTCTTTCATCTGTACATTGAGCTGAAAGCATAACCGAAATCATCATTTCAAAAGGACTCGTAAATTCTAAGCTGCATGTTGCATCAGGATAATATTCTTTTAATTTTTTTATTATTTCTATTGCTTCTTCTTTTTTCTTCATATTATCTCCAATTACTCAGAAATATCTTTTGGTTCTTCTTTAATCTCGTTATCTTCTTTTTTCTCTTTATCCTCTTTAGTTGCTGTCTTTTGGAAAGCTAAAGACATAATAGTTTTAAATCCATAAGCAATAATTATTAGTTTTAATATTCCACCTGCTACAGGTATCATTCCAATACATTCAAAAGTTACATATATAATAATTGCAACTATATATTTTATTACATTTGAATTTCCTCTCATTATAACCTTAGCAATTTTTAAAGCTGCAACATAAATGCTTACAAACAATAGCATAATATATACCATAATTAATAATAGTCCTACTGGAATACCTATTATTGTAATCATACAAGCTATTGCTATTACCGGTACTAAGAACATTAATGCTAATCCCACTAATGCATCTATTACATAATTTTCATTTTTCTTAACTACTTCTTTATTTCTAGTTATAAGTGTTAAAATTCCTATTATTACTAAAGCTGAAACTACTTTTGATAAAATATCTATTATACTTTCATCAAAAACTGAAGTTTCTTTTTCTTTAATAGGTGTTTCTATTTTTACTATATTACCTATTTTGCTTTTATCTGATACATTTAAGTTTCCATCATAATAAATAGTTCCTGCTACTCCTGCTACTCCATTACTTGCTATGCTTATATTATCTGCTCCTGAATATAAATTACGATATATATATCCTTTTACTTCTACATCACTTGCTGCCACTCTTACATCTCTATAAATATAAGAATTATCTTCAAATCGTACAGTATCTGCTGCTATGTAAGCATCATTTGCTCCTGATTTTATTGTTACTTTATTTGCACAAATAAATAATGATCCTGAAATATCTGCATTTATAATTACATTATCACCACATACAAAAAGGTTTCCAGATATTATACTTGAATTTACTTCAACATTTTTACCCATAGCATAAACATTACCATTTACTGATTCATTATAAACTATTTTTTCATCAAACAAATAAACATCACTTTCAACCCAGTTTGCAAATTCTGTTTCATCATTAATTTCTATACTATCAGAAATTGGCATTACTCCATCTTCTTGAGGTGGTACATCAGGCTCTCCTAAAACATTGTCTGCTACTTGATTTAAATTATTTACATCATTAGTATTATTTGTAGTACTATTTTGTACTTCATTATTTACTGCATTCATATTTGTAGCATTTGCTTGTATATTAGCACTTGTAGTATTTGCTACTTGATTAGTCTGAACCCCTGTTGCTAATGAAACATTTGATATTATTGATATCAATGTTACTAAAATTAAAATTACTGCGATAGTTTTCTTTTTCATTTTTTCCTCCTAAAATATCTTGTTTTTTACTTTTTAATTTTACTTATATTTTTTATAAGTAATAATAAACATTTTAAAGTCCTTTTACTTTTTTTACTGCTTCTGGAATATTTTCAGAATATACTAAATATGTTCCTACTACTAATATATCCGCCCCTGCATCTATAGCATTTCTAGCATTTACATCTTTTATTCCACCATCTACTTCAATATCAATATCTAAATTATTTGCCTCAATATACTCTTTCAAAGCTTTTACTTTTTCCAATGTTTCTGGAATTAAACTTTGAGCTCCTTTTCCTGGAACTACTGTCATTACTAATACTAAATGAATATATGGTAAATATTTTTTTATCTCTTCAATGCTAGTATCTGGACTAATTGAAATTCCCACTCTTGAACCACAATTTTTTATTTCTTCTATTATATTTTTTGTTCTTTCTTCTGTTTTTGATGCTTCTATATGAAAAGTTATTATTTCTGGCTCTAACATTGAATATTCATCAACAAATTCTTCAATATTCTCTACCATCAAATGTACATCTAATCCTAAATTAGAAATATGAGAAGCTGTTAATGCATAATCTTTCATTAATTCTGTATTATTTTTTTCAACAAACTTTCCATCCATAACATCTATATGAAAATAATCTATTTTTCCTGTTTCTAAGTTATACATTGTTCTTGTTGCATTTTCTTTTTCTACATTTAACAATGACGCTGAAACTTCTATCATTTTTCCTCCTCAAATAAGGCATGATTAACTTTTATCATGCCTTACTCTTAATTAATTTACGTTTATTACTTGATCACCCTTATTGAAATCTACAGTTTGAGTAAATTTAGTTACTCCATTTACTTTTACTTTAACTTCTTTTACTCCTGAAGTGGTCCATGTTTTTGAAATATCTGTTTTTGTCATTAAATAACTATCACTAAGAATTGTATCATCACCAACTTCAATAACTACTGTTCCTTTTTCAATTTCTGGAGTTACTGTAGATGGAACTGTATTTCCATATTCATCTGTTTTATTTTCTGTAACTGGTTTTGGTTCTGTGTAAGCCATTAAACTTTTTAAATTTACATTAACTGTTAAAGTTGATTTAGTAGGTTGCCTATTAACAACTATCCCTATGCTATCTCCTTCTTTTAATGTTTTTCCTACGCTTACTGTTTGTGAGATAACTATTCCATCTGATCTTGATGCATTTTCTTCATAATTTATTTCTACTATCAATCCTAACTCAGATAAAAGTTTGGCTGCTTTTTCTTCTGTTTCATTAAGAACACTTGGAACTGAAACATCTTTATACGCACTACCTTTACTTACTGTTATCTTAATAGTTGTTGAGGCAGTAATTTCTTCTCCTTCTGCTGGTTCAACTTCAATTACTATATCTTTTTCTATTTTTTCACTGGTTTCTTCTACTATTTCATATTTTAATTCTAAAGCATCTAATTCTTTTGTAACATCTTCTATCTTTTTGCCTCTCATCTTCTTTGGCAATGTCACTATTTTTTGACCTTTACTTACTACTAATTTTATTTGTTCTGTAACATTAAATTTGAAATTTGTAGATTTATATTCAGGTGTTTGAGATACTACATATCCTTCTTCAACATCTTCTGTATATTCTTCTTCAATAACAATATCTTTAAATCCTAAATCATTTAGAGCTTTTACTGCTTCATCTTTTTTCATTCTTGGTTCACCATTCACACCTGAAACATTTATCATTTCTACCTGTGCTGGTCTTGATCCATTTAATAATGCTATAGTTCCCCACATTGCACCTACAAATAACAATACTGCAACTAATACTATTGTAATTGGTTTTGCCCATTTATGTTTTTCATAAAATTCTTTTACTTTATTTTGTTTTCCTTTTTTGGCTCTTCCTTCTTCTATTTTTGGAGCTTTTCTATCATTATTTTTTTCCATTTCAATTTCATATATTGTAGGAACTTTTTGAGTAGGTGAATCATCACTTCTTGTAGCTAATATTACAAAGTCTTCATTAGGTTTCTTTAAAGCTAATGATAAGTCTTGCAACATTTCTGTAGCATTTTGATACCTTAAATTTGGATCTTTTTGCATTGCTTTTAATATAATTCTATTTACACTTACTGGTATAGAGTTATTATATTTTATTGGATCCACTGGTTCTTCTTGCACTTGTTTTAATGCTACAGATACTGGTGTATCGGCATCAAAAGGCACTCTTCCTGTAAGCATTTCATACATTACTATACCTAAAGAGTATAAATCTGACTTAGCATCTGTGTAACCACCTCTTGCATGTTCTGGTGAAAAATAATGTACTGAACCAATAGTTGTTCCAAAAGCTGTTATTGTAGAATTTGAAACTGCTTTTGCTATACCAAAATCTGTAACTTTTGCCATTCCATCTTCTGTTATTATTATATTATGTGGTTTTATATCTCTATGTATTATATTATTTTTATGTGCTGTTTCTAATGCAGAAGCAATTTGAATAGCTATATTAACAGACCATTTCCATGAAAGGATTCCGTCTTCTGTTATTATCTCTTTTAAAGTTTTTCCTTGTATTAATTCCATTACTATATAATATAAATTATCTTCATTGCAAACATCAAATATTGATACTATATTAGGATGAGTTAAACTAGCAGCTGATTGAGCTTCCGTATTAAATTTTTTTATAAATTCGCTATCAGTAGTAAATTCATCTTTTAATATTTTTATTGCTACATATCTGTTTAAAACATGGCACTTAGCTTTATAAACTGTTGCCATTCCACCGTTTCCAATTTTTTCTAAAACTTCATACCTATTATTCAACATTTTCCCAATAAGATTCATAATTATCTCTCCTTAGTTTCGTCACCTATATCTATATTGTCTATAATGATTACTGTTATATTATCATATCCTCCAAGTTCATTTGCATTATTAATTAATGCTTCCTCTGGCTTTTCAGGATTCTTTAACAATAAATTGTATATCTCGTTTTCTCTTAACATATTTGTTAAACCATCAGAACACATTAATATTAAATCATCTTTAAAAAATCCTTTGCATATTAAATCTGGTTCAACAAGTGAGTTACATCCTAATGCTTTCATTAACATATTCTTTTTAGGATGATTATAAGCTTCTTCTTTGGTTATTGTTCCTTCTCTAACTAAATTTTCAACGTAACTGTGATCTACTGTAAGTCTTCTAATTATATTTTTTCTAATTCTATAAACTCTACTATCTCCAACATGCCCTATAAATGCCTTATTATTATATATTAAACAAATATCTAAAGTAGTACCCATATCATGTAATTCTTCGTCTTCTTGTGATTTCTCATGTACAATTTTATTTGCATATTCTATTGCATCTTTTATTAATTCTAAAATGCCCTCTCTATCTTTTTTTATGTTTTTAAAATTATTAAAAATATAATTTCTAGTATTTGCTACTGCTAAAGAACTTGCTATTTCTCCACCTTTATATCCGCCCATACCATCTGCCAATATATATAATTTTATATCATCCTTTTCTAGATCTGAAATATAATAGCTATCTTGGTTCATTTCTCTAGCTTTTCCAATGTCAGATTTGGCTAAAATTCTCACTTACCTCACCTCTTATTCTCCTTCAAATTCTGTCTTCGTAACTGACCACATGCAGCTGATATATCTGAACCTAGTTCTCTCCTTATAGTAGCTACTATTCCATGATCATTTAGGTAATCTCTAAACTTAATTATATTTTCATTTGTACTTTTAGTATATTTTCCATCTTCTATTTTATTAATTGGTATTAAATTAACATGTGCAAGCATTCCATGAAGTAATTTTACAAGTGCTTTAGCATCTTCTAAATTGTCATTATTATCTTTGGCCAAAGCATACTCAAAAGAAACTCTTTTATTTGTTTTCTCAATATAATACTTGCAAGCATTCATTAATTCTTCTATTGGATATGTATTATTAATTGGCATCATTGAACTTCTTGTTTTGTTATTACTACTATGTAATGACACTGATAATGTACATTGCATTTTTCTATCTGCTAAATCATATATTTTAGGAACTAGTCCACTTGTAGATATACTTATATGTCTGGCTCCTATATTTAGCCCTTTTGGATCATTTAAAATTTTTATTGCTTCTAAAACATTCTCGTAATTGTCTAAAGGCTCTCCTATCCCCATAAATACAATATTTGAAATTTTTATATTACAATCATTTTCTATGGCTAATATCTGTTCTACAATTTCTCCAGGTTCTAAATTCCTTGAAAATGGTATTCCAGTTGAAGCACAAAATTTACATCCCATTTTACATCCTATTTGACTAGATACGCAAACTGTATATCCATGATGATATTCCATAAGTACTGTTTCTATTAAATTGTTTTCTTCATCTTGTAAATCAAATAAATATTTTTTTGTGCCATCAATCGACTCTAATTTATGTATTATATTAAATAATCCTATATTATAATTTTCTTCTAACTTTTTTCTTAATTCAATAGATAAGTTTGTCATTTTTTCAAAAGACTTTACCTTTTCTTGATAAATCCATTTAAAAATTTGTTCTGCTCTAAATGTTTTTTCTCCTAAAGCTTTTAGCTCTTCTTTTAAATCATCTAGACAATAGTTTTTAATATTTTTTTTCAATACTTCCACCAATCCTATAGGCATGTTATATCATATAATGTTTTTTTTTACAATATATTTATTTTAATTTAATATTCTTTAGATTTACCTTTTAGATTACTATTTATTTAAAATTTTTCTTACTGGTATCTCAATTAATAATTCAAGTTTTCTGCAAATATTTAAAACTCCAAATATAAAAGATTGAAAAATATTTATATTATTAAAATTTTTATGATAATACATTTTACTTTTATATAACTGTTCTACTTTTTTATAATAATTTAAAGTTTTTCCTATTGTTTGACTTTCATAATGTATAAATTTTTCTGTATTTAAGCTTATTGTTTTATAACCTTTTTCTTTTAATTTTTTAGCCAAAATATCTTCTTCATAAAATAGAAATACATTTTCATCTAATAAATCAATTTGTTTTAAAACTTCAAATCTTGCTATAAAGAAAGCCCCTGATATTGCTTCAACTTCTAATATTTCTTTTTTATAATCTTCTTCTGAATATTCTCCTCTTCTTAAAATCTTATAAAAAAGAATTTCTAAAAATCTTGTAGAATATACAACATCTAATCCAAAAGTTCTAATTTTCCAACTGCTTCTTCTTATTGGCATTTCAAATTTATTAAACATTCTTGGAGCAATAATAGCAATTTTCTCATCACTTTTAATTACTTTCATACAATGAGATATAGCTTCTTGTGTAACTGTAATATCTGGATTAGATATAATTACATAATCATAATTTTCTTCTAAGTTTTCTAAATATTTTATTCCAAAATTATTTCCATAATTATATCCACCATTTTTTTCGGATCTAATAACTTTTACTTTATTATTTTCTAACTTTTGTAAATTTTCAAAAACTCCAATAGTAGTAGACATATTATCTACTACTACTATTCTATCTATAATACTATATTCTTCGATATCTTTAACAAACTTCTTAGTATTATCTAAGTCGTTATAAGTTACTATAATTGCCGCTATTTTCATAAATTCTCCTAATTTATATTTCCTTGATTATACAGTTTTTAATCAAGGCATATCTGAAATCTATTTTTTCTTTAATATTACTCCAGCTTCATTTTGGAAAACTAGCTCATATTCATCTGTAGAACTATATTCATCACTTGTAAATCGTACAAAAAACTCCTTATCTTCTGCTTTCATCCAGTCTTCTACATCTGTTTCAACTATAGCATTTTGTAAATCATTTATTGATTTTCCTCCTGATGGAATTCCTGCAATAACATAAATCCAAGATTTACAATTTGTATTCATTCCTCCAACTAGCATATTATTTAAGGTTAAGCCCTCAACTTCTCCCATTGCTTCTGCTAGTTTAACTCTATTTTCATCTACTATACAAGAAACATTTATATTTTTTACCATTTCAATATTAGTATCAAAATAAATTCCCGATAAATCTTGTGATTTAAAGCTTGTTGGTGATGTTGGCGCTATTAATGTTGGTACTTTTTGATGAATTTTAGCTTCTGTTCCTGAAATTGCCATATATATAATTAAACACCAAACAGCAATATATGTTGTAAGTACTATTTTTAGTTCTTTATTTTCATTAATAGCACACATAACTTCGACAGCTACTTCTACTAGTAAAATCCATATTATATAATAAATTTTATAATAATAATATGGAGAAACAAAACCAGCCATTACTCCTATAAAAGTTATTAGAAGTTGAGCAAAAAGTATAGCTAAACTTACAAATTGATAATTTATCTTTTTACTCTTTATTGTTTTATAAATAAATATAGCTAAAAATGGTATATAGAATATAAAGTCCTCATATAAAGCCTTATAAATAAGTCCATCAAATCCTATTGCATCTGTTAATTTATTTTGTTCACTATCTGTAAATGTTGGTATTACTAAATATAATATTGATAAAATTGTTACTATAAGTAATAGCCCTGTTACCAAAATTGTAGACTTTTTGAAAAACTTTAAGTACGTTTTTTCTTCTTTTTTTGCAAAATCTTTTATAAATACATATATACATATAAATGAAAATAAAGCTGGTACAAATAAACAATAAGAAAAAATTATTCCTATTCCCATAAACACTATTAAACTCAATATAATTGGAAATTGTGCTTCATTTTTATCATAGATTTTGGCTAAATAGAATAAACCTGTTGCAAAAGTTATTCCTATACTTAAATATGAAAATCCATATAATACACTTGTATAAGGATATGCAAAACTATATAAAACTAAAAATACCATTCCTATTATATAAGAGGTTTTTGTTTTTAATTTATCATGAATTAAAGCATATAAGCCTAATATATTTAATAAAATAATTCCCATATCAAAAATTTTGAAAGTTACAAAGTCTTTAAAATTTAAATCTCTCATAACATTCATAAAAATTCCTGTATTTATATATGCTCCTGATTGCATTGTTTTAAAATTATATCCTGTTTGATTATCTATTTTAGATAATACTTTCATATTGTCTGCAAAATTAGTAGCAGCACTATAATGCATACAAGCGTCTACAGAGGCGTTTGCAACTGTTTTTGCAAGTGGGGCATATTGTGATACTGCCATATAGCACACTATAATAACAGAAATTATAACTGCTAAAATATCTCTTTTTCTTATTTCAAAACTTTGAATAAATTTGTCTTTATAAATCTTAAATCCAAATCCAGCTGTTACAAGCAAATTTACTATAGATAAAAATAGTAAATTTGTAGTAATATTCATAACACCAAAAATCATACATACAGCTATATTAAACGCCAAATATGTAATTAGAGTTATTACTCCCCAGCTAACCAAGTTTATTTTTTCATTACTTTTTTTAAATAATACAAAAGTTATTAACATAGCAAAAACTGTTAAACAGTAGAAAATTCCCATAAACTTTCTCCTTCTACATAAAAAATATATTCTTTTATTTCCTAGTTCTAGTTATATATTTAAAATATTGAAGTCCTGTTCAAAGCTTAGCTGGCTTGTTATAAGCAATGTAAACTAGTAAAAGAGCAAAATTATTTTAAATATATAACTAGAATAAGATAAATATTATCTATTTATTTTAGCTACAAATCCATTTTCATTTTCATAAAGTATTTCTATTTCTTCCATTTGTTTAATTTCTTTTAATGTTTTATTATATTCGTCTAATTGTGTTTGTTCTTTTGATACAACTTGTACAATATATTTTTTTTCTTTATTTTCTAAAGCTGTTTCTACAGTATATTTTTTTGTATCTTGAACAAATTTTTCATATTTAATATCACTACTTGATATTTCAAGTAATGCTGTAGCCCAAATTCTTGTATAATATCCATTATTTATAAGTTCTATATTATTTGCTGTTAAATCTGGTATATTTTCTCTTGCGTATTTTACAACTTTTATTTCATTTGCATTAAAATTATTATTTAAATCTATTAATTTTCTAAATTCAGTATTTTCAGTATAGTACATTCCTACTAAATTTGGCATCATATGTTTTTCTGTTTCTCCAATTAGATGTCCGCCTTTTAAATTAACCCAGAAACAAACAAAAAGTCCCCATATAAGCACATATACAAATCCTGTTGTTCTAAGTTCTCTTAATTTTTTTAATTTATCGGAATTTATATTTTTAATTATATCTGGAAGTACAACATAAAAAGCTAAAATTATTCCAGCATAAAATATTCCTATTGATATTAGTGCCTGTCTTAAAAGTTCAACTAAAGGTTGAGCTCCTGGTTTTACTGCTTCTTTTAGTGCATGTGTAGTTCCTAAATATATTAGTGGTGCATATAAAAGTACAAGAGCAATTACATCAATTCTAAATTGCTTTTTATCTATATGTTCATTTAGCATATCTATAGTTACCGCAAAAATAACTATCCAAAGAATAAAATAAGTTTTTATCATATAATATGCTGATACTTTTCCATACATCATTCCTAAATATAAAAGTGCCCAAAATCCAACTGTTATTATAGAAAATACATCCATATATCTTAGATTTTTTTCTTTTATTCTTTTTATTATTTCAAATGCATATAATACTGCAAATGGGATATATGGCAATATATTTGCAATCTTTTCATCATATATTTGTCCACCAATTTTTAAAGCACTTACTAAATTTGTTTGTCCTTCAATAAAAAATGTTGGTATAAATAAATATCCAATTCCTACTGCTGTTACAACAAGTAGCATTCCTGTTACTATTAAAGTATTTTTCTTAAAGAATTTTAAATATGTTTTTCCCTCTTCTGAAAAATCTTTTAAAAATGTATATATACAAATTGCTGCAAATATAGCTGGAACAAATAAGCAATAAGAAAATATTAATCCCATTCCTAAAATTCCAATTAATGAAATTACTAATATTTTATTTATTTTCTCTTTTGAATATAATTCTTCAACAACTGCAATTAACATTGCAACCATTGCAATTCCTACACTTAAATATGAAAAGCCATAAATCCATGAATTATATGGATATCCATAAATATATAAAGCAAATAAAATTAAACTTCCTATAAGCCCTCTTTTAGTCTTAATTTTTTCCATAAATGTTGCATAAAATGCAAGTCCACCTATAAACATTATTAGTGTTTCAAACATTTGATATATATAGCAATGGTCAATTCCTGTAATGCCATTTATTACATTCATAAAAATACCATCATTTATATATGCTCCAGTTTGCATTACATTAAAATTGAAAAATGTTTTATCTTCAACATTTATAAAAATTTTCAAATTATCTGAATAATGTTTTGCAGCTCTATAATGTACTGATGAATCCACAGCCCAGTGTGAGATGTCTCCATTATAAATATATAAATCTTTTACAAACATTACTGAAAATATTACTAAAATTACTACAATCCCTATAATATCAAATTTAGTTACAAAATATTTTTGTATTTCTTTATGTCTTATAACTCTATAACTAAAAGCTATTGCAAATAATAAATTTATTATAGATAAAAGCCATAAATGTGATGTAATATTTAATAATCCCAAAACCATTCCTATTACTATGTTATAGCCAAGTAATGATACTATATAAATTATTAGCCATTTTATAAAATTAATTTTTTCTTCTGACTTTTTGAACATCATAAAACTTATTCCAAGTATTATTAATGTAATTATGTACAATATTCCCATAATCTTCCCCTTTTTACTTTTTATAAATTACATATTTTATATCAATAATTTTTGTATTAATTGTCATATATAAAACCTTTATATATAAGATAAATTACTAATTATTTTAAAATATTCTTTTGTTCTTTGTGCATAATAATTTTTGTAACAACTGTATACATTATAAATTGAAGAGCAAGTGTGGTAGTACATGAAAAAGTTGCTCCATTTATTCCAAATCCTAAATTTCCAACTAATACATTTGATCCAATAAATGCTATAATCATTGATATTACATATATTACAAATTGTACAAAAGTATGTCTTATTGTTGTTAATGTTACTAGATTTATATAAGAAATTGCATAGAAAATATATGATCCAATAATTACACATAAATTCATTCTATAAGCTTTTAAATCTATTCCATAAATTAATCCTAAAAATTCTGGGCCAAGTAAAAATGCGGCTAAAACTGCAAATCCTCCAAAGGCTATAACTATTAATTTTATTTTAAAAGTTACTTTTTCAATTTCTTTTAATTCTTTTCTTTCATACATGTCTTTTAACTTGCCTAAAAATGGCATTACTATAAATTGTGTAAATAATGTCATTACTGTTGCTGGCATCATTATATATCCGTATATAGCTTGTATATCTTCTGTTAAATAACTATCTATTGCATATTTAGGTGCATTTAATATGTATATTCCTGCAAATGAATTTACAAATACAAAAAATTCTGATTTTAAAATTTGTAAAACATTTTTAATGTTTACTTTATTTGTATTGTCTATAAGTTTTCTTGTAACTATAAAATAGTCATAAACAGCTAAAATAACTACATTTATAATTATTACAGCTAAACAAGCAAGTCTTAAATCTTTTGTTATTAAATCTACAATTAAAAATAATGCTATTCCTACAAATCCCTTTAATGATAAGGACTGTCCTGATTTATATAAAATATCATTTTTTTGCATTACTCCATAAAGTATATCTGAAAAAGCTTCTAATCCTTTAAAAATTGCAAGTAAAGCAAATATTGTAGTTTTAAATTCTGAATATTGTTTAAAAATTAGAAAGCCCGCTCCACCAATTAACATTAGCATACATGTAATAAATCTATTTGCAATATAATCTTTATCTTTTATTTTATTTTCAATATCTGTAACTTGGCAAAGCCTCCCTGAATACATTGCCAAAGTATAAAGAATAGTTGCTGTTGCATAAGCTATTGAAAAAATTCCTGCTGTTTGAATATCATTAACTCTAGTTACTATTATTAAGAAAAATAACGAGTTAAATGAGTTTATACCAGTTCCTAAACTATTCCAGATAAAATTTTTTAAAAATGCTTTTTTCTCTGAATTCATTATAAAACTCCTAAAATAAATATTATCCTTAGCATAAAATCATCTATTAAGCTATTTCTAATTTTCTTTGGATAAAATGCTTTTTTTAAAGCAATAATAAAACTATATTTTTCATTTGAGAATAAATCTAAAATCTTTTTATTTTCTTCTGATAGTTCATTATAGTAAATTTCTTTAAAATTCAACATCTGTTGTTTTATGTCTTTCATTCCATTTTTGAATAATAGATTTTTTATTCTCCAAACAAGTAATCTTATATATCCTTGACCTTCTGAAGTTGCATTTTGCTTTCTTCTTCTATATTTTACTGTTGTTACATTATCATAAGCTACATTTCCCATGCTTACACATAATATATATGTCCACCAATCATGGAAAAAACAACTTTTAGGCATATTTTGAATAATCATATCTCTAGTTTTTTTATTTACTGTCATTGTCATTCCTTGACTAACACATGAAAATAAAGATTTTAAAAATGAATATTCTCTATTTTTTTCACTTTCTCCTATAAATTGCATATTTTCATCATAATAATCAGATTTTCCAAAAGCCATATTAGGTTTTGTATCATCTAATTTATTTAAAGAATTTACTGCAAGTTCAATCTTATTTTCTATCCAAATATCATCTTGGTCTGCATAAGAATAATAATCTGCATCTACAAGTTTTAAAAGTTCAAAAAAGCTTTTTATAAAACCTAAATTCTCTCCTTCAAATAACTGTATATTCTTATATTTTTTTTGATATTCTTTTATTATTTCTACTGTTTTATCTTTTGAACCATCATCTCTTACAACTATTTCTATATTTTTATAGCTCTGTGCTAAAATAGAATCTAGTTGTTCTTCTATAAATGCTTCTCCATTATAAGTAGACATTATTACCGCTACTTTTTTATCTGCCATTTTCTATTCCTTTCAAGATTTATTTATATTTTTAGAAATTATTTTACTTTATAAATATACATTTCATCTTCATTATAAATTTCTTCTAATTTATCTTCAAATGATTTCTCACTTAAATCTTCTTTTGAAAGAACGTATTTTATATTTAATTTTTCTAAATCCTTATAATTTAATCTTATTACAATATTATCTGCATAAAGTAGTTTTACTTCAGTTTCTTCTTCTATAATTTTAAAATTTATATGTGCATATCTATTATAAATTTTTCTATATTCTTCTGCCTTATCTCCTAATATTTCTTTAAATAAATCCATATTTGGATACACACCTGTAGAATTTAATGTACGTATTCCATTTGCTACAGCATAATCATTTATATACCATTTTCCATTATCTTCTATTTCTACTTCTTCGTTTTCATCAGTTTTAGGGATTTCGTCTCCTTTATCAACAACTACCCAAATTGCTTCTGGATCACTTTCCTTAATTTCTTGCATTTTTATTGCTACTGGTTTTGTATAAAAAATGTCTGTTGTTCTAATTACTGGATTTACTCTTAATCCAGACATTAATGCAACTGCAATTAATCCATATATAGTATAATTTTTAATTTTTTCATTATTAATATTTAAAACTCCAAATATTACCGCTAAAAAGATTTCTCCTCCAAGTAATATTTTAAATTTATCTAAATAATGAAATTCTTCTGCAAAACCTATAGTAGTTTTAGCTTTATATATTATAAATATTGTTGATATTACAGCAATGGCAAAAGTTGCCTTTTTATTTATTAATTTGTCACCTTTTTCAAAATTTCCCATTAAGTATATTAACATATAAATACAGGCTGTTCCTACTGGGATTGATACTCTTCCAGCTGTTGTCATTGACATTTTCGTTAATTTTGCAAAAAATTCTGGGAAACCATATACGCACCAAATGCTTAAAAAACCGCTAACTACAAGCATTGGAATCCAGAAATGCAAATCTTTTTTATTTCTTATAACATATATTAAACCTAATATCATAGGTATTGGGAATAAAGATAACATACTAGCAAATTCACAAGGATTTAGATATTCTTCAAAAGTAAAGAATATATCATAAAAATATGAATAAAGGTTTAGCGCTCCACCCCCTATTTCACATCTTTCACCTGGATAGTCTGTATTCATTGTAGCTTTTAATGTATCTTTTGATAACATATACCATCTTCCAAGTAGTAATCCTAAAGCTATAATAGTAATTATAATTACTGCTATATCATGTTTATTAAATTTGTAATTTCTATATTTAATATTTTTTATTAAAATCCAAATTACTAATGTCAAGAATAAATATCCAAAAGATAATTGCCAAGCCGGATAAAATACAAATACATAGGATAATCCAGCTATTAATATTCCAAGAGCACATAAATATTTATTTCTCTTTTTATCAGTATTCATAAATTTGTCTATAAGAACTAATACAATTTGCCCCCATAAAAGAGTATCCATACAATACCACCATTGTACTGCTGCTGAAAATGTTATTACAATCATTCCACATAAAGATACTTTTTTATTTCTTTTTGTAAGTATTAAACATAACTCATAAGATCCAAGCATCATTGCTACAAGTCTTGCATACCAATAAAAACTTAAACCTACATCATTTCCAAATAGTAAAAATCCAATTTGAAAAGGTCTTCCAAGCATTAAAATATCTAAAACTGGTGCATTTGAAACTGTAAACATATCTGTATCAGTTCCTCTTAATACATTATTAAAATAACTAAATGAATTTTGAGCTTTTCCTTGAGATAGTATATAAGTTGTTGAAGTTGCCCACTCATCAGTTCTTATCATTCTAGGCGTTCCAAGTAATGTATGATACCTTGTATTATCATTATGTGATTGAATTAATCCATCAAAATTTACTATAGAAGAACCTGAATATTTAAATGCCATTACAAATAGTAAAAAGGCACAAGCAATTTTGTACCTATGATTATGTATAAATTCATACATTTTTGAAAGTTTAAAAACAAAATGTATTCCTATAAACATATAAATTATACTTACTAAAATTATCCTATTTTTAGAAATAAATTCTGGATAATATCTTCTAAAAATTGTATACTCACATATAGTAGCTAAAATCACTGAAAATACTGCCACTAGCAAAAGTTTTGTTTTTGTGAAATTATCTTTATTTAAAAAGTATTTTACTTTTTCTTCTAAAAATTTATATATATTATTTATTTTTTCACTAATATTCATTTTTTAAATTCCTTATTATTCAAATCGTTTTATAAGTTAAAATTAAAACAACTTTATTTTTTATAGTAAAATATGTAAATAGTTTTTTTACCATTTTACTTCCTTTTTTAGTACATCTAATAAAAATCTATTTACCCAAATATAGACTATTGGTAATCTTAATTTATAAAATAAATGGACACCCCAAATACATATATGTTTTAATCCCTTTTTAAAACAGTTACTTATTGAATAATGTTTACTGTTTCTCCATTCTGGAAAATTATCATCAAAATATTTTGTAATTTCTTTTAAAGCTTCATTCATTTTAACAGATTTATCATAAGAAAGCATAAATGCCCAAGATATTCCTAAATGCACAAATGCCATTGCAGCTAAAGTTTCTTTATATTCTTCATATTTTCCTATAGAAATTGCATGTTCTTTTGTTACTATTAAATATTTCTTTAAATTTTCTATATCTTTTGAATTTAAAGAATGTATTTGTGAACTAGAACGCAAATAATAATGATATAAAACATCAGGTATAAAAGTTAATTTTTGTACTCCATCTAAATATGAATGTATTAAAAATAAAGCATCATTACAGCCTCTAAAAGGTAAAAATTCTAAATGTTTAACTTTTTCTAATCTATATAATTTATTCCATAAAGAAGGATTAGCATAAACTATAAAATCATCATTCCAGTCAACGTCTTTACTCATAGTGCCATATTGTGTCATTTCTGTAGAAACTACTTTTCCTGTCTCAAGTTCTACTCTATCATATCCACAAAATGCTATATCTGCATCATTTGCTTTTGCTGCATTATAAAGTTTTTCAGCCCAAGTAATTTCAGGAATATCGTCGCTATCAATAAACCCTACATATTCTCCTGTAGCTTGTTTTAGTCCATAAGTTCTTGCAGACCATTCTCCGCCATTTTCTTTATGAAAAGTCTTCACTTTGTTTGGATATCTTTTTTTATAATCTTCTATAATTTCAGGTGCAGAATCTTTTGAACCATCATTTACACAAAGTATTTCAATATCTTCTAAAGTTTGATTAACAAGTGCATCTAAACATCTTGGTATATATTCCTCTAAATTATATATTGGAACTACTATTGATACTTTTATTGAGCTCATTATTATTTTTCCTTTCTTCTGTCTTTTAGTTCTCTTTCACAATCAATTAATCTCATTTCAAAGTTTTGTTTTGAATTTTGTATAATATTGTCTAACATCAAACCTGTAAAAAGTGATTGAAGCATACATACAAAAAGTAACATACTTAAAATAATTGATGGTACTTTAATTTCCCCTGTTTTAAATAAAACAATAACTGCTGGAATAAAGAAGGCTAGAGCTATTACAGCAATTATAAATGATATTATAGAAAAGAAGTTTAATGGTTTATAATTTTTGTAAAACCCAAATATTGTTTTAATTACTCTGATTCCATCTGGTATTGTATTTAATTTTGAAGGACTATCTGCTGGTCTATCTCTATATTCTATTACTACATTTTTTACTTTTAAATTTTTATCTAAGGCGTGAATTGTCATTTCAGTTTCTAATTCAAATCCTTTAGACATGACTGGAAATGTTTTTACAAATTTATAACTAAATGCTCTAAGCCCTGTCATTACATCTCTTATTTCACTTTTATAAATCCTATTTATTAAAGCTCTGACTGTTACATTTCCAATATTATGGAATGGTCTTTTATTTTCTGTAAAATATGTAGAAGAAAGTCTATCTCCTATTACCATATCAACATTTTCTTCTAAAACTGCTTTTACCATTTCTTTTGCACTTTCTGCTGGATATGTATCATCTCCATCTACCATTATGTAACATTCTGCATCTATTTCTCTAAACATGGTTCTAATAACATTACCTTTTCCTTGTTTAGTTTCATATTTTACTATAGCTCCTGCATTTTTTGCAATTTTATCTGTTTCATCCTTTGAATTATTGTCATATACATAAATTGTAGCTTCTGGTAATTCCTTTTTGAAATCCTCAACTACTTTTTTTATTGTTTTTGCTTCATTATAGCAAGGTATTAATACTGCTATCTTGTCCATATTTTTATTTCCTTTCAAAATTTGATATTTTCGCTAACATTATAACATATATTTCCATTTTTTCAAACAATTTTACTTAGTTTTTTTTATGTTATATAATTATGGCATTGGTGGGTTTTCAGATAATTTTACAACCATAACATTATAAATCATTTTTACTGAATCAGGATCTGGAAATATTCCCATTTCTTTAAATTCTGAAGAACCTAAAACATCTTTATAGCTATTAATATTGCAAAACTGTACTCTTTCTCCCAAATAATTTCCTAAAAATTTTGTCCAAGTTCCTTCCATTCCACTATATGTTCCATGTAATACTGGTTGTTTAAATATATCTCCTAATGTATAATCAAATATATTAGTTGTTTTATAATATCTTATATCATTATCACATACAATTCCTGCTATCATTATAGGATACTCTTTATTATATCCCTCTGTTTGCTCTATTCTATCCATAATCTTTATTGCTGTAGCATAAGTTTGATTATAATTTAATTTTACTGCAATATAAGAAGCATTATCTGCTAAATAATAAGTAAATACAATTAAAAACATACTAAGTAATGCTGTCCATTTAAATATAAAAGTAAATTTATTCCCTGATTTTTCATAAATCATAGAGGCAAATGGAATAACTAATATCATTTGAGCAGCTGTTAATATATAAGTTTTTGCATCTAATGTTAATAGCAATATACAATTAATTGCTATAGGCAAAATTAAATTCATTAATATTATACATATTACTTTTAATGGATTTTTCCAAGTTTCCGAACTTATAATAAGTATTAGTTCTAGTATAATAACTGATATAAACATAATCTTATAAAATTCTTGTCTTGAATAATTTTCATTATTTATGATTTCATCTGTAAAATAAAAATCTCTTAAATCACGATATGTATTTGGAATACTTGTTTTTAAAGATTTTAAAGTGTTACTGACACTTATATTCTCTAGTCCTTTATAATCAGCCATTTGCACATTCATTTTATCTAATATTATTTCTGTAATATTTGAATAAAGCAAACCACCTATTATTACAATTAAGCACATAGCTATTCCATGAACAAAAAACCATCTAATTTTAATTTCTTTTTCAAATAAATCTCCAATAAGTTTTATTGCTGTTAATCCAACAGTTACTCCAATATAGCTTTGATATATTCCTAAAGAAAATGTGAAAACAACTATTGCGAAAATAAAATTTAAAATTCGATTTTTACTAGAAAAAATTAATCTAACAGTTATTACTGATAAAAGCATTGCTAAGCAATATGCTACAGAAGTATATGTATACATTAAAGTTCCTGTAAATGCTGGTGATACTACCATTGCTGCTGAAACTAAAAAAATAGTAAATTTATTCTTTAAATTCAATAAATCTACAATTAATACTGCAGAAATTGCAATAAATAAAATTCCAACTACTGCAGTTACATTTGGTATTGCTAAATTATTTACTATCTTATCAGCAATAAAAAGTCCCCATCTCCCTAAAGATAATTCCCAATCTGATGGAACTGAAAAACATAAAGAATTCCATAATCCATCTGGACTCATTATCATTTCTGTTATAAAAGTTATATGTGTAATTATTCCTACAAGTACTGCTGATAAAAATGCTAATTTTCTATTTGAATCAAACCACTCTAAAAAACTTTTTTCAAGCTCATCTGGATGAGTAAAAAGTTTTTTAAAAAAATTTTTACTCTTTTCTAAAATCTTATTTTTATTTCTAAAATCATTTTCTGATTTTTGATCATTCATTTTTTAAATTCTCCTAAAAAAATACAATCTATTTTTTATCCTTTTTAAATATAATTAATTTACTTAATATAAAATTTAATATTATAACAACTATATTTGCAATTACTTTCATTACAATATCATTTATATTTGCATAAACAGCAAAATTCATCATTCCTATACTTATTATTTCAGTAAAAATTCTACATGTAGTAAATGAAGCTATTTCTTTAATTAATGCTTTAAAATTCTCACATTTACTATTAAATACTACTGTTTTATTTACCCAATATGCAAATATTAAAGCAGCAATAAATGCAAATATTTCACTTATATTTACTTTTAATTGCTCATCAATAACCCCTGAAAATATTACATAACTTCCTAATATATATGCTACTATATTTACAACTGTAGACAAAGCACCACAAACTAAATATCTCATTCCTTCTAAGTGCTCTCTATAAAAGTCTGCAAGTTTTTTTAAAAATATTTTATCCAATATCCATAATCCAAAGTTTTCTACTGCTTCAAAAATTTTTAAAGTAAAATTTTTTTCCATTATTTCCTCCATATTTATTTTAAGCAAAATATTTGCTCAAAATTAATCTTTTTATTTACCGATTAACATATTCTAATCTTTTTTTCTACTAAAAATCTATATATTCAAATATTTTCCTTATTTCGATTTTTACTCCACATTAATATCAAAATTACAAGTTTTTCTTGTAAAATTTTTATTATAATATGGATCTCCCGCTTCTAAAAAATCTTTCCATTTTTCTTTAAAACTGTTTTTTTCTTTTTCGAAACGTTCTTCTTGTTTTTTTGAATATTCATATCCTCTTGATTTTGATTCAAGATGCAAAAGCTCAATATAAGGATTATATACATTTCTATAGCCCTTTTCAAGTAATTTAAGACAAAAATCAACATCATTAAATGCTACTTTAAATAATTTTTCATCCATAAATCCTGCTTCTTCATAAAGCTCTTTTCTTGAAAAAAGGCAAGCCCCTGTAACGGCTGATACATTTCTAGTTGCAACTTCCCTTCCATAATAAGCATGTTTTCCATAAGGTAAATTAACTAAAAGATTTCCTGCAATTCCAGATAATCCGGACTGCGATTCCTGCATGCTGAATTGTTTTATCTCCATAATAAAGTCTTGCACCTATTGCACCTATTTCTTTATTTTGGGCATATCCTATAAAAGTTTCTAGCCAATCTCTTGTTAATAATTCAGTATCATTATTTAATTGTAAAATATATTCTCCATCAGAATTTTTTACTCCAAAATTAATTAAAGCAGAATAATTAAATTCATTTTTATTTTTTTCTAAATTACTACTATTTTCTATTTTTTCTTTATGAGCTATTTCTAAATCATTTTTAGATTTCTCTTCTGACTTTGTTTCTATATCATTTTTAGAATTTTCTAAATCAAATTCTCCATTTATATCTAGAATAGTTTTTTTATCATAATTTAAAATTTTTATTTTAGAATTTTTTATAAGTTCTTTATAATATTTAAATGTTTCTTGTGATTTGCTATTATTTTCTATAATATTAATTTCATAATTTTGGTAAGTTGTAAGTTTTAATATTGAATTAATACATTTTTTTAATAAATCTATATTATCTTTATTTGGAATCAAAATTGATACTTTTGAATTTTCTATTACATTATACTTTATTTTATATATTCCAGGAACATCTTGTCCATCTTCAACAGTCCCATTTTTCTCTAATCTTTTTAAATGCTCTTCAACAACTCTTATTCCTGCTTTAAAAGCATAAGGCTTACTTTCTGCTACATTTGCAGTAGAATCTCTATGTACTCTCCAATGATATAAAATTTTAGGAATATGTATAATTTTATTAGCTTTTTCAGTTGCTCTTAAAACAAAATCGAAATCTTGTGCACCATTAAATTCTGAGTTTAAATTTCCTACTTTTTCTAATAAATCTTTTTTTACAACAACAAAATGAGTAATATAATTATTGCATTCTAGAGTTTCTGGTGAAAAATCTGGTTTAAAATAAGGCTCAAATCTTTCTTTAGTTTCATTATCTAGTTTATCTTCATCAGTATAAATAAAATCTACTTCTTTATTTTCATTAATTACTTTTACTATTTCAAATAGTGCCTCTTTTGGTATTATATCATCATGATCTAAAAATCCTATAAAATCACCTGTTGCCATTTTTATTGCCTCATTAGTATTTTCAGAAATTCCATTATTAGAATTTAAAAAATTATATTTTATTCTATTATCATTTTCATAATATTTTTTTAAGTTTTCATTTTGAATTTCACTACCGTCTGCTAAGCAAAGTTCCCAATTTGAATAAGTTTGATTTTTTAAAGCTTCTATAAGTTCTTTTAAAAATCTTTCATTTGTATTATACATTGGAACAACTATACTTATTTTAGGTTCAAATTCAAAATCAATTTTTCTTTGTAGTTCTAAATCTTCTATAGTAGGATTATTTTTTTCCATCCATATTTTATATTGTTCTTGATTAGATTTTCTGTTTTCTTTTATACGAAATAGTCTTTTAAAAACTTTTTTTAGTGTTCTCCAAAAGCCATATCTTCTAAAATAATATTTAATTTTATTAAAATTATTTTTTAAATTCATTTCTTTTTCCTTTTTTATTTATTGATAGCAAAAAAACATTTTTGTCAAAATTACTTGTATTATACTTCCTATAACAAATATTGTAATAGTAAATGCTCGAATCTTCTTAGTTTTTTCTCTTTTTAGAGATATATTTATAAAAACTGATATTAGAATAATCATTAATCCCATTAGTATATTAAAAAAATTTAATTCAAAACTAGCTATTGTTTTTATTATTTCTGGATGTCAACTTATTAAATTGTTATCAATTTTTAATATTAAAATACTAATAAAAGTCATAATTATACTAGGAATTGTTACTAGTATTGAAGTTTTTATCTTTTCAGACATAAGAAACATTATAGAAAATATAATTATTGGAAATACAACTACAAAGCCAATTATCATAAATTCTCCTTCTAAACTATTATTTTTTCTTCTTTTTAATTATTGCCTCTTCTCCATAATAATTTACTTTTATATTTTTATAATGATAAACTTCTGTATCCAAACTTAAATTAACATTATAGTAAGGATCTCCACTATCTAAAATCTCTGGCCATCTTTGCTCAAATCTGCATATT
Source organism: uncultured Clostridium sp. (assembly GCA_947570695.1). Taxonomy (GTDB): domain Bacteria; phylum Bacillota; class Clostridia; order TANB77; family CAG-508; genus Scatovivens. The sequence continues at coordinate 221,110 of CANOVB010000003.1, forward strand.
TCTCCTTGAAATCTTTTTACTTTTGCTGGTGTATCTTCTCCACCTCTTGTTTTTGATTCATAATGCCAAAATTCAACAAATGGATTATATACAACTAAATATCCTTTTTCTCTTATTTTTAAACAAAAATCAACGTCATTAAATGCTACTGCTAAATTTTCATCCATCCAGCCAACTTCTTCATAAATACTTTTCTTAGAAGCTAAACAAGCTCCAGTTACAGCACTTAAATTTTCTATCATACTTTCTTTTGCAAAATATGCATGTCCACTTTTAGGAATACTTTTAAATCTATTTCCGGCAATTCCGCCTATTCCAACTATTATTCCTGCATGTTGTATTGTCTCATCTGGAAAATATAATTTTACTCCTACTGCTCCTACATCTTCTCTTTGAATAAATCCAAGAATTATTTCTAACCAATTTTCTGTTATTAACTCTGTGTCATTATTTAATTGAATTACATATTCTCCTTCAGAATTTCTTACTCCAAAATTAATAACTGCTGAGTAATTAAATCCTGGTTTTACTTCTATTCTATTTTTATTTGTATATTCTAAACTTGATTCTTCCTCTTTTTCTATAAGTTTACCAGTATTATAGTTTGCTACTTTTATTTTTTCATTTTTTATTAATTCTTTATAATATTGGAAGATTTCTTCTGTCTCACTATTATTTTCAACTACTACAATTTCATAATTTTTATAAGTAGTTTTTTCTAAAATAGAATCTATACAAACTTTTAAAATATCTTTACCGTCTTTATTAGGAATAATAACTGATACTTTTGGCTCTCCCTTTACTTTATAATCAATTCTATAAATTCCTTCTATACATCCTTCTGAAACAGTTCCTTCTAGTCCCATTCTTTTTAAATGATCTTCTATAGCTTTTTTTCCTGCTTCAAATGCATAATTTTTTGCATTACTATCTAATTTTGCAGTAGAACCACTATGTACTCTCCAATGATATAGCATCTTTGGAACATGCATTATATTTGCTGGTTTTACAATTTCAGACATTCTTAAAAAAATGTCATAATCTTGTGCTCCATCATAATCTTCTTTAAATCCGCCTAATTTTTCCATTAATTCTTTTTTAAACATACTAAAATGACAAATATAATTTTGGCATCTTAAAGTATCTAGTGCAAAATCTGGCTTAAAATACGCATCATATCTATTTCCATTTTCATCAATTTTGTCTTCATCTGAATATAAGAATTCTGAATTTGGATATTTGTTTAATGCATATACCATCTCATATAAAGCGTAATCAGCTAAAATATCATCATGATCCAAAAGTGCAAGGAAGTCACCTGTTGCCATTTCTATTGCTGCATTTGTATTTCCTGCAATTCCTAAATTTCCATTTAGGAATTTATATTTTATTCTATTATCACTTTCATAATATTTTTTTAAATTTTCATTTTGTTTAGGGCTTCCATCTGCTAAGCAAAGTTCCCAATTTGTATATGTTTGATTTATCATACAATTAATCAAATCTTTAAAAAACTTTTCTTTTGTATTATACATTGGAACAATTACACTAATCTTAGGTGAAATTTCAAATTTCTTTTTCATTTGTTCTTTTAAATCTGAATCTTTAGGCTCATTATATTTTATCCATCCACCATAATCACCATATTGTAGATCTTTTTCACCTTTTAAAAACCTTACTATCTTTCTAAGTACAGTTTTAATACACTTTTTTACTGTTTTTATAAAGCCATATTTCTTAATATAAAATTTTATTTGATTAATTCTATGTTTTATAATATTCATATTTTTTCCCTTTCACATATTCTGTTTCCATTAAATTTAATTTTTTATGCATAAATAAAGTCTTTAAGAATTTATTTCAAACTCATATTAATCATTATTACTTTAAACTTTATCAGTTCTTATGTCATATTTATCTGATTCTAAATTAAAGTTTATATTATAATATTCATCACCTTTTAAAAGTTTATCTTTCCATATTTCCAAAAACAAATTAATCTCATGCTTAAATCTTTCTATTTTTTCTGGAGCATTATCATCTCCTCTAGTTTTTGATTCATAATGCATAAGCTCAACAAATGGATTATATACTATAAGTCTTCCAGTATTTCTAATTTTCAAGCAAAAATCAATATCATTAAAAGCGACTGCAAAATCTTCGTTCATATATCCAACTTCTTCATAAATAGATTTTTTAGTCATTATACATGCTGCAGTAACTGCATTCATATTTTGAATTATATTTTCTCTTCCAAAATAACCTTGTTCATCTTTTGCGAGTCCTCTAAATAAATGTGCTGCTACAGTTCTTGCTCCAACTATTATTCCAGCATGCTGTATTGTTTCATCCGAATAATAAAGCTTTACTCCAACTGCTCCAACATCTTCTCTCTGTGCAAATCCTAACATTTTTTCAAGCCAGTCTTTAGTTAATATTTCTGTATCATTATTTAATTGTACAATATAATCACCATTTACATTTTTTACACCAAAATTTATTATTTTTGAATAATTAAATCCAATTCCTTTATTAGGTTCTCCAACTAGCTCTTTTTCCCCTGTTTTATCCAAAATTGTATTTTTATTAAAATTTAAAACTTTTATTTTTTCATTTTTTATAAGCTCTTTATAATAATCAAAAGTTGCTGTTTTTTCACTATTGTTTTCAATAATTACTATTTCATAATTATTATAAGTTGATTTATTTATAATTGAATTTATGCATGCTTCTAATAAATCAATTCCATCTTTATTTGGAATTAATATTGAAATTTTTGGATTTCCTCTTATCTCATAATCTATTTTATAAGTTCCAGCATTTGCTCCTTCTGAAACAGTCCCATTTAATCCTACTCGTTTTAAATGTGCTTCTATAGCCTTCTGTCCTGCTAAAATTGCATAAGGTTTTGCCTCTTGTGTCATTGAAGTTGATGATTTATGAACTCTCCAATGATATAGCACTTTAGATATATGAATTATCTTTTTAGCATTTTCAGACATTCTAAGTATAATATCATAATCTTGAGCTCCATTATATTCTGAATTAAATCCACCAATTTTTTCCAACAATTCCTTTTTAAATACACTATAATGACATATATAATTATTAGCTCTTAATGTATCTGGTGCATAATCAGGTTTGAAATGAGGTGCATAATCAGGCTCATCTATAAAATGAAATTTATCTTCATCAGAATAAATAAAATCAACATCTTTATTTTCATTTATAACCTTTACTATTTCATATAATGCTGTAATCTCTAACATGTCATCATGATCTAAAAGTGATATATAATCTCCTGTTGCCATTTTAATAGCTTCATTCGTATTTTCCGAAATTCCTTTATTTTCCCCTAAAAACTTATACTTAATTCTTTTGTCTTTTTCCACCATTTTTTTAATTTCTTCAAGTTCTTGTTCACTTCCATCTGCTAAGCAAAGTTCCCAATTTTTATAAGTTTGAGAATGTACACTATATAATAGCTCTCTAAAAAATTCTGTATCTGTATTATATAAAGGAATTACTATACTTATTTTAGGTTTCTTTTTAAATTTAGTTTTTTCTTGTTTTTCAATTTCTGCATCTGTATAATTATTTGCTTTTATCCATTTTTCATAATCAGAAAGTTCATTATCTTTTTCTCTTTCTAAGTCTTTTTCATATTTTAAATATTTTCTATGATCTATACCTTTCCAGTATTCAGCTGTTTTTTCATCTGTTAATTTAAAATAATTTTCTACCTTTTTTTTATATTTTTTTTCTGTTTGTTTTTTATCATATTCTGCTCTTCTTTTTCCTCCTGGAGGCATAATTCTATCTATAAAACTTGCCCCGCTATTAGGATTAAGCATCCATGCAAGTATTCTAACAGGTTTTGTTATTTTCCATGACAATGAACTAGAAATTGCCCTTAATTGATTTGCATAATTAACTAGTTCTACATCCTTTTCTTTAACTAATTTTGTTAAATCTTCAATTCCTTTTTGATATTCTTTTATATTATTTTCTAAATTTTCTATATGTTCATTTGCAGCATCTAAATCTGTTTTTATTGCTCTTGCAGGTAATATACATTTTACTGAATTTACATGCAAATCCCACATATCTTTATCAAGTATTTTTTCTTGAAGTTTATCTTCTAAATTTTTAAAATATTCTTCATATTTTTCTAAATCTAAAAGTTTTAATATTTTTTCTAAATCTTCAATCTTTTTAAGCTCAGTAAAATATAAAATTGCTCTATATAAAATAAATTCTAATGGTACATTTTCTTCATACCATTCTTGGTCATAAGCATATACTTTATCTTTTTTTACTAAACAATTTTGAAAAATTAAATCTAAAAGTCCATTTTTAGTAAAATGCAAACTTTCTTCTAAAACTTTAGGAATTTGAACATCATATTTTTGAAAAACTGTATTTCCATCTTTTTTATAAATTAATAGTTTTTCTAAGACATTTTCTTTGAATTCCTTAATTTTTTCAATAGCTTCATTAAGTCCTTTTTCATAATATATTTGCATTAAAAATTCATCATAAGAAATAGCATCTCTTAAAAATTCGCTTTCAATATAATTTTCTTTTACTTTACCTAAACTTAAAATCTTACAATCATTTAAAATTTTAATATTATTTGATACTTTTTCTATATGATTTTTTGATTTTTCTGTATCTGCATATTTATATACAAAATTTTTCCCTATAACAGTTTTTATTCTATATTCTTGTTTTCTTGTAATACCAAAACTTACAAATCTAATATCTTCAAATTTATCTTTAGTTGAAATTTCTATAAAAAATGAATTAGAAAAAAATGGAAATAAGTTTTTGTCTTGATTAATTAGTTCCTTATATGCTTCTCTTTCAGAAAAATTTAAAATTTCTCCATCTTCACAAAAAGTTAAAATTCTAGAATCTATACTATCATTAGTAGGCATAAATTCATCTGTATATATAACATTAGTTAATTTATAATCTGGCAATGGATAATAAAATTTATATTTTAATTTCAAATTATTTAATATATTTTTTATTTTAGAATAGCTTAAAATATTTTCTTTATTTTCTATAATGTTTTCATAATCTTTAGAATCTTGACTATTTCTATCCCCAGCCCAATATTTCATTCCATATTTATTTTGCATTGCAAGTAAAATTTTTCCATCTCTTGTTAAACAATTTTCAGCAAATTTTAATAAACTGATAATTTCTTTTTCAGAACTTAAATTTTCAAAGCTTCCAATTAAAGTAACATAATCAAATTTAGCTTTTATTTCAAAGTCATCATCAATATTCTCTATTAAAGATACATTATTTGATTTTTCTTTTAGTATTTTAGTAATTTCTTCATCTTTTCCAACTTGTAAAATAGTATCTTTTTTTTCAATAGGATACCAACTTATTATATTCTTTTTAAATTCTAATAAATTTTCCTTCATTAAATTTTCTCCGTTATTTTTATTCAAACTTGCTTTTATTTGTCTAATTCAGTTATACTCTAAGTCTCGTTTTCTTTTTTATTTTCTTATTTTTATTAATTAAAATTATTTTTTATTTACTTTTATTTGAGAATCTAGCCTCACAAGTCCTACTGTACTTTTAGTTGTGATAATTTCAATTAATAATGCATCATATTTTCTACTTAATGCTTCTAGCTCTCCTTCTTCATTATACTTTGTACAACTAAAAGATACTGTATATTTTCCGTGGTGCTATTGGAAGTTTTTGCTTAAACTCAGCTACTGCAATATCGCCTTTTTCAAAAGTTCCAGTAGCAATTTTTTCAATATTTGAATTTGTTCCTGTAACATCTTTTCCACTAAAATCTTTTATTGTTAAAGTAAAAATCGGTTCTTTTACTTTAGTGTTAAATTTTACTCTTGATTTAAAAGTAATTTCATCCCCATTATCAAAAATACTTACAGGATTCCCCTCTTTATCAAACACCCCATAGTCAAATACTTCTGCTTCATCATTCCCATATTCTATCATATTAGGATTTTGATTAAATTTTTCTTTCCATAGTTCGCCATCAAATTTTATTTCTCCTTTATTTGATTTTAAACTTTCTTTCTTTTCTTCTTTTTTATCTTCGTCTGGATTTATTCCTACAATTATTTTTTTATATCTATTTACTCCATCTTTAACAGAACCATCAAAAGTTTTTTTACCGTTTTCCAAAATTATTACTCTATTGCAATTTGCCATAACATCACTAACATTATGAGTAACAAAAATTATTGTTTTTCCTTTTTCCTTAAATTGTTCAAATTTTTTAAAACATTTTAATTGAAATGCCATATCCCCAACAGATAAAACTTCATCAACAATTAAAATATCTGGATCTACATTTATTGCACAAGCAAATGCTAAACGAGCAAACATACCTGATGAATAAGTTTTCACTGGTTGAGATAAATGTTCACCAATATCTGCAAAATCTATAATTTCTTTTTCTTTTTCTTTTATTTGTTCATCTGTTAGTCCCATAACTTGTCCATGTTGATATATGTTTTCATAACCTGTAAGTTCTGGATTAAATGCAGCTCCTAGTTCTAAAAGTGAACTTATTTTCCCATTAACCTCTAAACTACCTGAAGTAGGCGTAACAACACCTGTAATCATTTTTAATAAAGTAGATTTACCTGCGCCATTTTTTCCTAATATTCCTAGTACTTCACCTTTTTTTAATTCTAAGCTTAAATTATCCATAGCTTTAAAGGTCGTATGCCTTTTTAAGCCTGGAATTAACGCTTCAGCTAATCTATCTTTTTTTCTTGAAAACATTTTATATTCTTTACTTAAATTAGAAATCTTAATTACTGTTTCATTATTTTCCATTAGTTTGCCTTTCTATCATATTTTACATTTCCTTGTTTTAATTCTCTAAAATACTATTAGAAAAAATTTATATATTTTTTATTTTAAATAATATTCTAGCTAAAGCTGGAATATTTAAAATTACAAAGTTTTGCATTTTATAGCTAAATTCCTCATATTTATAAAGTTTGAAAAACAAAATCCAATTTTTAAAATTAATATTTTTTACTTTTTCTAAATCTTCAAAATATTTTAAAGCTATTTTATTTAAATTCCTTATTTTTTCGCTTTTAAATTTTTCTTCATTTTCTACAAAAACTTTAAAATGTTCTTTTTTTACAGTTATAAATAAATTTCTGATATCTTCTAAATTTCTCATTTCATCTGTTTTCTTTTTGGAACCGACTTTATTATTTTTATGCTGTCTATATTTAATTAGTGGTTCTTCTATATAATCTATTTTTCCTTTTTGACTAATTACTAAAGATATCCAATAATCATGTAATACAAATTTACTTGTATTTGGTAATGGTAAAAATTCTTTTATTAATTCTTTTTTTGATAAAATTGTACATCCTGTTATAAAATTATTTAAATATAAACTTTCAAAATTATTATATTTTTTAATTTTTTTATAAAATCCCTTTAGTTTCCAATATGATTTATATGTTACATTCATATTTTCATCTACAACTTCTAAATCTGTATAAATTAAATCACTATTAGTTTCTTTTATTTTTTGTATTGATTTTTCAATTTTATTTTCTTTCCAAATATCATCTTGATCAGAAAACATATAATATTCGTTTTCAACCTTTTTTAATAAAAACTCAAAATTTTTAATTACACCTAAATTATTTTCTTGATAAAAAACCGTAATTCTTTCATCTTTTTCTTTATATTTTTCTAGTATTTCTTTTGTATTATCTGTTGATGAATCATCAGAAATCAATAATCTAAAATCTGAATAAGTTTGTGATAAAATACTATTTAATTGGTCTTCTAAATACTTAGCTCCATTATATGTTGCAAGTAATATATCAACTTTTTCCATAAGTTTTACCTTTCATCTTTTTTATTTTAGATAACGTTTTTTATATATTTAATTATAGAATATCGGCAAAGTCTTTTTTAGACTTCTTAAATATTGCATTTCCCCAAGCAAAAATAAATATTGTAATTACCCAAAATATTATTGTAAACATTCCATTATTATCTGTAATTATTGTAGAATTTTCCATAAAAGCTTGTCTGAATCCTTCTACTAAATATGTAAACGGAAATGCTTTAAAAATATTTATATATTTATCTGATATCATATCCAAATTCCAAACTATTGGTGTGAACCACATACATAGTTGAATTACTATATTTAAAAGCTGAGCAAAATCTGGAACTAAAGTTGTTAATGCTGATGTGAATCTTGTAAAAGCAATAATAAAACATAATAAACAAAATAAAATATATATTACATTTAGAAAATTAGGTATATATCCAAAAATTGATGAAACAATTATTGCTATTGCTATTAAAAATAACCCGACAAATGTTGATGATGTAAGAGATATTATAGGAATAATATCTACTGGAAATACCACTTTTTTTACTAAATAACTATAATTTCTAATAGAATTACTTGCTGTTAATATTGCATCACTGCAAAAAAGCCATATAGACATTCCAGGTAAAAACCAAACTACATAAGGATAGTTTCCTGCACTTCCAGTTTTTAGTATATATTGAAAAACAATTACATAAGTAATCATAAAAACAAATGGTTGTGCAAATCCCCAAACTGAACCAAGACTTGTATTTGCAAATCTATTTCTAAAATCATTTTTTCCTAATTTTATTGCTAATTTTCTATTTTCAAAAAGTATTTTTAAAAACTCCATTTTTATATCCTTTTTCACCGATTAAATTTCGTGGTAATTATATCATTACGAACTCTAAATATCAACATTTTAATGTGTTTTCTTTGTGAATATTTTAGTCTTATAGGAAAGTATCACTTTCCTATTATATAAAATAAAACTATAAATTTATAAATTAGACATAACTCTAAATTCATAAATTTATAGTTTTTTAAATAAAATTACATATTACTTTTTTTATAATTCCAAACATCTCTGCAAATATCTTCTATAGTTTTTTCAGTTTTCCAGTTTAATTCTTTTAATGCTTTTTGATTATCAGCCCAATATGCTGGAAGATCTCCTGCTCTTCTTGGAGCAAATTTGTAATTAACTTTTATATTATTTACTTTTTCAAATGTTTTAACAATTTCTAAAACACTAACCCCATTTCCCGAACCTAAGTTATAAAGCGTTAAGCCTTCTCTCTCATTTTCTAATGCTTTTACATGTCCTTTTGCAACATCAACAACATGAATGTAATCTCTAATACAAGTTCCATCAGGTGTTGAATAATCATTTCCAAATATATTTAACACCTCCAACTCTCCTGCTGCAACCTTCATTATATATGGCATTAAATTATTTGGTATTCCATTTGGATCTTCTCCTATTAATCCACTTTCATGAGCTCCTACTGGATTAAAATATCTTAAAAGAGTTATATTCCAAGAGCTATCAGATTTAGATAAATCTTCCATAATTCTTTCTATCATAGCTTTTGTTTCACCATAAGGACTTGTTGTTATTCCTCTTTTCATTGTTTCTACGCATTTTTCTGTTTCTGGATTCCCATATACTGTAGCAGAAGAGCTAAATACTATTTTCTTTACATTATGCTCTTTCATTACTTCTAACAAATTTATTGTACTCATTAAATTATTTGAATAATACATTAATGGTTTTTCTACAGACTCTCCAACTGCCTTATATCCAGCAAAATGTATTACAGCATCAATTTCATTCTCTTTAAAAATTTCTTCTATTTTTTCTTTTTCTTTTAAATCATATTTATATAATTTAAAAGTTTTTCCTGTTATTTTCTCTAATTTTCCTAAAACTTCTTCTTTACTATTATATAAATTATCTACTATAATTACCTCATTATTCTCTTTTGCAAGTTCTACTACTGTATGTGAACCTATAAATCCTAATCCACCTGTTACTAGTATTTTCATTTTTATTTCCTCCTAAATCACATTTTAAAATTTTTATATTGTTATTCTAATTTGCAATTTTTATTATGCATATTTTTAACTTTTCTAATCTTTATTTGCTATCTACATTTTATTCTTCTTTTGACAATTTGTAAATTGCATAATTTTGAGTTTCTCCTAATTTTTCAAAGCCATATTCTTCCATTTCTCCCATTAAAACTGTAGCCTTTTTAAATACTATATAATTACATTTATTCTCTTTCGCAATTTTAGTTATTCCTTCTACGTTACCTGCATTAAGTTCATTTAATATAGGATTACTTTTTCCCTCTGGATCTCTAGGAAATGCCAAATTAATTGTAGCATCAATTTGTCTAACATGTGCAACTAGTCCTTCTGGAACTATAGCTTTTTTATATTCTGCTTCATCTGCTCCTATTATATGAGTCGCATATACATCATCATCTGGAAGTTTATAAAAATTTCCTAGTTTGAAGTAATTTCCTTTATAATAAATAAATTTTCCACTTATCATAATTACTATAATTATTCCTATTGTAGCAATTATTTTTTTACTTTTCTCATTTTCATTATTTATAAACTTTACAGCTCCATAAGCTATTGTTATTCCAAGGGGAATAACCCAATATACCCTCCAATATACAGAACTAGTAAATATAGAACCAACTAATTTATTGAAAATTGGATTTAATGTTATAAATAATGTAAAAATTGGAAAATATGCAAAAAATGCCCTATTTTTTTTATCTTCTTCTTTTAATAATATGTAAAGCATAGATATAAAAAATAATGCTACATACATTCCTGTTCCTTTATATTCTAAAAATGTGTTTTTAATTATTGCTATACTTTCTTCAAACATATTTTTCTCCTAATTTATATTTTTTATTTATTACACATTGTTGCAAAGAAATGGCATAAATATTTCAGTAAAATCTTGTCTTTTACATATTAAAAAATGTCAATCTTTATTGCTATATTTATATGTAAAATTACTACTACCTCTATTTTTTTATTATATAAAAAGTTTAATTATATCAAAATAGAAAAAATAAATAAGTCCATATACTATACTTGGCAAACAAGATATTAAACATAAGCTCAAATTTTTAATTGATTTAAAAATTTTAAATTCTTTTAAATTTTTAAAATTGATTTTTGATATTTCTAATATGAAAATTGTTAACATTGTAGTTATTGGTGCTAAAGCAATCCCCATTGTAGTAGTAAAACATCCTGCAAAATTTAAAATTAGCAATAATATAAAATCGATTAATTTAAATTCATTTTCTTCTGCCTTTATTACCAAAAGCCAAATTGCTGGGATTATAATATTTGCTAAAATTGCTTTTCCTTGCCATATTCTAAATAGTAAAAATGTGAAATTATTACGAACCGAATAATTGCCCCAAATAAATAGCACATTTAAAATTATTAAAAATAAAAATGTATTCTTTTTATCTTTTTTAAATACACTATCTGCAATTAGTCCATATATCATATATGTAATTGGTACTAAAGTTATTGGCATAATTACATGAGAAATAGTTGCTGGATGAATACTAGTTGCCTGAGCTAAAATTGCTGAATATATTGGAAAAGGTCCTAATCTATATCTTAATATATTTTGTTCTCCACTTTCTGATCCTGTAGTCGCAGAGTATTTAAACAAAGTATTTGTTTGTACACTAGTAGTTGCTGTTGCAACATAAAAAGCATCATCATCATCAATATGAGCATATCCAATAAAAGCATATACTTGAAGTATAATTAAAATAATGGTTGCTAAACTTAACAATTTAGGCACTTTTTTTATGTAATCTATAATACTTATAAATAGTTCTTTTACTCTTAAAGAATTTATAACAAGTGAAATAGCTGATAATACTATAATTATAGTCATATAAACTTTAAATAAATTCATAAATGAAACATCATAAAATATCATTGGGACAGTAAGAATCTGCCCTATTGCAAATTCCATTAAATATCCAATTACAAAAGCTAAAATAATATTATTTTTTTCTTTTCTTGTAAATCTAAGAATTAATAAACCTAATAATTCTGGCATTATAAATAGCATTAATATAAGCATTAAAATTCTAAACATCTAAATTTCTCCTTTATTATCTACATCTATTGTATCTATAATTTTATTTTCTTTTCCTTCTTCATTTTCTATAAAATCATTTCCTGTATTAATTTTTATTGTTTTCTCTACTTTATTGTCTTTACTATCTTCATCAATACTATTTGCATGAAGCAAAGGAATTGTTATGAAAAATATTAGACATAGTGTATCTGAACTTCCAATAGAGAATCTACCAAAACTTTCAAAAAATATATAAATTCCATAAGTAATAAAAATTGTAATATAAATCTTTTTCACACTCTTGCTCAAATTAGATTTCATTACTTTTCTTATTACAGTACCATATATGAATAATACATATAATAATAAACTTATTCCACCTGTTAATAATAAATCTAAATAAATATTATGAAATTGTGTAAATGTTTTACTTCCCAAGTGTAACACACTTGTTGATTTAAATCTACCTACTCCAAATAAAAAATTTAAAGGATCTGAAACTAATATCTTATTTCCTACATCCCATATATCTGTTCTTCCAGATAAGTTTCCTAATTGATCTAATCTTAAAAATTTTGTATCAATTTTTGTCCAAATTTCTGGGAAAAAGTTCACAATTATAACAAGTGAAATTATTGCTAATGCTATCATTCCAAATACTACATATATTTTAGTTTTTTTGCTAAATTTATCTGTTATTAAAAAAACTAATCCAAGCCATATTAATACAGCTAAAATTCCTGTTCTAGACATTGTTAATACTAAATTTATCATGAATAAAACAAAAATTATTTTATAACAAATCTTATTTTCTTTTTCTAATACCATATAATTTGCTATTAAAGCAACAAATAAGAAAAATGCAAATTGATTTCTATTAGCAAAAAAGCTTTTTATATTAGGGTACTCAATATAAGCTCCTATTCCTAAAGTACTACAAATTTCATTCCAATATAAAACTGTATTTACTATACATGCTACTATTCCAAAAGCAATCATTCCTTTAAAAAACCTATATATATACACTTTGGAAGTTTTAATATTTAACATAGCAACATAAAGTAATGTAATATTTATTAGAATACAATCAATATTTATCACATCAAAAAAATCAAATTCATTCATAAAAAAGTTTTTTACCTGAATTACTAATAAAACTATTATTATTAATAATAGTGCAATAAAATTTCCTTTACTTATTTTTGTAAATTCTACTTTTTTATAAAGCATTATTAAAAGTAAAATAATTTCTATTATAAAGCAAATCATCATATCTTTTGTAGAAACCCCCAAAGATGCTTTACTCATCATATTAGATATAATAAGTGGCATATAATTAACTAATATAATAATAAATAAAACTACAGGCAAATTAAATATTTCCTTCATTCTTTTCATTCTCATTATCACCCTCTTTTGCTTGATTTTCAATAATAACATTGTTTTTATCTAAAAGCCATTTTCTTGAAACTTTATATTTTTTTATTTTTTCTACACTGTTTGCATGTATTAAAGGAATTGCTATAAAGCAAACCATACATAAGGCATCTACACTTCCTATCGAAAACCTTCCTAGTGGCTCAAATGTACAATAAATAAAAAAGCTTATAAACATTGATATATATATACTCTTATACTTTTTCTCCATTCCTGATAGAAACACTTTTACTATAACTGTTAGATAAATACTTAAGAAATATACTAATTCCATAATTCCACCAGTAACTAATGTTTCTATATAAAAACTATGGAAGTGTGAATAACCTTCTTTTGTTTCAACTAATTCAATTCCTAAAAATCTTCCTTTTCCAAACATTTTAGTATTATCATTTTCTGATATTAAATTAATTCCAGCATCCCAAATTTCAGTTCTCCCATTAAAAGTATTTAAATCTTGTGATCTTATAAATATATTTTTTACATTTTCTATTTTTTCTGGATATTTAATACTCAAAAAATATGCACCAGCCAAAATGGCTTCTATTCCTACTATTGTAAGTATTAGCTTTGTTATAATAGAAAATCTATCTGTAGTAATAAAGAAAATTACTGCAAATATACCAGTAGCAAGAATTGCTGTTCTTGAAGCAGTAAACAACATATTTACTAAGAAAAATATTAAAATAATTTTATATAGTATATTTTTATTATATTTTAATACTAAAAACATATCTAAAATAGCCATTACATATAAGACCATTGCAAATTGATTTCTATGTGGAAAAAAACTTCTTATATTACGTAACTGCGCTTTATCTGCAAATAAACTTAATATTTGTTCTTTATATATAATGCAATTTAATATACAAGCAAATAAACCTATTGCCACCATGCCTTTAAAAAAAGTATAAACATATTTTTCATCTATATGTAAGTTTAACATAAGCACAAATAAAAACAAAACATTTGCAAATATGCACCCTATATTAATAAAATCAAATAGCATATAGGTTCCTGATTTATAATTATTAATTTGTACTATTAATAATGAAATACTAGTTAGTACAAGTAAAATAAAATTTATTATAGTTAATTTATTTAATTTTATTTTTTTTATAAAAAATAAAATTAGTATAATAAATTCTATAATAAAACATATTGCAAGCTCTTTAGTTCCAGCTGTATAAACTTCAAAAACATTTTTATTAAATCCACCATTAATTATTAATGGAAGATAATTAATAAGCATTATTAAACTTAAAAGAAATGGCAAAATATTTTTTGATTTAATTTTTTCTAAAAATTTCATTTTTCTATCTCCTTTTTCTTTGAGCTTAGTAACAATATTATAAATAATCCCCAAAGAATAATTCGAGAGATTAAATTAGCAATAGCAAAACCTTGAAGTCCTGATATTTTGCTAAAGAAATATCCTAATCCCATAAATATTATAAAATATATAATATATGTAAATACTAATTTATTAGTATTACTAAATTTAAGTAAAACTGATTTTACTAAAGCAGCTGCCGTTCCAAATCCTGTTGTGATAGATATTGGTATAATTAAGCTAAGTGCTTCTCCTACATAAACATATTCATGATATAATATCCATAATGCAGCATAACTACAAGGCATTGTAATAAAAGTCACTATTATTATAACTGGAATATTAGCAATTAAAGTCATTTTTAGTATTTTTGATTTACTACCTGCTTCATTTGCATTTGAAACCCAAGATAAAATAACATTAGACATCGGATTTGTTATTAAACTTGTAACTTTTGCCATTGAATTTACTGCATAATACATCGCAATAGCAGCAGCTCCAAACATTGGATATATTAGAAATCTGTCAAAATAATCCATTAAATTTGTCAAAAAAGATACAAAACCTAATTGCAAAAACTTTTTAACTGTTACAGTCATTTCTTTTGTTTTGGTAAATTTCATTTCTAAGATATCTGAATTTTTTAATGCATAAACTATAGATAATAACTCAGGAATTAAAAGTAAAATATACATGTTTTTAGTTAAAGCAAATATTCCTAAAGATATAGCAACACCAATTAAATATAAAATATTTTGAATAATTACTTTTCCATAAGTTTGTCTTAATCTATAATAGCAAGTAGCATATAATCTAACATTAGCAAACAGTATTGTTACTGTAAAAATTAGACTTCCTAATATTGAATACTTCAAATATATAAATATTGGGAAAACTATAATAGAAACTATTGGTGAAAGAACTACTAAAATTCTAGTAAAATCTCCTATAATATTTTTAGCTTTATAATCACTATCTCTTACAAGTCTTACATTTCCGAGTTCTCCTCCTGTAGTATTACATACTACATTTAGAATTGATATATATAAAACAATACTTGCATAAATATTTTCTTCCACTATTTTATTTAAAATAGGAAGTAATATTATTTGTTGTGAAACTATATAAATTCCAAAGCCTATCATGTTTAAAACTATATCTGAGAAAAAGCTTTTGTACCTTTTTATAAAATTCATTAGAATTCCTTTCAATAAATATTTTAAGCTTAATTATAATACTTTTATTATTAAAATCTTTTTTATAAATTTATATTTTTTAATTTAATAATTATATATTTATATTTTATAATCTAACTTTCTATAATCTCTATTATTTTTCTATATGTATTTTTTCTATCAAATTTTTCCTCTGCTAACTTTCTATTATTAGCTCCAAATTTTTCCCTTAAAGTTTTATCATTATATAAAATTTCAATTTTATCTGCTAAATCTTTACTATCTCCATTTTGAACATTAATTCCAATCTGATATTCATTAACTAGTCTTCTATATTCTTCACTTTCTTGAGTATTTACAACAGGAAGTCCGTGCTGCTGCATAATCACCGACTTTATTTATTATACTTCCTGCTGATCCTGCTTTTATAGGATTTACTGCTATATCACAAGAACATAATTTTCCAACCATTTCCTCATAACATAATCTTCCTGTAAAATCGCTGTTTACTCCTTGCATTTTTGCATAACTTTCAAATTCTTCTTGAAGTGGTCCGCTTCCCATAATAGCAAACAAAACATTTTTTATACCTTTTTCATTTAATATTTTTATAGCATCTATTACACATTTTATATCATAACTATGTCCTAAAGTTCCAATATAAGCTATTCTTATTACATCATCAAATGGTACTATTTCAAATTGTTTTTTTGCATTATCAAATTTTTCAAGTTCTGTTCCTAAAAATACACTTAATTTATTTTTACAATTCTTATTTATTTTTGTTCCTCTTGTTAAATAAGTTTCAGAAACAGCAATTAAATCATCCGCCTTTTTATATATATTATTTGCCATTATTTCCATTGGCTTAAATATTAAGTTACTAATTATAGGAATATTAAATACCATTTTAAATGCTTCTGGCCATAAATCTTGTATATCTAATATAAATCTTATATTATTTTTTTTAGCGTATTCTCCTGCTACTTTTGCAACATCTAAAGAAGGAACAGCACAATATATAATATATGGCTTATCTACTGTTTCTAAATATTTTTTTACATTTTTAGCAAATTTATAATGACTATAAAATCTTTTTAAAGATACATTTTTCTTATATCCAGGTTCATTTATTAAAGTTATCTTATAATCTTTTGTATTATTCTCCAAGTTATTTTCTCTTTGAACTTTTTTTTCATGGCAAAAACTTGGTGCTATTAATTCTACATCAAACTTTTCTTTATCTATTAAATTCATTATATAAATAAATCTACTATTACTATTTTCACTTGGTAAACCTGTAAAATTAGATATAATAAGTATCTTTTTTTTCATTATTAGTTCTCCTTATTTTAATTTATTTGGTTCTACAAAAACAATATTATCATACATCATCATTACAGATCCTTCTTCATAATTACCAATTTCAGGAGAGTTCTTTTCACCATTCGAATTATTTATTAAATATTTTATAAAGTCAACTCCAGCTTCATAAGTGTGTATATATCCTCCACCAAATCTAGGATTCACTTCACTTAAATAATATTTTCCGTCCTTTTTAAAAAAATCCATATTTATTGTTCCACAAAATTCAAACTTAGAAACAATTTCTTTAATGAAATTACTTAATTCATCATCTCTAAATGAAACTGTTTTATTCGCTCCACCAATTTTTCGTTCTAGTTTATTTTTCAAGAAAGTACTTATTACCTCATTTGTTATTGTATCAACATAAACATCTGCATCTAAGTCTAATTCATTCATTAATTCTTGAATTATTAAAGTTTCATCTTCAGCAAACAATTCTTTTAAAGTCTCTTGATCTTTTACAGTTCTTGCTCCAACACTCCCACTTCCTGTTCTTGGTTTTACAAATACAGGAAATGTAATTCCATCTTGGTTATTTTCAAATTCTTCAATACTACCATAAGTTATTGGTGTTGGTATATTATTTTCTTTTAAGAACTTGTACATCTTAAATTTATCAAAACACAACGCTGCAGTTTTGCTAGATGGCACCATAACTAAAATTCCAAGTTCCATAAATTTTTCTTTATTATCTGCTAATATTTTAATTTCTGGATCAATTAGCGTACAAACAATCTTAATTTCTTCTTTTTTACAAATACTAATTATTTCATCAATATAATTTTCATCATATATTTTAGGAACTATATATGATTTATCTGCTACATATAAGGCTGGGGCTAAATTTGATCCATCAACAGCTATTACTTTCCCATTTTCTCCTATAGTCTTTTTAAAATCTTCTATTAGTTTTACTCTTCTTCCTGCACTACAAAACAATACATTATTTTTCATAAAAACTCCTTAATATTATATTTTATCTTTATATAAATCATCATAATACTTTCCTGTTCCCCAAAGCTGCGCAAATGGCTCGTCCTTCATTTCTTTTTTAAAATCTTTTAACATTTTTATATAAGTATATTCTGGATTATAATCTAATTCTTTTTTAGTTTTTGACCAATCTAACATTGATTGTAAAGTATCTGGTTTTGAAGAGTCGTAAGTAATTTGAGATTTATTATTTTCTGGTGAAAATACTTCAACAATTCCATGAATCATTTCATCTAATGATACTCTCTCTGGTGAACCAATATTATAAAATCCACCTTCAAGCTCAGATTTGGCAGCATTTACAACAACTTTTACAAAATCTTTAATATAAACCATTTCTTTAACTCTATTTGGATTTCCAAATATGCTTATTGGTAATCCATTTTCAGCTCTATTCATTAACATTCTATATGGCATCATTCTCATTTTTCCATCTGCATAATGGTATGCATTTGGATGATATTGATAAATAGTAAAAAATCTTAAAATAAAACGAGATATTCCATATTCATTATGATAATTCTCAATTAAATCTACTGCTGCATTTTTTGCGATTGCATATATACTATGGTCTCCTGTTGCAGGATATGATCTTTTTTCATCTGGTTTCATAGGAATTCCTGTTTCGTGAAGGTGAAATAAATCATAAGGAGTTGTGGGAAATATAATCTTTTTAGCGCCAACTTTTCTTATTAATTCTAAAACATTCATTGTGCCTTCTGTAATAGAGCGTATTAAAAGTTGTGGATTAAATTCACAGCGTGAAGGAAGTTCTCCTGCAAAATTAACAACAATATCAATTTTTTCATTTAAAAATACATCTAATGATTTACTATCTGTAATATCTGCTGAAAAATATTTAATTCCATTATCTTCAAAAAAATTATTGTCACTTTTTCTTTTGCCTGAAGCAATTACATCAACCCCCGCCTTTTTTAGGGCTATTGCAGAATATGCTCCCAAATTTCCAGTTGCACCTAAAACTAATACCTTTTTACTCATATATTTTATCCTCTCAAGTTTTAAGATTGTATATTATAATAATCTTCCACAGAAATTCTATTACGTATTTTATCTATTTTTCCATTAACCATTTTTATATAAACATTTGGGAAATATCTAATAAATAGTCCTCCCATTGTTACTGTATAATTTCCGACCTTATGATATATTATTTTATCATTAATTTTTAATTCTGGTTTATCCTCAAGAGTCATTATTCTATCATGATCCATACATGTATATCCACAAATTATTTGCTTTTCTAGTTTATTTCTATTTGATACGCCTTTACAATTTTCATCCTTTAATGAAAATTGATATTTACTTTTTAACCATAATGGATCTATATTTATTCTACTTCCATCTGTTGTTACAATTCTTGATAATATTGTATCTTTCACATCTATAACTGATGTACAAAAATCAAAAGCTGATCCTATAATTGCTGAACCAGGTTCAACAATCAAAGTAGTCTCTTTAGGATCTACTACATCTATTAATTCTTTTTTTATTTCCATAATGTAATCTTTAGCAGTTGGTTTTCCTGGAACTCCTCCAAAAAAACCTCCACCAAAATCTATATATGAAAGATTTAATTTGTATTTTCGAATAATACTTGCTACATATTTTGAAATCACTTTATATGCATTTACACTTCTAGTTATTGAATTTACATGCACATGGAGTCCAATCTTATTAGATGGATATAATTCTTTTAAAGTATTTAATACTTTTTCAAATTCCCCATTTTCTACACAAAATCCAAATCTAAATCCATCTTCTCTATAATCTATATCTTTTTCATCAAAAATACTTGTATCTATATTTACTCTTATTCCAATATTTTCATTAATTTTGAATTTACCATTTTTTATAAACTCAAGCTCATGACTAGAATCTATATTTACAATAGAACCATTCTTTAAAGCTTTTTCTAACTGTTTATTAGTTTTTATTGGACCATTAAATATTATATTTTGATTAGTGTATCCACATTTTATTGCAAGTTCATATTCCTCATCTGAAACAACTTCTGCAATTATATTTTTTTTATTCATATACTTAATAATCCAAGGTAATGAATTAGTTTTTATAGAATATGCAATTTTATAATTTTCCCATGTTTCATCAAATGCTTCTTTAAAATTATTTATATTATTTAACAATTCTTGTTCACTAACTAAAAAATATGGAGTTTTCAAACTCTTTTCTGATATTAATGATTTCATTGTAACTTTTTCGCCTTGTGCAACACCTTCTTCTCTAAAAACTTTCAAAAAAGTTATCAAAAATATTTTTAAATCATTAAAAAAAGTAATATTATTTACGTATTCTAAATCATACTCAAATCTTTTTTCCCAAGTTGTTTCATTTCTACCGTTTATTTGTGCAAGTCCTGTTAAACCTGGTCTAACATCATGTCTATGTTTTTGGTCTTCAGTATATATTTCTAAATACTCAACCAATAACGGTCTTGGCCCTACCAAGCTCATCTCACCTTTTAAAATATTAATAAGTTCAGGTAACTCATCAAGACTTGTTGCTCTCAATATTTTTCCAAATTTTGTTAGTCTTTCTCCCTCTGGAAGTAAATTACCATTTTCATCTCTTTTATCAGACATGCTTCTAAATTTATATAAATTAAATATTTTCTCATTTTTTCCTGGTCTTTCTTGTTTAAATATTACAGGAGAGCCAAGCTTTAGTCTAACTAATATGGCAACTATTAATATAACTGGAGAAAGAATAATTAGTCCAAGCAAACTTATTATAATATCTAATAATCTTTTTACATATTTTTTATACATATTTTTTCCTCAAAATTTTACATATCAAAACTTATATTTGTTTTATTAAATTATTATTTTATCTCAAATTCATTTGAATATGCAACTAAAACTCCATTATCATATAATATTTTACATATTCTGTAAATTCCTGGATTTAGATTTCCATAGTCTTTAGTCCAATCTATTACTTCTTCTGCAGTATTATTTTCATCTAATTCTAAAGGTAAAGGATCTGAAAACATATTATTTTCATCATCTTCTAATTCAGTTAATTCAGAATTCATATTGTTATCTATTCTTCCTATTATATCTGTCCATTTGTTCTCTTTTTTTATTTGTAATTGACAGCCTTGAGCCCAACTATATGGTATTTCATTCTTATCAATTATTTTAAATGTTGCTCCTGCATTTGTTAATGTACCTGGAACTATATCTATCATAACTTTATCAACAGATCTTCCGGATTCACTTTCTGGAGCATTTCCTTCTTGGTATCCATCATAATTTACCATATCATCTATTTCATTTTCTGGCTTTTGCAAACTAGCTTTTTTTGAATTTATACTATTAAATGTAAAAATTCCTATCAAAACTAAAATTAAAACTAATATAATAATTAAGATATCTCTTATTTTCATAATCTCTCCTTTTCATTATACATTCATTCTATTAAATATTTTAGTAAAAGTGCTTTTTATTTTTATGTTATATACATATCTCATTAATATTTATTCTATAAAATATTTATTTAAAAATTTTTAATATTATATTTATAATTTCATCTTGCTCTTCAGCAGTCATATTTGTATCAGAAGGCAAACAAATTCCTCTGTTAAATAAATCCTCTCCAACACTTATTCCTGATTCATTATGATTTATGAAATCATATTTTTCAAAAATTGGTTGTAAATGCATTGGTTTCCAAATATGTCTTGATTCAACATTTTCCTTTTCTAATGTTTCTATTATATCAATAGGTTTTACTTTTGAACCATCTTTTATTGTCATACAAGAAAGCCAAGTATTTGATCTTTCATCTTTATTTTCTGGCATCATATCTATATCATTAATATTTTTAAAAGCTTCTTTATATTTATTAAATATTTCATTTTTTTTGGCAATTCTTTCTTCAATTACCATCATTTGACCTCTACCAATTCCTGCCAAAACATTACTCATTCTGTAATTATATCCAATTTCTTTGTGTTGATAATATCTAACAGGTTCTTTACTTTGAGTTGACCAAAATTTTGCTTTTTTTACTATATCTTCATTATTTGAAACTAGCATTCCTCCTGATGTTGTAGTTATTATTTTATTTCCATTAAAAGAAAATGCTGCACATTTTCCATAAGTTCCTAAAAATTTTCCTTTATAAATTGTACCTAACCCTTCTGCTGCATCTTCAATAATTGGTACATTGTGTTTCTCACAAATTCTTACTATTTCTTCCATTCTTGTAGCTCTTCCGTATAAATGAACTACTACTACAGCTTTTGGATTGTATTTTTCAAAAGCTTTTTCTAAGGCCTTTGGACTCATATTCCATGTTTCTGGTTCAGAATCTATAAAAACTGGTGTTGCATTTTCATAAATTATAGGATTTACACTTGCTGAAAATGTTAAATCTGAAACAAATACTATATCATCTTTTTTTACTTCTAAAGCTTTTAATCCCAAATGTATTGCAGACGTTCCGCTAGATAATGCAACTGCATTTTCTATTCCTACATATTCTTTTACTTGATCTTCAAATTTTGTTATGTTTTCTCCAACTGTAGATAACCAATTTGTATCAAATGCTTCTTGTACAAATTTTTCCTCATATTTTTCTTTTGACATCTTTGGAGATGCTAAATATATCTTTTTCATAAATTCCTCCCATAATATTTTTTAACATATAACTTTTTTAAATTATATTCACCTTATAAATTTTCTTCTTTATATGTTGGAACTACTTGTTTCATTGTATTTTTTATATCTCCTATTTCAATACATTCTTTTTCCAATAATTCTTTAAATTTATCAAGCTTTTTATCAATATCTTTTAAAGTTATATCTATTGGCTCTGCGACAAATATTTTATTATGTGCTGTTTTTTGCAAGCCTTCTTCTCCCATTAAAAGTTCCTCATATAACTTTTCTCCTGGTCTTAATCCAGTTATCTCAATTTTTATATCTTTATTTGGAATAAACCCAGATAATTTAATTAGACTTACTGCCAAATCATATATTTTTACTGGTTCTCCCATATCTAAAACAAATATTTCTCCACCATTTGCATAAGTCATTGCCTGAAGCACAAGTTCAACAGCTTCTGGAATAGTCATAAAAAATCTTGTTATTTCTTTATGTGTAACAGTGACTGGTCCACCTTCAGATATTTGTTTTTTAAATAAAGGTACTACTGATCCATTACTTCCAAGGACATTGCCAAAACGTACTGCAGCATATTCTGTTTTACTTTCCTTGTTTTTAGCTTGTACTATCATTTCACAAAGCCTTTTAGTTGCTCCCATTATGTTTGTTGGATTTACAGCTTTATCTGTTGATATTAGTATAAATCTTTTTACATTATATTTATCACAAGCATCTACAACATTATATGTACCAAAAACATTATTTTTTATAGCCTCTAGTGGGCTATTCTCCATTAATGGCACATGTTTATGAGCTGCTGCATGAAAAACTAAATATGGATTATACTTTTCAAAAACTTGATCTAATCTTTTCCTGTCTCTTACACTTCCTATTATTGCATCAATTTCTATTTTAGGATATTTTGATTTTAATTCTAGTTCAATATCATATAATGAATTCTCATAAATATCTAACATAACTAATTTTTGAGGATTAAATTTTATAATCTGTCTACAAAGCTCAGAACCAATAGAACCTCCAGCACCTGTAACTAATACAACTTTTTCTCTAATCAAATTTTCTATATTTTCATTATCTAATTTAACTGGGTCTCTTCCTAAAATATCTTCAATCTCTACATCTCTTAAATTTCCAAATAACTTTTTATCTTTGATAATTTCATTTATTCCTGGAAGTATTCTAACTTTAGCAGAAGTAGATTGGCAAATATTTAAAATTTGTTTTTTATTTTCATTATCTATATTTGCTATTGAAAAAAATATTAAATCAATTTTATTTTCTTTACAGATTTTAACTATATCATTTCTATTTCCGATTATCTCAACACCTGAAACTGTATAATTTAATCTTCTTTTATTATCATCTATAATACCTATTATATTATACAGTTCTTTCATACGTGTTTTTATTGTTTTTATTATTTCATGGGCTGCATTTCCAGATCCAATAATAAGTATATTTTGTCTGTTTTCTGTTTTTACATTTATTTCTCTATTTACTAAGTCATTTACAAGAATATATCTTACAATTATTCTATATGAAACCATTAAAAAGCCTATAAAAATTCCTGCTAAAATTGTAAGTTTTGGAGATGCAATATCTAATAAAAATATTTCTCTTATTATACAAACAATAAGTGATGAAATTATACATAATAAAAAATATCTTAAATAATCTTTTCCTTCTTCATATCTAATAATACTTTTATAACTTTTAGATATCCAAAATACAACTTGATATACTATAGTAGATACAATTATAGTCCAAAAAACTCTATATGAATAATAGTGTGAAATATAATATATATTAGTATCAGAAACTAAAGGTACTCCGACCAAATAAGCCACTGCAATACATATTATATCTAATATTGGCAAAATTACATTTCTATATTTACTTAGTTTTTTTATTTTTTCCAACTTTTTTTACCTCATATTATTTATTAAACATTTATTATATAAAATAACAAAGTTATTTTTATTATCTTCTCTACTTTTTCCTTAAAATTTACATTTACATTTTATCACTATATAATAATTTTTTCAAGAAAATATAAAAAGTAAAAAGGACTAAAAAATAAAGCTTCTTATTTAAGAATAAGAAGCTTTATTTTTATTTCATTAAATATTCTGGATGTGCTAAATACCAATCTATTGTTTTTACTATTCCATCTTTAAACATTGTTTTTGGTGCCCATCCAAATTCATCTTTTAATTTAGTTGGATCTATTGCATATCTATAGTCATGACCTTTTCTGTCTTCAACATAAGAAATTAAACTTTCAGGTTTTCCAAGTCTTTCTAATATTAGTTTAACTATTTCTATATTTCTCTTTTCATTATGTCCACCAATATTATATCTCTCACCTTTTTTACCTTCATGTAATATTATATCAATAGCTTCGCAATGATCTTCTACATATAACCAATCTCTAATATTTAAGCCTTCACCATAAACTGGTAATTGTTTATCTTGCATAGCTAAAGAAATCATGTGAGGAATTAATTTTTCATGATGTTGATATGGTCCATAATTATTTGAACAGTTTGTTACACTAACATTCATTTTATAAGTTTCACTATATGCAAGTGCAATTAAATCTGAAGAAGCTTTTGAAGCTGAATATGGACTATTTGGTTTTATTGGAGAAGTTTCTGTAAAATATCCTGTTTCTCCAAGTGTTCCATATACTTCATCTGTTGATACATGTACAAATTTATTGCTACTACCTTCTCCCCAAATTTGTTTTGCAGCTTCTAATAATGTATGAGTTCCTATTACATTTGTTTGCGTAAATATAAATGGTGTTTTTATACTATTATCAACATGAGATTCTGCAGCAAAATGAACTATTGCATCTATATTATATTTTTTATATGTTTCTTTTACAAATTCAAAATCACAAATATCTCCTTGTACAAATGTTATTTTATCTTTTATGCTATCCAAATTATGAATATTACCTGCATAAGTTAATTTATCATATACAATAATATTATATTTTCCTTCATATTTTTTTACCATTAATTCTGCAAAATTTGCTCCTATAAAACCTGCAGCACCTGTTACTAAAATATTTTTCATTCTATTCATCCTTTTCTATTTATATTTTCTAAAAAAGCCATAATATCTAGGCTAATTATCTTATCAAAATAAAAAGTTTAGCTTTTTTATTAATAAGTACAATAATTATCAAAATTAAATTATTTTAAATTTTTAAATAAATCTGTATTTTTTAATTCCTCTAAGGTTGGCCATAGTGCATCTTTTTCAGATGTTAAATACTCTTCTGGTTTCATTCCTGGAACTTCTGGCCATACAATTCCTATTTCTGGATCATTCCATTTTAATCCGCCCTCTGCACTATGATTATATACATCATCACATTTATAGCTAAATTCTGCTTCATCTGACAAAACTAAAAATCCATGTGCAAATCCTCTTGGTATCATAAACATTTTTTTGTTCTCTTCTGAAAGTATAACACCTTCCCATTTACCATAAGTTTTGCTTCCTGGTCTTAAGTCTACTGCAACATCAAATACTTCACCTTTTATACATCTAACAAGTTTTCCTTGAGTATTTTCTTTTTGGAAATGTAATCCTCTTAAAACACCTTTTTTTGATTTTGATTGATTATCTTGTACAAATTCATTTGTAATTCCAATTTCAGCAAAATCTGGTTTACTAAATGTTTCCATAAAGTAACCTCTATTGTCTCCAAAAACTGTTGGCTCAATTATATAAACTCCTTCTATTGAAGTATCAATTCTTGTAAATTTTCCCATTTTATAACTCCTTTTTATTTATATATTTCATTAATACTTATATCAAATATCATTTTGTTTTTCAAGGTTTAACTGTAAAATCAATTCTCATTTATAAGCTAAATTGAACTATATAATTGTAAAGTATCTTTAATAAACTCGTGTTTGTTAATTGTCAAAAATTTCCAATACATACTGAGACTGTAGAAATTTTAAAATTTAACAGTCTCAACCAAACGTCCCATATTGGACACTATTCAATAAATAAGTTGCTTTCATAAATTGCTTTGTATTGATCATAATCTTTTTCAGTTATTCTCTTTAAATATTTTCCATATTCCGTTTTTTTGTATTTTTCTGCTTCTACTAATACTTGTTCTTTAGTTATCCAATTATTTCTGTATGCAATTTCTTCTAAACAAGCAATCTGAACTCCTTGTCTTAATTCTATTGCTTTAACAAAATCAGATGCATCTGATAATCTATCTGCTGATCCTGTATCAAACCAAGCATATCCATTTCCTAATGGTATAACTTGTAGTTTTCCTTTTTCCATATATATTCTATTTATATCTGTTATTTCCAATTCTCCTCTAGCAGAAGGTTTTATTTCTCTTGCTATTTTTACAACATCATTATCATAAAAATAAATTCCTGGAACTGCAAAATCTGATTTTGGTTTTTCTGGCTTTTCTTCTATTGATATTGCTTTTCCACTTGCATCTATTTCAACAACTCCATAAGATGTTGGATCTGCAACATGATATCCAAATATTATTCCACCCTCTTTTAAATTGCTTGCTGCTTTTAAAACTCTTTCTATTCTTGAGCCATAAATCATGTTATCTCCTAATATTAAAGCAACATTATCATCTCCGATAAAATCTCTACCTAATACAAAAGCATCTGCTAAACCAACTGGCTTTTCTTGAATTTTATATTCAAATTTCATTCCAAGTTTAGAACCGTCTCCTAATAAACTTTGAAATGCTGGTAAATGTACAGGTGTTGATATAATTAAAACTTCTTTAATTCCTGCCATCATTAAAGTTGATAACGGATAATATATCATTGGTTTATCATATACTGGTAACATTTGTTTTGAAACAGCTAATGTTACTGGATAAAGTCTTGTAGCACTACCTCCTGCTAAAATAATTCCTTTCATTTTTTCTTCCTCCCCATTTTACACTTTTTTATCATTTATAAAAATATGCTTATTAATAACTTATTTTAATTCTTCTTTTAAATATACTGCCAAAGCATCTTCCCATTTGCTTGGAACTATCCCTATATTTTTTAATTTATCTTTTGCTAATTGACTATTTTTTGGCCTATCTGATGAAGCAGGATTCATTTGTTTATATTCTTCTGAAGTTACAGGATATACTTTAGTTTTTCTTCCTGCTAATTCCATTATTTTAACTGTAAAATCATACCATGTTGTAAAACCTCCATTTGTTGAATGATATACACCATACTCTGGTTCTTTTTCCATAATTTGTTCTATTATCTCACATAAAGTAGTTGTAGAAGTTGGACTTCCATGTTGATCTGATACTACTTTTAATTCGTCATGTGTTTCTGAAAGTTTAAGCATTGTTTTAACAAAATTTTTTCCTCCTAAACCGTAAAGCCAAGCTGTTCTTAATATATAATATTTTTCTGCTTTTGCAGCATTTATCTCTCCGACTAGTTTTGTTTTTCCATAAGCACTAACTGGAGCTGGATTCATATCTTCAGTATATATTTTTGATACATCTAATTTTCCATCAAATACATAATCTGTACTAATATGAATAAGAGTACTATCGTTTTCTTTAGTTGCATCTGCAATATTTTCTAATGCTAAGCCATTTACTCTATTTGCTAAATCATAATTTACTTCACAACCATCAACATTTGTATATGCTGCACAGTTTATAACATAATAAGGTTTTACTTCTCTTACTTTATTTAAAACAGCCTCTCTATTACATATATCTAATGTTTGTAGTGTTGTTCCTGTTACATCATATTTTTTCTCTAATCTTTCTCTTAGTTCTCCTCCAAGCATTCCATCTGCTCCAATTAACAATACCTTTTTCATCTAAAAACTCCTTTATCTTTTCATTCTCATTTGCTTTTGATACGCACATTATATCACAGCAATTCCTTTTGTCAAAGCTTTTTACACATATTCCACATTTTACACAAAACTTTCACAAAGTATTTAAATTTGTTTAATTTGTAAATATTTCTTTGTTGGAAATATAATGGCTTCTCCAAAACTTGCACACAGTTTTACTATGTAAAATTGACATAAGAAAAAAACGAGGACATTTTCATTTAGTTTTGCCTTTTGCAATTCTCTTAATGTCCTCTTTTGCTCTTTTTTATTATATAGTAAATAAAATTGAAATTCCACCAATTAGTGTTGTAACTAATAAGAAAAATAAAAATACCTTTTTATATTTTTTATCATCATAATTTAAAAATAAAAACACTAATAAACAAAGCTCTGCTACAATTAAATATAAAAATTTCAAACTGCTAAATGCTATTGGTCTTTCTACAAATATTAACATGCAAATTAAAACTATTGTTATTCTTATTGTATTTTTAAATTTAAATAATTTTCCTTTTATATTTTCTAAAAAATAGAAAAGAATTAATAAATTTGAAAAATTAATAGCTAAAGCACAAGCTAAAGAATCAACTTTTGAAAATAGTGTTAATCTTTCTATAATTTCTGGAAAACCAGAAGTTATAAATACTGTTTCTAAAACACATACTATAGTTAATGGTAATAAAAATTCAGTATTATCGTCTTTATTAAATAAATAATATAAAGCAAGTAACATTGGTAATGGATATAATGAAATTATTCCTCCATATAACTCTTTACTTGGCAAATTATTAAATGGTAATAATATATTGTATAAATAATTAAAAGTACTCGCTATTCCATTTTTATAAACTTCTACTTGTTTACTACTATCATTTTCTATATTTATTGAAATAATCGTAACCAAAATGGCACAAATTATAGTTATTACTATTAATATTTTTAAAGAAAGCTTGTCTTTTAAAATTTTATTCTTAAATAATATCCAAATAATTAATGCTAAAAATACATATCCAAAAGCTACTGAAAAGTTTGGAGAAGTAAAACTATATAATATCATACTTAAAATAATTAAACCCGCTATCAAAATTTTCGCTTTTGTATTTTTATTTCCAATAAGCTTCTCTAATAAAACTACAATAAATTCTCCAATTATTAAAGTTTCTATACATGTAAAATTAAGTAAAACTCCACTTGAAAATGCTATGGTTAAAGCTCCTATCAAAGAGGTTTTCTTAACTTTATTTGTAAGTAAAAAAAGTAATTCATAAGTTATTAAAATTAAAGCAAAAAATTTAATATTCCACCAAAAATTATTAATTACATTTAATATTGTTATTCCTTCTTTTAAATAATTTCTTAAAATTCCAATTAAACTAAAAACTATAACTAATATAATTGATATTTTAAATCTATTTTCTACTATAAATTCACTTTTACTTTTTTTATTCATATTTTCCCCTAAATATCTAATTATTTTTAATAAGATAAAATGTGGGTAAGTTATAGTTACCCACTTTTTTATATTATAGGAAATTACCTTGCAATTCTTATAATATAAAGATTTTAGCAAAATTCACACACAAATCTATACCATAAATTTGTCGTAAAAACATATCTTTTGTTCTTTATTTCACCAATATTTTATTTATTTTTCCTTATTTTATTTACTTGTCTTTCTCTTGCTATTCCCATATTATTAGATGGAACATCTTCTGTTATAGTAGAACCTGCTGCTATTAAAACATCATCGCCTAAAGTAACTGGAGCAACTAAATTAACATTTGAACCAATAAATGCTCTATCACCAATTTTAGTTTGATGTTTATTTTTACCATCATAATTACAAGTTATTGTACCACATCCTATATTTCCATCATTTCCAATTTCAGTATCTCCTAAATATATAAAATGTGGCACTTTTGTTCTATCTCCAATTTTTACTTTTTTAAGTTCTACAAAATTTCCAATTTTTACATTATTTCCAATTTCACAACCTTCTCTTATATATGCATTAGGTCCTATTTCACAATTATCACCAATTACAACTCCGCTTTTTATTGTTGTATTTGGATGAATTACTGTATCTAATCCAATTTTAACATCATCATGTATATATGTAGAGTTTACATCTTCTATTGTAACTCCATTTTTCATTTGCTGTGCATTTATTCTCATTCTTAAAACTCTAGTTAAAAGTTCTAATTGAGCTCTATCATTAACACCAAGAATTTCTGTATTATCTTCAACAATAACAGCACCTGTTTTTAATCCTTTATCATTCATTATTTTTATAACATCAGTTAAGTAATATTCGCCTTGAACATTATTTGGCTTAATTAGTTTTAATGCTGATAGCAGTTCTTCAATATCAAAACAATATATTCCTGAATTAATTTCTTTTATTTCTTTTTCAGTCATATTTGCGTCTTTTTCTTCTATAATTGCTTTTATATTTCCACCTTCATCACGTAAAATTCTACCATATCCAGTTGGATTATCATAAATTGCAGTTAAAAGAGTAGCATATTCTTTATTTTTTATACTTTTAGATATTAAACTTTCTAAAGTTTGTTTTCTTATTAAAGGAACATCTCCATATAAAATTACTACTTTTCCTTTCTTCCCTTCTAAATAACTAGTAGCTTGCATTACAGCATGACCTGTTCCCAAAAGTTCTTCTTGCACAGCATATTTCACTGAATCTCCTAGAACTTCTTGCACTTGCTCTTTTAAATGTCCAACAACTGTAATAATTTCGTCAGAACCAATATCTTTAGCGATATCAGCAACTCTTTTTACTAATTCCTTATCATATATTTTATGAACTAATTTTGATTTGTTAGATTTCATTCTTGTACCTTTTCCAGCAGCCATTATAAGGCACGTAACATATTGCTCGTTTTCTTCTATTTTCATAAGCATTCCTTCCTTTTTAAAACAAAATTATTCTTTTTATTTAATATAAAATTGTTCTGTGCTTTCTATTTAAATAAAACTTTCAGAAATTTTATACTAAATTTCTTTTATCCTATTATACAATCTAATATATTACTTTTTAGGTATTTTATTATAATATTTAATTTTAGTCAATTATGTTATTAAAAATTAAGCTTACTTTCTTTTATAACTAAAGTTTTAAATTTTAAGTTCATTTTGCCCCAATTTTCCGCCTTTTGATTGACTTTATGTCAAATTCATGTTATAATTTATTTTATCCCAAATTAGGAGGTATTTCCATGGTTAGAGATCTCGAAAACATCACGGCAGCGAGAAGTATCAAGGGTGAAAAAATTCCCCACGATACTAAGCAGTACCTTGAAAACTTCGCCAAAGTTAGCCGGTTGCTCCGTGTAGAAATCGGTTCCGACAGCGATTTTTCAAAGCCCTTTCAGTTCTTCTCCCAGAATCCCGAAAAGTTCCAGTATCTGGTGGACGGCAAAATCGTGCCTTTCTGCAATCTCAACGGCAGGGCGTTCATCGCCTTCAACGTTAAGCGGCGGGCACTGTGCATCTACGGCTACTTTCCTGGAGAGACTGTTTAATTTAGATGCTGCTTATACCTTTAAGTTTGGCTAAAGTTAGCCAGAAAGTCGCCGGTGATGTTCACTGGCGACTTTTCTAATTTTTTCTTACTTTAGTTACTGCTAATCCATCTCCCACTTCTAAAATTTCTGTTTCTAAGTTTGGATTTTCTGTAACTTCTTTTATATATTCTCTTAAATGTCTTACTGCAGTTCTTTGCTTATGTTTATTATAATCACTCATAACATATCCTTTATATAAAACATTATCTGCTAAAATAATTCCATTATTCTTTACCAATCTTAATCCATGTTCTAAAAATATTGAATATTTACTTTTAGCAGCATCTATAAATACTATATCATAAGTTAAATCAAGAGTAGGCAAAACATCAACTGCATCTCCTATCATTATATTAATTCTATCAGAAACTCCTATTTTTTTTACATTTTCTATAGCTTCTTTGCCTCTTTCTTCATCAAGTTCTATTGTATCAATAACACAATCATTAGTAAATCTTGCAAAACATGAAGCTGAATATCCAACAGCTGTTCCAATTTCTAATATACGTTTAGGTTTTTCTTTTTCTAATATATCCTTTAATACCTCCAAAGTATCATCCATTATAATTGGAATATGGTTTTCTAGTGCATCTTTTTTTACAATTTCAAATTCTTCTATATTAAACATTTTATTACCTTCTTTTTTAAATCCGCTCTAAAATATCTTTAAAGCGGATCTTTATTTTCCTTTAAAACCTACTTTTAAATTACTTTAATTTTAAGGTTTTATTATTTATTTTATTCTATTCTTTTCCTGCTCTTGCTGCTCTTTCTCTGTCTTTGTTGTTTAATATTTTCTTTCTTAATCTAATACTTTCTGGTGTTACTTCAACAAGTTCATCATCTTGTATAAATTCAATAGCTTTCTCTAAAGACATTTGAATTGGTGGAACTAAACGTAATGCTTCATCTGATCCAGAAGCTCTAGTATTTGTTAAGTGTTTTTCTTTACATACATTTATAGCCAAATCTTCTCCTCTTGAATTTAATCCAACTATCATCCCCTCATAAACTTCAACACCTGGTCCTATAAATAATTCACCTTTATCTTGAGCATTATATAAACCATATGTAATAGATTTTCCATTTTCAAATGCTACTATTGTACCTCTTACTCTTGCTTGTATATCTCCTTTATATTCTTCATAACTATCAAATATATGATTCATTGTTCCTTCGCCTTTTGTATCTGTTAAAAACTCTGTTCTATATCCAATAATTCCTCTTGCTGGAATTTTAAATTCAATTTTTGTATGTCCTGCTTCTGCTGGTTCCATGTTAATCATTTCAGCTTTTCTTCTACCTAATTTTTCTATAACATTCCCAACACAATCATCTGGAACATTAACAACAAGTCTTTCAATAGGCTCACATTTTACTCCATCAATTTCTTTAAATATAACTTTTGGTCTTGAAACTAAAAGTTCAAATCCTTCTCTTCTCATTGTTTCAATTAAAACTGATAAATGTAATTCTCCTCTTCCTGAAACTTCAAATGAATCTGGAGAAGCTGTTTCTTTTACTCTTAAACTAACATTTCTATCTAACTCTTTAAATAATCTGTCTCTAATATGTCTTGAAGTAATAAATTTTCCTTCTTTTCCTGCAAAAGGTCCATTATTAACACTAAATGTCATAGACACTGTAGGTTCATCAATATCAACAAATGGTATTTTTTCTGGATTATTATAATCACATATAGTATCACCAATATTAATATCAGCAACACCTGACAATGCAACTATATCTCCTGCTTCTGCATGTTCAACTTCAATTCTTTTTAATCCATCATAAACATATAATTTTGCTACTCTTGCATTTATTATTTTATCTTCATTTTTACAAATAGCAACTGGCATATTTAAATCTATAGCTCCTCTTTCTACTCTTCCTATAGATATTCTACCAATATAATCATCATAATCAATATTTGAAACTAACATTTGCATTGTTCCATCCATATCACAATCTGGTGGATCAATTTCATTTACTATAGTTTCAAACAAACATTTTAAGTCTTCACCTGGCACGTTTAAATCTAGTGTTGCAGTTCCTTGTTTTCCAGAAGCATATACTACTGGGAATTCTAATTGATCATCATTTGCTCCAAGTTCTATAAATAATTCTAAAACATCATCAACAACTTTTAATGGTTGTGCTCCTGGTCTATCTATTTTATTTATAACTACAATCGGTTTTAAATTTAATGCTAAAGATTTCTTTAAAACTTCTCTTGTTTGAGGCATTGCTCCTTCAAAGGCATCAACTAATAGAACAACTCCATCAACCATTTTTAAAACACGTTCAACTTCTCCACCAAAATCAGCATGCCCTGGTGTATCAACTATATTTATTTTTATATCTTTATAATGAACTGCTGTATTTTTTGAAAGAATTGTGATTCCTCTTTCTTTTTCTAAGTCATTAGAGTCCATAACTCTTTCTGCCACTTGTTCATTACTTCTAAATATACCACTTTGTTTAAGCATCGCATCTACTAATGTTGTTTTTCCATGGTCAACGTGTGCAATTATTGCTACATTTCTAATCTTTTGGTTGTTCATTTTTATTACCCCTTTTATTTCTTAATTTTACATAAAAAACCAGAACTAAGATTTTATGCAAAGCACAAACTTTTACAAAATCTAATTTCTGTCATACTTATCTTCTATATGAATTTATCATGCTATGATAAATTTATTAGAATATAAAAAATGGTTAAATTTACTAAATTGCAAATTTAACCATATAATTATATACTATTTACATAATCTTGTCAACTCAAAAAATTTAGTTTTATGTATTTTTTACTTATATTATTTTGGTCCTACACATGAAGCCCCAACTCTTATTTCTGTTCATTATCATACCTAGTTTTAAATCTGGTTCTATATAGCCTGTTTTCATGTTTTCCTCCATTTTATCACCTCCTTTTTTATTTGCATTATTTTTAGAGTAGTTTTTTCTACTCTCTTTTCTTCTTTTAAAATTCTACTTGTGTGTGTATTCTTGCAATGGTTTTAAGCTTTTCATTTTTTGTTTCCTTTTCTTTTTTAATTTTCTTTTAAAAATTTACTTCCTTCAAAATATGCTAAAAATATACTTTTTACTTTCTTTCTAAATTTTATTTTTGGATTTTTTAGAATTCTTTTCATATAACTTTTTAACTTACTTTTTAAATCTTTGTACACTTCTTTAGCATTGTTTTTATAACAGTTAATAATTGCTATATGTAACTGTGTAGTAAAATAAGCTTCAGCTTCATTTTGCAATTTTGAATATTTTTCACATATAAAATTTAGCATCTCTTCTAAAAATTCTATTCCATTTGTTAATCTTTCACTAGTAAATTCAGCATGTGATAAACTTCCATTTCTCTGCACATAATAATATCCAGCTTCACTTATATGACTTATTTTTGAAGCTTTGTCAAATAGTTTATATAAAACAGCAATTCTTTCCCTATTTTTTCCTTCTGGAAACTTTATGGTTTCAAATAATTCCTTTTTATATAATTTATCACAAACAAATGTGCTTATACCTTCTCCTACTAACATCTTTCTTAATGCTTCTTCTGAATTTACTACATAATTTTCTTTGTTATACTTAATGATTTCATCTTGAAACATTTTTACAATATATCCAGAGCTTGAAACATCTGAACTAGTTTTTATTGCATTTTTATATAATAACTCTATTATTTCTAATTTTAAATAATCATCACTATCTACAAAAAATATCCATTTTCCAGTTGATGCTTCTATTCCAACATTTCTTGCATGTCCTGCCCCAAAATTTTGTTGATGAATTACTTTTATTCGATTATCTTTAATTTTCCAAGCCTCACACATTTTTCCAGAGTTATCTGTTGAGCCATCATCTATTATTATTATTTCTAAATTTTTATAAGTCTGATTTACTATTGAATTTATGCACTTATCTAAAAACTTTTCAACATTATAAACTGGTATAATTATGCTAATTAATTCATCCATTTTTTCTCCTAAATACTGATTTATTTTTTACTATTTATCATTTTTTCATTGTTTCATAAGACAATCTTGCTGCTTCTTCACTTATATTGCATTCTAATTTATACATTGGAATTTTGTCTGCAATTATTTCTATAGTGTCCCAAATTTTAAGCAGTTTCTCTTTTTCTAATATATGATTTGTTAAACTAAAAAATGTTTCTATTGCTTCTATTTTATTTAACCTTGTTATTTTATTTGTTTTTGCTTGTACTAAAAAAGTAATTGCTTTTAATTTTACTTTCTTATTTTCACTAATATTTACATTTCCAGTAAATGGCGTTCCATATACATATATTCCTTCATCAAATATTCTTATTGCTGGTTTATCTGCATTTAAAATATATGGATTTGTGTCTTTAAAATATTTAAGCCATAAACCTGTATGAGTTGATTTTCCTATTCCTGATTCTGCTGAAAACAAATATGCTTCATTATTAATTACTATTGCTGAAGCATGTAAAACACATCCCTTGCAATCTATCAGATTACTGCTAAATTTATTACCTACATGTACATATTCTATAGTTTCCTCAATAGTTAAATTTTCTTCTGGTTCATCTTCACAAATTAATTTTAATTCTTCTATTTTTTTATCTGTAATATTAATAGATATATCTGTAAGATTACCTTCAGCATTAACCATATATTTTTCTGAATGTTCTTTTAAAAGATTATATTTTGGTTCATATTCAATTATTAAATCTGCTATTTTGTATTTCATTATCTCCTACCCCTTTTATACTGGAGCGACACTTGTAGCTCCAACTCTTACTTCTTTATTTATTATCATGCCCAATTTTAAATCTGGCTCTAAATAGTGCATCTTTTCATTTCCTTCCATATTCCTCACCTCCTTTCAATAAAACAAAATTGGAGAGCATTAAATGCCAAATTATAGATACTAATTTGTCCAATTTAATTTGTTTGCAATAATTAATGGATCTTTAATCATTTCATTTGCTACAGATAAGAAATGTTATTGCGCCAATTTTACATAGTAAAATTGTGTACAAATTTTGCGAAGATTTTATTACAGGAATTGCGAATCAATTTCCTATAATATAAAAAGACTTTTATTAGAATAGATTTATTCTAATAAAAATCTTTTTTAAATTATTTATTCCATTATTTTTAGAGTAGTTTTTTACTACTCTTTTTTCTTCTCTTAAATTTCTACTTGTGTATGTGTGTGTACTCCTGCAACGGTTTTAAGTTTATGCATTTTTATTTTTCCTTTTTATTTTATTAATATATTTTTATACCTTATTATATTATTTGTCAATAATAAATTCTTTAAATTTCAAAAGATGATTTTTCTGGCAAAATACTTTCAAAAGCATCCTGAATAGCTTTCTTTTTCACTTCGAAATCTTTAATATCTCTATTATCATTCATACATATTTGTTTATATTTTTGACTTTTTATAGTTTCTACAATTTCATCTATACTATTATCATCTATCATAAAAGCCATTCCTGCTTCATCTTTTCTTATTTCAAAGTTTCCTTTTGCTATTTGCCAATATCTAAATACATATTGGCAAACATCATATATAGACCTAAATTTATGGCTACTTACTTCACCTAAATATTTTTTCTCTTTTTCCCAAGTTTCTATAAAAGTAGTTTTTTTATAACTTTGCGTAAGATGATAAATATTAAATCCTAAAAAATCTTCAAAAGATTCCAATCTTTCATTTTCTTTTAATCCATTTTCTCCATTTTCTAATGCTTTCCATTTTTCTTTATATTTTTTAATACAAGCTTTCTTATCAAAATTTTTATTTATTACAGAAATACAATTTAAAAAAATATGAGAAAATATATTAAATTGATTTTCCTTCTCTATTACAGTTTCCATTGCAGTATCTACTGGTTTTCCATTAATAAAAAAGTCTTCCTCTTTTACATGATTTATTAAAAACATATCATCATTAAATAATACAAAATTTTCTCCGTAAATCTTCCAATCTATGCAAATTTAATTCTATCGGAATTGAGCTAAATGTTGGTAAATACTCTTCTGGAATATAATCAGAATGTCTTACAACGTTTAATTTAGGATTGTTCATATTTAACCACTCGGGAACTCTACTTGAAGTAATAAAATGTATTTTATTTACAAATGGTGCAAATTTTTCTATTCCTCTAAACCAATATTGTAAATTTTCCCAATTTCTATATCTTTCTATTGTATCAGTTAATTTATCTACTCCAAATAAATATTTATTTCTTTCTGCTAACCATTCTGGATCATTGCCATCAACATAAGTAATTACAAAATCAATTTTCTCTCTCATTATTTTACCTCTTAATGATTTTTATTCCATGTATCCTTCCTATTCCAAAATTCGTCACTTCTACCATTATAGTATTCTTCTAATACCTTGTCCATTATTCTATAAGTTTCTAAAGCCTCTTTTGCTAAGCATATATTTAAATTATTTCCCGTTAATAATGATTTGACAACATCTTGTATCATTCTTTCCTGTATTACTATTGGATTATCTGCTGATACAATATCTAATCCTTCATCTGTAAAAACAAAAATATCACTTTTCTCATGAACTGAAAATTCAATTTTACCTTTTGTACCATATATTACCATTCTATCATTTTTATTTGTTGATAATAAATTAAAATTAGCTGTTCCAAGTATTCCTTTACATGTTTTAAATGACATAACAACTAAATCTTCTACATCGTATTCATTATTATTGTTCTTAGCAATTCCATAAATTTCAGTAAAATTTCCTAATAAATACACCATTAAATCTATGGCATGTGGAGCAATATCATAAAATTTTCCTCCACCTGAAATTTCTACATTATATCTCCATTCATTTTGTCGAATCTTTTCTTTGTTATATGTTCTATCTAATCTAAAATCCACCTCACAAATTTTGCCAATTTGTCCTTCTTCTATAATTTCTTTAACTTTCATAAATTTAGGAAGTGCTCTACTATAATGTGCTACATAAAGTGGGACATTAGCTTCTTCAAACATTTTTGTAATTTGAATTGCTTCACTATAATTTCTGGCAAAAGGTTTTTCTATATATGTTGGTTTTTTTGCTCTACAACATTTAATTGCTTGCTCATAATGTAATCCTGGGGGTGTAGCAATATAAATAGCATTAACCTCATTATCATTTAATATATCATCTATATTATCATACCATTTTTTTGCATTCCACTTTTTAGCAGAAGCTTCTGCTTTTTCAAGACTTCTTCTCATAATAGCATAAATAGAGCTATTTTCAGTAGAATTAAAAGCTTCACCGCTTTTATATTCTACTACATCTCCACATCCAATTAAGCCCCATTTAATTTGCTCCATACATCCTCCTAAAAGTTATAATTCAAATTTTGATTTATCTGGCAAAATACTTTCAAAAGCCTTTTGTATTTTCTTTTTATTTTTTTCAAAATTTTTAAGTTTATTATTATCATTTATACATATCTGCCTATACTTTTGTTTTTCTATTGCTTCTACGATATCACCTATTGTATTATCATCTATTTTAAAAGCCTTGCCTAAAGGCTTTTTCGAAACTTCAATCTCCCCTTTTGCAAACTGCCAATATCTAAATATATATTGATTTACATCATATATAGTTCTAAATTTATGACTAGTAGTCTCACCTAGAATCATTTCCTCTTTTTTCCATGCTTCTTCTAATATCGATTTTTTAAAACTTTGTGGAAGATTATAATTATAAAATCCTAAGAACATATTATAAGAATTTAAATTCTTATTTTGTTCTACTCCCTTTTTTCCAATTTTAGATGAATACCATATTTTTTTATTTTGTTCTATGCAATCTTTTTTATTAAAATGTCTATTTATTACTCCTACACAATTCAAATAAATATGTGGAAACATATCATAAGGGTCACATGAAGTTATCGGATTTTCTATAGCTCTATCTACTGGTTTACCATTAACAAAATAGTCATTTTCTTTTACTGACTTGGTTAAAAACATATCAGAATTAAAATATACAAAGTGCTCTTCTAGCTCTTTTATCCTATGCATATTTAATTCTACAGGATTAAGACAAAATGTTGGTAAAAAAACTGGTGATATATAATCTGAATGTTTTACTATATTTAATTTAGGATGATTTACGTTTAACCATTTTGGCAATTTACCTGGTGTAATAAAATGTATTTTATTTACAAATGGGGCAAATTTTTCTACTCCTCTGAACCAATATTGTAAAATTTCATAATTTTTATGTCTTTCATTTGAATCATATAACTTATCAAGTCCAAATAAATAATCTTCTCTATCTAATAACCATTCAGCATCTTCTTCATCAACATAAGCAATTACAAAGTCTATTTTTTCGCTCATTTTCTTTCTCCTTTTGATATAACAACATCATTTTATAACATGTTTTTTTAATAATCAAGTTTAAAATATCAATATAAATATGCTAAAAACACGCTCCTTGCTTTAAAATAAAAAGTCATTTTTTTATTTTTTAAAATTCTAGGAATATACTCTCTTAACTTTATTTTTATATTTTTGCAATCAGCTTTCATCTTATTTTCTTTGCATAATATAACATGTCTATTTAATTGCCTTATAAAAAATTCTTCCGCATATTCCATTAAATTTGGATATTCTTTTTCTATAAACTCTAATAACTCTTCTAAAAAGTCAATTACAATTAATCTCTCTTTTGAAAATTCTTTATGCATGATGCTTCCATGTCTTTGTATATAATGATATCCAGGTTTATCTATGTGAGTAGTTATTTTAGATTTAGCAAGTACTTTATATACAGTTGCAATGTCTTCATGAATTTTACCATCTGGAAATCTTATACCATCAAATAACTCTTTCTTGTAAAGTTTTCCCCATAGAACTGGAAAAACATCATTTCTCAAAAATAACCTTTTTAAAGTTTCTTCTGTATCTGCTACAAAGTTTGAATTAGAAAATAATATTACACTATTACTATAAGCTTCTGCTATATGTCCACAACTAGCAATATCTGCATTATTTTCTGTTAAACTTTTATATAAATTTTCTATATAATCTGGTTCTATATAGTCATCACTATCTACAAAGCATATATATTCTCCAGTTGTCTTTTCTAATCCAATATTTCTAGTATCACTTACTCCAGTATTTTCTTTATGAGTTAATCTTACCCTATTATCTTTTTCTTGCCATTTATCACATATTTGGACTGATTCATCTGTTGAACCATCATCAATTAAAATTATTTCTAAATTCTTATAAGTCTGGTTTACAATGCTAGAAATACATTTATCTAAAAACTTTTCTACATTATAAACTGGCACAATTACACTAATTAACTTGTCCAATTTTTCTTACCTCATACTTAATTTTGCTATAACACCTGTATTCTACTATATATTTTTATAATATGCAACTTTGGTAAAAATAACCCGTAATTAGCCTAAAATGAACAAAAAGTAGACAAAAATGTCTACTTTTTATTCATTTTTAACTAAAAAAGTCCAGAATCTGCTATTGTTATTGTTTCTTCCATTAATACTCCTAATTTCATATCCGGTATATTGTACTTTTCTTTGTTTCTATTATCCATACTATATTTACTCCCTTCTTCTTTATCTATTTTTTGATAAAAATGCAAAAATAAGTCTTCTTTAAACAAATATAATCATATATTTGCTTGAAAAAGACTTATTTCTATTTGCACTATTTTTAGAGTAGTTTTTTACTACTCTTTTTTCTTCTTTTAAATTTCTACTTTTGTGTGTACTCTTACAAGGGTTTTAAAGTTTTTCATTTTACTATATTCCTAAAAAAATAATTCTTAAACTTTTAATTTTTGTACTAATTTTCATTTTTGAATTTTCTAATATTCTTTTTTTATATTTTTTTAATTTTAGCTTTAATTCTTTATATTCATTTTTTAATTTACTTTTTTTATATATTAAAGAAAATTTATTTAATGACTCAATTAAAAATATTTCTGCTTCTTCTTTCAAATTTGGATATTTCTTTTCAACAAAATTTAAAATATCCTCTTTATAATATATAATAGTTAAATTTTTTCTGGTTACTTTAGAAGATCCAATACTCCCTGCTCTTTGCATATAATGATACCCAGCCAGTTTTATATGACTTATCTTTTTTGCTTTATCGAATAACATATATGTTATTGCTAAATCTTCATTAATTTTCCCTACTGGAAATTTTATATTATCAAATAATTCTCTTTTATAGATTTTTGCCCAAACTCCAATATGAATATCATTCTTTAACAGCATTCTTTTAATCATTTCTTCTGAATCAGCTATATAATCATTTTCACAAAATTTTAA
The DNA here is from genome assembly GCA_947570695.1 of uncultured Clostridium sp. Lineage (GTDB taxonomy): Bacteria > Bacillota > Clostridia > TANB77 > CAG-508 > Scatovivens. Next base: position 263,918 of record CANOVB010000003.1, read on the forward strand.
ATTTTTCTTATAAAAATTTTCAGAAATTATTCCACAAGCAGTGATTCCAGTGTTGTTTTTTATCATATCTTTATATAAGTTTTCTATCATATCTAATTCTAAATAATCATCACTATCTACAAAAACAATATATTTCCCTATGGATTTCTCTACTCCAATATTTCTTGTAGCACTTAGTCCTTCATTTTTTTTATGAATTACTATTATTCGCTTATCTTCATTTTTCCAAGTATCACATATTTTTCCAGAATTATCTGTAGAGCCATCATCTACAAGAATTATTTCTAAGTTTTTATATGTTTGATTTACTATTGTTTTTATACACTTATTTAAGAAAACATCTACATTATATACAGGAACAATTACACTAATTAGTTCTTCCAATTTTTTCTCCTAATAATATTATTTTTTATAAATTTACGAAGCTGCAAAAAGTTCTTTTACTTCTTTTACTATTACGCCTAATTTTAATTCTGGTTTATCATATATTTTGTTAATATCCATTTTATATCCTCCTTTCTTTACTCTTATATAAAATAAAAATAAGCCTTTATTAAACAGAATTATTTTTCTGTTAATAAAGACTTATTTTTATTTACAATATTTTTAGAGCAGTTTTTTACTACTCTTTTTTCTTCTTCTAAAATTCTACTTGTGTGTGTATGCTCTCGCAAGGTTTTTAAGCTTCGCATTTTTATTTCTTCCTTTGCTTCTTTATTTATATTTTTATTATAAACAAAGATTTTTACTTTTTCAAGTACAATTTATTCTTTTTTAGAAATCTATAACAACTTAGTTTAACTTGGACTCCAAAGTTCAGCATTTGCATATTTATCTACAATCGGTCCTATTTTCAAATCTGCCTTTACATAATTTAATGTTTCTTTCAAATCTATCCCTCCTTTCAAATGTTTCTCAAAAACTAGCAATAAAAAATAAGCCTTTACTTAAGCAAAATTATTCTTCTGCTAATAAAGACTTGTTTTTATTTACGCTATTTTTAGAGTAGTTTTTTACTACTCTTTTTTCTTCTTCTAAAATTCTACTTGTGTGTGTGTGTGTGTGTGTGTGTGTACTCTCGCAAGCGTTCTATGTTTATGCATTTTTTATTTTTCCTTTTTCTTCTTTATTTATATTTTTATTATAAACAAAGATTTTTGCTTTTTCAAGTACAATTTATTCTTTTTTCAAGTTTTTCTTATTTCTAACTTGATACTACTTTACAACGCTACTACTTGCTGCTATTATAAAAAAGTCCATAATTTCTCCTAATTGCAAATCTGGAGCAGTATATTTTTTTATGCTCTTCCATTACTAATACTTTTTCATATATTAATTACCTATACTTATAATAGCATACGCATTTCATGTATGCAATATATTTTGCACTTTTGTAATGCATTTTTAACATTTCTATTTTATAATTTTAATACATACTATTTAAATTTCGATTTTGTTTCTTTTACTTATATGCATATTTTTTATTATCTTTTTAATAATTAAATATAAAAAATAGGTTCTATCTGGACAAATATAATTCTATATTTGCTTAAATAAAACCTATTTTCAGTAAACATTATTAAATTTCAAATTTCGATTTATTTGGTAAAATCTCTTGAAAAGCGTTTTGTATTAATTTTTTATTTTTTTCAAAATTACATTCTTTATCTGTTTCATTTATACATATTTGCTTATATTTTTTTAATTTTATTGCTTCTACAATTTTGCCTATATTTTCATCATCTATCATAAAAAAATTTCCTAATTCTTTATTAGTAATAATTGCATTTTTTACTTGCAATTTGCCAATATTTAAATAGGTATTATGACAAATCATAAACAGTTCTAAATTTATTATAACTTGCTTTATCTAAATTTTTTTCTTCTTTTTTCCATATTTGTTTTATTATTGACTTTTTAAACGGATTTGCTAGATGATTATTATAAAATCCTGTAAAATATTCTATTTGATTTTTTCTTATTCTTCCTTTAAAAGCTTTTTTACTAAAATTTTTATTTATAATACTAATATCATTTAATAAAATGTGCGGAAATGTATCATAAGGATATTTTGACATTATAAAAGATTCTTCTATATTATTCACTGCCTTTCCATTAATAAAAAAATAATCTTCATTAATATAATTTGTTAAAAAAGTATCATCATTAAAATAGACGAAATATTCTTCTAAATCTTTTATTCTATGCAAATTCAATTCTATTAGGTTTGGACTAAAAACTGGTAAGTATTCTTTTGGCATATAATCTGAATGTTTTACTATATTTAATTTAGGATGTTTTAAATTTAACCAATTAGGTAAATGACCTTCTGTAATAAAATGAATTTTATTTACAAATAGTGCAAACTTTTCTCCCCCTCTAAACCAATATTGTAAATTATCCCAATCTCTATAGTGTTTTTCATTAACTTTAATTCCTAAACTATATTTTTTCCTTTCTTCTCTCCATTTAGGGTCATTACCATTTACCTATGGAATTACAAAATCTATCTTAGTCTTCATTTTTTTCTTTTTATAAATATATTCTTTTAGGTGATTTAACTAGAATTTTGGGATTTATCTTTTCATATTTTATAACTTTAAATCTCTGTAGCTGATAATTTCAAAATTTCTTCTTTTATTTTCTCACTTGCTTTATCTTCATCTTCTTTTTCAATTTTCTTTTCTTTTGTATATTCTGAAAAGTCTATTGCATCTCCATAAATTATTGCATTTTTTGAAAATGGTTTTGCAGTTCCTACTATTCCTATTGGAACTACTTTTGCACCTGTTTTTAATGCTAAATATGATGCTCCATTTTTTATTTTTCCATCATTTTTATCAAATCCATTTCTTGTTCCTTCTGGGAAAAGACCTATTGAACCACCAGATTTTAAAGTTTTTAATGCCTCTTTCATTGCTGTTATATCTTTTGAATCTCTTTTTACATATATTCCTTCAAAAATAACACCTAACATCGCAAAAAGAGGATTCTTTTTTAATTCTTCTTTTGCCATAAATCTCATATGTCTCCCTGCTGTAGCTACTATTAGTGGTGGATCTAAATATGTTCTATGATTTCCACAAAATATTAAAGCTCCTTCTTTTGGAATTTTCTCTTTTCCAATTATTTTTACTCTATAAACAATTTTACAATATATAAAAATAAAAAATCTTACTATTGCTCTACCGACTTTTTTGAAAAATTCTTTTACTTTTTCCATTTTAATAGCCCCTTTTTTCTTTTATTATATTTATTATTTTTTCTGAAACCTCTTCAATAGTCATATCTGTACTATCTATATATATAGCATCTTCAGCTTGTTTTAGTGGTGCTATATCTCTTGTTTTATCAGTATTATCCCTAAATCTTATATTTTCTAAAATTTCTTCATAAGTTTGTTTTATCCCACTTTCTTTATTTTGCTTTAGTCTTCTGTTTGCTCTTTCTTCTGCTGTTGCATCAAGATAGATTTTAACATCTGCATTGGGAAATACATTTGTTCCAATATCTCTTCCTTCCATTATTATATCTAGATTCTCTGCCATTTTTCTTTGAAGTTTTAACATTGCTTTTCTTACTAATCCTAGCTTAGATACTGGTGAAACTATTTCATTTACTTCTTTTTCTCTTATTTTTGTTGTAACCTCTTCACCATCTAAATAAAATTTATCTATTCCATTTTCACTTTTTTGTTCAATATTTATTTTTTTCAACATTTCTTCTATTTTTTCTAATTCATCAAGTTTTATATTATTTTTTATCATATATAAACTTACACATCTATACATTGCCCCTGTATCTATGCTTATTAGATTTGTTTTGTTACCAACTTTTTTTGTTATTGTTCCTTTCCCGCTCCCAGCTGGTCCATCTATTGCTACAATAAAAGCCATCTTTTCCTCCAATATTAGTATATTTTATTTTTTTACAACATTAACACCTTTTACAATTATTTCCATTTTTAATACATTCATGGCCGTCAATTTTTCAATTTCTTTTATTATATTTCTTTTTAATAATTGCATTGTTTCATTAATATTGTATCCAAACTCAATAATTACTTCTAAATAAATATATATACCATCTGCACCTTCTCCATGCTTTTTTACTATTGATCTATATATTTTATTAACACCTTCTGTTTTTTCTGAAACATAATCTATAATTTGCTTAAAAACTGTATCTGATATTCTGAAATTTCCTAAATAACTGAATGTAGGTCTTATAATTGATTTTTCAGAAATATATGGTTCTTTTCCTTTTCCAGTTGATTTAAAAATTTGAAGTGGATCTAATAAATATCCTGAAAAATCTTTTTTTATTGCAAAAGTTGGAACTGGAATAACATGTTTTCCTTGTGTTACTCTTATATTTCTTGCTGTTGCCATTTCCTCTTCTGTTGCAACATCTGTTATATATATTGTTTCTGAAATTGGTTCAAATCCTAAATTTTCTGCTATTTTCTTAACCATTTCATCTGATGTTCCTAATATTAATATGCTTTCAGGTTTCTTCTTTTTTATAACATTTTGAATTTCTTTTTTTCTTTCATCATTTTGAAATAAAGCATTTCTTACTGTTTCTATTTTTGTTGGAGCTTTTTTTGCAGATATTCCTGCTAATACTTCATTTCCGCATATTAAAAGTCCATCATCTATTATATAATTTATTCCTCTTTCATTTGCTACCATTTGTGCTCTATAGCTTTTTCCTGTTCCTGAAGGTCCTACAAATGCATAAGTTTTCATTTTATGTGCAAATAACATGGCTTTCTCCTTTTAAAAAAGTCTCTTACTTTTAAAAACTTATTTTATTATATCAAATAAAGTTTTAAAAGTCTAGCATTGCAATTTAGTGATTTTTAAGCTTAAATTCTCATAATTAATTTACTATACTTATTATTTTTCTGGTTTTATTACCTGCTAAGTCTATAACTATAATTTCATATCCTCCTTGCTCTGTTAACTTATATGGATTAATATCAGCATTATTACTATGCTTATTAAGTATAATTATATCTTTTATTCCTGTATTATCTCTGTATTTTAAATTTACTTCTCTATTATAAATTTTCCCTTCTTCTATTCCAATAATCTCTGGAGGAATTTTATCAATATTATCTATTGTATAATTTACAATAGTCTGATTTTCATAATCATCTTTTAACAAAATTGCATTACTCTCATTATTTTCTACTATTTTCGTTAATTTTTTTCTATCTTGAGAAAGTTCAAATCCTTCTACTTCTTTTACAGGTTTATTTGTATCTATTGATAATAAAACATTTTGATTTGTATATTTTTCTTCACTTTTATTTATCCTATAAAAAATCGGTATATTATCTTTACTTAATGAAAATGCTAATAATTTACTACTTATATTATATTTTCCTTGTGCTTTTACTATAATTTCCACATTTGCATTTTTAGCCATTTCTGTCTTTTCTTGCCAAAAAATTACTAACTTATATTTATTTTCAAACTCAATATCTTTTTCAATATGTATTTTTTCATTAAAATCTAATATTTCCTTTTGTGTATTACAATCATATAATTTATATTTAATTGGAAATTGTTTATTTGAAACTGTTACTTCAAAATTAAAATCAAAATCTGTCTCACTTATTCTTTTAATATTATTTTCATTAATATAATAGTTTTTTATACTAAAAATATATTCTTTATTTTCACTATTACTATTCATTTTACAAAATATGGTTTCTTGTAGTGGCTCTATTTTTATAATTGGTTCTGCAATATTTGCTCTTATTTGTATATTTTTTAAACTTTCGCAATACATTGCAAAACTATATATTTTTAAGTAAAAAATCATTAACAAAAATAACATTATTAATTTACTTACAATTTTTTTCATTATTTCTCCATAATTTTAATAATACCTTTTAACAAATGTTTATGTATAACATTACTGATATTTTTAATCTTTACTGTTACAGTATCAGTATATCAATATTTTAATATTAATACCATCCAATTTGTTTACAAATATCATTAAATTCTTTATCTAATAGTTGTCTCTTTGCTACTACATAAGTATAAAATTTCTTTATTAATTTCTATACTTCTTTCTTATTAAACAAATAAAAAGCTTTCTGCTAAAAATAATTTTATTTTATTCTTAGCAGAGAGCTTTTTCTCTCTGCTTTAATATATAAAGTTCTATAGGATTTTATTGGTATCTATATCTTTTGTAAAATTTATTTCGTAGTAAGGTAATTTATATAACAAATTATTTTATTTGTTTACCAAGAATTTCTATATCTATATAACACTCTAAAGATGAATTTCCGATTTTCATCATATTTTAAAGTGGCATCTTGAACATCTATAAAACTGCTAGTATCATTTTCATTAAATTTCCAATTCCAATAGACATTTATTTTTCTTTTTTGATTGTCTTTTTCTACAGGAATTTTTCCTTTTAATTCATTACTTGCTAGTTCTGTAAATGAGCTATATTCTTGGGTTTTACTTATTACACCTCCTTTTCCATTTTTGGTTTCTGCAAAAAAAATCATATTAGTTGGAATATTTTTTTCCGATCTTACTAAAATTTCATATTCAACTTCTACATCAGATCCTTCTGCATTAACATCAATTTCAAATTGACCATTTGAACCTGGATAAATTTTACTTTCTGATAAATTTATTATTTTTTCTGAAGTTTCAGATTCAAATGACCATCTTGCAATATTAGCACCTAAATTGCTAATATTTGAAGAATTGTAACTTATAGCAATTTTATAACCTGCTATAAATGTTACTACAATTAGTGCTATAAAAAAACAAACACTAATTAATTTTTTTAGCATTTAACCTCCTTTTAAAAATTTAAGTTAAATATTTTAAACTGCCTTATTTATAAATAATTATTTTAGGGGCATAAAACAAACTATTTTTTACTGAACAAAATGAATCTCATATAATTTTACTATTAATTTTTTTCGAGTTGGGGCACAAGAAAAAATATTTTTTACATATTTAATTTTCAAAATTGGGATAAATAAATATTAGAATAATATTTATTTTTTAGATTTTAATTAATTTTGCAGTTAAAATATTTAACTTGAGTGAAATTATAGCACCATTAATTTAATTTGTAAAGTACTTTTTTATTTTTTATAAAAAAATTTATATTTACTAATTTTTACTAAATAATATGTAACAGGCGAAACTTTACTGAATTGTACACGTCTTTCCTCTGCAATAACTCATCTGTAGCTTATTTCACACAGCTAAGAAATATTCGATGCACAAAAGATTTCTCAGATTTTTCGTACAAAATTGCTGAAAGCTTTATATAATAGTAAGACAGATCACTTTCCTATTATATAAAAAAAGCTCCCTGCTAAATTCAGGAAGCTTCATATAATTTATTATTTAGTTATCCATTTTACTAAGTTCATATTTTCAGCATCTAAAAGCATTTCATGCTTTGGCATAACTCTAAAAGTATATCCAAAATTCCCACCAGTTTTTAATTCCAAAACAGCTTCATAACTATATTTATGTTCTTCTTTATTTTCAGATATTTTATTCATTGTCGTAGTATATACATTTCTAACTGTTCCATTCTCTAAAAATTGTCCAAAATATACTTGAATATCTGTATTTGCTTCATCTATATTTGGTAAATATACTTCACATGTTACTGTTATTTGTGTTCCTGCAACCAATTTAGCATTATCAACATTTCTATCTTGAACAAGCGCTATATTGTCCCAATTATTTCTAATATTTTTCTTCCATTCTGTAAATTCTCCTACTTTGCCTAAGTCTTCGAAATACTTTCTTCTTAAATTGCAAAGTGGCATATATAAGTCATTTACATAGTCGCATACCATTCTTGAAGTGCTATATTTTCCTCCAGTAGTTTTTATAGAATTTTTCATATATGTTAACCATTCTTTTGAAACTCCATCTTTATCTTGATTATAATATGCTGGTATAATTTTGTTTTCTAATGTATGATATAAACTACTACTGTCTGCTTTGTCTTGTTCTTCATAAGAATCATATCGTGCATTTGTTCCTATTGTCCATCCATTTGTTCCATCATATCCTTCACACCACCAGCCATCTAATACACTAAAGTTTACTACTCCATTTACTGATGCTTTTTCTCCTGACGTTCCCGATGCTTCCATTGGTCTTCTAGGATTATTAAGCCATACATCAACTCCACTTATTAAATATCTTGATATACCTATATTATAATTTTCTAGTATAAATATTTTTCCTTTAAATTGTGGCATTAATGATATTTCATG